>NZ_JBHSDC010000001.1:0-125905 GCF_042651445.1 Parasediminibacterium paludis
ACCATTCTCATGTTCTTGAATAGCCTTTACAATTTGTGTTTCTGTGAATCGTGTCTTTTTCATATCGCTCATTTAAAGTTAACATTTTTGTCAACTTTTAAATGAGCGAGATTCAGGGGAACTTACATCATTAATAATATTCGCCGGCATGGAAATCATGTTATTTATTGTAGATCCAACTATTTTGCTTCCCGTTTTATTAAAGATATTAAACTTGTTGGCTAATTTGCCAACCATACCACCAAATTTCCCAGTACCATAATCAATTGCAGCGCCGAAACTCGATTCTTTAAGGTAAAATCACTGCCTCCAACAGCTTTGTTGAATTTATCAGCTATTGATGTTTTCCCAAAGTTACCAAGTACAGCATTTGTTGCTTCTGCATCTGGATTAATAATTGATAATGCAAAACTTGAAAGATTAATATTTTTAACATTTTCCAATCCCCAACCAATTTTTGAGTCTGTTCCATTTTGTATATATTGAGAACCAAGATTGTAACTACCACTTATAAGCCTCTCAGAAGCTGTAGCTTCAAAAGCAGCAGTAGTATAAGTTGTGATTGCTACACTAGCTAGATTACAGGGCTAAACAGGCGTATGCTTCGTAAAATACAAAAGCCGCTGAGCAATCAACGGCTTTTTAGAAATAGTCAAACCTAAATCAATCTGTAAATTCATAAATATCTCCCATACCATCGCAAGCCGGAATAAATATCTTACTTGGTAAACCAAATTTTAAGCTGATTTTTTTAGTGAGATTCTTTTTGCAATCTTTATTCTTATTTGTAAAAAAAAGATCGCCCTTATATAATTTAACAGGCAAGTCTAACGCATCGCCTAAAACATACCTTCCAACGTATTGATTATTCCCATTATAAATACATAAATAACCATTGGTACGTTTATTAATACCCCATGTATTTTTTATAGAAATAATTTTATAATTCTTTCCATTAGAAAAAACTTGACCTAAAAAAGTAACATACGTAGCAGTAGAGTCTGTGATAGCTGAATATTGTTTTCCAGCCTTATTTTGTAATAGTGCTTTCTAGCATATTTTATTGTAGTCTTGTCCATATATTCTTAAAAATATACAACACAATAACAGTATAAAGAATGTTTTTTTATTAGTAATCATTTGCTGTAGGTGCTCTTTTTGTTGATTCCATATGTTGTAAACTTTCCAAATAATTAGGAACGCCATTACCATTATAATTTTTCCCTGCCTGAAGCCATCCTTGAAAAGTGAATGTTTGCGTCCCTGTCATAGAATCATAAGTTACGCCCCCTTTAAACCCCTTAGTCAGTAAATCTTTAAGCCCTGCAGTGATAGATAATAACGGCCTTGGCACTGTTCCTTTAGATAACCCATAATTAGCTTTATATGGTTTATAATCTTGAAAATTACTTACCCCATTATTCACTTGCATTATATCATCTTTACCGTTCATTAGTGCATCAGTTCCATAGTGTGTCTCCTGCATCATGAGTTCTTTTACATTAGTTGGCGATACATTTGAAACTTTGGATGTAATTGCAGTAGGTATTTTTACACCTCCGTCCGTAACAAATTGTTGTGAGCCATCGTTTTTAGATTCGTTAAATAAAAATGTTGAGGCTGCAATTTGATAATCGTATTGCTGATATTTTTTTGCGCTTAAACCTTTTTCAATTATCCAATTTCCGTCCTTGTCTTTATTAGTCGTAAGTTTTTCAGTGATAATATCAGGCATTGGTACTTTTTGGAACTCATTCACAAATGGGATAGGTCTACTGGTTGTCGTTGTACCTGCTGATGCAGAAAAATTAAAAGGGGAAACATTATGAACTGCATTGTTCTTCTTATTAACCTCAACATACGTCTCGAACCTTGTACTTGATTGTATTCTTAAGACTTCCTGACCTTGCCTATTAAAATAAACTATATCCCTTCCATCTGGATCTTTCATAATTATAGGATTATTTCCGAATCCATTATAAGGACTAAGTGAAGGATAATTTTTCATTAAAGGATCTAAACTTAGCCAACGCCCTAAACGTGGATCTTCTATCCTCTCTCCAAAATCATAAGCATTTCCCTCGCAATAAATATCTTTGTCCTTCTCCTTACCGTTAAACCCGTAACGGTAAGCAGTATTTGTTTGCATATATTTTCTACTTGGCATGGCCATCCCAAAAGGATGACAGCTTTTTATGAAATTAAAGGGCTAATTCAAAGAACTTAAAATGAAATTTAGGCATTAGAAGACCCTGCTTATATATACTTTGTAGTACACTAAACAAACATTAAGAAGAGTGAAGACTTTTACTTGCCATTTGGCAACCATCTATTCCCCCAATAAAGTCTTTCACCTTTCTGATTGTAAAATATAAAATCGTTAGGCCTTTTAGTTTTGACGTCAAGCCCTATCACTACTAAACAACTTTTATTAATTTCTTCCATAACCTGTGAAGTTTCGTTTTGAACAAAATCTCTATCAGAATTAAAAAACATGATTATGTCTGCAGGATTACCAACTTTAACAGTATCACTATATTTTATAGCTAGATTAACCATTGTAACACTATCCATACATTTTTTAGAAAAATCTGGAATTAATGCATAGTGCGAATACCCTGCAGTTTTACCCTCATAAACTCCTGGTATCGTAAACAAAGTTCTTATCTCTTTTATTTTGCAATCATCTTGCATACTTGAATTTGAATAACTGCAAGATATTTTGGCAATTACTAAAACTGACAAAACTATTAAGGTGATTGATTTGTTCATTTACTAATGTTTTATCTATTGACTCTAATATTCCAATTAAATGGTGCATAGTTTCTGGATGTGGATGGGTAATAGCGTGGCGAATTATGTTGCAGCCAATATAGTGATGATAAAGCTGGAAGTTTTGATTGTGCATCATCTGTTCCTGCACCAAAGTGATCCCAAACCATATATCGTACTTTGACTTGATTTGCTGAAATTTGAGTTATCTGCGCATTCCATTGTTGTGTACCTCCCAAAACTGTATGCATATACCATGTGCCTTTTATATACGGCATACCTAAACTTCTTAGAACCTTATTACCTTCAAAACCTTCCAAAGTTCCTTTACTGTTATAATAAGTCAAAGCTTGTTGCTCAAAAGATTGAGCAAGTTTTGCAAAAGCTTGGTCTTGTCCTAGTATGCGTGCCATGTTTGATGTAGGGTCAAAGGATAATATTTTATTTGCACCTTTTACAAAATTATTTAACAACTGTTGTGCCTCTGCTTGGGAAGCATCATTTTCTAATTTTGTACCTGCAGTAAATGCGGTAGCCAAATCACCGTATCGGATACCTAAATTATTATCATCTACTTTGGGTAATGGCATTGGTGAAAGGCTGGATAAGCGATTGACAGAAACAGGTCTAACTTCCACTTCTGGATGATATGTTTTTGTGTCATCATCATGGCTGCTTGTATTAGCAACATCGCCATTTTGATACATTGTAGAACTTCCTTGGACCCAAGTTCCTTTCTTTGATTTCTTATCAACATTCCAACTCCAATTAAAAAAGTTTTCAGTCCCGTTTTTAGCTGCGACACTACTTTGTCCTTGCTTCATACCAGGTTCTGCAGGTTCAAGCCCGTCTAAATCAATAAATTTAATAGGGCTGTTCCCGGCAAATTGATACGGTGTTAGTTCAGGATATTTCTTTTGCAATGGGTCCACACTCAAAAACCTACCCAACCTATTATCACTTATCCTCATCCCATAATCCTGCCCGCCTTCGCTAATGTCTTTATCATTTTCCTTTCCATTAAAGCCATACCTATACCCACTATTAGTTTGTGTATATTTTCTGCCGGGTAATTGCATACCGAAAGGATAGTAGCCTTCTATGAAAATAAAAGGCTAATTCAAAGAACTTAAAATGAAATTAGTGCATTACAAATGCCTGTTTATCTGTACTTCGGAATGCCGTAAACGAACATCCCGAAGAGCGGGGACCTGCGCTAGTGCTTCATCACTATATTAAAAGTTAGTAAACGAATTATAATATCTACACCAATCTATGCCCTTTTCTTCAAAATATTCAAATTCGCTTTTGTGTAAATCAAGCCATTTAATATAATCAGACTTATTGCCGATAAAAAATGTAATAGTTTCTAAACGTTTAGCACAACTTGTGGATTGTGTATTAAGTGTTAAGCCAAAAATTTTTTTATCCATTCTCAATATTTTATCTTCTTCGCCAATTTGAACAACACTTAATATGTCATTTTCATGTTTAAATATAAATGGACGAGACGTTAGATTTTTATGAATTTTTGCAAGACCATTATCTATTATAAAAGCTTCAGTATTATTATTTAAAGTATCATTATTAATGAAAACGATGCAAGGTCCTATATATTTAGGATTGATTTGAAACTCAATAGATTTTATTTTAGGCTTGCAAAAACAACCTAATAATCCTATAACTAAAAAAAAAATGTTTTTTTTCATGATTTTATGTTAGACATTTTTAGTGTTTATCTTCATATTTATTCCCGTCCCATACATCAATTTTTTCAAAATTGGCATTATATGCACTAGGGCTAAGAACTATTTCATTACCTTTTTTGTCTTTAGAGTATACACCTAAAAAATCACCGTTACTATTAATTGCTACTTTTACATTTTTTTGAGAAAGTATGTTACCCTCACCAGAATTCCAAACACCAGTCCAAGGGTTGCCCCTTGCAATAGAGACGCCTAAAAATATCCCAGTACCTTTTTCATCAAAAATCATTGTTTCTTGAGCTGGAAATACATTTCCAGTAATAGTCGTTGAGATATTTGTAGTATGTTTATTGTCATCAACTTTAATAGTAATATCGAATTGAATGTCAATTTGAGGCCCAAAATTCATTCCATTCTGAGCGCTATACTTACCCCTTAAGGTTGCTTTCCTTTCTTCCTCACTCTTCAAATCAAATGAACTTTCAGTGAGCTCTATATTCTGATTTTTGATTGGCCAAGAATTGCCTAACATATCAATTGTAGCTTGACTTGAGATTTCTTCTAAAGAATACCCGGAACTCATATTTACATTTACTTGCACATGTATTCTAGCTGAGACTTTTTTGAAATCCGCAATTGAAAATTTAGTCCTTCCATCCGCTTTACTCTCAAAATGAGTTGTTTTAAACGAACCTAATGGTGCAAAACTTCTACCAACAATTCTATATTTTTCGAGGCCATCCAAATCGATACAACTGATAACATCATTTTCAGCAAATGCAAATGGTGTTAAATATGGATAGCTTTTCGTCAATGGGTCAACACTTAAAAATTTGCCTATTCTACTATCATAAATACGCATCCCATAATCTTGCCCACCTTCAGTAATACCCTTATCATCCTCTTTTCCATTAAATCCGTATCTATAAGCACTATTAGATTGCGTATATTTTCTACCTACTAGTTGCATCCCGAAAGGATAATAATCACTTGCTGTTACAACATCTGCGGTGTAGTAGTCTATTAAAGAATTATTACTACTGTATTGCAACTTTTTATCGCTAATGGTTACTAACACATTACCTAGATGGTTACTCAACTCAAAGAACTTATTACCCCTTGTAAAGGTAGTAGTTGTACTAGTAATTGCTGTATTTGTTACATCAATATTTACATTATAAATACCAATGCGGCTACTACCATACATATGTAGTTCCGTTTGGGTTAAATTACCTGCCCCAGTGCTGCTATACACACTCATTACATTGCCGCTTGCATCACGCACGTAATAGGTGGCAGTATTGCCTATTGTTTTACTTATTCTATTGCCACTAGCATCATAAGTATAATTAATAACTGTGCCGTTGGCTTTTGTAATAGTTTGTATTTTACCATACACTGTCCAAGTAATATTGTTAATACCTCCCTGCGTATCACTTACCAAGTTTCCAATCGCATCGTAAGCGTAATTATTAGCGGGCTGGGTTTTAATATCAGTATAATCAGTGGGCAATGTCGCAGTGACTGCATCAGTTACTTGTAATAGTTGGTTTGTATTGGGTATGTAATTGTAAGCCAAATTGTCCATTCCTGTAGTCGCAGTCCTGCTATCACCGTGGCGCAAGTAAGTTTTAATATTGCCATTGGGGTCGTAGCTTATACGCTCTTGGTAATCAGTTGTAATGCTAGCATTAAAACTATTATTGCTGGCAAGCCCTGTAAAAGCATCCATGCCAACAATTCGATTTAATTGGTCGTATCGGTAACCGTACAAATAAGCACTACCATTGCTCAACGATGGAATATTCACTAACATGGCTCGAATGTTACCATTGTATAATGAAGCCCCTGTATTAGAGGACTGTAAGCTACTGGCGATTGCTGCAAACGGCGTAATGGTAGTATTTATAGGCTGGTAATCGTTAGTAAAGTAATTCAAACTATAGCCATAGGCATCTCGGGCTTGTTGATGCCAATCATTACGAATTCATTTCAACAATAATTGAACTGCAGTCACAGTATGATGAGCGCATCTAAAATCATTATCAATTTTATAATAAAACCATTGAGTGGACTAATTGCGTTTCCCTATATTCTCTGCTAAATTTAATATGGTTCATATCCCCAAGCTTTAGCCAATATTGGTCATATCGCCTACAAGCATATGGCATGAATTAAAATCAACCTTTTACATGATGGAATCAGAGCTAGTTTTTAGCTGTAATGCAGCTTGCCCTAGGTGACTACATCCCAATATAGCATACATTAGCTATAATACCCTATACCTTACCCTTCATAAACAAACTTACAGCACAACGATAGGGCGTTTGGCCAGGATTGGCCCTTGCAGCAAATTGGGCACACATTACTGGATCCTTTATTGCATCACGAGCAAACACAGATGCTTTTGCAAATAAACTTCGCCCCGCTAATTGCGCAACACTTGGCCGAATGTTTTTCATATTTGGATAAGCGGTTACCACTGTCTTATTACCATACTTTTTATAAACGTATTTTCTACCTACCTGCCCCCTGAGGCCTTTACCAATAATACCTTTTGCTATTGCCATAAGTCATATTTTGTGAACATGAAAGTACAGATATAATGTATATAAAGTGCAGAACAAGCATAAATAATTTAATTTATCCAGTGGTAGCGTATAGGCAAACGCATTAAAATTTCATTGTTCATTATTAATTATTCGTTATTCATTCCCAACCCACCTTTTTTTCTCATCCGCTTTTAGGCTTGTTCCGCAAGGCAAGTCGAAGTACAGATAAAAGGCATCCCTGATGCCATAATCCGAAAGCCCCAAGCAGCTATGAGGCAAAAGTCTACCTCTAAATTCGCCTATTTATTTAGAGGGTCTTTCACTAAAATACTTATGTTAATGTGTTTGCCCTGTAGAAACCCAAGAACCCATCATTGATGTAGATATTGCCACTATAGAAACCAATGGCGGCGGCAGCGCTAGATGCATGATGGCGGTGGTATTTCTTAAAAGGCAAACAAATTTCTAGTGAGATTATCCCCAATAACGTTTGCAAGCGAATAGTGTGTTTATTGTGTAATAAATACAGTTAGATTAGCAGTCTAAATTTGTCATTATGAAGAAATATGTTTTAACAACCTGCATGGCACTCACCATGGCAGCAAGCCAATTGTTGGCACAAGGCGATCCTAAAGCCACAGAAGTTTGGTCACCCGTACCTAAAATTGTTACGCCGGGTAAAACGGCTGCCGATGCACCCTCTGATGCCATTGTACTATTTGATGGTACGAGTTTAGATAAGTGGGTATCTACCAATGATAATACCAAACCTGCAGATTGGGTTGTAAAAAAAGGCATCCTTACCGTAAACAAAAAAGCTGGCAACATACAAACCAAGCAAAGCTTTACCGATTACCAGTTACATCTTGAATGGCGTATTCCTAAAAATATTACTGGCGAAGGGCAATTGCGTGGCAATAGTGGTGTGTTTTTAGCATCAACAGGGGCAGGCGATTTAGGCTATGAAATACAAATTTTAGACTGCTACAACAACACCACCTATGTAAATGGACAAACAGGTAGTGTGTACAAGCAACTTATCCCGCTAGCCAATGCATGTAAGCAACCGGGCGAATGGCAGACTTATGATATTATTTGGACAGCCCCACGTTTCAATACGGATGGTTCTTTAAAATCTCCTGCAAGAGTAACGGTGCTACACAATGGGGTATTACTACAAAACAATGTTGAACTAAAAGGTGCTACTACCTATATTGGTGCACCTGTCTATAAAGCACATGGCGCTTCGCCTATTAAATTACAAGCACATGGCGACCCAAGCGTGCCTATTAGCTTTAAAAATATTTGGGTAAGAGAATTGTAAATGTATCGGTCTCGCAGATTGCACATAATTTAAGCCATTGGGTATTGCTGCAAGAAAAAATTTGACGCAACAAAAAGATAAAGCCAACATAACATCTTGTGTTGGCTTTATTATTTGTAAAGCAATAATATTGCTAACGATTGTCTAGAAAATTATAATAATTAACATATTATGGTAAATAGTTTAGCGGTGTTTTGTGGTAGTAAAACTGGCGCCAATCCTTTGTTTATAAGTGATACGAAGGCTTTGGGGCAAATGATGGCTGCTAGAAATATTAAACTGGTATATGGTGGCGGCAGTGTGGGCTTAATGGGTGCTATTGCAGATAGTGTGATGGAAAATGGGGGTGAAGTAATAGGTGTTATTCCAGAATTGCTATTGGCTTGGGAGCAAGATCATAAAAATATTACAGAGCTAAAAGTAGTGCCAGATATGCATGTGCGCAAGCGCATGATGTATGAACTATGCGATGCCGCTGTTATACTACCAGGTGGCAATGGTACATTAGATGAGCTATTTGAAATGCTCACTTGGAACACGTTGAAAATTCATTCCAAAAAGATATTGCTACTAAATTCTGCTGGCTATTACAATCATTTAATAGCACATATTAATACCATGCAGCAAGCGGGCTTTTTATACGATCATTGGCAAGAACGCCTCATTATATGCGACTCTCCTGAAGCTATTTTTGCTTTTTTGGATGCAGATAAAATGTAAAACCTGCTCTAATAACTGGGATAGCGGTTGTAGTACCTGTTGGGTTACCATAAGCATCTGTGGTTACTTGACGGTAAGGCGAAGAATTGTCTTGACCTAAATCGAGTAAAATAGCTGTATAAAAGCCAGTTTGCCCTACAATGCGTCTGCCATAGCCTAATCCTACTAAAAAGCTAGGTGCTTTTTGGTTAAGATGAAATACAGAACTATTATTGGTATTAGTAAGCCTTGTACTAATGAAGTTGTACTCTGGCTGTACTTGAATAAAAAACTCTTGCAAAGGATAAGCTCTTAAAAAAACACCACCACCAAAATTAAAACTGCGTTGTTTAGTAGTACCAACACCCAAGTAGCCGTAATTATAAGAGTAGTAATTAAGGTTTAGCGATACACCAGCATCTAGCCAACTGCTGAAAGAATAACCAAGTTCTGGTGTAATGCCAATATTAAAATTACTGCCATAGGTGCTACTGCTAAAGCCAAGACCCACGCCACCTCCAATAAATACATGGTCTTTACGAAAATGCATTGGTTCTTCTTCTATAGACAAGCGTTTAGGCTTTTCGTCTTCTTGCGAAAAAGCTGCTAACGCAAATGCAGTACAAAGTATAGAAAGAAATAAGCGCTTCATAATAATAGTTTTGATAGTGGTTGATAATTTTTACAACAAGCAAATAGCGTGGCAAAGAAACATAAAGTTTGCTTGCTTCTACCATCAGTATACTTGTAAAACTAATTTTAACATTATTTCGAATCGAAGATTTTACCCGCGTTTAAAATATTATTGGGGTCAAACACTTTTTTAATGCCTCTCATAATATCTAAATTGGCTTCTTTAAATACAATATCCATGTATTTTTTTTGAATTAAACCAATACCATGTTCGCCACTAATAGTACCGCCAAGGCTATACACCAAATCGAACATCGCACGGAGAATATGGGTCATTTCTTCATTGCCATAACTGTTTGGTATACCTTCTTTGTGAATACGTACATGTAAGTTACCATCCCCTGCATGGCCATAACATACCGCGTGAAAATTATATTGCTTGCCCAATGCTTTGACGCCTCTAATTAAGGCGGGTAATTCAGCACGTGGTACAACGGTATCTTCTTCGATGGTATAACCTACAGATTTTACAGCCTCAGCAGCCCTTCTGCGAAGCTTCCATAGCTCGGCTTTTTGTTGCGCATCGTCTGCAAAAAATACCTCACCACCTTCATAAGTTGCCATAAGTTCGGCTATTTGTTCCATTTCACTCATCAATACATCCATATTGTTGCCATCTACTTCTATAATTAAGTGCGCCGCAATATCTGGCGTTACAGGAACGGCGTGGCTATCTACCATTTTGGCTACAATTTGCAACGCATCAATCTCTATCAATTCTAAAGCGCTAGGGGTGAAGCCTGCTCTAAAAATGGCGCTTACAGCTTCGCTAGCTTTTTCTAAATCTACAAATGGTACCAGCATTAATAAATCGTACTTAGGCAGTGGAATTAACTTTAATACAATTTTAGTAACAATGCCCAATGTACCCTCGCTACCTACCATTAGTTGTGTCAGGTTGTAACCAGTTGAGTTTTTAAGCACGTTAGCACCAGTCCAAATAATATCGCCTGTTGGTAATACCACTTCTAAGTTTAACACATAATCTTTAACTACACCATATTTTACAGCTTTCGGGCCACCACTGTTTTCGGCAATATTGCCACCAATAAAGCAACTGCCTTTGCTGCTTGGGTCTGGCGGGTAAAACAAGCCTTTCGCTTTTACAGCATCTTGCAATACCTCGGTAATAACGCCTGGCTCGGTGGTTACTTGTAGGTTTCTTTCGTCTATTTGAATGATTTTATTTAAGCGTTCAGTGCTTAATAATACACCACCCAAATGTGGTAATGCACCCCCGCTTAAACCCGTGCCAGCACCACGAGGGGTAACAGGAATAAGGTGCAGGTTGCACAAGCGCATAATAGCTGCAACTTCTTCAGTAGTGGCTGGTTTTACAATCACTTCTGGTAGATATAATAATTTTTCAGTTTCGTCGTGGCCGTAGTGTTGCAAGTTTTCTTGGTCGGCTAAAATATATTGCGCACCAACAATTTGCTGTAAGGCTTCAAAAATCTCTGTCGTAATTAATCCGCTAGTTGCAGTTGCTTCCATGTAAAAAATTTTCGCAAAAGTAATGGTTGCGTCGTAAGCATCATAGATTAGCCATAAGAATGATGAATGATAAACGACAAATCATTGTTCTTCTAAAAACAAGATGGGCTTATCTCTGTGTATCAAACACCATATACTCATCCATCAATCTTTAAAACAAAGTATTTTAGATACATGATACTAATGTATAAATAGTAACACAATAAAAATCTTAGAACCTAATTTAAGCAAAAAATTTACAACACATTAATTAGTATAAAAATCATGCATAAAATAGAAAGTTACACACCAAAAAGGTATAATTATAGAGAATATATCAAATGTATTTAAAGCCAGTAAAAGCCCACGCTAAGCCCACCTTAAAGCTAGTCTCAAGTATAAAAGAAGCACCATTCCTTCGTTCATCCTTCGTAGGTAAGGTATGGATAAAGCATAGATACAGTACAGATAAAGTATAGATAATGTATAGATAAAGTAAAGATGCCATATTTATTAGCGCTTAGTAACCCTTATTTATTATAAAAATACCATAAGCATTAATGTAACATTATGGCTAAACCCTAGCGACATTGCCTATCCCAGTACCAACTAAGTATCACTATGGATTGTACAATGCGCTATAAAACGTATCAGTAAAATGGTATAGTGGTGCTGCAGTAACCTCAAAATAAAAAGAGCCACTTCAACTATTGAAGCAGCTCTTTTCTTAATATCAATGGTGCATTATTTCTTCAAAGATGCAATATCTATTACAAAACGGTAACGAACATCACCTTTTAACATGCGCTCGTAGCTTTCATTAATTTTATCAATATCAATAATTTCTACATCGCTAACGATATTGTGCTCGGCACAAAAATCTAGCATTTCTTGGGTTTCTTTAATACCGCCAATTAGCGAACCAATGATGCTTCTACGTTTAGCAATAAGGTTAAACGCAGGTACTTGTGATGGTGAAGGTGGCACACCTACTACAATCATGGTACCATTAGTACGTAATAAATTAAGGTAAGTATTGTAATCGTGTGGTGCAGAAACAGTATTTAAGATAAAATCGAAACTGTTTTGTAAGCCTTTCATGGTTTCCGCATCGCTGGTAAGTGCAAAGTGGTGTGCACCCAATCTTTCAGCATCAGCTGCTTTAGATGGTGAAGAACTCAACATGGTAACTTCTGCGCCAAAAGCCACGGCAAATTTTACCGCCATGTGGCCTAAACCACCAAGACCTAGAACAGCCACTTTATGCCCTTTGGTTACACCTACGTGGCGCAAAGGCGAATAAGTAGTAATACCTGCACACAATAAAGGTGCAACACCAGAAAGTGGTAATTTATCAGACACATGAAGTGTATAATTTTCATCAACAACAATGCTTGTGCTATAGCCACCGTAAGTTGGAGCGCCTGTCAATCTTTCACGGCCATTATAAGTACCTACCATACCTTCATCGCAATATTGTTCGATACCATCTTTACAGTTTTGGCAAGTGCGGCAAGAATCAACGAAACAGCCCACACCAGCTAAATCGCCTACTTTAAATTTAGTAACATGGCTACCCACTTGTGTAATGCGACCTACAATTTCGTGGCCTGGTACCATTGGGAAAATAGACCCACCCCATTCGTCACGAATTTGGTGTAGATCCGAATGGCAAACGCCACAGTATAAAATTTCTATTTGTACATCGTGAGCACCTGTGTCGCGTCTTTCGAAACTAAATGGTGCAAGCGGCGTAGTAGCAGATTGTGCTGCATATCCTTTTGTTGCTGTCATAATGAATTATATTAATGATTGTTTGAACAACAAAATAACAGCAGCATAGTTTAATAAGGGTGAGTTAATAAGGTAAAGCCCAATAAAATTTCTAATTACGAAAGGTAGCCACTCGTTTTGGGTAATTAGATATTTAAAAATGCTGGTTTGAAGGTTTACTATTTCAGTATTTGTTAACTTAATTAGCGAGTTGATAATATTTTATATAGTTATAATAAAAATATTCGAGCGATGCAATTCGCAAAAATTAAGCATCACTTTTAAATTTTAGTGTATTTTAGCCATCTTCACCAACTGCCCGCACTATGCTAAAAAAAGAAAGACAAGCGTATATAATACAGCAAATTAATATCCACAATAAAGTATTGTCTAGCGATTTAAGCATTCAAATGAATGTAAGTGAAGACACAATAAGAAGAGATTTACAAGAATTAGACGAGGAAGGTAAGTTAACGAAAGTGCATGGTGGCGCTTTGTCGAAGTCTTTTCATTTTACCATACAAAACAACGATATCTATTCGCTACCTGAAAAAAAAGCTATTGCACATAAGGCTGTTCAGTTAATTAAAGATGGTATGTTTATCGTACTTAGTGGTGGAACAACTATTAGAGAGCTTGTAAAAGCTTTACCCCAAGATTTAAGCGCCACTTTTATCACCCCGAGTGTGCCTACTGCTTTAGAGCTCTTAAACCATCCCAACATTGATGTCATTTTTATCGGCAACAAGCTGTTAAAATCAGCGCAAATGAGTGTGGGTGCTGAAGCCGTATTGCGATTAAAAGATATTAAAGCAGATTATTGTTTTCTTGGCACCAACAGTATTGATGCGAAAGAAGGCATTACCGATCTTGAATGGGAAGTGATAGAAGTAAAAAAAGCGATGATTGCATGTGCTAACAAAACAGTATCGCTAGCTATTTCTGAGAAATTAAATTCCGTTCAACGCTTAAAAGTGTGTGATATAACCGTTATTGATACGCTGATTACCGAGTTGGCGCCGGATAGTATTGCACTAAACGATTATAGAACTGTGGGATTAGACATCTTATAGAAAACGCAAAAGACATTAATTTTTAGAAAAAGCTGCATTTTTATGCAGCTTTTTAATTTTTTCTTATTTTGTTAAAAAATGTTAAGAGCGGTGTGGTTTGTGTGAATTTTTATTTGTAACTATGTACTATTGTTATGAATAAATTGTTATGATTTCCGCAGATTATTTTTCACAAGAAAAAAATGATGCGATTTTTTGCAAGTTTTCTATTCATTCTTTTCAATAAAAACCATAAACTAGTATGAGAAAATTTCACTTACCATTGAAGGGAATGGCGCTGTTGCTGTTCTTTGTTTGCCTTACAGCATTGGGGCAAAGCCAGACAGTGACTGGTTCAGTAAAAGATGCCGACAAAAAAACGCCTTTGGGTGGTGTTACTATTAAAGTAGTAGGCGCTAGTGCCGTAACGCAAACCGATGACAAAGGTAATTTTACTGTTAAAGCAACAACTGGGCAAACATTGCTAATAAGTTCTGTAGGATATGAAGCACAAAAGGTAGTGGTACAAGCAGACAAGCCAATCACTGTTAGTTTAAAAAGTCAATCAACAGAATTGGAAGAAGTAACTGTTGCTATGGATATAAAAAGAAATCCGAAAGAGCTTGGATATTCTGCACAGAAAGTAGGTGGCGACGATGTTAAAGAAACACAAAGAGAAAACTTTTTAAATGGCTTACAAGGTAGAGTAGCTGGTGCTACAATCACATCTACATCTGGTGTACCTGGTGCGTCATCAGCCATCGTGTTAAGAGGGTTTAACTCAATGTCGTTAAATAATCAACCTTTATTTGTAGTAGACGGTGTGATCTTGGATAACTCTACCATAGATGCTACTGCAAATATTGCAGGTGCGGCTGGGCAAAGCAATACATCTAATGACTTTACCAATCGTATTGCTGATTTGAATCCCAATGACATTGAAACGTATACGGTATTAAAAGGGCCAGAAGCTACTGTATTGTATGGGAGTGCTGCAAGTAACGGTGCAATAGTCATTACCACTAAAAAAGCTAAAATTACGGCTGATAATAAGTTGAAAGTAAGTTATGATAATAGTTTTCGCTTACAGTCATTACAGAATATGCCTGCCATGTTTAATGGGTTTCAACAAGGTTTAAATGGTGTAGCCAGTAGCACTTTTTCTGCTTTTGGTCCTAAGATGGATCCAACCTCTAAATTATATGATAATGTAGGCAATTTTTTCAAAACATCATTTGGTCAAACCCAAAATGTAAGTGTTGAATTTGGTTCACCAAAATCAAGCAATAGGTTTAGTGGTTCTTATTACGACCAATCTGGTGTGGTGCCCAATACACGATTAACAAAGAGTACTTTTAGATTGACCAATACCACTAAAATTGGTAAATATATAGATATTACGCCATCCTTAACTTATACAAGAAGCGATAATGACAAAGCATTAAAAGGTGCTGGTGGTTATTTATTGAATTTGTTTTTGTGGCCAAGTACTGATGATGCTGAGGTGTATTTATTAAAAAATGGACACAAGCGTTTTTTATTGCTAGCTAATAACGATGTAAGTGGTGCGCCATTAAGTGGAAGTTCTGAAATAGATAATCCATTTTTTGATGTAAATAGAAATGTCTCAAAAGATAAGACTGATAACTACGGTGCTAACTTGGCTATTAATATTAATCCTACTAAATGGTTAAGCATAGCAGGTAGGTTTGGCTATAACTATTACACTACCACAGGCTTTCAATTTAGAGATCCAGAATCTGCTTCGCAATCGTCCTTGTCTAATAAAGGACAACTAGATAATTACTGGACCAAGCAAGCAAACTATAATCATACCATCACAGCTTCTGCTAAAAAAAGTATTGGTAAATTCAATGCCCGCTTAACAGTGGGTACTAGATGGAGTAGTTCAGAAAGACAATTATATGGTATTTCTGGTACGCAAGATAGTACTAGAAGTTATGATAGTAGTAGTACGGGTATTGCAACCCGTAGCAGATTAAGCAGAGCTGCACTGGTTGGGCCAACTGAGTGGAATTTGTATAATTCAATGCAAATTGCAGGTTTTGGCGAAGGACAAATTAGTTATAATAATGTTATCTTCTTGACTGGTTCTTTGGCATTTGAATCATCTTCTGTACTACCAAAAGCCAATAGAAACTATAGCTACCCAGGAGGTAGTCTAAGTATTATTATGAGCGATATATTCCCTTCATTGAAAAAGAATATTTTAAACTATTGGAAATTACGTGCATCATTAGCATCTACGGCAAGGCTTCCAGATCCTTATAGTAATCAATCGAACTTTGTACCAACAGTTACAAGTTCTGTGCTGCCAGTGCCCGTACAATATGCGTTTACCAATGCCAACCCCAATTTAAAACCAGAAAGACAAAAGACCTACGAGATTGGCTCTGAGTTAAAATTATTTGACAATAAGGTTTCAGTGGATGTTGCTTACTATAATACACTTGCAACAGATCAAATTGCGCAGGGCTTTAGAGCTAGCTACGGTACAGGTTTTGTATTAAATACAGCCAATAACTCTAGCGTGCGCAACCAAGGTATCGAATTGAGTTTGAGCTATCAAGTAATGCGTAAGAAAGATTTTGACTGGAATATTCAGTTCAATTTCAACCATATGTGGAATAAAGTATTAGCAATTCCAGCATCTATCGATGTGGCAGGTGGTGATTATTACGATGCTTCAACCTGGCTTTATAACAATGCTAGAGGCGGTTTAAGAAGGGGCTATACAACTGGTACCATCACAAGTTTTGGTTACAGAAGACAAGATTTAACACCAACGGGTCCTAATGGCTTACCATTTAATGATGGTTCTATTTTGATAAATGCTACTACAGGTCTGCCTGTAAATGATGGTACTTTTAGGGTACATGGTGACAGAACTGTTTGGTTTACGCTTGGTACAATTAATAAATTTCGATATAAAAACTGGAATCTTAGTTTCTTATGGGATTTACGCGTAGGTGGCGATGTATTTAATGCGACTAATATGTATTTAACCAGTTTAGGTAAATCTCAAAAAACCGCAGACAGACTTACACCTAGAGCGATAAAGGGTGTGTTGCAAAATGGTTTAGAAAATACGGGCTCTCCAACAGCAAACGCAATTATGGTAACTCCGTATTATAACTATTTGTACTACAGTACATCTAACATGCCTGAGGAAGATTATATAGAGCATAATATTAAAGCGTTTAGATTGAGAGATATTTCTTTGAGCTATTCGATGCCAAGAGAAGTATTAAATAAATATGTACGCGCCTTTAAAAGCATGAGCTTCTTTTTAACTTGTAACGATTTGATTTTGTTCACAAACTATTCTGGCGCAGATCCTTCATCAAATGGCGGTAATGCATCGTTGAGAGGCGTAGGTGCAGTTGGTTTTGATTATGGTAATATTGCCGCTCCTTTAAGCTTTAATGCAGGCTTCAGAATTGGCTTTTAATTTAAAACAATCAAATTAAACATTATGAAAAAAAAATTATATAAAACATCATCTATAATAGGTTTATTGGCCATTGTGGGTGTTGTTAGCTTATTGTCTTGCTCTAAAAAGTTAGATGACAATTATCTTAACCCAAATAACCCTGTAGAAGTCCCTATTGAATCTATTTTACCAAATGTTATTAACCAAATGACATCTACTGCGGCACCACCTGCTGGCGGTGGTGGTGGCTCATATGGGCCTGCCACAGATGCGGTATTATTAGGTAGATACATTCAGTTTTGGAATTTATATACTACAGGCGACAATTACGACCAAATGGGTGGTGTTTTTGGAACGGCTTCCGACAATACAGGCAATGTTTGGGCAATGCACTATTATGGGATAGGTGCTAACGCTAAATATATTATCTCTCGAGGTACCGATCAGCAAAAATGGGATTATGTTGGTGTTGCACATGCCGTTTTTGCTTTTAGTTGGTTAACCCTTACTGAACAATATGGCGAAGTAATCTTAAAAGAAGCTTTTAATACGAGTCAAAGTCAATTTGATTACGATCCACAATCAGCTGTTTATGATTCTGTCAGAAAAATATGCGATAATGCAATCGCTTATTTAAATAGAACGGATGGGAATGTTAGCCCTACTAATTTGGCTCTTGGTGATACTTATTTTTATGGCGGCGACGTGAATAAATGGAAGAAATTTGTTTACGCCATTAAAGCAAGATCATTTGCGCACCTTAGTAATAAATCTTTTTATGCAACACAAGGCTATGCAGACTCTGTTTTGAAATATGTAGATTTATCAATTACTTCAAATGCTGATAACGCTACACAAAAATGGGTAGGCGGTAACTTTAGTGGTTTAAATAACTATTACGGTGCTTATAGAGGCAATATTGCCACTTTACGTCAGTCTGCTTTTATAGCGGATCTATTAACAGGCGCTTCTACAGCTTCTCCATTTACAGGTATATTCGATCCAAGAACACCTTATTTAATTAATGAAAATGCAGTCTTGCCAATTACAAAATCAACTGTATCTTACAAAGGAGTTGTACCTAATTTAGGAACAACTAGCCCAGGCTTGTCTGTAACAGCCAACCAGCCGAAAAATTTCTGGCGACAACCGTTTTCTTCTACATCGACTGGTGTGCCTGATTCTGGAAGATATATTTTTAATAACCTAGCCGAATTTCCCGTAATTACTGCGTGCGATTTACAGTTTATGAAAGCCGAAGCCGCTTTTAGAAAAGGTGATAAATCAACAGCTTTACAAGCCTATAAAAATGGCATTAATTTAAGTTTTGAATTACTTACTACAAAGTATGGTAGTAGAATTCCAGATTCGCTAAAAATCACACCTGCGTCGCAAGCAGCCTATTTAGCAAATCCTGCTGTAGTGCCTTTGGCTGCTACAGATTTAACATTGTCGCAAATAATGTTGCAAAAATATATTGCATTATATGGTTATGGTTTTCACGAAACATGGACAGATATGCGTAGATATCACTATGTAGATTTAGATCCCGTTACAGGTAAACAAGTATATGCAGGTTTTACCTTACCAACTACTTTAACCCAATACAATAATGGTAAGCTTGCTTATAGATGTAGACCACGTTACAATTCAGAGTATTTGTATAACATACCTGCATTACAGGCTATAGGCGCTTTGGCATCAGATTATCATACAAAAGAACAATGGTTTACACAACCTTAGTTTTAACTTCAAAATAGTAAGAAATGAAAAAAAATATATTGAAATATTTTTCTATTGCTACTGTAATTCTTTTTGTTGTGAGCTGTTCTAAAAATAACAGCATCACCAATCAGCCTTATTTGTCTTATGGTGTATCGGGGAAAAGTCTGCTAAAAATTAACTTTGCGTCGGCTTATGCTGGCAATCCTACAGTATTACTAAAAGTTAATAATCTTGCTGTAAGTAACTTGATTACGGCAAGAACGCCTTTTCCTGGCGGCGGATACAATACAAATGGTAGTAACTATGCTTTGTACTTATCTGTTCCTCTCGGAACAAATTCTGTCTCAGTAGTACGACCTAAAGTAGGTACCGATGTTGATTCTATTGTTTTATTTTCCACAGTTTTAACAATGACAGATACCATGGCTTACACATTGCATATTGCTGATACGCTGGTGAATAGCTCAAGTAATCTTACAAAATCATTATTGGTTAAAAACGATATTTCTGACTTAGACACAGGTTATGCAAGATTTCGTTTTGTAAATCTGATGCCAAATGTGCCAGCCTTAGATTTGTATTTGAATGGTATGCTAATCAAGTCTAATATTGGATACCTGCAAGCCTCTGACACGTTTGGTGTAAAAACTGGTATCAATGCACCTAATTATGCCACATTTGCAACGCCTACTTGGGTTATAAGACCTGCGGGTGCATTGCCTACATCTACAGCTTTAGCTACTTATGCTAGTGTTAATGCTTTGCAAAGTCGTCAAGTATTTACTGTTTTTGCAATGGGCTATTCTGGCGCTACAGGTTCAAGATTACCTTATGTGTCATTTACTCTTGATAAGAATCAATAACCAACATTTGGTAGTTTTTAAATAACTAAAAAAGAGACTTTTGAGTCTCTTTTTTAGTTGTCATTCCTAGTTCTATTTGTGTAAACTTGTTTTCATTTGTATTTATGAAGCAGATATATATTCTTCTATTATTGAGTGTTTGCCTGCTTGGTCGTGCCCAGCAAATTGATTCGATGCTCGCTATTTACAAGAATCAATTTCAGCATGAGAAATTACATTTACATTTAGATAAGTCTGTGTATAACAACAGCGAAACTATTTGGATAAAAGCGTATTTGCTTGCTGGTAAAAACCCTTCTAAATACAGTAAAACCCTTTTTATTGATTGGTATGATGATAATGGTTTACTTTTAAAACATACCTCTCAGCCAATATTTGATGCTACAGCTAGAAGTCAGTTTGAAGTGCCGCAAAATTATAAAGGTCAGGCACTGCATTTAAAAGCCTATACCAAATGGATGTTAAACTTTGATACAGCTTTTATCTACTCGAAAACAATTAGAATTTATAATAAAAAAAATAGCCCTAAAACTACCCCAACAGATATTACTTCCACATTACACTTTTTTCCAGAAGGTGGTGATTTAGTAACTGGTGTACAATCTAAACTTGCTTATTTAGCTACTAATGCTTATGGCAAACCTATACAATTTAGAGGTGCAATTATTAATAGTAAAAATGAATTAGTAGATTCGATTGTGCCACTGCACGATGGCATGGGTTTTCTACTTTTTCAACCAGGGTTGCAAGATAATTATACCTGCAATTGGGTAGATGAATTAGGCAATAATTACAGCACAAAATTGCCGCTTGCAAAATCAAATGGTGCTATTTTATCTGCACAAATTGTAAAAAATAAAATTATATATGCAATATCTCGATCTATATCAATCGCCGATAATTTAAAGTCGTTACACATAATTGCAACACAGCACCAACAAGAAATTTATAATGCTGCTTTAAACCTTAGCACAAAAAAAACAGTAGTTGCTTCAATACCAATAGATAGTTTGCCTACGGGTATCGTTCAGCTTACGCTGTTTGATAATAATTGGTTGCCTATAGCAGAACGTATTGTATTTGTAAATAATTTTCTGCATCAATTTTTTCCAATCATTACTACTGTAAAAAAAGATGTAGCTAAAAGGGCGAAAAATAGTTTTGAAATTACAGTATCTGATAGCTTATTATCAAATATGTCAGTAGCAATTACAGATGCAAGTTTGGCTAATGATTCGTCTAGCAATATCATTAGCGAACTATTGTTAACGGATGATATCAAAGGCTATGTTCATAATCCTTCTTTTTATTTTTTAGGTAATGAAGATGTTACCAAACATAATCTTGATTTGGTAATGCTTACACACGGGTGGCGACGCTATAACTGGAACAATATTGTAAGCCTTAAAACCCCCAATATTATTAATGAAAAAGAAACCGATTATTTACAAATAAAAGGGAAAGTATTTTCTGGTGGGCAAGTTAGCATTAAACCCAATGAAATACTTGGCTTTATACTGCAATCTAAAGATAGTAGTAAGCAATACTTTACAACACAAGTAAAACAAAATGGAACGTTCGAACTGAAACAATTGATATTTTACGATACTACAAAGCTCTTTTATCAGTTTAATGCTGATAAGAAATTGAATGAGATAGGAGCGGTAAGTTTTCAAAATCCTATTTCCCAAACACCTCTGTTTAAAAACATTGAAGTATCTAAAACAGGCGATATTGATAGTGCAGTTTTTGCAAGCAACGATTCTATTAATCAACACATAGAAAGGCTAAAAAAAGAAGCCAAAAATGGCTTGCTAAAAGAAGTAATTGTGAATTCAAAAGTTAAAACTGCAAAAGAAATATTAGACGATAAATATGCTTCTGGTTTATTTAAAGGCAATAATGGTTTTGCATTTGATGTATTAAACGATGAAACCGCCAAAGGTTCGTTAGATGTTTTTCATTACTTACAAAACCAAGTGCCTGGACTTACTATGTCGCATAGTTTAGAACCTGGCGATACCACAGCACTTACTTGGCGTGAAGGTTCGCCTGAAATTTTCTTGAATGAAATGCCCGCAGATGCCTACGACGTTCAGCATATTCAAATGACAGACATTGCTTATATTAAAGTATTTCGTCCACCATTTATGGGTGCTTCAGGTTCAGGTGCTTCAGGTGCCATTGTTATTTATACACGCAAGCCAGATGAGATTAAATATAATGGAACAAGTATACTTAAAAGTGTTCAATTATTGGGTTATACCGCATACAAAGAGTTTTATCAGCCTGATTATTTTGTGCCCCAACTTAACGGCCCGATAGATGCTCGAACTACTTTGTATTGGAACCCCTTTGTGCTCACCGATAAAAATAATAAAACATTTAAAGTTGATTTTTATAATAGCGATGTGGTGAAAAAGTTTAGAATAGTGATTGAGGGTATGAATGCACTAGGTCAATTGGCGCATATTGAGAAGGTCATTGATAAATAACATCTTTCCCTCAAACGTTAAAACACCTACAATTTTATACACAGTGATGTGCTAAGTTTAGTAAAGGCATTACTTTAGCCAATATCTAAATTCAATACGCATGTATTATTTGTTGCAAATAGGAAATTCCATCGCCGATTCGACCCAAAAAGTAGTTAATGCAGCAGCACAAGTGCAAGAAAAAATTTCGCTATGGGATTTGTTACAAAAAGGTGGATTTATTATGTATCCGCTATATGTACTGCTGGTAGCTACCATTTTTGTGTTTTTCGAGCGGTTAATTGCCATCAACAAAGCCTCAAAAATTGATGCTAGTTTCATGAATATTATTCGCGATAATATCATCACAGGTAATATTTCTGCGGCTCGAAATTTGGCAAAAAATACCAATAATCCTGTTGCCAAAATGATTGATAAAGGTATTCAGCGTATTGGTAAGCCTATTGATGCGATTGAAAAGAGTATGGAAAATGTGGGCAAACTTGAAATGTATAAAATGGAGAAAAACCTCTCTATTTTGTCGCTGATTGCTGGTATTGCGCCCATGTTTGGTTTTTTGGGAACCATCTTCGGTATGGTGCAATTATTTTATGGTATCGCATCTACTGGTGAGTACACGCTTGGCACTATTGCTGGTGGTATTTATACTAAAATGGTTACCTCAGCCACAGGTTTAATTATTGGTTTGATGTCTTATGTGGCTTACAGTTTTTTAAACACGCAAATAGATAAAACCGCCAATAAAATGGAAGCTGCAAGTGCCGATTTTATTGACATTTTACAAGAACCAACAAGATAAGTAGAAGGCAAAGAGGTGTAAGGCAAATAGGTAAAAAGATATCGAAGCGATTGATTTTTTATGTAACCAGCAGTAGTAACTCTTTTCATCGTCTGTTGCGTCGCACACTTGTACGTTTATAACTTTAATCATCCATTTCAAATTACTAATCATCAATTGATAGTATGAACATCCGTAAAAGATTAAAAGCGCATCCCGAAGTACATACAGGTGCTTTAAACGATATTTTATTCATTCTTTTATTGTTCTTCTTAATTGTATCTACATTGGCCAATCCCAATGTGATAAAGGTATCAAACCCAAAAGCCAAAGCCGATACCAAAGCCAAGCAAACAGTAGTTATTACAGTAGATAAAGACCAACAATTGTACATCGGTCAAAAGCTGATTCCTTTCAGCGAATTAGAATTGCAATTAAAAGAAATATTAGCCAAAGAGACCGATAAACCATCAGTCGTTATTAATGGTGATAGCACATCACATTTAGGTACAACCATTAAGGTGATGCAAATCATTAAAAAACTAGGTGCTACACCAGTAATGGCTGTTGATAATAGTGGTGCGCAATAATTTGTCATGCTGAGGCACGAAGCATCTGCCAATATTAATTAGCTACTATGTCCGCTTCGATGAAGCTCTTACAATTAATTCCGAAGGTACAATAATTTGATCTTGCTTATTAATATTCTTTTTGGTTTTTAATTGTAGTACCAATCTTTCAGCGATGGTTCTACCCATCAATTTACCAGGATAATTAATGGTGGTAATATTGGGTTCTACCATGCGGCTTACCACATCGTTATTAAAGCCTACCACAGCAATATCTTTTGGCACTTTTATACTAGCTTTTTTCAACTCAGCTATACATACTGCCGCGCAAAAGTCGTTCGTTACAAACAAGCCATCGGGCAGTTGTTTCATGGCTAGTATTTGTTCTACAATCAATTTGCCTGTATCTTCTTTAAAATCATTTACCAAAACCAAAGCTTCGTTGTAGGGTAGTGTATGTTCTAGCAATGCTTTTTTATAGCCAGCAAGCCTATCTGAATAAACATTACGTTTCAGATTGGCAGTAGCATGTACAATGTGCTTACACCCCTGTTCTATCAAGTGCTTGGTGGCTTGGTAGCCTGCCTCAACATTATCAATAACCACTTGTGTTGCGGCAATACTATTATCGGTTCTATCGAAAAATAATAAGGGGATATGTTTTTTTATAAAGGGGGCAAAGTGCGCTAAATCATCTGTATCGTAAGCCAAGGAAGCAATAACGCCATCCACACGTTTGTTAAATAAGTTATGTGCATTGGTACGCTCTTTGGCTACAGTTTCGTTTGAGTGGGCAATTAAAATATCGTAACCTGCTTCTGTGGCTACTTCTTCTATACCTGCCAATACTGCCGTTATAAAATAGCTGTTTAGTTCATGTACAATAACGCCAATAGTATTGGTTTTTTGCGTGCGCAAATTGCTGGCAAAAGCATTGGAACGATACCCTCTTTTGGTGGCTAAATCCAATACTTTTTTTCGGGTATCGGCATTAATAACGGGATTGTTTTTTAAGGCACGACTCACCGTTGCTGGCGATAGATTCAATTCTTCTGCGAGGTCGTAAATGGTGATATCCTTGTTTGTTGTCATGCTTGGTCAAACCTAAGACAATGCCATTAAATAGAAAATAAAATGATAGTTGCAATCGGTTGCAAATTCAAAACATTCCCATAATTTAGCAGCCAATTATTATAACATCATTCTGCTTGCTATTGTTGCTGCCATTTTAGTAGATGTACAAACAAGCACTTTTTTTAACAATTATAAAACTTATCTCAGTATGTCAAGTGTAATTACTGGTAGCACAGAATTTTTTAAAGGCATTGGCCAAGTAGCATTCGAAGGTCTTGAAAGCGATAATCCATTGGCGTTTCGCTGGTACGATGAAAATAGAATAGTAGCAGGTAAACCAATGAAGGAGTACCTCCGTTTTGCTTGTGCCTATTGGCATAGCTTCTGTGGCAATGGTGCCGACCCTTTTGGCGAAGCCACACATATTTTTCCCTGGAATGCAAAGTCTGACCCTGTAGAAAGAGCAAAAGATAAAATGGACGCAGCTTTTGAATTTATCACCAAAATGAACTTGCCGTTTTACTGCTTTCATGATGTAGATGTGGTAGATTATGGTAACGATGTGGTGGAAAATGAAAGACGCTTACAAGCTTTGGTGGCTTACGCCAAAGAAAAGCAAGCTGCTAGCGGTGTAAAATTATTATGGGGTACTGCCAATTTATTTTCTAATAGACGTTATATGAATGGTGCTAGTACCAATCCAGATTTTCATGTATTGGCGCATGGTGCGGCACAAGTAAAGTCTGCTATTGACGCTACCATTAAATTAGGTGGTGATGGCTATACTTTCTGGGGCGGTAGAGAAGGGTATATGAGTTTGTTAAACACCAACATGAAGCGTGAACAAGAACATTTTGCTAAGTTCTTACATACGGCTAAAGATTATGCACGAGCTAATGGCTTTAAAGGGGTGTTTTTTATTGAGCCTAAACCTTGCGAACCAAGCAAGCACCAATACGATTACGATAGCGAAACAGTGATTGGCTTTTTACACAAATACGATTTACTACAAGATTTTAAATTAAACCTTGAAGTAAACCACGCCACATTAGCTGGCCACACATTTCAGCATGAGGTGCAAGTAGCGGTAGATAATGGTATGCTTGGTAGTATGGATGCTAACCGTGGTGACTACCAAAATGGTTGGGATACCGATCAGTTTCCTAATAATATTAATGAACTTGTAGAAACCATGTTGATAGTGCTTGAAGGCGGTGGCTTGCAAGGCGGCGGTATTAACTTCGATGCAAAAATTAGACGTAATAGTACAGACCCAGCCGATTTGTTCTACGCACACATTGGCGGTATGGACACATTTGCAAGAGCACTTATTGTGGCTGATACTATTTTACAAAAATCTGACTACAAAAAAATCCGCACAGAGCGTTATGCAAGTTTCGATACCGGCGCAGGTGCAGATTTTGAAGCTGGCAAATTGTCTTTGGCCGATTTACGTCAGTATGCAATAGACCACGGCGAGCCTGCTACTATTAGCGGCAAGCAAGAGTATCTAGAAAATATCATTAATCGCTTTATTTAAGGTGGGTCATCCTTGGTTTATAGATGCAAAAAGCAAGTATATTTATATATCAGTCGCATTGCTAGATTTGTGACTTTGATTAGTATGATAAGTATTTTATTACGCTAAGTATTAAAATAAATTGTTCTAAATGATTGCGTAATACAGAAAATTCAGTTTTATCTAGTGTTATTAGGACAGCAAAAGCAGGTAGATATAATAGAACCATCTTTAACGAAAAAGTTAGATTTTCATTCAAGTCAATGCTTACTTTCGCCGCCCTATCATAAAAATGCTAGAAATAAATATGAACCAGTTCGATTCAGTAATTGCCACTAAACTCAATATCAAACCTAGTCAAGTAGCTACCGTATTGGCATTATTGGCCGAAGGTTCTACCATACCATTTATTGCGCGTTACCGTAAAGATGCTACCGGCTCGCTTGATGAGGTGCAAATTCAGCAAATACAAGATGAAGCCAAAGTGTTGAAAGAGTTTGCCGAACGCAAAGCGTTTATTGAGAAAACGATTACCGAGCAAGGTAAAATGACGGATGAGCTGCAAGCGAAGATTGACAAAGCACTTACGATTACTGAGCTTGAAGATATTTACCTGCCCTACAAACCTAAGCGTAGAACCAAGGCGCAAATAGCAAGAGAAAATGGTTTAGAACCATTAGCTGCATTACTACTTGAACAAAAAGAGATAGATATTACTGACGCTGCCAAAGGCTTTATTAACGATACAGTCGCTAGTACAGAAGATGCTTTACAAGGTGCAAGAGACATTATCGCCGAGCAGGTAAATGAAGATGCAACGGTACGTGCGAAACTGCGTAAATGCTTTGAAGACACAGCTTTGCTACAAAGTAAAGTATTGGCAGATAAGGAAAACGAAGCGGCTAAGTACAAAGACTATTTTGATTTTAGTGAGCCGATTCATAAAATTCCTTCGCATAGAATATTGGCTATTTTACGTGGTTTCTTAGAAGGTTTTTTGCGCATGAGCATTGCGCCTGTAGAAGAAGAAGCCATTGAATTGGTAGAAGATATCTACATCACTGGTAGCTTAAATAGTTCCGTTGAACAAGTGAAAAAAGCTATTAAAGATGCTTATAAACGCTTGCTACAACCGAGTTTAGAAACTGAGTTTAGAACTGCATTAAAAACCAAAGCTGATGAAGAAGCAATTACCGTTTTTGCGGAGAATTTAAAGCAATTATTGTTGAGTTCGCCACTTGGTAGTAAACGTGTTTTAGCGATTGATCCAGGTTACAGAACAGGTTGTAAAATAGTGTGTTTAGATGAGCAAGGGGCTTTACAAACCACCGATTTAATTTACATACACGAAGGCAATAAACAAATCGAAGCTAGCTATACCATTAAGCATTTGGTAAGTAAATATAATATTGAAACCATCGCCATTGGTGATGGTACTGCAGGTAGAGAAACCGAAGGTTTTATTAAATCTTTAAACTTGGGCTTACCTGTGTTTTTGGTAAATGAAGATGGTGCTTCTATTTATTCGGCATCAGAAATTGCAAGGGAAGAGTTTCCAGATTACGATATTACCGTTCGTGGTTCGGTAAGTATTGGTCGTAGATTGATGGATCCTTTGGCCGAATTGGTTAAAATTGATCCTAAAAGTATTGGTGTGGGTCAATATCAGCATGATGTAAACCAGTTTCGCTTAAAAGAAAAGTTAGACCAAACAGTAGTAAGCTGCGTGAACCAAGTAGGGGTAAATTTAAACACTGCGAGCAAGCATTTACTAAGTTATGTAAGTGGTATTGGGCCAAGCTTGGCAGAAAATATTATTAAGCACCGTAACGAGATTGGTAAGTTTACCGATAGAAGTCAGTTGTTAAAAGTACCACGTCTAGGTGGTAAAGCGTTTGAGCAATGTGCAGGTTTCTTGCGTATAAAAAATGGCGATAATCCGCTAGATGAAAGTGCGGTTCACCCCGAAGCCTATGGCATTGTTAAGCAAATAGCTAGCGACTTGCAGGTAGAAGTAAAAGCATTGGTAGGTAATGAAGCATTACTTAAAACTGTTGAGCCCAAAAAATATATAACGGAACAAATAGGGGTGGTAACCATTCAAGATGTGCTGAATGAATTGAAGAAACCCGGTCTCGATCCGCGTAGCGAACTAGAACAGTTTGAATTTGCTCAAATATTTAAAATTGAAGATGCGAAAGAAGGTATGGTAGTGCCAGGTGTGGTTACGAATATTACACGTTTTGGTGCTTTTGTAGATATTGGGGTAAAGCAAGATGGCTTGGTACATGTAAGCGAAATTTCGCATCAATACATTACAGACCCTAACGAGGTCTTAAAGCTGAATGATAAAGTACAAGTGAAAATTTTGGAGGTAGATATTCCGCGTAAGCGCATTGCTTTATCTATAAAACAAACCCAAGAAGCGCCTGCTAGAAAGGCATCAGGTTTTAAAGGGGCAGGTGGAAGCAACAAATCAGCACCAAAAGCCGAAGATATGAGCAACATGAATATGAACGATGCATTAAGCTTATTGAAAAAGCGTTTTGGTAAATAATTATACAAGACTTTTTATAAAAAGAATGCCGCTAACTACAAACGTTAGCGGCATTCTTTTTCACTGTATACGTTCTTTTATCTAAAAGAAAAAGCAGCACCTACCGATGTGCCATTATAATTAGCAAATGTGTAATCTGCATATAGTTTAAAGAAGAAAACATTGACTCTTGCACCCCAAGTATTAGTAACGCCATTAGCCTTATAGCCAAGTGCAATTGGGTCGGTAGCGGTAACAGTTTGTGGGCCAATAATGGTTTGATAAGTAGTGGTATAATCACCTTTTAAATTAAGGTTAGATTTTCCGCTGATGTACCCAACTGAAGTGTATAGTTCAAGAAAAGCAAATTTCGCAGATACAATACCTTGAACCGTGAATGCTGAAATATCAAAGTCTGCCACAGCATTGCCTTTAGGATTTTGTACAGAACTGCCTGAATTAAATACAGGCTTGTAAGATGCTGTTGATTTAGTGTAACCCACTAAGCCAGATAGGTGTAGAAATGGTATTTTTTTAATAAATGGTAAATAGTTAGAAAACTCATGTTGTAAAGCCACACCAGTGACACCTACTTCAACTTTATTAAAGCTAGTTTTAGGAAAATAGCGCACTTTAAGGTCTGTATGTTTAAATAAACCAACACCTATTTGCGCCACGGGCAATGGGGATGCAAGTGGCAAAAATGAAATATTTTTCTTAAAATCGTCACCAATACCGCCTGGGGCTGTAAAAGTAGCGCTTGCAGTTTGACCATTAACTGTAGTGGTGGCAGTAATTTGCTGATTGGTAGCGCCACCCATAAATGTAGGTAGGGTAGCAGATGTAGCTGCTGTACCAGAAAGCTTTAACGAATTGTAGTCTGAGTTTTTAAAAGTAAAATTCTCTTTGCCAGATGGAATCAATGCAAATTGTCCACTCACAGACAAGTCAAACCCTAATAACTTGTGCGCTTTTGCGGTACTAAACCAGCCACGAGATAAATTATAAATTTCGCTTTCGCCAAAGGGACGCATGTATTCAGCAGCGTATTTGTTGGCATCGGGTAGTGAAGCCGCCACTATTGAGCCAAAATCTTGCGCTTTAACAATAAAGCTAGCGCAAACACTAACTGTTAAGATGGTTATTTTTTTCATAAATTGGTATATTGTATATAGTTGATGTTATTGCAAATTAACAAATAGTTTTTTGATTTTATTTATCCGTGTTATAACATGGTTTTACATTTTTTTAGCGCAGATTTTTAAATGCAACAGAATGCTGCTTTTAATTTCATTTATCTTGGTCTCGTTTTAATATTTTTAGTGAAGCCATTATGTATCAATACTTTTTAGCAGCCATTATTTTTATTAATTGTGCATTTGCTAATGCACAATCCATTACAAAAACGGGTAGTAATATTTCTGTGCAGCAGGCGCAGGAAGTATTGCAGCACCATAATAACATACGTGAAAAAGTTGGCTCCCCAGCATTGGTTTGGAACCAACAATTAGCCGCTTATGCGCAGCAATGGGCTGACTATTTAGCAAATAACAATCATTGTACAATGAAGCATAGAGACCATCCAGGCGAAGGCGATAAAGCCTATGGTGAGAATATATTTTGGGGCAGCTCAAGCGATTATTATAAACCTATGGATGCGTCTTTGTCTTGGTATGGCGAAATAAAATTCTTTAAATATCAAAGGCTGAATGATAATAATTGGTACAAAACAGGGCACTATACGCAAATGGTTTGGAAAGACACCAAAGAAATGGGTGTGGGTGTGGCAGTGTGCCCCAATGGCGGATTAATTGTAGTTGCCAATTATTATCCTGCAGGTAATGTGATGACACAATATCCTTACTAGTCTCGTTTGTTGTAAGTTATTCAAACACTGCGCAAAAACGCAAAGCAGTTTTCTCTGTGTGCTTCTTTGCTCCGTGGTAAAACTAATCCCGATATTTGCCTGCTATCAATTTGTATTATTATCAGCCAACATGCATCCATATTAGCATCGCCCATTGAATATCTAAAAGGTGTGGGGCCACTTCGTGGCGATTTGCTGAAAAAAGAACTTAGCATTTACACGTTCGGCGATTTGCTAGAGCATTTTCCTATCCGGCATATTGATAAAACCAAAATCAGTCGTATTGCAGATATTCATCCTGATACAGAATACATACAAGTTGTAGGTAAGCTGCTATTTTTTGAAACCATTGGCGAAAACAGAGCGAAGCGTTTGGTGGCGCAATTGCGTGATGGCAGCGGCAGCCTTGAGTTAGCTTGGTTTCAAGGCATTAGTTGGGTACAAAAAAACCTCACCCTTGGTGTTGATTATTTGGTATTTGGCAAAGTGGGCTTTTTTAATGGCAAGCCGCAAATTGTTCACCCAGAAATTGAGGCTTTTGTGCCAACAGTGGCAGGTGCTAAAACGCATTTAGAACCAGTATATCCTAGTACAGAAAAGCTGAAAGCGAGAGGTTTTAGTGGTAGGCAAATTGGTAAGTTGACCCAACAATTAATTGCTCAAATTCAGCCAAAAGATATTGTAGAGAATTTGCCGCAGGCCCTTACCCAACGCTTACAACTATTACCAAGATTTCAAGCAGTGCGAGCAACACATTTTCCTACATCTATTCAAGAGTACGAAAAGGCGATTCATCGGTTAAAATTTGAAGAGTTTTTTATAGCCCAAGTACGTTTAAACTTAGTGCGGCTGCAAAGGCATAAAAGCAGCCGTGGTGTAGTGTTTGAAAAAGTGGGCGACTTGTTTAATGATTTTTACAACCACCATTTACCTTTTCAGTTAACAGGCGCCCAAAAGCGTGTATTAAAAGAAATAAGAACCGATACCGCTCGTGGTCGCCAAATGAACCGTTTACTGCAAGGCGATGTGGGTAGTGGCAAAACCATTGTGGCTTTATTAAGTATGTTATTAGCAGCAGATAATGGCTATCAAAGTTGCTTAATGGCGCCAACAGAAATATTGGCGCAGCAACATTATACTGGTTTAAGTAGTTTGCTAAAAGATATGCCTGTGCGCATAGAAATATTAACAGGAAGCACTAAAACCAAAAAGCGTAGAGAAATTTTAGCGGCTTTGGCTGATGGCAGTCTGCATTTTATAGTAGGAACACATGCATTGATAGAAGACCCTGTGGTATTTAATAATTTGGGTTTTGTGGTAGTAGATGAGCAGCACCGCTTTGGTGTAGCGCAGCGGGCTAAGCTTTGGCAAAAAGCAGCAGTACCGCCCCATGTTTTAGTAATGACGGCTACGCCAATTCCAAGAACCTTGGCTATGACGGCCTATGGCGATTTAGACTATAGCGTAATGGACGAATTGCCGCCAGGTAGGCAACCCATCACCACGGTGCATCGTTTTGAACAAGCTAGGGCTAGCGTGATGGAATTTATTAGAACTGAAATAGAAAAAGGTAGGCAGGCTTATATCATTTATCCGCTTATAGAAGAAAGCGAAAAAATGAGCTATGAAGATTTGATGCAAGGTTATGAGCAGGTAAAAAGCTTTTTTCCTGAGCCCAAATATTTGATAAGTATGGTGCATGGTAGACAAGCACCTGACCTAAAAGAAGCCAATATGCAGCGCTTTGTAAAAGGCGAAACCAATATCATGGTAAGCACGACCGTTATCGAGGTAGGTGTAAATGTGCCCAATGCGAGTGTAATGGTGATAGAGAGTACCGAAAAGTTCGGGTTATCGCAGTTACATCAATTGCGTGGCAGGGTAGGTAGAGGTAGTGAGAAAAGTTTTTGCATTCTTTTAACAGGTAGTAAAGTCAGCAAAGAAGGCCGTGAGCGTATCAAGATAATGTGCGCAACCAATGATGGTTTTTTAATAGCAGAGAAAGATTTAGAGTTACGTGGGCCTGGCGATATTGAAGGTACTAGACAAAGTGGGGCTTTAAACTTTAAGCTAGCTTCAATTGTAAATGACAAGGAATTGCTTGAATTAGCAAAAAAAGAAGCGGAAGCTTTGTTGGATAAAGACGTAGATTTGGTTTTACCCGAAAATTTGATGCTAAAACATTTTTTACAGCAACAAAAAGGTAAAACAGGCTGGAGTAAAATTTCTTAGTTTTTGTCATTGAGGTAATGAAGCAAAGAAATACAGAATGTCATGCTCAAAGAAAATCGTTGACATAAATAGGATGTTTTTTTATCAACTTGTGCTGACAGTCAAAATTCGTTGCCTCTGTGGCAGCAAATGAGTTTAGCCAAGTTGGCGGAAAGGAAAAAAGGTGTAAAAAAGGATTAGCCGAGTTGGCTGAAGGGAAATAAGACGTAAAAAAGAGCTAGCCGAGTCGGCGGAAGGAAAAAAGGTATCAAAAAGGTTCAGCTGAGTTGGTGAGGGGCAAATGTGACATAAGATAGGACGTCGCTTTTTGCTAAAGAAATAGCCATCTTCAATTCGAAGAATTATTTCTACTAAATACTAACTGCCATAAAAGAGAATATTAATTTTGATATGCATTATTTAAATGAACAGCAGTTGGCAATAAAACACTATATATTCTTATTCACTCTGTTGGCGCTTACTAGTACCACTTTTGCGCAGCCATCTTTAGAGTTTGTTGAAAATAAAGGGCAATGGGAAAATGCCATCCAATACAAAGGGCAGCTTACCACAGGCTCATTTGCCTTAAAAAAAGGTGGTGGCTATAAAATGACATTGTTGAATCACGATGACCTTAAGGCAATTGGTGATATGTTACATGGACATAAAGATAGTCATCCCTTTAATGGTGCTAATAACGATGGGGATAGGGATTTGGCAATTACGTCTACTAATTCAAATAATACAGCAGCAGAAACGAGCAATAATGGCATTATTCATGGTCATGTGTATGAAGTAAGTTTTTTAAATGCTAATCCTAATCCTGTTGTGGTTGCCGATAAGCAACAATCATTTTATAATAATTATTATTTAGGTGATGATAAAACAAAATGGGCTAGTGGCTGCAAAGTGTTTGGTGCTGTAACTTATAAAAACGTGTACCCCAATATTGATGTTCGATATTATACCGATAAAGGGCAATTGAAATATGACATCGTGGTAAATCCGGGTGGTGATATTAACCGAGTAGCCTTATATGTAGATGGTGTAGAATCGCTAAAGCTAAAAGACGAACAATTGGTTTTTAAAACTTCGGTAGATGAAGTGAAAGAAGCCATTCCTTATAGCTACCAATTAAGTAAAAATGGTAAGCAAAATGTGGCTTGTAGGTTTGAATTGAAAGGTAATATTGTACGATACAAGTTAGATAATCCTGTAGATAAGAATGCCACATTGGTGATAGACCCAACTTTGATTTTTTCAACGTTTACAGGCAGTACCGCAGAAAACTGGGGCTTTACAGCCACCTATGATGGTTCGGGTAATTTTTATGCCGGCGGTATTGTGTTTGGTCCGGGCACACCTTTTAATAACGGGGCATTTAGTTACAGCGGTAGTACTTCTAATACAGGTGAAGGTAGGGGCTTTGATATGGGTATTATCAAGTTTAACGCTACTGGAACGGCAAAAATATTCGCCACTTATCTTGGTGGTAAATCGGGCAATTCGTTTCCACAAAGTTTAATAGTAGATGCGAATAATGATTTAATTATTGCAGGTAAAACAACGGCTCCCGATTACCCGAGTACTAACAAAGTAGGGCCGGGAGGTGGCTACGATATTGTGATTTCAAAATTTAAAGCAGATGGTTCCGCATTAATTGGTTCGCTAATAATAGGTGGTACTGGTGATGATGGAGTAAATATTCAGAACAAGTATGCATCGTCTATCAATGGTACATTTTCTACAAGACGAAATTATGGTGATGATTCTCGTAGTGAAGTCATTATTGATAAGGTGGGTAATATTTTGCTAGCTTCCTGTACACAATCCGTTGATTTTCCCACTGCAAATGCATTTCAATCTACCAATGGTGGTGCCAATAGCAGTGGTAGAGCGCAGGATGGACTATTCATTAAAACCTCGGCCGATTTAAATAATATTCTAGTTAGTAGCTATTTAGGCGGCAGCGATGATGATGCCGCTTTTGTACTATCTATCAGTCCACTTACTGGCAATATTTATGTGGCAGGTGCTACGGCTAGTACCAATTTCCCAGGCGATAAAACTGGGGTTATTACGCCTGCAAATGCAGGCGGTGCTTGTGATGGTTTTGTAGCGATGTTAAATAGTGCAGGCAATCAATTGCTACAAAGCACGTATTTAGGTACTAGTGGTGCAGATGTTGTATATGGTATTCAGTTTGATAAATATGGGTTTCCGTATGTAATGGGTACTACTACAGGTTCTTGGGTAGTTACGAGTAATGTCGTTTTTGTGCAAAATGGCGGAAAGCAGTTTATTTCAAAATTAAAACCCGATTTGTCTGGCTATGTCTATTCAACGGTATTTGGTACCAATGCTAGCGTGCCCAATTTGTCGCCAACGGCTTTTTTAGTAGATAGATGTGAAAATGTATATGTTTCTGGCTGGGGCGGCGCAGCCAATACCGTAAAACAATATGGTAGTGCTGGTACCAATGGTTTATCCGTAACGCCCGATGCTGTTAAAAAAACGGGTGATGGTAGCGATTTTTACTTTTTTGTAATGGAAAGAAACGCTACCAAGCAACTGTATGGTAGTTTGTTTGGGCAAAATGGAGGTTATGGCGAGCATGTGGATGGTGGTACAAGCCGTTTTGATGCCAACGGTATTATTTACCAATCTTTGTGTTCTTGTGGCAATGCAGATCCTGGTCCTGGAAATGCATTTCCAATTAGTGGTGGCGCTTTTGCTCCCCAAAGAGGACTGGATGGATGTAATTTGGCAGCTATAAAAATCGCCTTTAATTTGTCTGGCGTTGCTGCTGGCGTTCAATCTTCTATTCAAGGTACTGCGAATAGAAAAACAGGTTGTGTATTTACCGAAGTTGCGTTTAATGATACACTAGCCCTGGGTAAAACCTATGTTTGGAACTTTGGCGATGGCTCACCCGAACAAACAACTACGATTCCAAATATTAAACATGCATTCACAGTAGTTGGTAACTATAATGTGCGTCTGATTGCGATTGATTCTTCTACATGTAACATATCTGACACTTCGTATGTTACAATTCGTGTAAGAAATGATGCCGCTACTTTAGGTTTAAATGCTATTAAGCTAGCACCTTGCAATGCACTATCCTATCAATTTGATAATACATCTACAGCACCAGCGGGCAAGCCTTTTAGTAATACTAGCTTTTCCTTATTTTTTGGTGATGGAACCCAGCAAGCAGTTGGGGTAGGCTCCTTTCAGCATAGTTACCCAGCGCCAGGCACTTATAATGCTGGTCTTATTTTAACAGACACTAATTATTGTAATTATCCTGATACTTTACAATTACAGCTTCGGATTGCGGCTAATGTAAAAGCACAATTTACAACTCCAGCTACTGGCTGTGCTCCATATCAAGCTGTTATCACTAACACATCCCTTGCTGGCGAAACATTTACTTGGGATTTTGGTGATGGTACGTCTTATGTGGGCGTAAATCCCCCACCACATTTATACAATGGTGTAGGCAGTTATACCATCCGATTATCTGTTGTAGATACCAACACATGTAATAAAATAGACAGCTCATCATTTACTATAATTGTAAACGGTAAACCTACTTCAGCATTTACGTTCAGCCCCAATCCGCCGCAAGCCAATACTGCAGTTGTTTTTACAAATAATTCAATCGGCTCAGCAAGTAATTATAAATGGCTATATGGTGATGGCGACTCTTTGGTTACCACAAATATTAATGCAGTAGTCAGTCATATTTATAACGCTACTAATACATATAACGCCTGCTTAATTGCTGGAAATTTGTCTGGATGCAGCGATACTTCTTGCCAAAATGTAAAAGCTATTACAGTACCATTATTAGATGTACCAAGTGCCATAACTCCCAATGGCGATGGTATTAATGATATGGTATTTGTAAGAGGTTATGGTATTACTAAAATGGATTGGCGAATTTATAATCGCTGGGGTGTTTTAATGTTCCAAAGTAATAACCAAAAAATAGGTTGGGATGGTAAATACAAAGGCAGCGTGCAAGCACAAGACGTATACACCTATACGCTTGAGGTTGAATTTAGTGATGGTACTAAATATTCTAAAACAGGTGATATAACTTTACTAAGATGAGAAAGTATTTGCAATATATCATATTGGCTGTATCGCTAATGGTAATAAGTGCTTTGCAAGCTCAAGACTTGCACTTTTCGCAGTACTTCAATGCACCCTTGTTGGTTAATCCAGCAAATACAGGTTTTAACCCTGATTATGATTATAGAGTTGGCGGTAACTATCGAAACCAATGGGCTGGCGTACTTAATAATCCTTATAAAACCATGAGTTTATGGGGTGATGCGCAGTTGTTCAATAATAGATTTGAGAATGGCTGGGTAGGTTTAGGCGGTACATTATATAGAGATGAAGCTGGCACTGGTAGCCTTACTAGCACTCAAGGCTATGTATCTGCTGCTTATCACCAAATGCTAGGCTACTCAAGCTTATTAAGTTTTGGGGCAAATATTGGTTTTGTTAATAAGCGTATTGATATCAGCAAATTATCATTCGATAACCAATGGAATGGTAAATTTTTTGATATAAATGCTGGTTCAGGCGAGTCTTTCGTGTATAGTGGTGTTGGTTATTTCGATTTACAAGTGGGTTTAAATTATGCTTTATTTCTTTCCAGTAAAGCCTACTTCAATCTTGGGGTAAGTGCTGCCCACATTAACAGACCACAAGAAAGCTTTTTTGCACCTTCTAGTACCGTTGACACGAGAGTGCCTATTCGTTTTACTACCTTCTTAAACGGAAGTTTTAAAATAGATGATAATTGGATTGTAAATCCAAATATATATGTTAGTCAATCAACCAATAGCACTGAAACCGTTATTGGTATTAATGCAAACAGAAATTTAAGCGGCGATGGTGGTGCACAACAATTAATAATAGGCGCTTATTACAGAAACGCAGATGCGATTATTCCCATGATTGGGTATCAACAAGATGATATAAAAATAACTTTTAATTACGATGCTACAACTTCCAATTTAGGGAGCTTTAATGGTAGGCAAGGGGCGTATGAGATTTCTATCGTAAAAAGCGGTGTGTATGGTGGTAATGGGAAAGCGATTAAATGCCCAACTGTGAAATTTTAATCACTAACACGAAGATTAACAATGCCTATTTTTTGAATACGCCTATCAATGTATTTGAGGCGAAGTTATAAGACACAAAAAAGCCGCTTAAAAATTATAAGCGGCTTTGTAATAATATATTCTATAGAATTAAGCAGCTACAACCGCTTTTTTCGCTAATTTACTCTTTAAATTGGCAGCTTTATTTTTGTGAATAATGCCTCTTTTAGCTAATTTGTCAATCATTGAGATTACATTAGGTAATTTTTCAGTATATTCAGCAGATTCAGTTGCTTTTAAATCACGTACGGCATTACGAGTGGTTTTACCATAGTAACGGTTACGATCTCTGCGCTTAGCCGCTTGTCTTGTATCTTTTTTAGTAGCTTTATGATTTGCCATGTTCCAATTAAATTTTTACGGAGCGCAAAAGTAAGGGCATTTCATCAAATATTCAAAACAATTTGACATCTTTTTTTATTCTGTTAATTTTGCAAAAATAATTTGTTCCAAAATTTGTGGATTTACCTGTAATTCCTACTTGGTTTATACATGCAATACACGATATTTGCCATCATTTTTTATACAGTAGAATAAACGAATCTAATGAAAGATTTCTCGTACATCACCAATTCTCATCCATCTTATATTGAAAATCTGTACTCAGAGTTTGTGAAAAACCCCAACAGTGTTGATGTTGAACTCAAAAAGTTTTTTGAAGGTTTTGATTTTGCGGTTACAAATGGTTCGGCTGCTATGAGCGGCACAGTTGCAGGTTCGTCAAGTGTTGATGCCGATTGGATGAAAGAAATTAGAGTGTATCGATTGATACTTGGTTACAGAAATAAAGGTCATTTATTGGCCAAAACAAATCCAATTAGGGAAAGAAAAGATAGAGGTGCTAATTTAGACTTACCTTTTTTTGGGTTAAGTGATGCCGATTTAAACACTGTTTTTCAAGCGGGTAATATTTTAGGATTAGGCGCTACTACTTTAAGTAATATTTTAGCCCATTTACAAAAAGTATATGCAACACATGTTGGTGTTGAATTTAAATATATCAGTGATCAAAAGAAAATAGATTGGTTGACTACTGAGATGGAGAAAAACTTCATTCAACCAATTAGTTTACCTAAAAAGAAACGCATACTTGAGAAGTTGAATCAAGGTGTGATGTTCGAAAAATTTTTACACACAAAATATATTGGTCAAAAACGTTTTTCACTTGAAGGCGGCGAAACAACGATTGCCGCTCTAGACGAAATTATTACAGAAGCTGCTAATCACGATGTAGAAGAAGTTGTAATAGGTATGGCGCATAGAGGTCGCTTGAATATTTTGGCTAATATTATGGGTAAAACCTACGAGCAAATATTCAGCGAGTTTGAAGGTACCGCAGTAATGGATCAAACCATGGGTAGCGGTGACGTAAAATACCATATGGGCTATGGCAGTGAAGTAACTACTGCTGATAACAAATCTATCCATTTAAAATTAATGCCTAACCCTTCTCACCTTGAAGCAGTAGACCCTGTGGTAGTAGGTTTTGCAAGAGCCAAAGCCGATGTATTGTATAAAAGCGATTTCGATAAAATTTTGCCTATATTAATCCACGGTGATGCTTCTGTAGCTGGTCAAGGTATTGTATACGAAGTATTACAAATGTGCCGCTTAAAAGGCTATTATACTGGTGGTACTATTCATTATGTTATTAATAATCAAATTGGTTTTACCACAGATTTCGAAGACGCTAGAAGTGCTGATTATTGCACTTCAATTGCATCGATGGTGCAGGCGCCCGTATTGCACGTTAATGGCGATGATGCGGAAGCGGTGGTACGTTGTGCATCCATTGCTGCACGTTATCGCCAAGAGTTTAATAGCGATATATTTCTAGATATGGTGTGCTACCGTAAACATGGCCATAACGAAGGTGACGATCCAAAATATACACAACCTCAATTATATGCTTTAATTGACAAACATGCTAATCCGCGTGAGCAATATGTACAATATTTATTGCAAAACGGTGAAGCAGACGCACAAGAATTGGCCAAAGAAATGGAGAAAAAATTCTGGGCCGACTTACAAGAGCGCCTAGATGAAGTAAAACAACATCCGCTACCTTACAAATACCAACAACCTGAATTGGCTTGGTTAGAAATGAAAAAAGCTGCACAAGCTGATTTTGAAAGCTCGCCATTTACCGCTATTTCTGAAGAAACTGCTAAACTATTATTTGATGGTTTAATGACATGGCCGGCTGACTTTAAGCCTTTGAAAAAAGTAGAAAAGCTAATTCAAGATAAAATAAAATTGCTTGAAACAGAGCAAAAAGTTGATTGGGCTACTGGTGAATTAATGGCGTATGGCTCGCTATTATTGGAAGGTAATATTGTAAGAATGAGTGGTCAAGATGTGAAGCGAGGTACATTTAGCCACAGACATGCCGTTATTCGTGATGAAGATACTAACGAAGAATACAATCGTTTGAACCATTTTACTAAAACACAAGCTGAATGCAGAATTTATAATTCGCTGTTGAGTGAGTACGGTGTACTAGGTTTTGAATACGGTTATGCATTAGCTAATCCTAATGCATTGGTAATTTGGGAAGCCCAATTTGGTGATTTTTGTAATGGTGCGCAAACCATGATAGACCAGTTTATCACTGCAGGTGAGCAAAAATGGCAACGTCAAAATGGGCTGGTAATGTTATTGCCACATGGTTATGAAGGGCAAGGACCTGAACATAGTAGCGCAAGATTGGAGCGTTTTTTACAAATGTGTGCTGAATTGAACATTGTTATTACCAATGTGACTACTGCGGCAAATTTGTTTCATGCATTGCGTAGACAACTAGCTTGGAACTTTAGAAAACCCTTAATTAACTTTTCTCCAAAAGCTAACTTACGTAGCCCAGGAACTTATAGTCATATTAGTGAGTTTTCAAATGGTGGCTTTAAAGAAGTGATAGATGATATTTTTGTTACCAATGCTGCCGAAGTGAAAAAAGTATTGTTCTGTACAGGTAAATTGTACTTTGAATTGGCAGATAGACAACAAAAGGAAAACATAACAGATGTTGCGTTGGTGAGATTAGAACAATTGTATCCTCTACCATACGAACAACTGGGCGTATTGTATAAAAAATATAGCAAAGCTGTATGGTTTTGGGTACAGGAAGAACCACTAAATATGGGTGCTGCAACGTTTTTACAAATGAATTTGAAATCAATCAATTTCGGTGTCATTAGTCGTCATGCTAGTGCTGCAACAGCTACTGGCTACGCCAAAGTACATGCACAAGAACAGAAAGAGATTATAGATACTGCATTTAGTATATAATCGGTCATCCCGAGGTAAAGCATTCTCTTAAGAAAAGGCTTCGCTTCTCAAAATGACAAAGTAGGAGAAATTAAATAGCGATATAAAACAATATACCGAAAGTCTTCGGTATTGAGACGTAATAGAGGCTGGATAATGGTACAAAAGCTGGTAACAAAAAGAAAACATAACTACACAATAGAATTTTATGATTGATATTAAAGTGCCTACCGTTGGCGAATCGATAAGTGAAGTAACCTTGTTAAAATGGACGAAAAGAGAAGGTAGCTATGTAGAGCGTGATGAAGTAATTGCTGAACTTGAGAGTGAAAAAGCAACGTTTGAAGTGAACGCAGAGAAAGCGGGTGTGCTTAAACAATTAGCTACAGAGGGCGATACCATTTTAATTGGATCGGTATTAGCACAGATTGATGAAACTGCCGAAAAGCCTACTGTGGAAGCAAAACCACAAGAGACTAAGGTTCAAGAAACTATTGCTAAACCAATAGCAAGTACTCCACAACCTGCAACAGATATTAAAGCAACACCTGTTGCTTCAGCTATTATTGCTGATAAGAAAGTAGATACTACGAGTATTACACCTAGTGGTTTTGGGGGGAAAATCATGAAAAATGATGTATTGGATGCGTTGAATCATCCTGGTAAAAAAGCATTTGCTGGTGTTGAATTATTTACACGAAATGTACGTGTAGAAAAAATGAGCAACCTCCGCAAAACCATTAGCCGCAGATTGGTAGAAGCTAAAAATACAACTGCTATGTTAACCACATTCAATGAGGTTGATATGACAGCTATTATGGCAACAAGAAAATTGTATAAAGATAAATTTAAAGAAAACCACGGTGTAAATTTGGGCTTTATGAGCTTTTTTGCAAAAGCATGTGCGATTGCATTGAGCGAATGGCCTGCTGTAAACGCTTACATAGATGGCGATAGTTTACAATACCATGACTACGCAGATATTAGTATAGCTGTAAGCACACCAAGGGGCTTAACCGTGCCTGTAATTAGAAATGTAGAAAGCCTAAGCATGGCTGAAATAGAGAAAGCTGTAGTAGTATTGGCTGGTAAAGCTAGAGATAGCAAATTAACCGCTGAAGACCTGCAAGGGGGTACATTTACTATTACCAATGGCGGCGTATTTGGTAGTTTAATGAGTACACCAATTATCAACGTGCCACAAAGTGCTATCTTGGGTATGCACAAAATTCAGGATAGAGCAATGGTGATTGATGGTAAAATAGAGGTTCGTCCTATGATGTATCTGGCATTGAGTTATGATCATCGTGTCATTGACGGCAGAGAAAGTGTTAGTTTTTTAGTAAGAGTAAAAGAACTATTAGAAAAACCAGAACTATTACTAATTGGTAAAGATCCTGTGAAAACTTTATTGGAATTATAGATATCTTTAATGCAAAATGTTTTTATGAGAAGCAACCTTCTTCTAATAGCTTGTTTTGTACTATTTGGTTTTACTTCTTGCCAAAAAAGCATTGAGTGGAATGATTTGGTATTAACACCTACTACTCCAGTAACACCCCCACCTGGTGGTACGACTAGTAGTTTATTAGTGAAACTGGTTACATTATCAAATATAGATACATTAACTTATAATTATACCTACGATAGTGCAAATAAGTTGGTTAAAATCACAACTGTTGGCTTATCTAATGGTAGCAAAGTAGATAATTTAGAAATATTGGTGCGAGATGCTAACGAAAGATTGATACAATATAATAAAATCTCTTATTCTTCAACCTCAACCAATGCATCTGGATACGATACTACTATCACCAAGGTACATTATCCTACAAATTCTAATAATTTTGATTATACTGTATCAAATGCCTTCATTAGTGGGTTGTATTTAACTGATAGTACTACTTATACTTATGTTAATGGAAAAATAACGCAATTAAAACTTTATTATAGTAATGCATTAACGCTTGGGCAGTCTGTTTTAGCCATTGGGTCAAATTATACGTATGATGCAAACGGAAATGTTACTTCGCTCAAAAATTATGATTATGCAACGTCTACTGCACCAACATTATATTCAGAACTTGCATATACATTTGATAATAAAAAATCGCCTTTGATGCTTGGAAATGAAGCAATTGTGATAAATGCGGATCTAGTATATATTGGGGCTAATAATGGGTTATCTGCTTCTTATAAAGATTATTCTAGTACGCAAAGCAGTACAGCAAATATTAGTTATACGTATTCTTACAACACGAACGGCTATCCTACGCAAGCTAATGGAACAGGATCTTCTAGCTCGTCAAATATACCTACCATGTTACAAGCGTTTTATTTTTACCAGTAATATTTAATTATACATCTCGTAAAGCCGTTGAGTTGTCTCAGCGGCTTTATTATTAACCATAAATGAAGTATATACATAAACATATTAGTACAGCTGCTAGCATTATTGCTACTTACAGTGGTGCAATGCCATTAAGTAATTATCTTAAACAATTCTTTGCTGCGAATAAAAAATATGGTGGTAAAGACAGAAAATATATCGCACATTTTTGCTTTTTGTATTACCGTTTGGTAGGTGCCTGTCCTAAATTGCCAATAGAAGAAACTATTAAAATAGCTCTTTTTTTGTCAAGCGATGATACAAGTGATTATCTAGATATTTTTCCAAACGAATGGCGACCTAAACTCAATGAAATATTAAATAATAAGTTAGTGTTTATTGTTTCAGTGTATCCATCCATCAATATCCATCTTTGTTTTCCATTACTTAATGAACTGAGTGAAGGTATTGATGCAACTAGTTTTTCTATTTCGCATTTACAACAACCTGATTTATTTTTACGCATAAGACCTAAGCAGAAAGAAAAGGTACTAGAGAAATTGGCTGCTGCTGGTATTAACTATCAATTGGTAAATGATACTTGCGTTGCTTTGCCAAACAACTCAAAAATAGAAGAGGTTTTGCAACTAGATAGGGAAGTAGTGGTGCAAGACTTTTCTTCGCAGCGCATAGGTGAGTTTTTAACCTTAGTAACTATATCCAATATCTCAAATCAGGCCACCACTGTTTGGGATTGCTGCGCTGCAAGTGGCGGTAAATCAATATTAGCAGCAGATATATTGGGTAATTTAAGGCTAACAGTTAGCGATATTAGAGGTTCGATTATTCAAAATCTAAAAAATAGATTAGCAAAAGCAGGTGTACCTATTCACAACGTGTTTGTAAAAGATTTAGCAATTAGTAATCAATCATTAGCAACTAGTAATAGTTATCAGCTTATTATTTGTGATGCGCCATGCAGTGGCAGTGGTACGTGGGGACGTACGCCAGAGCAATTGTACTTTTTTAAACAAAGTGATATCGGCAAATATGTGCATTTGCAACAAAAAATTGTTACAAGTACGATACCTCAATTAGATCGAAATGGTTATTTTATGTATATTACTTGTTCTGTATTTAAAAAAGAAAATGAGAAAATGGTTGATTTTATTTTACAGCAATATTCTGGTTTATCGCTAATAAAACAAGCATTGCTTATTGGATATAATCAAAAAGCTGATAGCATGTTTGCAGCCTTATTTCAATTAAAAGATTAATCTATAATTATTTATTGCATAAAAAAGCCACTCACGACTTGAGTGGCTTTTTTACATTTGCTATTTACTATTTACTATTTACTATTTACTATATATTTACTAATTACCTTGACCTATCATCTCTGTACCACCACTCTGGTCTGCCTTTGTATTTTTACGTTTAAATAATGTTGCATCGAACTTACCAAAGCGATAGCTGAAGTTAATGCGTAACACTTGCGGGTCTCTGCGTCTTTCGCTAATTTGGTTGAAATATATACTTTCAGAATATGTTTTGGAGATTTGTGTTCTAAACATATCATTCATACTTAGGGTTAAAGAGCCGCTTTGACCATTTTTCCAGGTCCAATCTTTGCGCAGTGCTATATCAAAACTGTATCTAGGGAAGTTGTAACCTTGTGCTGTAGCACTAGAACCACCACCACCATAGAAACCGCCACCGCCGCCGCCACGGCTACCACCACCCCCACCGCCTTGAGACAGTACGCTTTTTGAGCTATAATCGCCACTAAATTGTATTGAAACACCTTTTTTAAATTTAAAGCTATTATTCATTTTACCAAACCAACTTACCTGCTCGTTATTTGAGCCATTGCCCACATTGGTTGAGTTAATTTTTGAATTAAAAAGGTTAACGTTTAGTGTTAAATCCCAAAATTTAGTGACAGGTAATTTATTCGTTACTTCTAAGCCATAAGCAATACTACTATTAGCATTAATATAAGTATTAAATACCACGCTATCTGCAGTTGTAAGTTGTGGTGCAGGGTTTTTATCTTTATACTGATAACGTGTAATTAAGTTATCTGTTTGTTTAAAGTAAGCAGTAACTAACAAGTTAGCGCCTTTTTTATAAGCATTATTATAAGAAACTTCAAACGAATTGGTAAATTCAGGTTTTAAATTCGCATTACCATTACTCAAGTTTAATGGATCTGTATAATCAATGAATGGTATCAACTGAAAGAAATTGGGACGATTTATTCTACGAGAATAGTTCAATTGTAAGTCTTGTTTATCAGTTAATTTATATGTGATAAAAGCACTTGGGAACAAGCTGATAGGGAAACTTACTCTAAAAGAAGAATCCTTAGAAGAAGTTGCACTTAAAATATTGCCTTTGTAATCAGAGCTTTCTGCACGCAAACCTAACTGATAACTAAATCGATTGGCTTTCCAGCTAATATTTGCATAAGCAGCATATACAGCATCTGTGTATTTATAATTAGAACTTAGCAATGGAAAATAATCGTAAAACCCAGTTGAGCTATTATAGAAATATTGGTTATTTAGGTTGCTAAAATCTCTAAGCGCCGCTCTACCCCCAAGTTCTAATTTGGTATTTTCAGTTATTGGATTTTCATAATCAACTTGCGCAGTTAAAAACTTATTCTCGCCACTACCCAAAGTTTGTTGCTTAATAGGCGCTTTGGTGGGTGTAATGGTGTATGGATAGTAGTTCTGTGTGTTGATTAATGAATTATTATTATTGGTACTGTAATTATAGTTTAAATCGGCACTGATATTATGGCCGTTCTTCTCAAAATTATGTTTAAAGCTTAAAGAAGAACCAAAGTTTTTAAAGTTAGAAACAGAATTACTGACAATTGAATTATAAGATTTATAAATACCGCCACTAGTAGAGTCAACTTGTTGCTCCTGGTCACCATTAAATTGACCTCTATTAAAGTTAGCAGCAATACTAACGGTGTTTCTGTTATCTACAAAATAATCTAAACCGCCCCGTAAGAAACCAAAATAACCCTCATTGGTACTTTTTTGATTTTGGCTAATTTGGTCAGGTTTTGTACCAAAATCGTTTCTATCTGTAGTGTTGGTAGAAATAGATTTGCGTTGATTGTAAACACCGCTTAAAAAGAAGTTAACTTTATTTTGACGAAGGTTTAAATCGCCACCACCATTAAATTTTCCACGGCTATCTACACCCGCTCTAATACCACCATTGTATCCTACTTTTTTATTTTTCTTTAATACAATATTTAAAATACCAGCACCACCACCGCTCGCATCATATTTTGCAGACGGATTAGTAATAATTTCTACTTTTTCAATTAAGTCGGCAGGTATTTGGTCTAATGTTAAAGTTGTTGGTCTGCCATCTACAAATATAGTCGGCGATGCATTTCTTAAAGTAACATTGCCATCAATATCTACACTTAATGAAGGAATACTCTTCATAATTTCTGTTGCTGTTTGGCCAGTGCTCACCAAGTTTTTATCTACATTAAATACTTTTCTGTCGATGCCAAGTTCAAATAATGGTTTAGCCGTAGAAGTTACTGTCACACTTTCTAATTGTGTTGCATCTTGCTCCAATTTAATATTGCCGAGGTCTTTGTCTGCTGCGGCAGCAATAGCTGCAAAATCTGGTTGAGAACCTGCAGCAGGGAATTTTATGCCAAAGCTTACTATATTTTCCGCTGCTTTATAACCTACTGCAGACAATTTCATTTTGAAATTACCAAAAATCGATATGCCTTCTAGGCTAAAATCACCGTTCGCTTCAGTAATGACAGTTTTTAAAACAGCTTGTTTCATTTGTTTGGTAATCGTATCAAATCTATTGCCTGTTAACTGAACTGATACACCAGGAATACCTTTGTTGGTTTGTTTGTCAACAATTTTGCCATATAAATGACCAATGTTTACGTTTTGTCCACCACCGCGACCAGTCGCACCCGCTGGTTTGCCCGCGCTTGGGTATTGAGCCTGAGAAATGAATGTGCTTGCTAATAAAATGCCTAATAAGAAAAATTTCTTCATGTGTTTCTAAATAATATTGTGCAAAGGTGATACCTAGAAATTAGGTATTTAATGGCTTCTATACGAACGGTATAAAGACAAATTTGAAAGGATTTTGATGGGCTAAATGCTACCAGAACTAAATATTTGTCGGTGAATTAGAACTTAAGTAATGTTATGCCTATTTGTAAAATACCAATAATAAAGCCTATTACAGCGCCAATCAATTTTATGTAGCGCAATTGCTTGTTCATTACATTATAAAATATTTCTTCTAGTTTATCGCTAGAAATGGAAGCTACTTTTTGGGTAATAATTTGCGCTAAGTCTAGGTCTTTTTGTAAGTTGTTCACATAGCTTCCCATTAAGGCTGGAAATAAGGTTTTCAATTCTTCCATAAAAACCCCTTTAAGTTCCGAGATGGTTTTTTCGCCAATAAACATGCTGATAACGGGCATTTTTTCGGCCAATTTTACCCTTAAAAAATGATCAATATGTGTTCCAACTACCGGCATTAGTTTTTCGATATTCTCAGCATTGGTAACTTTTGCAATAATATCTTCAAAGGATAGCAATTCTGCACTTGCTAATGTACCAAGTTTAGCTGCAATTAGAGGTTGATTTTTAGGAAGGATACCTTGGAAACGAATACCTAATATTTTTTTAGGCACTTTTGGGTGAAAGAGCATTTTAATGGCTAACCCGTTGATATACCAACCAATACCTGCCGAAATGATAGGGATAAGCAATAAACCTAAAGTCATGATGTATTATTTATTTGCCACTAAGGCATTGAAACCCAAAGTATAAAACACGGAAAACAAAAATTGGTTAATTCCTAAAGCTTTTTTAAAAAATTTAGATAATTATTGTCAGTGTTTCAGTGCCTCTGTGGCTAATTATAAAAAAACCTCGAAAGTTTTACACTCTCAAGGTTTACCAATTATTGAGGGAGAACAATGGGTCTCGAACCCACGACCTACAGAACCACAATCTGTCGCTCTAACCTACTGAGCTATGCCCTCCATTTGTTTGGGCTGCAAATATAAGGGGGATTTTTATTTTAGAAAAGAGATTTTAAAAAAGTTTTTTGTCAACCAAAAGAGTAAATTAGGTTTAGTAGCAAACCCTCTCGCGGAATAAAATACGAGATAAAATATAACTAAAAATGCCTATTTAATATTAAATTAACGTATATTTTAATATTTTACTGCGCCTATAGATCCATCGCTACTTGGCAATAATTCGTAAACAAATTGTGGTTTAATTGCATCCTCGGTGCGGTGCGATACGTACAAAATGGCTGTACTGCTTTCCGCGGCTATTTTATTAATCAGGTTGCTCAACATTGTTACATTATCATCATCTAAACCTTCGGTTGGCTCGTCTAAAATTAATAGTGGTGGGTGTTTCACCATAGCACGTACTATTAAAGCCATGCGCTGCTGCCCCATAGATAATTTACAGAAAGGCGTGTTTTTTAACTGCGTCATGCCTATAAGTGCGAGCCAATCATTTGCTAGTTTCAATTGCCCATCACTTGGTAAATTGTACAAGCCAATAGAATCGAAAAAGCCGCCGATAATCATTTGCAACAATGTATGCCTTGTGCTAAACAAATCTGTCATAGCAGGGGTGAGGTAGCCTATTTTGTCTTTTATTTCCCACACGGTCTCGCCACTGCCTTTGCGCTTGCCAAACAAATACAAATCTTGCCCGTAAGCTTTAGGGTTGTCGCCATTAATCATGGTAAGCATAGTGGTTTTACCAGAACCATTTGGGCCAATTAACTGCCAAAATTCCCCAGCTTTTATGGTCCAATTGATGTTGCGAATAATGGTGTGGTCTTCGTATTTTACCGTTACATTCTTAAATTCAACCAAGGTATTAGTACTTATTTCATAATGCTTTAAAGGTGGCGGTATACTGCCTGTAAAATGGGTGGTTTGGTTGGTGGTAGTATTGTTTAACGCATAGGTATTGCTAATAAAATCTAGCTTATCTAGCTTGCGGGTAGCCACTTGAATAATGGCGGTTTGGTGAGCAATATTTGTGAGTTCGTTGCGAAGCATTTGCAGCGAAGCCACATCTAAATTATCAAATGGATTGTCGAGAATGATGAAATCTGGTTGCTGCGATAATAAGTAGGCCAACAAGGCTTTTTTACGCTCACCGCTTGACATTGATTTAAGTGTGCGATTGGTATTTTTCAATACATCTGTATGTTCATGTCGGTCTTCCTCTTCTATAAATGCATTTAAAGTAATGGTAGAAAATAGTAGCCCTTTTTGTGAGTTAAAGGCTGTAAAAGGCTCGGCTGCATGGCCTTGTAATAGCTGCTGTATAAAGCTTTGGTGATTGGTAGTGTTGTTAATGAATATTGCCCAATGGTTGATTGTTGTTGTCTGAACCATGATTTGGTAGGATTAAAATGATTGCTTTGATTTCTTTACCCATAATTCTCTGCCAGTTGTAGCTTCTTTATTCTTGCTACAATAGCGCCTTTGGTACGTTTAAAATGTTTTATCATATCGGTAATGTTTTTGCCTTTGCAGAACATAGCAGTTAGTTCCGCATCTAGTTCAGCCGTCCAGGGTTGGTAAGCACCATTGTGTTTTTCTCTTACCAATTCTACTGAATAAGTTTTGCCTTTGGTGCTAGCAATATATGGCGGCTTTTTGGTGTTTTGCGCTTTGGCTTTTTGCTTGTCTTCTGCCGATATTTTTGGTATTACATAAATGTTCGTAGCAGGTGGAAAATCAATAGGCATCAACGCTTCAGGTATGTGTAGCGAGTGTTTGGCTCGTGTTATAGCAACGTACAACAAGTTAATTTCTTCATTAAGCTTGGTAGTATTCAGTGCTTCTTTTTTAGTATCTGCTAAGGTTTTTTCTAGCTTCTCTTCATTAATAAAGTCATTGGCTAAATGAATAATATCGTATTCCATGCCTTTGCAACGATGCACCGTAGAGAAGATGATATCAGCTTTTTCTTTCTCATCATTTGGTAAGTGCTTGTCTTTGATAGCTTTAATAATACTAGGAATTTCATTGCCATATTCTTTCACTATTTCTACCATCATACCAAGTTGCATGTCTTCGGTTTTTTCAATATACTCTTTCAGTTCTTCAATGTCTTTCATGGCCTTAATTAAATTGTCTCTAATTAAGTCACGTTTCCCATTTTGTAAGTTCAGCACATCGTACAGCGAAGCGCCTTCATCTGCGTAGGTGTAAGAATTGATATTACCTTCGAAGTAAATATGTTTGATGTCTTTTTTCTCGGTTACATATTCAATGGCCTTTAGCAATAAGCCTAAATTGGTTCTTGCAATTACGGCTACGGTTGCTTTTGTTTTGCTTTTGCCTTTACCGTTAATGGTTACAGGTTTGTGTGTGGTCAATTGTTCTTTCCATTGCAACACATCTACAGCTAAGTCTGCTATTGGCTGCGCAAAACGAAAACTAGTAGATAAATGATAAGTTGTAAAATCGGCTTTTTCAAGCGAGTTAACCGCATAGCGCCAGCCATAAATTTGCTGATGTGTATCGCCTACAATCACTTTGGTAGCTGCTTGTTGCAGAAAAATAGCCAACATTGCAGGTGACGCATCTTGCCCCTCATCAAACAATATGTAATCGTAGCCAAGTTGTGGGTTGGCCAATTGGAATTTTTTCAAGTAAAAATCATGGGTTATCTCTATCTCGGCGTTATCCATTTTTCCCAACACAATTCTTGCTTGCTTTTCTATGTATTGATAATTGGCCGCCACAAATGTTCTCGCTACAGGATCGGCAACAATATCTAAATAATTGAGTTCTTGCACTTTGTGTTTATCGCTGTTGCAGAAGTAAGCAATCATTTTATTAATGTGATTGGCAATAATGTATTCAGCATGTTTTTCGCCAGTGGCTTTTAAGCTAAGCAGTTCTGCTATTTCATTGGTTTTGTAGCCTTGCGGCCTCACTTTGTAATTGCTTCGGTAAACAATGTATTTAAATGCCAGTGAATGTGCGGTTTCTACGGTTACATTAGTTAATCCTATTTCTGCAAATTTTTTAATGGCTTCTAGCTTCACAGATTTATTAAAAGCCAAGTATAAAATACGACTAGTGGCAGGTTTTGCCTTAGCATAAGCAATAACAGTGGTTGTTTTACCTGACCCTGCTACTGCATTTATTTTTATATTACCTTTTGATTGAATAATAGCCGCTTGTTCTTCTGTTAATGTCATAAGGCGTTAAATAAAAAATAATATGATGACATAACTGCTAATATATACATATTAAAATAAAATTACCAAATCGAATTATAAACAAAAGTTTTAGCTGTAAAATATGAGTGCTAAAGTAAAAGTTGCAGTACATACAACATGTTTGTAACAATAGCTAGGAGCAATAAAATGTTAAAAATATTAAATATTTATATTGCCATTGGCTACCGCAATATTTCTACCGATAAGTGATGTTTAAAAAATCGCCAGTCTTTGCATTGACAATATTTGTTTTTATGGTGATGCTTTCACCAAAAACGAGTACATCAACTTCTTGATAGCTGCCAAAATACCTTATTGCGGTTGCTTCGCCTTTAAATGAAGGTTCGTTACTGTTGGTGATAATGAAATGTTCTGGGCGTAAAAAAGTGTTGCTAGCAATGCCGTTATCTTCTAAAATAGTGGCCAAAGAAGTTGCCAGCTTTTTGCTAATGGTATTGTATTTGCCAAACAAGCCTGCCGTGTAAGCATCTACAGGTTTTGTGTAAATATGGTAAGGTGTATCGTGTTGAATAACCAAACCATTACGCATAACGATAATGTCATCGGCCCAAGAAAGGGTGTCAAGCGGGTCGTGGGAAATAATGATACAAGAAAGGTTTAGTTGCTCGCTGAGATCTTTAATGACGTCTTTTAAAATGTTTTTATGAATCATGTCGAGATTAGAAAATGGCTCGTCAAGTAGTAATAATCTTGGTGCAGATATAATAAGTTTTGCTAAAGCTACTCGTTGTTTTTCGCCACCTGACAACTCATCGGTACGTCTTTTCAATAAATGATCTATCCGACACATTTTGTATAAAGCCTTTGCTTTCTCGTCCTTTTCGGCTTCTTCGTCCCACAAAGGATTGGCGTAAATGAGTACTTGTTCAACAGTTAAAAAATTGGGCAATTCAAACTGCTGAGATAAATAAGCAATGCCCGGATGGCCGGGAATTAATTCATACAAAGGTCCCATAACTTTTTTGCCTTCAAATAGTATTGTGCCGCTATCTGGCTGTTCCAAGCCCGCGATAATTTTTAAAAGTGTTGATTTGCCAGAGCCCGTTTCGCCTGCGATGGCTATTTTTTGGCCAATCGCTTGCGTAAAATTAGTTTTCTCTAGTTCAAAGCCTTTCTTATTTTTTTTTGAAATATCAATAACGCGTAACAAACTCATGTGGCGAAATTAAAACAATGCAGTTGTATCTGATTGATAAACTATTATTGTCATATTGAATGAAATCAAAGTTGAAATTTCCTTTATATTGAGATGTATAGGCTTAAAAGAGCAGTAATTTATACACTTAATGTTAAGATTTTCTGAAAATTTAGCAGTATAGGGACTATTAGTTTAATACGTATTTGGCAAAATCTTTATTTTTTAGTACATTTGCATTATAAAAATCTGCATGATGAATTACAATTGATTTAGCTACAGTGGATTTGCTCAAAAATAAAATAATAGATGAAGCCAAAAGAAGTGGTTGAGATTATTGAACCTAAAAAAATAATCGTTGGTAACAAAAAAGCACCAATAACAATAACAGAATTTGTAGATTATGAAAGCGATGAGTGCGCAAAAGTAAATGAAGTAGTTGCGGCCTTATTGGAAACATATCCTGATAAAATTAATTTCAATTTCCGTCATTTTCCATTATTAAAAATTCACCAAAAAGCGCATAAAGCTGCTGAAGCAGCTATTGCGATAGGTCAAGAAGGCGGCGAATTATTGTGGGAAATGCACAAAGAATTGTTTAGAAACAGAAAGAATCTGGGCGTAATTAGCTTAAAATCCTACGCAAAAGAAATTGGTACTACTAATAAAAAGTTTTTAGAAGATATTATTAATGGTACTTATGGTTGGACAGTGCAAGACGACCTTAATGAAGGCATTAAAATGGGCGTTACTACTGTACCTACTTTTTTCATCAACGGCGTGATGTTTGATAAGGAACCTACTTTTAAAAACTTGAGTGCACATATTGCAAGCTTGTCTGATAAAGCTGGCGACAAAAAGAAAGTTGAGGTTAAGAAAGTAAAAACTGCCTCACTTAACTAGTTGATTAATAAGGTTTAAAATTTTAAGCTGATACATCAAAGCCTTTGGGTATAGATGCTATCAGCTTTTTTGTGTAGCTACTAGAAGGATGGTGGTACACTTGTTCAGCAGCGCCAATTTCTTCAATCTTACCCTTATTCATTACCATAATTCTATCGCTGATATAACGAACTACTGATAAATCGTGCGAAATAAAAATGGCGGTAAAGCCAAAATCTTTCTTTAAATCGTTAAGTAAATTAAGTACTTGTGCTTGTACGCTTACATCTAAAGCACTTACGCTTTCGTCGCATACAATAAAACTTGGTTGCAATGCCAAAGCTCTTGCAATGACAATGCGCTGCCTTTGCCCACCACTAAATTCATGAGGGTATCTGTTGTAATGGTCGGCACTTAAACTTACTTTTTCAAGCAATTCAATCACATGTTCTTTTCTAGCTTTCGCATTGGTAATGATATTGTGTACAAGCAGCGGTTCTGCAATAGCTTCACCAATGGTTAATCGTGGATTAAGCGATGAGTAAGGATCTTGGAAAATAATCTGCATATCCTTACGTAATATTTTTAATTGGGTATTTGCTATTTCTATCAGATTTTCACCTTTATAAATAATGCTGCCGCTAGTAGCATCTATTAAACGTAGTAGGGTTCTGCCCAATGTACTTTTACCGCAGCCACTTTCGCCTACCAAGCCCAAGGTTTCGCCTTCATACACATCAAAGCTTACATCATCCACCGCTTTGTTATAATCTAAAACTTTACCTAAAAAAGTTTTTTTTGCAGGAAAATAGATTTTGAGGTTTTTGACAGACAAAAGGGTTGCTCGTTGCCTGTTGCTGGTTACTGGTTTTTGGTTGCTAGTTGTTTGTTGGTCATTGCTGGTTACTGGTAACTGGTAACTTGTAACTTGTTTTTCTGACATGAAATCGCTCACCAAAGGCAATCTTTCGCCTTTTTTATGCAAAATTGGTCTACATGCTAGTAATGCTTTGGTGTAAGGATGCTGCGCATTGATAAATATATTGGCTACCGTATTTTCTTCTACAATATTGCCTTTGTACAGTACCACTACTTTATCTGCAATTTCGGCTACTACACCAAGGTCGTGTGTAATGAAGATGATGCCCATTTGTGTTTGCTGCTGAAGCTGTTTTAATAAATGCAACACGTTCTTTTGAACGGTAACATCTAATGCGGTTGTTGGTTCATCGCAAATAAGTAAATCTGGTTCGCAACTCATCGCCACCGCAATCATTACCCGTTGTTTTTGTCCACCACTTATTTGATGCGGATAACGATGAAACAATGTTTCTGGATTGGGTAATTGTACCTGTTCAAACAAGGCCATGGTTGTAGTTTTGGCGGCTTCTTTACTGCAATTTTTATGCAGCAAAATGGCTTCCATTACTTGGTCTCCACAAGTAAGCACAGGGTTTAAAGAGGTCATGGGCTCTTGAAAAATCATCGCCACTTTATTACCCCTTATTTTGGTAAACGCGTCTTTTGATAATTGTAAAATATCAACCGTTTCTCCATTTGTAGTCAATAAAATTTCGCCGCTCTCGTACTTAATAGGTGGTGAAGGAATGAGTTGTAAAATAGATAGGGAAGTAACGGACTTTCCCGAACCACTTTCGCCTACAATGGCTACAATTTCACCATTGTTAACTGTGATATTAATATCGGTTATAGCCTTGTTGGTACTGCCATTGGCTTCAAAACTGATGTTAAGATTTTTTATTTGTAAAAGAGGCTCACTCATACTTAAAAGGTCAATATACGTCACTGAGTTAGAAAGATAATATTTTTTAAGTGCTTGTATCTAAATTTACTATTTTCGTTCATCAAGGAAATGGTGTCTTCCTATTAAACCGTCGCTTTACTTTAAGCACTAATGACGCCTACAAATAGTATTTATTTTTAGCTAACACTACCTATTTGTAGCATGACTAGTATTTTAAAACATCATTTTACCACCAAAATTTTCTCGCCATTACGTTTATCTTTTTTTATAGTGCCGCTAGCTATTGTTATTGGTTTGATGGTTGCCTTTTTTTTATGGCTGCTAGAGGTGGTTACCAATTTGCGTTGGCAGCATGAATGGCTCATTTGGCTATTACCATTTGCAGGTGTACTAATTGTATGGGTCTATAAAACCCTTGGTGAAAACAGCGATAAAGGCAATAATCTTATTATTGATGCGATTCATAACCCGAGTACTATGGTTACTTTTAGAATGATGCCTTTGGTATTGTTAACTACTATTATTACACATTTATTCGGTGGTTCTGCTGGTAGAGAAGGTACTGCAGTACAAATGGGCGGCAGCACGGCAGATTTATGGTCTAAGTGGCTTCAGTTGAAACCTGCTGATAAGCGCATATTATTACTATGTGGCATGTCTGCTGGCTTTGGTGCCGTGTTTGGTACGCCTGTAACTGGTGCTGTTTTTGCACTTGAAGTAATAGCTATTGGTTCTATCAAATTTGATGCATTGTTGCCTTGCTTACTAGCAGGTATCGTGGCAGATATTACTTGTGCGGCTTGTGGCATTCATCACACACATTATAGCATTGCGAGTATTGAAAATGCAGTTATAAAGATTGGTGGATTCTTTCTCAAGGTTGATATATTACTCATCCTCAAAGTGGCTTTGGCAGGTTGTTTATTTGGCTTAGCGGCGGCACTTTTTGCCAATACCACTCATTTTATCAAGCAAAAAACTAACCAATACATTAAACAGCCTTTGCTAGTGCCTATGGTTGGTGGCGCATTGGTAATTGGCATTAGCTATGCTTTAGGCACGTTTGATTATATGGGTCTTGGGGTTGCTAATCCTAACAATGGGGTAAGTATTGTTACCGCTTTTAACAGCTATGGCGTTACCAATTTTAGTTGGTTGTGGAAATTATTACTTACTGCTATTACGCTTGGCATGGGCTTTAAAGGTGGTGAAGTAACACCATTGTTTTTTATTGGGGCTGCTTTGGGTAATGTATTGGCTAGCTACACTGGCTGCCCGGTAGATTTATTAGCTGGTCTTGGGTTTATTGCAGTATTTGCAGGGGCCACCAACACACCTTTGGCTTGTACTATTATGGGCGTTGAATTATTTGGTGGGCAGCATATTCTATACTATGCTATTGCTTGTTTTGCGGCTTATTATTGCAGCGGCCACAAAAGTATTTATAGTGCGCAACGAGTGGCTGTTCGTAAGTACAATAGTTTGTTGTAAATGTAAATCTCTCAACAATTTTTACATACTCTTTGGTTTTGATGAAGGGCTTTATCCTACATTTGCTACCTCAATAAGTTAACGCTTGTTAGTTTACTGAGGGTCGCTAAATTATCTTCTATGATGCACAAATATTGGTGGAAAATATTGGTAGTGGTTCTTCTTTTATACGTAGGTTCTTATGGCTTTTTAGTACAAGTACCCAATCCGCCGGGCGTGCCCTTGCAGCAAAGTATTCGCAACTTATTTTTTCACGTACCTATGTGGATAGGCATGATGGTACTACTTGGTACTTCGCTTGTTTATGCCATTTTATATTTAAGAACCCCATCTGTAAAATACGATATTTATTCTACTGCTTACGCCACTACAGGCATTACGTTTGGATTGCTTGGCATTACTACAGGGGCAGTTTGGGCCAATTATCAGTGGGGGCAACCTTGGAGTGGCGACCCAAAACAAAACGGTGCTGCCATCGCTTTACTTATTTACCTTGCTTATTTTGTATTACGTGGTAGCATGACAGACGATGAAAAACGTGCAAGAATAAGTGCCGTATACAATATTTTCGCCTTTTTTATGCTGTTTCCTACACTTTGGATTTTGCCTAGACTTACGCAATCTCTACATCCAGGTGGGCAAGGCAGCGAGGGCAACCCTGGCTTAAACCCTAAAGATTCTACCATGGCTATGCGCAGCGTAATGTATCCTGCCTTTATCGGTTGGACGCTATTAGGTGTTTGGATAACCACTCTAAAAATTAGAACCCAATTATTAATTGAGAAAAATGTATCCCATGAATAAATTACAACGTATATGTGCCACTTTAGTACTCGCTTTTATCACTGTTTTTGCAAATGCACAAACACCAAATAACAACGATGTGATGCGTAGCAATGGCAAAATTTATGTGGTAATGGCAGTGGTAATTATCATAATGGTTGGCCTTTTTATATACCTCATTAGTGTAGATAGAAAACTGCGTAAGCTGGAAAACAAGTCCTAGTTCTAAAATCTTTTTATCATGAGACCAGCTTAACTACTTCTATGTAGCTTCTGTTGCGTCGCACACTGCATCTGTTAGTTCTTTGTTTAGCTATTTACCATTTCATTGTGGTAAATATATATTATTGCGCCTTCGGCGGCTTTACAACAATGGCTTTCTAAGTAGCAACAGTGCCGTTAGAAATAACAAGAAAGCTGTTAGAAATGGTAACAAAGCTGTTAGAAATAGTAACAATGCTGTTAGAAATGGCGACAAAGCCGTTAGAAATAGCAACAAAGCCATTAGAAATAGCAACAAAGCTGTTAGAAATAGCAACAAAGCTGTTAGAAATAGCAACAAAGCCATTAGAAATAGCAACAAAGCTGTTAGAAATAGCAACAAAGCTGTTAGAAATAGCAACAAAGCCGTTAGAAATAGCGACAAAGCTGTTAGAAATAGTATTTATGATTGTATATGTAGAGTTGTTGCTACCCGTATTAGGCGAGCAAAGCTGAAAAGCGACGAGAACGTACATACCGATAGCTATCGGTAAAGTGAAACAACCACAGCTTGGCTATGGCTAACCGTTGGTAATATTATATCACTACTTTTTTTATAACGATTGCTATATTTAATTATTAAAATTTAAAAAGTCATGTTAGAAGCAAATTATAGCTTTTTCCACAGCGTGGAACAAAGTTTTGACAAGGCAGCAAAATTTACCAAGTGGGAAAAAGGCTTGCTAGAACAAATAAAAGCCTGTAACAGTATTTACAGCATGAAGTTTCCTGTAAAAATGGACGATGGCAGAATAGAGGTAATAGAGGCTTACCGTGTACAACACAGTCAGCATAAAACCCCGTGTAAAGGTGGTATTCGTTTTAGCATGGCCGTAAATCAAGATGAGGTAATGGCCTTAGCTAGTTTAATGACCTACAAATGTGCGATTGTAAATGTACCATTTGGTGGCGGTAAGGGGGGGATTAAAATAAATCCTAAAGCGCATAGTGCTTACGAACTTGAAAAAATTACCCGCCGTTATACGAGCGAATTGGTTAAGAAAAACTTTATTGGCCCAGGTATTGATGTGCCCGCACCAGATTACGGTACTGGCGAACGAGAAATGGCATGGATTGTAGATACTTACCAATCGTTAAAGCCAGGCGAAATTGACAGTGCAGGTTGTGTTACTGGTAAGCCTGTATCGCAGGGTGGTGTGCGTGGTAGAAAAGAAGCCACTGGTTTGGGGGTATTTTTTGGTATTCGTGAAGTATGCAATATGCCTGATGTAATGGCGAAACTTGGTTTAACGACAGGTATCGAAGGTAAAAAAGTAGTGGTACAAGGTTTGGGCAATGTGGGTTATCACAGTGCGAAGTTCTTCCGTGAACATGGTGCTATTGTGGTATCAATAGCAGAATTTGAAGGGGCGATATACAAGGAAGATGGTATTAACGAAGAAGCATTGTTTCAACATAGAAAAGCAACAGGTTCTATTTTAAATTTCCCTGGTGCTACTAACTTGGCAAAAAATACAGATGCGTTAGAACTAGCTTGCGATATTTTAATTCCTGCTGCGTTGGAAAACGTAATTAATGGCGACAATGCACCACGTGTTCAGGCAAAAATTATTGGCGAAGCCGCAAATGGCCCTTTAACACCAGAAGCCGATGAAGTATTTGCCCAAAAAGGCACTTTGGTAGTGCCAGATATGTACTTGAATGCGGGTGGTGTTACAGTAAGTTATTTTGAGTGGTTGAAAAACTTAAGCCATGTACGTTATGGTAGAATGGAGAAACGCTTTACTGAAAATATGAATCACCATATTTTATCGCAATTAGAAGGGTTAACTGGTAAAAAAGTAAGCGATGCTGAGCGTAGATTTATAGAACATGGCGCAGATGAAGTAGACTTGGTACATAGCGGCCTAGAAGAAACCATGATTACGGCTACAAGAGAAATTATGGACATTTGGAAAGCCAACCCTGCTATACCAGATATGCGCACTGCTGCTTATGTATGTGCAATAGACAAAGTAGGTACAAGTTATACAGAGCTTGGTATTTTTCCTTAATAGACTTATCGCAACATACACCCATAAAAAAGCCTCCAATTTGGAGGCTTTTTTATAATCTACCAAGCAGCTTATAAATGTGCTTGAATTTTTTTGTCTAACACGCTTTTAGGTACAGCGCCAATTTGTTTATCTACCACTTTACCACCTTTTACAAAAAGGATAGCAGGAATAGAAGTAATACCATAATTGGTACTAGTTTGTGGGTTTACGTCTACGTTTACTTTACCAATTTTTACTTTGCCATGATACTCTTTGCTAAGTTCTTCAATAACTGGTCCAATAGCACGACAAGGGCCACACCACTCTGCCCAAAAGTCAATAACACTTAATTGATCGCTTTCTAAAACTTCAGCTTGGAAGTTTGCGTCTGTAAATTCTAAAGCCATGATTGTAAATTTTTGTTTATGATTGAGATGATTCTCCGTTTTAACCTTGTAATAAATATCAAATATACCTCCAAATATGAAAGATGCTTATTTGACTTTTCCACGAGTGTTTATAGAGACGCAGACTGTCATAAAAACTGACAGAGGGGCGTAAATAATTTTGCCTAAGGATAACTAGCATTTGTTGCTTGTCTTAAAGGCATGTATATTCGTACCATATTTAAGCGCTGTATGTACCAAGAAATATATAAGTATTTTGTTTTAAATAGAAAAATTAGCATTCCTGGTATTGGTAATTTTTCAGTGAATACCGATTCTGCTAAACTCGATTTTGTAACAGGTGTATTACATGCACCGCAGCCCAAAGTAGCGTTTGAAAAAGGACAACCAGCTATTGATAGACAGTTTTTCCAGTATTTATCTAAAGCGCTAAATATTGATGAAAAACAAGCTGTACAATCCTTCCAGGCATTTAGCCAATCAATAAAAGAAAATATTGATAGCAATAAACCTGTAGAATTACCAGGAATTGGTAAGCTACAAAAAGGCTATAGCGATGATGACATTCTGTTTACAGAAGAACATGCTGTTACACCTGCTTACCTAAATGATATTAAATTAAGTTCGGCTACAGATAGTAAAGCTAATTTGGTAGAATTATATAAAACGGGTGATAATTTAATTATTACTGAAGAAACCGAAGATGACCGTTTGGAGATGATTGTTAAAGAAAAGGATGAAGATTATTGGTGGGTATATGCGTTAATATTGGCACTAATGGGTGTAGGCGCTTTGTTGTATTATTATATTTAATGTTTCATTTTTATTTTAATGGCTGAAAGAATCCAACACCAACATTGCCCAAGTTGCGGTAGTGTAGCTATACAAAATTGTTTATCTGCGAAAGATTACACCGTAAGCAATGAGGTATTTGATATTTGGCATTGTGAGAGTTGCTCGTTAAGATTTACACAAGCCATTCCTAGTGCAGAAGAAATAGGCCCTTATTACCAATCTACAAGCTATGTGTCGCATAGTGATACCAATGAAGGTTTGATCAACCGCTTGTACCACTTAGTAAGAAATTTTACATTAAAAAGTAAATTGGCTTTATTGAGAAAAGTGACAGGATTACAAACAGGCACTTTGCTTGATGTAGGCGCTGGCACTGGTGCATTTTCTAATATGATGGCTACCAATGGCTGGCAAGTAACATCGTTAGAACCTGATGATACGGCGAGAAAAGTAGCTAAGGAAAAGTATAATTTAACCTTACAAGGTCCTTCCGATTTATATTATTTAGACAATAACCAGTTTGATGCCATAGCGATGTGGCATGTGCTAGAACATGTGCATGACTTGCAAGGTTATTTGAATCAATTTCATGACATTTTAAAACCCAATGGTAAGCTAGTTATTGCTGTGCCAAACTATACTAGCTACGATGCTACTTATTATGGTAGTACTTGGGCAGCTTATGATGTGCCAAGACATTTGTACCATTTTTCACCACAAAGTATAGATACTTTGGCCAATCTAAAAGGCTTTGCAGTAAAGGCATACAAGCCTATGTGGTTTGATAGTTTTTATGTAAGTATGCTAAGCGAACAATATAAAAATGGGCAAGGCAATTTGGTGGCAGCTTTCTTTCGGGGGTTAATTTCAAACATAAAAACCATCGGTAATCCTAAAAAATGCAGTTCGGTTATCTATGTTTTAGGCAAGAAATAATTTTTCTCGCAGAACTTCGCGGAAAACGCAAAAAATATAAATACATCAAAAATTAACGTACTTCTTCGTCATCTGTGCATTTCTGCATTATCTGCGAGAAAATATCCTAGAATTTTACTTCAAAAAGTTTTGGCCAGTTTTTGCCAGTAATAAAAAAACGTTTTGCAGTGCTATCATAGGCAATACCATTAAGTACATCAGTGTTTGCAGCTAGTTCAGGGAAATATTTTTCCTTCATGCCACTGAAATCTGCAATTCCAATTACTTTACCTGTTTCAGGATTGATTTTTACAATAATATCTTTTTGCCAAATATTAGAATATATCTCACCATTTACCCACTCAAGTTCATTAATCATTGGTACGGGGCCACTATTGTCTGTAACACTTACTATATTTTTTACAGCAAATGTTTCTGGGTCTCTAAAGTAAAGTTTATCACCACCATTGTTCATGATTAGTTGCTTGCCATTATTTGTTAAGCCCCAACCTTCACCATCGTAGTCAAACTCTTTTTGCTTTGCGAACGTTTTTGCATCGTACACAAAGCATTTTTGTTCCTTGTAGGTTAGTTGGTAAATTTTACCATTTAACAAGGTTGTTCCTTCACCAAAATACTTCTTATCAAGATTAATTTTCTTGATGTCGTTGCCAGTTTTTAAATCTACATAAGCTAGTTTGCTACTACCGCTATAATCAGGGCTACCAGTGCTTTCTAGCAATTTTCCATCGTGCCATTCTAAGCCTTCTGTAAAAGCACTTGTTTGGTGCGGGTAAATATTAGTAACCGTGTAGCTAAGCGTTGGCGGCTCGTTGCTTACAGCAGGTGTGGTTATTTCGGTTGATTGTGATTGACTATTATCATTGCCACAAGCTGCAAGAACAACTGCTGATAAAAAGGGTAGAAGTATCTTTTTCATAATTATCTACAAATTAAAATTAAAAGCACGAATCACAATCATGAAACCAATTTCTAAGTTGATTTTTAAATGTTAATTCGTGCAATTAATGAAATTATATTCGAGTTCGTGTATTCAATTTACACGTTAAATCTAAAATGCATTACGTCACCATCTTTTACAATGTATTCTTTACCTTCAATGCGTAAGCGGCCGTTATCTCTACAAGCAGCTTCGCTACCATATTTTACAAAATCTTCGTAAGCAATTACCTCAGCTTTAATAAAGCCTCTTTCAAAGTCGGTATGAATAACACCTGCTGCTTGCGGCGCTTTCCAGCCGTGGTGAATGGTCCAAGCCCTCACTTCTTGCACCCCAGCCGTAAAATAAGTATCCAATTGCAACAATTTATAAGCCGATTGTATCAATCTATTCAAAGCAGGTTCAGTCATCTTGTATTCTTCCATAAACATCTGCTTGTCTTCTTCTGCTTCCATTTCAGCAATTTGCGCTTCAATGTTGTTGCACATTACAATCACTTGCGCACCTTCTTCTTTTGCAGCAGCAGCAAGGGCTTCAGAGTATTTATTACCAGTATGCATGCTTGCTTCATCTACATTCGCCACATATAAAACTGGCTTCTCAGTCAATAAAAACAAATCAGCAATGGCCACTCTTTCTTCCTTGCTTAAATCCAAACCTCTAATGCTTTTGCCTTGCTCTAAATGCGTTTTGCATTGTTGTAAAATCTCAACTTCAGCCTTCGCTTTTGGGTCAGTTTTAGCCATTTTCTCGCTACGTTGTAGCTTTCTTTCTACCGCTTCTAAGTCTTTTAATTGTAGCTCAGTATCAATAATTTCTTTATCGCTTACAGGGTTTATCGCGCCTTCTTCACGCAATACATTGTCATCTTCAAAGCATCTAATCACATGAATAATGGCATCAACTTCCTTAATATTACCCAAAAACTTATTACCCAAACCTTCACCTTTACTGGCACCACGTACAAGGCCAGCAATGTCTACAATTTCCAATTGTGTAGGCACAATGCGCTCTGGTTTTACCAGTTCGGCCAATTTAGTCATACGTTCATCTGGTACATTTACCAAGCCCACATTGGGTTCTATGGTACAAAAACGATAGTTGCTAGCTTGTGCTTTGGCACTATTACTCACGGCATTAAACAAAGTGGATTTTCCAACATTTGGCAATCCTACAATTCCTGCTTGTAAACTCATAATTTGTTACCCTCTTTCCCTTTACGGGCGGTTTTATTCTAAAAACTAATGTTGTGTTACCAGCGCTAGTGCTGCTATTAAGCGTCTGTTGCGTCGCACACTTGTACGTTCAGAATAGTATTGAACAATAAATTTCGAGCCGCAAAAGTAAGATTTGACAGCAAAAACAATTTGCTTATTTTCAGCGTTCAAAATCATAAATCCCAAATCATCAATCTCAAATTTTTTCAATGGCTTTAAGCAGAATATGGAGTGCTTTTATTCTTATTGCATTTATTGTAGCTTTTATAAAGTTTGTAACCATACCCGAAAAGAAAGACATTTTTACCGAAATGGTTACAGGTAAGCAAGGCGATACCTCGCTTACCAAAGTCGTTGATAGTGCTACTTTATCGCCTGTAATTATTGCTGCGCTTAATAAAAATAGTACTTATAAAAATGGCAAGAATAAATATATCAAGCAAGCCGATGGCAAAGTATTAACCTACAAAGAACAAGCTGCCGCAGGTGTTATTGCTACTTGCGACTCAGCAGTTACTATCTGTTTTAATCTCATTGGTGTAATGGCTTTGTTTATGGGCTTTTTAACCATTGCAGAAAAAGCTGGTGGTATGCGTTTATTAGCCAAAATCATTGGTCCGTTTTTCTCAAAACTATTTCCAGAAGTACCCCAGAATCATCCATCTATTGGTTATATGATGATGAATTTCTCGGCCAATTTGCTCAATTTAGATAATGCAGCTACACCATTTGGTATTAAAACCATGGAAAGCTTGCAAGAACTTAATCCAGAAAAAGAGAAAGCTACCAATGCACAATTGATGTTTTTATGTTTACATGCAGCTGGTCTTACGCTAGTGCCTATCACCATTATTGCTGCAAGGGCTTCTGTAAAGCCAGCAGCAGCAAGCCCTACCGATATTTTTGTACCTTGTATGATTGCCACATTTGTGGCTACTATGGCTGCTATGATCATGGTTGCCATTAAGCAAAAGATTAACCTTTTGCAACCAATAATTTTAGGCTGGGTATTGGGTGCAACAGGTTTAATTACGTTGTTGGTATGCTACCTAAAGTCTCTAAATACAGATGGTGTGCAACATTTTTCTAAACTATTGAGCAATGGTCTAATACTCATCATCTTTGTAGCCATCATTGTTGGTGCGTTGTATAAAAAAATAGATATTTTCAATGCTTTTGTGGATGGTGCAAAAGGTGGTTTTGAAACGGCTGTAAAAATTATTCCTTACCTAGTTGGTATGTTAGTGGCTATTAGTTTGTTACGTACAAGCGGCACATTTGAAGTGATTATTGCAGGTATGAAATCAGTTTTTGGTGCACTTGGCGCAGATACGCGTTTTGTGGATGGCTTACCTACCGCTTTAATTAAGCCACTAAGTGGCGGTGGTGCAAGAGGGATGATGATAGACACCATGAATATTCACGGTGCTGATTCTTTTGCGGGAAGATTGGCAAGTATATTACAAGGTTCATCTGATACCACGTTTTACGTTGTTGCTGTTTACTTTGGTGCAGTTGGTATTAAAAACACGCGTTATGCCATTAGCACCATGTTGATTGCAGATTTGGTAGGTATTATCACGTCAATTTTACTATGCTATTTGTTTTTTGGTAATGCCTAATTTACCACATAGACATAGTAGACACATAGTCTTAAGCTAAACACTTTCAGTAATAAATAACAAAGGCAAATAGAAAATCTATCTGCCTTTGTGCCTATGTGGTAAATGAAAATATTACACTGATTTTCTTACATACTTGGTTAAAATTACAATGGTATCGCCCTCAATTTTACCTTCTATTTGTTCTGCATTATCAGGTACGAGTCTAATTTTTCTTACGGTAGTACCTTTTGGCGCAATAAAATTGGCACCTTTTACATTTAGGTTTTGTGTCAATATTACGGTATCGCCTGTTTCTAATACCACGCCAAAGCTGTCTTTATGCACTATTACATTAGCAGCCATTTCTGCTTCTGCATTTGCCCACTCAATTACTGCTTCGTCTAGTGCTACAGATGCTTTGGTTTCAGCAGCCCAATCTTCCGTGATATTACCCAATATTTTATAACTTAATGCTTGTACCGCCGGCACTTCGCTCCAAATGCTACCCTCTAGGCAACGCCAATGGTTGGTATCACTAAAGTTATTGCTGCTTATTTGCCCAAAACAATTGGTGCAAAGCACTACTTGGTTATCCGCTGAATCATCTGTTTTTGGTGGCACTGCATAAGCCACTAAATTGTCGTCACTACTGCATAATTCGCAGATATTACCGCTACGGGTTGCTAGGGTTGTAGATATTGCCATGCGGCGAATGTAGTGTAAATGGCACGTTTTTGTTTCATCAAAACAAAGCGAAATAGTTTGTTGTATTAAACAAATGTGTATTCAATGCCATTTAATTTAGTAAGACTCTTCTTCAGTTGCTTCTTGAAGCATCTTTTTAAACTGACGAACGCCAATAAATAGCGCTGCAATACAAGCTAACGAGAGGGTAACACCTAAGTAGCTACCGCAAATAATGCCATCAATTAAACTGTAAATAGCGCCTACTAAAATAGCGGCTAAACAAAGTGCTGAGATAATGATAAGACGTCTCATAAGGCAAAGTTTTTGGTGAGGAATAAGTGTAAGATGCAGGTAGAAAAATATTCCATAAATGGTGCAGATTTTTTTATTTAAAATGAAGAACAATTTCCTAACTAGGGAACGAAAATTTCCTAGCTAGGAAATTTCTATCAGCACACTAGGAAATTTTTGAAGCCTAATTTGCGTATTCATTTTTTGAAAAAAGATAGGTGCTATTAAAACCAAAAGCTGCAAATTTTTTTTCTTTTGCAATCGGTTTCATTGTAACATTGTGTCTTGTATTTTATCAAAATTGTTGCAGACAATCATTACATCCTTTTAATCATTCACAATCATAATTATGTTATTGCTTGGTATAGATTTAGGTACTTCGTCTATTAAAGTGTCTGTGGTAGATGCTGCTTCGCAAAAGACGATTGTTTCGGTTCAATATCCTGAAACAGAAACCCCCATTATTGCATTACAACCTGGCTGGGCCGAGCAAGATCCGAATACTTGGTGGCAGCATGTGCAGCAAGCCATTTTAAAAGCCAATGCTACTAATACTTACAACCCAAAAAATGTGTCAGCAATTGGTATTGCTTACCAAATGCACGGTTTGGTATGTGTAGATAAGGCGCAAAATGTATTGCGCAACAGCATTATTTGGTGCGATAGCAGGGCAGTACCATATGGCAATAAAGCATTTGATAGTATTGGTCATGATACTTGTTTATCTAAATTATTAAACTCACCGGGTAATTTTACCGCAAGCAAACTGGCTTGGGTAAAAGAACATGAGCCTGCTATTTATGCGCAAATAGATAAAGTGATGTTACCTGGCGATTTTATAGCGATGAAATTAACGGGTGATATTACCACCTCTGCTTCTGCCTTATCTGAAGGTATTTTGTGGGATTTTTCTACCAATACGATTTCTAAAGATGTGTTGGATTATTATGGTTTTGACGCGTCATTATTTCCAACTATTGAAAATGTATTTACTAGCCATGGTAAATTAAGTAGTACAGTTTCGGAAAGCTTAGGTTTAAGCACTAACATACCTGTAACATATAAAGCTGGTGATCAACCCAATAATGCACTATCGCTAAATGTGTTGCAACCTGGTGAAGTAGCTGCCACTGCTGGTACATCAGGCGTAATTTATGGTGTAGGTGATAGTTTAAACTACGATCAACAATCGAGAGTCAATGGTTTTGCGCACGTTAATCATACCGCAGAAAATACTAGAATTGGTACTTTACTGTGTATTAATGGTACAGGTATAGCTAATAGTTTTACTAAAAGAATGCTAGCTGCTAATAAAAGCTATAATGCTATTAACGAAGAAGCTGCAAAGGTGGCTATTGGTAGCAATGGATTAAGTGTATTGCCATTTGGCAATGGTGCAGAGCGCATATTTAATAATACAATAGTAGGTGCCCATTACCAACACCTCGATTTTAATTTACATACCCAAGCCCATATTTTTAGAGCGGTGCAAGAAGGTATCGCTTGCTCGTTTAGGTACGGCTTAGATATTATGCGTAGTAATGGCATGCAACCATCTGTAATTCGTGCAGGTAAGGCTAATTTATTTTTAAGTTCAGTATTTGCCGAAGCTTTTGTAAATATCACTGGCGTGCCTGTAGAGCTCTACAATTGTGATGGAAGTGTAGGCGCTGCATTAGGGGCTGGTATTGGTGCCAATATTTTTGCTTCGGAAAAAGAAGCTTTTGCCAATATGCAACCATTACAGTTAATAGAACCTACTAATATAGATGCTTATAAGGGTGTATATAGCAACTGGAAAGATGCATTAAATAAACAGATAGCTTAGTGTAAAATAAATCAGCTAACGTTATAGAGTGTTGGCTGATTTATTTATTAATTGAAAACGGGTTCAACTTGATAGCCTTGTTTTCGAAGTAAATAGATCACACCATTAATACCGCCTAAATGTGCTGCGCCTACGGCAAAAAATGTAGGTTTTGCTTGTGCTTCGGCAATTATTACAGGTATCCAATTTTGATTACGGTTTTGTAACATCATCGCATCATATTTACCAAATTCAGGGTCTTTGGTAGTAAGTTCTTGCATGGCATTGACATCTTTAGATAGATATACTTTGCCTAATTCTGCAAATTGTAATTTAGCGCTATCCAAATTGTACAACATATTTTTAAGCATATCGGCTTGCACTTTAAATGGAATGGTATCAAACACACGCATTTGGTATTCAATGGTTTCAAGGCCTTTTAATTCCATATTTTTTGCTTTTGCCATTGCTTGAAAACGCTTCTCAAAACCATCAGGATTACACTTTAGTATAGCAGGAAATACTGCACTCATGAGCAACATTGGCTTGGCTTTACCCATAATACTTAATGTGATACCAGCAGTGTTTTTAAAAATAGTATTCATGCTGTCGTAATCCGCTTTGCCTACCAGTTTTTCTAGCGAGCAAGTATCTGGCATCATCATGCCTTTCATGGCTTTTGCTACCATGTTTGGGTCGTCTAAATCTATTTCTAAATAGAGTTGTTTGCTATTGTTAAATGCTTTTTTGATACTGGTATCTATCACAATTTGGTCTGGGCACATAACATGGATGGTGCCGTATAAATAAGAAGGGTGCTTGATGCCTTTACCAGAAATTTCCCAAAGTAGTGTTTTCTCTTTTGGTATTTGTGAGTGGGCATGAAGGGCAAAAAAGCAAGGGATAATCAAACCAAATAAGTATCTCATTACAATGAATTTATTGGTAAAATTCACGCTATTGGTTCAATATTCCATAAAATTAAAATGCCCCCAAAAAATTGGGGGCAAATGCGATGTAACTGGTCAAATGCTTAGGTACATCATAGGACTTGTTGGTCTTTCATCAGAGGATATAGCATAGAGATATTAATTGCATTTAATATTGCAGCCACCTGGTAATGCTTTTCCAGTTGGTTCTACCGTGTATCCCGTAGACACGTCAGCCCATAAAAATTTGATAGTGTAATAATGATTGATCACCAATTGGTCACCCTTACAACAAGAATAGTCCTTATCTTTTTTGTAATGTTTGCCGAACATGTTAGTGAAAGGTGCAGTGATAGATGCTGTTACGATGATTGCAGTAATTGCAATGAAAGCAGAATTTAGCTTTAATTTAGTAAACATAGGATTGTGTTTTTGTTATTGTGGATTTCGAAACAAATGTAAATACTTTTTAGATATCTACGTAGTATTTTGTTCAAAAGTCGGCGCCAAATTATTTTTTAATCATTTTTTAAGGCCGCTTGCGCAATAATTTACAGGTCTTCATTTTTGTGTTTGATATATGCCAACAAAATAGCTTTTAAGCGATACAATTCTTAATCTATCCTTATCTATAAAGGCTTTTCTATATTCTTTAAAATTACCTTTCTTATCAGCAAAGCCTATTATGCAACTTAAAGGCTCTTTACCACTTTGTAATATTACTTTAGGTATGGTACCAAAATTGGGTAATCTTAATGAATCGGTTACAATAAGTTCTTTGTATTTGATACGCATATTGTATTTAAAGGTTTCTTTGGTTTCGTACACATCTACAGCAAATACCCATTTATTAAGCTCGTCGGGTACCTTTTTAGTAAAACTAGCAACAGCTTTTGGGCTTACAACCTTCCTGAAATTTGGTATTGTATCATTGGTAATATAAGTAGTGGTATCATTGGTATCATATGATGGGGGTTCATTATTTTTGTTAGAATTGCAAGCCACAGCTATCATTATCACAGTGCAAAAAAGCCATATTTTTTCAGTAGTCATATCGATATTTTCGGCTAAAAATAAGATATATAGTTAAATGTGAAAGTATTTGACATAAAAAAATCTCATCTTTTTTGGATGAGATTTTTCTTAAACTGCATAAACAATTACTATTTTTTTGTTGATAACAACTGAATGTATTTTTTACTCTCTTCGGCAGATAGAATTTTACCATTTATAGTAATGATACCATTGTTGATATTTAATTTAATATCATTGCCAGTAGCAAGGCCGTCTTTTTTAAGCGCTTCAATCAAAGCGTTAGGCGATTTGGTTTCTGCATTTACAGTCACTGTTGTATTGCTATCTGCAACCGTTTCTTTATTAACGATGCTCACTTCTATTTTTTTAGTAGCAGGAACACTCGCTTCTGTTTTGTGCATTAAGGCGAGGCTTGGTGCAATTACCAAAGAAACAATTGACATTAGTTTAATTAAGATATTCATTGATGGACCAGATGTATCTTTAAATGGATCACCAACCGTATCACCCGTTACAGATGCTTTGTGTGGTTCAGATTTTTTGTAGTACATCTCACCATTTATTTCTACGCCTTTTTCAAAGCTTTTCTTAGCATTATCCCAAGCACCACCTGCATTATTTTGGAAAATACCCATTAATACACCACTTACAGTAGCGCCTGCTAAAAAACCACCCAAAGCTTCTGGACCAAGAATAAAACCAATTAATAATGGCGATATAATAGTGATAGCACCAGGTAACATCATTTTTTTCAAAGATGCCTCTGTAGAAATAGCCACACATTTGTCATATTCTGGCTTGCCTGTACCTTCCATAATGCCAGGTATGGTTCTAAATTGTCTGCGCACTTCTTCTACCATTGCCATGGCAGCTTCACCTACGGCACGAATGGCGAGTGAAGAGAAGATAAATGGAATCATGCCACCTACAAAAAGTGCCGCTAAAACATCTGCTTTATAAATATCAATGTGTTGATTACTAGGCATTGCCACACCCACAAAAGCAGCAAATAAAGCTAAAGAAGTTAACGCTGCCGAAGCAATGGCAAAACCTTTACCACTTGCAGCCGTAGTATTACCTACTGCGTCTAATACATCCGTTTTTTCACGAATATCTGGTGGTAATTCGCTCATTTCTGCTATACCGCCTGCATTATCAGCAATAGGACCAAAAGCATCTATCGCTAATTGCATACCTGTAGTTGCCATCATACCAGCGGCAGCAATTGCCACACCGTATAGGCCTGCGCAAGCAAATGAACCATAAATACCGCCTGCTAACACTAATATTGGTAAAAATGTACTTTCCATACCAATAGCCAAACCACCAATAATATTAGTTGCATGACCAGTAGCTGATTGGCGAATAATACTCAACACAGGACGTTTACCCATGGCAGTATAGTATTCAGTAATAATACTCATTAACGCACCTACTACCAACCCAACAGCAATAGCACCAATAACGCCGTTACGTGTAAATTCAGCACCACGTAACGTCATGCTTGCTGGTAATATATGGTGTACTAAAAAGAAGCAAGCAACGGCAGTTAAAATCATTGAGCCCCAGTTGCCCATGTTTAATGCTTTTTGTACCGCTTGTGTGCTGATACCAGCAGATTCGCTGATGCGTACAAAAAAAGTACCTACTATTGATAATAAAATGCCAACACCTGCAATTACCATTGGCAATAAAATTGGCGATAAACCACCAAATTGATCTACTAGGCGAGAACCATCAGCACCTGTTACTTCTTGACCAAGTACCATTGTGGCTAATACCGTAGCTACATAACTACCAAATAAATCAGCGCCCATGCCTGCAACGTCGCCTACATTGTCACCCACATTATCTGCAATGGTTGCAGGGTTACGTGGATCATCTTCTGGTATACCAGCTTCTACTTTACCTACTAAGTCTGCGCCTACATCGGCAGCTTTGGTATAAATACCGCCACCAACACGTGCAAACAGGGCAATAGATTCTGCGCCTAATGAAAAGCCTGTTAATACTTCAATGGTACGCAACATACCACTTGCATCACCATCTGGTGAAAAGAAATGTTTTAATATTAAGAATAAACCACCTAGACCAAGAACTGCTAATCCAGACACACCTAAGCCCATTACAGCGCCACCAGTGAACGATACATTTAGCGCTTTTGCTAGGCTTGTTTTAGCAGCTTCTGCGGTACGCACGTTGGCTTTGGTAGCTACTTTCATACCTATATAGCCAGCTGTGGCGCTAAATACTGCACCGATAATAAAAGAGATAGCAATACTCCAATGGCTACCTTCATTTTTTGTAGCCATAAAACCTAGTAGTAATGCCACAATAACCACAAAATACCCTAGAATTTTCCACTCAGCTTTCAAAAAAGCCATCGCACCTTCAGCTATATAAGTGCTTATTTCTTTCATCCTGTCGTTACCCGCTGGCTGCTTAGACACCCAACTAAATTTGAGTAAAGTGTACAAGAGTCCTACAACGCCCATTGCAGGCACGGCATAAAAAAACAAATTGTTCATACGCAAGTTTTCGTTTTAAGAGATTTAGTTTTAAATAGGATTTCAAAAGTAGGGGAAACAAGTATGCAACATGCAATCGTTTCCGAAAAATGTTAAAAAGTTGCAAATGCGGCAAGGTTTGCGGTTAATAATACCATTAAACAGATAGAAAATAAGCGTTAAAACGGATAGCAAGACTATTCAATGGTTTTGGTAGTATCTACCAAACCTGTGAATACAGATGACATTTTGCTTGCAGCATAAATATTTCTATTGAATTTATTACCAAGAATTATGATGGTAGCAGTGTCTTTGATTAAACGTTGAAAAACAGCATTGTTGCCATGCCACCAGCCATTGTGGTATACAATTGTTTGATCTGGTTTTTCAATTAAACGCCAGCCTAAACCATAATTATGTTCACCTCTTTTTTCATTGCTATAGCCTGTAAAAGCCATTTCTAACGATTTTGGACTTACAAATTTGCCCGCATACAAGGCTTTATCCCATTGTAATAAATCTCGTACCGTGCTGTATACGTTTTTATCGCCATATACGCAGTCTAATTTTTCAAATTTAAAGGGTGCCCAATTGGGTTGGTACGATGGGTGATAATTTGCAGTGTCTTTTATACTAAAAACATAGCTACTTTTTAATCCTAAAGGCACAAATACGCTATCCATCATATATCTAGGAAAATCAATGGTTGTTACTTTCTCAACAATGAGCGCCAATAATGCAAAATTAGTATTGCAATAGTGAAACACTCTATTTGGGCTAGCTTCAATGGCAGGTTTATGAGTAATCATAAACTTTAATACATCGTTATTGGTTGCAATGCCTTTAAAGCCATCTGTTCTACCTCTTACAATACGTTTTACACTAATGGTTTTACCTTTTTTATTTTTCTTTCTAATAATCTCTACCTCACTACCGCCTTCCATAAAATGAACGTAGTTGGGTAGGCCACTTCTATGCGTTAATAAATCTTTTATCGTAATATTTTGATAAGGAAATGTTGGCAAATATTTTTGAACATTATCATTTAAGTCTAATTTTCCTTGTTCCATTAAATGCAATACCACCATTGCGGTAAATGTCTTAGAGGTGCTTGCAATGTGAAAAGGTGTTAAAGCCGTAATACTGTCTTTACGCTTATAATCGTACCAGCCATGATAATCTTCAAATACAATTTCTCCATTTTTCGCAGCTATAATAGCGCCATTAAACCCTTTATCTAACAGCATGGTTTTGTACAAAGGCGCTACCAAACTAGCATAATATTCTTTTTCTTTTGGTGTAATTGGTGTGTAAACTACTGGTTTTGCAATCGTTGTTGTAATATGATTGGTAGGGGTATTGCTACAAGCTAAAACTAAAAATGAGAGAACTGGAATTATCTTAAATTTCTGCATCAGACACTATTTTTTCACTTGCGGCAAATATAGGGGTTGCTATTTGCGGATTTTGAATTTGAACTTTAGAATTTTGAACTTTACTGCGGATTATTATTTGCATATCACATACTGCTATAAACTTAGATTTTTGCAAAGCGTTTATAAAAAATTCAAGAAAAATGGTTGTCTTCTTTAAAAATTTGTAATTATTTTCAAATTGGCTAAATGATTTCTAATTTATTTATTTTCGCATCATGAATAAGCAAGAATTGACCAGCTATCCAAAAGAAAAGATTAAAATTTTATTCTTAGAAAACATCAGCGATAAAGCGGTTCAGAGATTTAAAGAAAATGGCTACACCAACGTGACTAAACTTGGTGGTGCATTAAGTGAAGACGAATTGATAAAAGCCGTAAAAGATGTTCACTTACTAGGTATTCGTTCCAAAACACAAATCACGAAAAAGGTTCTAGATAGTGCAGCAAAATTGCAAGCGATTGGTTGCTTTTGCATTGGTACCAATCAAGTAAATTTAAAAGAAGCTACCAAGCAAGGTATTACTGTATTTAACGCACCTTATAGCAATACCCGTAGTGTAGCAGAATTAGTTATCGGGTTAAGTATTATGCTTATTCGCAGAATACCAGATAAAAACGCGGCCGCTCACAACGGTATTTGGAACAAAGAAGCCAAAGGGAGCTTTGAAATGCGCGGCAAAACACTTGGTATTATTGGCTACGGTAGCATTGGTTCTCAGCTAAGTATTATGGCCGAAAGCCTAGGTATGAAAGTGCGTTTTTACGACACAGAAACGAAATTGCCGCTTGGCAATGCAATAGCTTGTAAAACCTTGAAAGATTTGGTAAGCACCTCTGATATTATTTCTTTACACGTGCCAGAAACAGCGCAAACCAAGAATTTAATTAACAAAACCAATCTTAAACACTTTAAACAAGGTTCTATTTTAATAAATTACGCCCGTGGCGAGGTGGTTGATTTAGAGGCTTTGGCCAAATGCTTAAAAGATGGTCAATTGAGTGGCGCAGCTATTGATGTTTTCCCTTGGGAGCCAGAAAAAAATGGCGATACATTCACTACGCCTTTGCAAGGTTTAAGCAATGTTATTTTAACACCACATATCGGCGGTAGTACCGAAGAAGCACAAGAAAATATAGGTGAGGATGTGAGCAATAAACTATTTCAATATCTAGAAAAAGGGATTACCAATGGCTCTGTAACCTTGCCTGCTATTGGCTTGCCACCAGTGGAAGGCGCCCATCGTATTTTACATATTCATAATAATGTGCCTGGCGTTTTAAGTGCTATCAATACCGAGCTAAGTAAACACCATATTAATATTGTGGGCCAATACTTAAAAACCAACGAAGATATTGGTTATGTGGTATTAGATGTAGATAAAAAGCTATCAAAACAAGCAGCAGAACTATTGCGCAACGTTAAGGAAACCATTAAAGTGCGTATGTTGTACTAGTATTTTCTTTGTGTTACCAGCAATTGTAATGCTATTTAACTCTTGTTGCGTCGCACACTTCTACGTTCTTATCGTTTTGCAGCTTTTATATAGTGTGCAATATTTTAAATATGTAATAAATAAGCTAGAAAACCAATAAATGTTAAATAACCCAAGCCGCAAGGCTTGGGTTATTTGCGCTATTATATTTGCAAAAAAGATAACGTTGGTTTTGTAAAACAATTTTGAGTAGATTATTATTTTTCCAATTTCCTCAAAATCTATTGTATCCTGCAAAATCTAGGTTCAGCCGATGGCTTACAAAAAGTATATTGCAGTAGGAATGTGATGGTAAGTTTGGTTAAAAAACCACCAATTATAAAAATTTAGGATTATGAATGAAGGTATTGAGCAATTAAAAGAAGCATTGTCGTTTTCGCCAGATAATATTCCGTTGCGCTTGCATTTGGCAGAGTTAATGGTAAAAGGCTATATGTTAGATGATGCCGCCGAACAATATCAAGAGGTATTGAACAAAAATTATGGTAACGCAAAAGCTAGAAAAGGCTTGGCCACTGTGTATTTTAAGCAAAAGAAATATAGTGCCGCAATTTTAGTATATGAGGCGTTAATGGCTGATAATTCTTTGAATTGGGAAGAAATGGTACCGTTTGTAAAATGTTTAATTAAAGAACATTCTAACCAAGAAGCGGTAGAGGTTTACAAGAAAATATTGCAACAAAATCCCGGCTTTAAAGATGAAGAAATAGACGCTGCTTTACGCATGCCAAATATGGGCAATTTGCTTAATAAAGATGAGGACGATCTAGACGATTTGTTTGGCGAAGAAGGTTTTGAAGGTAGTGCGGCGCCTCAGTTTTTTATGGAAAAGCCCGACTTGAAATTTGAGGATGTGGGTGGTATGAACAAGGTGAAGCAAGAGATTTCAATGAAAATTATTCAGCCGCTTAAAAATCCTGAATTGTACAAAGCATTTGGGAAAAAAACTGGTGGGGGTATTTTGTTATATGGTCCTCCTGGCTGTGGTAAAACATATTTGGCAAAAGCCACCGCAGGAGAAATTGATGCTAAGTTTATCAATATTGGCTTGCATGATATATTAGACATGTGGATGGGAAATAGTGAAAAAAACTTGCACGAAGTATTTATGCAGGCTAGAGAAAATGCGCCTTGTGTATTATTTTTTGATGAAGTTGATGCTATTGGTGCCAGCAGAAGCGATATGAAAGGGAGCAGTATGCGTCATGTGATTAACCAGTTTTTAGCCGAAATGGATGGTGTAGAAAATAGTAATGAAGGTGTATTAATTTTAGCAGCCACCAATGCACCTTGGAGCGTTGATTCGGCTTTTAGAAGACCGGGTAGATTTGACAGAGTGGTATTTGTAGCGCCACCAGATGTAGAAGGTAGAGCACAAATTTTAACACAACATTTAAAGCACAAACCAGCAGAAACCATTGACATTGCTGGTATCGCTAAAATAACAGAAGGCTATTCTGGTGCTGATTTAAAAGCGGTAGTAGACATTGCGACTGAGTACAAATTAGAGGAATCACTAGCAAAAGGCAGAATAGAAAAAATTACCACCAAAGATTTACAAAAGGCTGTAAAGCAACATAAAGCCACTACTAGCGAATGGTTTAGTTCGGCAAAAAACTATGCATTGTACGCTAATGAATCTGGCTTGTACGACGATATTTTGAATTACATGAAACTGAAGAAGTGATTACATTTATTGAGAAACAATTGCACGAATTTTTGTAAGTAATAAACGACCTTGGCTTATTGACGTTTCACTTTTCACAATCGACCATTCACTTTTTACAATGATGTTAAATAGGGATAATTTTTTACAGCGAGCAGAATTGTTGCGTATACAAAAACGCTATAAAGAAGCCGAACAACAAATAAGTGTGGTATTGCAAAACAATCCCGAAGACGTGGATGCATTGGTGATTTTAGGACACTGTAAATTAGATACCAAACAAACTGATGAAGCCATTACCATACTCAAGCAAACCTTGCAATATGAAGCACATAACGATTATGTGTTTTACTTAATTGCATTTGCATACTATCAAAATAATCATAATTCATTTGCGTTACAATTTTTGGATAAAGCACTTGCAATTTTTCCTTACAATGCTGGGTATTTTGCTTTAAAAGCACATATTCTTTTGGAAGAGAAGGACTATCAAATTGCTTTAGAAGCTGCCAATAATGGGCTTGCTGTGGATGCGGAAAATGTAGGTTGTTTAAATGCACGTTCAACTGCTTTGTTTAGATTGAATAGAAAAGAAGAAGCTTACGAAACGATTAACGAAGCATTAGAACTTGACCCAGAAGATTATAGAACACATGCCAATTATGGTTGGCACTATTTAGAAAAAGGAAAATATAAAACGGCCACGCATCATTTTAGAGAAGCATTGCGATTAAATCCAAATTATGCTTACGCTAAGCAAGGTTATAAAGCGGCATTAAAATCTAGAATGCCTTTTTACCGTTGGATGTTGCAATATTCACTTTGGATAAGCAGACAGCAACGTGGCGTGCGAATTGGCTTGCCACTAGGCTTATGGTTATTGGTTAATTTACTAAACAATGTAAAAACCAACGCATTTCTAACGCAGTTAGCTACAGTTTTATTGATTTTCTATGTATTGTTTTTTGTGATGACGTGGTTGAGCAGTGCATTTGCTAATTTGTATTTGCTATTTACAAAACATGGTAGGTATGTATTAGATAATAATGAACGGTACAGTGCTATTGGTGTAGGTATTACTACGGCAATTGCTATAGCACTAATTATTCCTGGGTTTATGGTAAATGAAGGATTTTTTATACTTGCAGCACTTGTCGCCTCTTTTGCCTTGCCTATAAATGAGTTAGTGTTTCCGATTAAATTATTTAAAGGTAATGGTAGATTGGTAACGGCTCATATCATGCTATTACTAGGTTTGGCTGCGTTAATTACCGTTTTTTTTAGCTCACAAGTAGGTACATTTTTCGGTATCGTTTATTTTATTTTCTTGGTTGGTTTTACTTGGTCAAGCAGTGCCAGAATTCTTAAATAGCCTTTACTGCTATGAAAATATGGTGCTATGAAATAATATCATTAGTTTCTTTTTTGCTTTATGGTTAATTCAAACCTTTATCATTTTCAGCTTTAAAATTTGTTTAGCGGCGCTTTTAAAAGCAGGCGTTTCATTATCTATTCTGTCTTCAATCAGTAGCTGTAATTCTGGCAAAATTTCTGGATAAAATTTGCTAAGCTTTCGCAGCATGTGCAGCGAAAAGGCTGTTACTGCAGTAGCCGTATTGGGGTCTTCAATAAATGCAAAACAAATATTCATCAAGTTGCCATGATGTTGTTCTGGTATATTAGTATCGTTTAAAATTCTAAGTGCATTGCGCTGTACAGAATCATTGGCATTAGGCCTTTGTAGTCTTTCTACCAATAAGTCAATATAGGGTTCAAGCATTTCTAGGTACTTTTTAGCCGCCCAATTAACACACCAAGAAGCCCGCTGAGAAAGCCTGTAGTGATCGCTTGCAAAACAATCCATTAGTTCTTTAAACTTTGCTCTAGAACTAGCCGCATAAGTTGTAATCGCGATAGCATGGTCGGTAGAATATTTCTCTAAAATGGCTTCAGCAATATTCATTGCAGTAAACGTTTGATGGTCTGTAATTCAGTAATATCTACACTAGTTTCGTTGTTATCATCTTGCATTGCTTCGTTTATATAATCCATCGCTGTAGGAATCATTTTTTTGCAGCTTGCGTGGTATTCTTTGGTGTTAATGGTATTGATTAAATCTTGCATATTGCTGCTTTTTACGCCACCACCTGGCATAATAATGATGCGGTCTTTTGCTAGGGTAACCAATTCTTGCAGCAAGTTTTTACCAGCTACAACATCTGCTTTTTGTCCGCTAGTAAGTATGCGATGGCAGCCACAACTAATAATATCTTCTAGGCCTTTGTAAGGGTTAATGCATCTATCAAAAGCACGGTGAAAGGTTACTTGCATAGGATAGGCGAGTTGCACCAAAGCTTTGGTTTTAGGTATATCAATATTGCCATCGGGCAGTAATACGCCTAATACCACACCATTAAAACCCAATTCTTTGCACAGCAAAATATCTTGTTGCATGGCTGCATATTCAACATCTGTGTACACAAAATCACCACCAGTGGGTATAATTAATACGTTCACAGGAATGCTGACTTTTTCCCTTACCATTTTTAGTACGCCATAGCTTGGTGTAGTGCCACCATTTGCATAATTTTCACAAAGTTCTAATCTATCTGCACCATTATTAGCGGCAATAATGGCTGAATTAATATTAAAAACAGGTACTTCGAGAAGCATTGGAATTTGAAATTTGGGGTTTATGATTTGGGATTTTTTGTAGTCAATACTAGTACATTCTAATTTCAAATATCAAATCAAATAACATACTTACCATCTACTAACAAATTCTCATTCCCTTCGTAGCATACCGCATAGTTAAAGCCTTTTTGTATGCAATAACCACCGTATTCGCCTTGTTTATTAATGGCTATAAAACCTACCTGAATGTCTTTTGCTTTAGCGCCTTTAATTTTTATGATGCGCTCTACGGCTTTTTTACAGGCTGCTTCTGGGTGCAAGCCTTGGCGCATAAACTCAACCACAGAGTGCGAACCGCAAATGCGTATCACATCTTCACCTTGGCCAGTGGCTGTAGCAGCACCTACCTCATTGTCTACAAATAAACCAGCACCAATGATTGGCGAATCACCCAATCTACCGCGCATTTTAAAGCCTTGTCCACTTGTGGTGCAACTACCGCTTAGGTTACCATTTGCATCCATGGCTACCATGCCTATAGTGTCGTGGTTCCATTCACCTGTATCTAATTTTTCAGGTGCAAAAGGGCCATGACCACTTTCTGTTCTTTCTATATTAATTATGGGTTTGTAGTCGCTCTTTTTAAGCCATGTATCATAACTTTTTTGCGCATCAGCACTCAGTTTGCCATCTTCTAGCGTGAAGCCTTCGGCTAGGGCAAATTGTTGCGCACCGCTACCCACTAGCATTACATGCGGTGTTTTTTCCATGACCCGCCTTGCTACAGATATGGGGTGTTTGATGCGTTCTAAAAATGCTACGCTACCACAGTTAAAGTTTTCATCCATAATGCAAGCATCTAGCGTTACAAAGCCATCTCTATCAGGATTTGCGCCTAAGCCTACGCAGCAGTTTTGGGATGCTTCCGTAACCATTACACCTTGTTCTACGGCATCTAACGCTCTGCCACCAGTGCGCAATACTTGCCAAGCGGCTTTATTGGCTGCTATACCTGCGTCCCAAGTTGAAATAACGATGGGTTTTATAACTGTTTGTTTTCCTCTAAAAGATACCAAACTTGCGGCTGATACACCTAAAGATCCTAACTGTAAAAATTTTCTTCTTTGCATTGTTGGCTTATTCGTTAATAGCTAATTTTTTAATTAAATCATCGCTGATAGTATCACCATACACACCATAGGCATTTACCAATACACCTTTCATGCTTCCATCTTTGGCCGTAATAGCGTATACAACAGAAGAATCGTCTGGATCGTTCTCGCCTTCAAAACGATAATGTGCCACAATTTCAAATGCATTTGGGTTTAAGCAAACGCCTGTAGTCTTACATTCTAGTTTATCAAAAGCAATCTTAAAATCGGTGGTAAAACCTTTCGCTTCTAAGTCGTTTAATGCTTCTACCAATGTATCGTAATGAGTCATAAAATATTTTAAGGAAGATAGGGATTATTTTATGTAAACAAATAAAGGATACTACCTACAGTTGAAAATTTTGAAAATAGCTCAGTCAACATGGTCTTGTCTAGGCGCATTGAGAGCTATAACCGCAAACGTTATCATAAATAAATTGAGCGTATTATTAACATTCCACAAAATCCTTCTGTTACCTTTAAACCCAAACTTAACGATTGAATGATGACAATTAACAGAAACATTTTAACCCTCGACGAATTTACAATTATGCAGTTGCGAGGTTTCCCTGCTGCTACTGGGGAATTGAGTAGTTTGTTCAGAGATTTAGGACTTGCTGCCAAACGTGTAAATGTAGAAGTAAACAAAGCAGGCTTGGTAGATATACTTGGCGATGCTGGAAGTGTTAATGTGCAAGGAGAAGATGTAAAAAAGCTTGATATTTATGCAAATAACCAATTTATGGGCGTACTAAAACACGGGATTAGCTGCGCTGGTATTGGTAGTGAAGAATTAGATGATTTTGTCGTGTTTGATGATGAAGTGAGCAATAATAGTAAGTATGTGGTTCAGTTTGACCCTTTAGATGGTAGTGGTAATATTGATGTGAACATTTCTATCGGTACTATTTTTAGTGTGTATCGCCGCGTAAGTGAGGTAGGTAAGCCTTGTACGAAAGCAGACTTTTTGCAAGCAGGCAACCGTCAGGTGGCTGCTGGTTATATGATTTATGGTTCTTCTACCATGTTTGTATATGCGACTAAATTGGGTGTTAATGGTTTTACGTTAGATCCTGCTATTGGCGAGTTTTGTTTAAGTCATCCAAATATAAAATGCCCGTCAAGTGGCAATGTATATTCAGTTAATCACGGGCATTTTTTTAGATATTCTGAAGGTGTACGTAACTACATTAATGCTTGTCAGAAAAAAGATAAAAGCAATGGCGGCCCTTATACACAGCGCTATATTGGCAGTATGGTGGCCGATGTACACCGTAACCTTATGAAGGGTGGCATCTTTATGTATCCTGGTACGGTAGATAAGCCTTTGGGCAAGTTGCGTTTATTGTACGAGTGCAATCCATTTGCCTACATTATTGAAATGGCAGGTGGTAGAGCCACCGATGGTAAGCAGCGTATTATGGATATTCAGCCTACATTTTTACACCAACGTACGCCTTTTTTTATAGGCAGTATGGATATGATGAATGAGCTAGACACTTATATTACTGGTGAAAAATAAATCCAACTTTTTTTTATAACAAAGCGCCATAATTCTTCATTACAAAATGATGTTTTATGGCGCTTTTTGTGTTACTTGCCTTGCTATAATATTGTATTATGAAACCAGTTTTTTTATTAGTCATTGGTATTTGCCTTGCAGCAACTGTATTTGCGCAGCAACCCTACAACCATCATAAAATGGTATTTGCGGCTACCAATAAGCCCAATACTATTATTTACAACGATACCATTTACAATGGCAGTACTCAGTTTAAAACGTTGTTTTTACGCACTGGCGATGCAGAACTCATTAAGCTATTTCAACAACACCAAAGCAATAAAGTAGTGGGTAATGTGCTAGGCATTGTAGGTTCGTTTGGTATTGGATTTGGCGTAGGTATCGCCACATCTAACAACAATAATAAGGGTGCTGGCTGGGCTATTGTTGGTGGCGGTTTAGCAACTTCTATTGTGGGTGGTTATTTGATGTTAGTAGGTCAGCACAAATTAACTGCTGCTATCGATTTGTTTAATAAAAAATATACGACCAAAACCACTGCAGGTTTAGGTATAACAAATAGTGGTGTGGGTGTGGTGGTAAAATTTTAATAAAGAAGATAAACACACGAATGAAGCAGATGTATTAGATTCACACAGATTTTTCTGGTGCTAAATACAGCCATTTTTCTCTGAGACAACAGTATTTTCCTTGTTGCTATTATAAAATAATCATTATGCAAAAAGTCATCATAAGTGTACAAGATTTACGCAAAACCTATGGCGAATTTGAAGCTGTTAAGGGTATTAGCTTTGAGGTGTATGAAGGCGAAATATTTGGGCTGCTTGGGCCAAATGGTGCTGGTAAATCTACCACACTAGAAATTATCGAAACTCTACGCCAAAAAACAAGTGGTAAAATTGTAGTAGATGGGCTTGACCTTGACAAAAACCCGAACGATATTAAAAAAATTATCGGGGTGCAATTGCAGGCTAGTGGCTTTTACCCTGGCTTAAATTTGGTAGAATTGATTAACCTTTTTGCAGGGCTGTACAACCAAACGGTAGATCCGCTTGAATTTTTAGATAAAGTAAACTTGCGTGATAAAGCCAAAGCCAAGTTTAAAGAACTAAGTGGTGGTCAGAAGCAACGCTTTTCTATTGCTACTACCTTAATCAATCAGCCGAAAATTATATTTTTAGATGAACCTACTACAGGGCTTGATCCACAAGCAAGGCGCAACCTTTGGGATTTAATTTTAGACATTCGTAAGCAAGGGACTACCGTAATTATTACGACGCACTATATGGATGAAGCCGAAGTGTTGTGCGATAGAGTAGCCATTATAGACAGTGGTAATATCATCGCTATCAACACACCTAACCAACTGATAGACGACCTTGTGGCCACTGGTTTTGAAAGACCAACACAAGTAAAAAAAGCAAATTTGGAAGATGTATTTATTAATTTGACAGGTGTGAATATGCGGGAAGAGTAATTGTCTAAGGCTAAGGTGTCATGAGGCAAAGAGTAAGAAAAAATCCAGTCTTTGATATGTTTGAAATAATTTTTAAGTAGGTTAACTATTGTATGTCGGAGATACTGATTGGATAATCATATTACCTCCTGGCTAAGATTTATTATGAAGTTCTTGGCATAAGACATGGTATTAAATATACAAGCAACATATGGTGAATCTGGCCTTACTAGTAGCTTGAATACAAAAGCTGAGAATGCTAGTGAAACCATATTTTTACCAATATTAAGTCAGTAAATATATATTATCAATTATGGATCAGCGCTACCCTATAGGTCATTTTGAACCACAACCATTTTCTGAAAATCAAAAGGCGGCTTGGCTTGCAGATATTCAATTTTTGCCAAGAGCAGTAGAAATGGCCATTGAAAATCTAAACGATACGCATTTTGAAACACCTTACCGTGATGGCGGTTGGACGGTGAAACAATTAGTACATCATATTGCAGATAGTCATGTAAACGCTTATTGTCGTTTTAAACTTGGGTTGACGGAAAATAACCCTACTATTAAGCCTTACGAAGAGAAAGGTTGGGCGTTATTGGCCGATATAGATTTGGTGCCAATTAATACGTCTATCACGATGCTTTATGCTATTCATCAACGACTACATGCTACGATCGCCAATCTTACAGAAGAACAATGGCAAAGAACGGTCTATCATCCTGCAAGTGAAAAAACCATGAGTTTGTGGTTTTTGCTAGGTATGTATGCATGGCATGGTAAACATCATGTTGCGCATATTACCACATTAAGAGAACGTAATAATTGGTAGGTAACTTCGATAAAAGAAAGTATAAATTTCTGCGTTGTTGAGGAGGAATTTATTTATAACCAAGCATTCAAAAATGAAAGATTTAAGTTGGAAAGTACTATCCTCGAGCTATTTAATTAAAGATACTTGGGCTACCATACGTGTTGAAAGTTGCCAAACACCCGATGGTAGAATTGTAGAACCTTATTATGTTTACGAATTTCCCAATTGGGTAACTGCAGTGGCGTTTACCAAAGATGGCAGGGTGATTTTAGAAAGGCAGTACCGCCATGCCTTAGGGAAAACTATGTACGAAATACCAGGCGGCTGTGTAGATGCTAGTGATGCCAACTTAGAAGCAGCAATCGGCAGGGAATTGTTGGAAGAAACTGGTTATAGATTTGAGAAGTTTGACTATCTAGGAACTACATCGGCCAACCCAAGTACCAATACGAATATCATGCATATGTTTATTGCATATGATGGTGAATGCGTAGCGGAGCAACAACTAGATGCAGGTGAAGATTTAGAAGTATTGATTGTAACGGTGGATGAATTTTTAGAATTATTTAGACAAGGCGCGTTTATACAAGCCATGCATACGGTAGCTATATATAGAGCACTAGAAAAGCTAGGAAAATTAACAATACAGTTATAGGAATATAGATGATAACTATTTGGTAGTTGCTTAGCTAGAATAATTCAAAAAAATCACAGTATACACTAACTCTTTTCCTTTACTTTGAAGCAAGAAAATACCCAAATGGCTGAGAAAAGATATATTTTAAATAAAGAAGTAGCTGCGCAAAAAATGCAGCGCATGGCACTTGAGATAGCCGAGCAATTAGATGGCGACACGGCTGAACTTATCATCATTGGGGTGAAAAATAGTGGTATGGTAATAGCCGAAAAAATTGGTGCTTTATTGCAACAACATGTTCACTTTTCCATTCGCATTATTGGGTTAAGTTTAGATAAACATGCACCACAGAACATAGAATTGACTGATCCAACTATAGATTTTAATGGTAAAAACGTGATAATTACAGATGATGTATCAAACAGCGGTAGGGTGTTGTTATATGCACTAAAGCCCTTGTTAGCGTTTTATCCAAAACGCATCCAAACGTTGGTATTGGTAGAAAGAATGCACAAAGCTTTTCCTGTAAAATCAGATTATATTGGGCTAACCATCGCCACCGCTTTAGAAGACCATATTCAAGTAGAAGTAGAAAATGGGGAAGTGATAGGAGCGTTTATTTAGCATGCTTTGTTAGTTAAAATGATTTTATTTGTACACAAATAATTTTAATAAAATACAGTGCTCACACAAATGCAAAACCTAAAATTTTAATCATATGAATGCGACTGCAGAACAAAACGTAAAACTTTGGTTAGAAGGTAATTACGATGATACTACAAAAGACGCCATAAAAAAACTACAATCTGAAAACCCAACAGAATTAGAAGATAGTTATTACCGCAGTCTAGAGTTTGGTACAGGTGGTTTGCGTGGTATTATGGGTGTAGGTACCAACCGTATGAATAAATATACCGTGGGCATGGCTACGCAAGGCTTTTCCAATTATTTAAAAAATGTATTTGAGGGCGAGGAAATTAAGGTGGCAATAGCACATGATAGCCGTAATAACAGTCGCTTTTTTGCTGAAACAGTGGCTAATGTGTTTGCAGCCAATGGTATTAAAGTGTTTTTGTTTGATGCTCTAAGACCAACACCTGAGTTGAGTTTTGCAATAAGACATTTGGGTTGTAAAGGTGGCGTGGTATGTACGGCAAGCCACAACCCTAAAGAATACAATGGCTACAAAGCCTATTGGGATGATGGTGGACAGTTAGTACCGCCACATGATAAAAACGTCATTAAAGAAGTAGAGGCGATACAAAGTGTAAATGACGTAAAATTTACTGGTGGTGAAGCAAATATTACCATCATCGGTAAGGATATGGATGATGCTTATATCAGTATGGTGAAGGGTTTAAGCGTATATCCAGATGTTATAGCAGCACAGCACGATCTTAAAATTGTATATACACCAATTCATGGAACTGGTATTATGTTAGTGCCAAAAACCTTGGCAGCTTTTGGCTTTACCAATGTAAATGTGGTAGAAGCGCAAGCAACACCGGATGGTAATTTTCCTACGGTTGTATATCCAAATCCAGAAGAAAAAGAAACCATGAGTATTGGTTTAGCACAAGCTAAAGCAACTGATGCCGACATTTTATGTGGTACAGACCCTGATGCGGATAGAGTAGGTGTGGGTGTAAAAAATCATAAGGGTGAGTGGGTGTTAATGAATGGTAATCAAACAGCTGTATTGGCTATTGCTTACATGCTAGAAGCTCGTAAAGCTAAAGGTATTGCGCAGCCAAATGATATGGTAGTTACAACCATAGTTACTTCAGAAATGGTGAATGTGTTAGCCGAGAAAAATAATGTGGCTTGCTACAATGTGTTAACGGGCTTTAAATGGATAGCTGAGAAAATTAAAGAATTACAAGGCGTTAAAAACTACGTAATTGGTGGCGAAGAAAGCTTTGGTTTAATGATTGGCGACCAAGTGCGTGATAAAGATGCAGTAAGTTCTGTTGCCTTAATGTGTGAAATGGCAGCATACGAAAAAGCCAAAGGCAGAACCTTGTTCGACAAATTAATAGATTTATATATTGAATACGGTTTCTACTTAGAAAACCTTATCAGCATTACTAAAAAAGGGATGAATGGCCAGAAAGAAATTGCTGATATGATGGAAGGCTATCGCAACAATCCACCTGCAACGATTAATGGTAGCAAAGTGATTACTTTACTTGACTACGGCTTATCTGTGGGTAAAAACTTATTAACTGGTGAAACTTATAATATAGAATTACCAAAAAGCAATGTGTTGCAATTTATCACAGAAGATGGCAGTAAAATTTCTGCAAGACCAAGTGGAACGGAGCCTAAAATTAAATTCTACTTTAGTGTAAACACCAAGCTAGTGAAACGTGAAGATTTCGATGCTAAAAATGCTGAACTAGAAGCTAAAATAGAAGCCATAATTGAAGATATGAAGCTGAGATAATTTTGTAATGTCAAATAAAATATAGCTGCTCTGACTATAGTTAGAGCAGTTTTTTTATTAATTCAATTGAACGTAACAAAAAAGAGGTCGTTTCAAGTTCTTGAAACGACCTCTTTTACTATTTTGAAGACGAGTACTAATTACTAGTAATGCTAGCAGTAAGATATTCTTGATTTAAACGTGCAATATTGGTTAAAGAAATTTCTTTAGGGCAAGTGGCTTCACAAGCACCAGTATTGGTACAAGCGCCGAAACCTTCTTTATCCATTTGTGCTACCATGTTAAGTACACGGCTTCTACGCTCAGGTTCACCTTGTGGTAATAATGCTAAGTGAGATACTTTAGCACTTAAGAATAACATCGCACTACTGTTTTTGCAAGCAGCTACACAAGCACCGCAACCAATACACATTGCCGCTGCGAAAGCTGCATCCGCTTTATCTTTGTTAATTGGTAAGGCGTTACCATCTACAGCATTACCTGTGTTTACACTAATATAACCACCAGCTTGTATAATTCTATCAAAAGCACTTCTATCAACCATTAAATCTTTTACCACAGGAAAAGCATTCGCTCTCCATGGCTCGATGGTGATGGTATCGCCATCTTTAAAAGCTCTCATATGCAACTGACAAGTGGTATTTGCTTGCCATGGACCATGAGGTTTACCGTCAATATACATGGAGCACATACCGCAAATACCTTCACGACAATCGTGGTCGAAAGCTACAGGCTCTGCACCTTCAACTATTAATTGCTCATTTAAAACGTCAATCATTTCAAGGAAAGACATTTCGTGTGAGATGTTTTTTACCTGATAAGTTTCAAACTTACCTTCTGCTTTTGTGTTTTGTTGACGCCAAACTTTTAAAGTTAGGTTCATGCCATTATTTTCCATAAGCCATCCCTAAGTGGGAATATTTATAGTTGTTAGAAAATTAAATTTAAGACCTCTCGAAGAAAACCTTTTATTGTTCCTCTATGGGAGCTAGGGGCATTCTTACTTATAATTCCTCTGACTAGGTTTAATTACATCGTAATTCAACGGTTCTTTATGTAAGTTCCAGTTGCTTTCACCAGCAAATTCCCATGCTGCAACATACATATAATTTGCATCATCACGTAATGCCTCACCTTCAGGTGTTTGGTACTCTTCTCTAAAGTGACCGCCACAGCTTTCATTACGGTTCAACGCGTCTTTACACATCAATTCACCAAGTTCAATAAAGTCAGCAACACGGTTTGCTTTGTCTAGTTCTGGGTTCATTTCATTAATGCCACCAGGAATTCTTACATCGCTCCAAAATTCTGCTTTCAAAGCTTGCACTTCAGCAATAGCTTGTTTTAAGCCTTCTTCGTTTCTAGCCATACCACATTTGTCCCAGATAATTTTACCCAAGCGTTTGTGGAAGCTTTCTACGCTTTGCTTGCCTTTGATATTCATTAAAGTATTAATTCGATCAGCAACGGCTTTCTCAGCTTCTGCAAAAGCAGGGTGATCTGTAGAAATCGCTTTCGCGTAAATTTCATCAGCTAGGTAGTTACCCAATGTGTACGGAATTACAAAATAACCGTCTGCCAAACCTTGCATCAAAGCACTTGCACCTAAGCGGTTTGCACCATGATCGCTAAAGTTCGCTTCACCTAAGGCAAATACACCTGGTAGAGTAGTTTGTAATTCATAATCTACCCACAAGCCACCCATTGTATAGTGAACAGCAGGGTAAATACGCATTGGGACTTCATATGGGTTTTCGCCAGTAATTTTTTGATACATGTCAAACAAGTTGCCATATTTCTCTTTTACTACTTGCTTGCCTAATGCTATAATTTCTTCTTGAGAAGCATGGTCGTTACCATGTTTGCTCACTTCTATTTTGCCATAACGCTCTATAGCCGCTGCATAATCTAAGTAAACCGCTTGCTTACTAGTGCCTACACCATAACCAGCATCGCAACGTTCTTTAGCAGCTCTACTAGCTACGTCACGTGGTACTAAGTTACCAAAGGCAGGGTATCTTCTTTCTAAGTAATAATCTCTTTCTTCTTCCGGTATATCGTTTGGCTTTCTAGTGTCTCCAAGTTTTGCAGGTACCCAAATTCTACCATCATTACGTAAACTTTCACTCATCAATGTAAGTTTACTTTGGTGGTCGCCGCTTACAGGAATACAAGTTGGGTGAATTTGTGTAAAACATGGATTTGCAAAAGCAGCACCTTTTCTGTGCGCTTTCCAAGCTGCGGTTACGTTACTACCCATCGCATTGGTTGATAAATAGAACACGTTACCATAACCACCAGTGCATAACAAAACTGCGTGACCAAAATGGCGTTCTAGTTCACCATTTACCAAGTTACGAGCGATGATACCACGTGCTTTACCATCTATCATGACCACATCTTGCATTTCGTGACGCGCCATCATTTTCACATTACCCAAAGCCACTTGACGCTCAAGGGCTTGGTAAGCACCTATTAATAACTGCTGACCAGTTTGGCCAGCCGCATAAAATGTACGTTGTACTTGTGTACCACCAAAGCTACGGTTGCTTAGTAACCCACCATATTCACGAGCAAAAGGAACACCTTGTGCTACGCATTGGTCTATAATATTGGTACTTACCTCAGCTAAGCGATGCACATTGGCTTCTCTCGAACGGTAATCGCCACCTTTAATTGTATCATAAAATAAACGAAAAACGCTATCACCATCATTTTGATAGTTTTTAGCAGCATTAATACCACCCTGTGCGGCAATTGAGTGAGCACGACGAGGACTATCTTGAAAACAAAAAGCTTTTACTTTATAACCCATTTCGCCCAAAGAAGCTGCAGCCGATGCACCAGCCAAACCAGTACCTACCACAATTACTTCTAGTTTACGTTTGTTAGCTGGATTTACCAGTTTGCAATGGCCTTTGTACTCGTTCCATTTTGTTTCTAATGGACCTGCAGGAATTTTTGCGTTTAACATACTATTCAATTAAGCATTGATAATTAAGAATTTCTAATTGCCGCTATTGGCTTTTACCATCAAAACTGTGCGATATTTTTTGTGTCACCAGCTTTTGTACAAGTATTTAGCGCCTGTTGCGTCGCACACTTGTACGTTTTTTTTCTCTACTGAGCTATACCCAACCCAAATAAAAACTAATAGGCATTAGAGCAAATATTAAAGAAATAACGATTGAAAAACCCAAGCCTAAGCTACTTAACATGATGTGGTAGCGCTTGTTATGTACACCCAATGTTTTAAAAGCACTTTGAAAGCCATGTGCTAGGTGATAACCCAAAGAAATACAGCCTGCCACATAAGCTATAACCACCCACAAATGACTGAAGGTTTCTTGCATGGTTGCATATAAGTTAATTTCTTCACCTAACAAAAAGCCTTGACTAGAACGGTTAGGATACCAAAAATGAGATAAGTGAATAATTAAGAATAAAAGGATGATAGTACCCAAAAGCGCCATACTACGGCTATACCATTTGCTACCTCTATTGCCATAAGGTACTTCGTAACCGATAGCTCTTGCTTTTTTATTTTTTAGTGTAAGCCCGTAAGCTTGAACAATGTGGAGAATAAATCCAGCAAATAAGCCAATTTCTAAAATTCTTGGCACCACATTACTACCCATAAAGTGAGCGCCTCTATTAAACATTTCGCCACCATCCATTGCCCAAATGCAGGCATTAAGGCTAGCGTGTACTAGTAAAAATAAAATCAGAAAAATACCGGTAAGCGCCATTGTAAGCTTTTTACCTACTGATGTTGAGAAGACTTGTTTCCAGGTCATAAAGCAAGATTATGGGTTTGTTAAAATCGTTGCAAATGTAGTGCTACAACAAATGCCAACTTCTATTGAAAAAAATATTTTACGATAACGATTGCTTAAATAACCAATAACGTGCTAAATGGTTGAATGATAATGGGAAAAATGCATTTTCAATTGGTTATTAAACAGGTATAAACCTCAAATAATACGAACCTTTAAACCAATAAAAACGTCACTAAATTGTATAAATCTCTTGCTTGGAATCAATTGGTCGCTTTTAAAAATTTTGCGATATAATCATTGGATGTGGTTACATCATTGTGCGACAAAAGTGTGTGCATCAATAAAATGCTTGTTTTCCTCATATCGTTTTCGGCAAACTGTGTGTCTTCTTTTTGTACAAATTGCAAACCATTTTTTTGAATTATTTGCTGCAGTTTTTTGGAACTAGCATTGGTATTCGGCTTATTGGTGTACAAATTAATCAAGCTACAATTTGTATGATGTTGAAGATAATTTGCAATTTTGTCTTCATTGCCACTTATCGCATCAAAAAGTAAGATGCTTTTGATTGGTAAATTGCTGAAATTGATAATTTGTACAAGTACCCTTGAAGCACCGCTATGGCCAGCAATCATTAAATCGCCATTGCTATTTGGATTAATGATGTTTTCACCTACAAGTTTATCGTTAATATCTTTCATAAATCGGTTAAAATAATTGGCTTGCTCCCATTTGCCACAATAACTATCCTGAGCATTTTTTGCCGCTTCGGGCATTACCAAAATAGCGTTGATGCCAGAAGCATTGAGTTGTTCCCTCAATTTGAACTGTTCAAGCGTGCTGTAAATATTGTTGTTCCAGCCATGAAACCATAAAAAATAATGCCAAGGCTTGTTTTTATTAAAATATTTTGGAACAAAAAGGATAGTGGTATTATCATTAAACCTACTATCATTACTGCTATAGTTTGGGTTAAATCGATTATCGGGAAACATAGCATTGTTCGATTGAAAGCTAAGCTGCTTGTCTTGTGCGTTTGCTTGGCGTAAACCAAAGCAATTGCATATTAACAACATCATCAAAACTGAAAAATAAGATTTCAAAATGGTCGTTTTTATCATACTTAATAGGTGTTGAATTGTAATAATACGTCTTATTTTGCTTTTATACTAATTTTTGTTAAATTATTAGTCATTAATTTAAAGTATTTTCCAATTATATTAACTACTCTGAAGCCATTTGATAAAGTACCAAGTGTTATTTTTATTCTTGAAAGCCTCCATAATGTTTACATGAGCGCAGTAAAACTGCTTTTACTGGCATTTTGTGTAACCAAAACTGCTGAATTTATCGTTTTACATAAACTGTAGCAACCGTTTTTTTTTGACTCACGTTTACACAACAAAATAAAAGTATTATGAAAAAGAATGTTTTCTCTCTAATCTTGTTGTGTACATGTTGCACTACTATTTTTTTATCTTGCAAAAAAAACGATGCTGTCACTGCGCCTACCATTGTTAAACAGTGGACAGTCTCATTATCTGCAAAAAATGAAAACCCAGCGCCAGCTGGTAGAAATGAAACAGGTACAGCTTCATTTATGCTGATGTCTGATAATTCCTTAGTTTATACAATTACTGTTAACAACTTGGCTTCAGGTGATATGTTTGTGGCTGCACACTTACATGCTGGCGATGCTATTACAAGTGGTCCAGTGATTTTACCACTTGCACCAGTTTTTTCTGGCGGAGTAGGTACAGGTACTACCACTAATCTTAGAAGCACACTTGTAGACAGTTTAAAAAATGATATGAATGAAATCTATTTTAATGCGCATACATCGCAAGTAGGTTCTGGTTTAATAAGGGGTCAGTTAAATACAAATATTGAAATGGCGGCTGATGTGGCTTTAAATGGCGCTAATGAGGCAAACCCTGTAACAACTTCTGCTATTGGACTTGCCACATTTAGATTAACGACTTCTCAAAAATTGTATACTAAATATGTGATTACTAATTTAGAATCAGGCGATACTCTAACTGCAGCACATATCCACAAGGGTGCTTGGGGTACCAACGGTCCAGTTATTTTGCCTATTTATGGTAGTAATGCAGAATTTGGAACAGTAAAAATTATTCCTATAACAGACCCAGCGCTTTTTGCATCGCTAAAAACTGATGCGATTTACGCCAATGCACATAGTATAATGCATCCTGGCGGCATCATAAGAGGACAAATTCGATAATGTTTCTCAGCGACTTTTTCTCGCTAATCTTATTTGAATATAAAAAAATTATCATGAAAATAAGTCTTTCCACAGCCGCAATTTTAGGCATTTTGTGCGTCACTGTTCTTGTTGGTTGTACTAAAAATAATTCAACACCGCCAGCTATTATTGTAAAACAATGGACAGTAATGCTTTCTGCAAAAAATGAAAATCCCGCACCTCTTGGAAGAAGTGAAACTGGTACGGCTTCGTTTATGTTAATGTCAGATAATTCTCTTAAATACACGATTAATATTAATAATTTGGCTTCTGGCGACATAATAGCTGCTGCACACTTACATGCTGGGGATGCTATAACCACTGGTCCGGAAATATTGGACATTGATGCTGTTTTTAATGGTGGCATTGGTGTAGGTACAACTACCAATTTAAGGCAGACATTAGTAGACAGTTTGAAAGATGATACAAATGAAATCTATTTTCATGCACACTCCATCCAAGTGCCTTCAGGTTTATTTAGGGGTCAGCTAAATACAAATATTGAAATGGCGGCTGATGTAGCTTTAAGTGGTGCTAATGAATCAACTCCTGTAACAACTTCTGCAATCGGACTCGCTACTTTTAGATTGACGACTTCTCAAAAATTATACACTAAATATGTTATTACCAATTTAGAAGCTGGTGATACTCTGGTTGCAGCGCATATTCACAAAGGTGCAGTAGGCGTGAGTGGACCAGTAATTGTACCAGTTTATGGTAGTAATGCAGAATTTGGTACTGTAAAAATTATTCCAATAACAGACCCAGCACTTTTTACATCATTAAAAGCGGATGCTATTTATGCTAATGCACATAGTAAAATGCATCCAGGTGGCATAGTAAGAGGACAAATAAGATAATTATCAAAACTGAAAAGCGGCTATCTCATATTTTTTAGGTAGCCGCTTTTTGTTGGTATGTCACTGTGGGAATCCTTTTTGCGTTTGGTAAAAAAGAAAAAGAAATAAAATAAACATTCATCCGCTCAGAAGTTTTACTTTCATTGTCTAAACGAAGAGCGCCATGCAACATTTGAAGATTTATACGAAGGAAGACGTTTTGAGCCATACCAAAATTCGTCGATTTGAAACTAAGTTGGGTGAGCGTTTACAGATTATTCGTAATCCTAAAGACCTAGAGGAAAGCCTTCAAAATACATTGGCGCGCTACGTAATAATTGGTGTACCTGAAGATATAGGTGTGCGAGCTAATCAAGGTATTGGCGGCGCCGATACTGCTTGGCAAAGTTTTTTAGATGCTTTTTTAAACTGCCAAAGCAACGATTTTTTAGGTGGTGAAGAAATCATATTACTCGGCCATTTCGATTTTAGTGCTGTGGCAGAATTAATCGAAGCATCAGCACAAAGTTTTGATGAAAAAGTAGATGCGTATCGCCACGCGGTCAATATGATTGATGATGAGGTAGAGCAATTGGTACATATTATTACCCAAAACAGAAAATTGCCTGTAGTCATAGGCGGTGGCCACAATAATGCTTATCCATGTATTAAAGGTGCAGCAAAGGGTTGGCACAAAAGCGGTGTGATTCCATTTGCACAAATTAATGCTATTAACTTAGATGCGCATGCCGATTACAGACCGATGGAAGGCCGCCACAGTGGTAATGCCTTTAGATATGCAGAAGAAGATGGCTATCTTGAAAAATACTTTGCTATTGGCCTACACGAAAACTATTTGCAACAAAACGTGTGGATGGATATGGTAAACAATCCATTTATTGATTGCATCACATTTGAAGATATTTTTATACATGAGAAAAGAGATTTTACACAAGCCTTAAAAGATGCCACAGAATTTACCGATGATACCTTATGTGGTATAGAATTAGACCTCGATTGCATTGCCAACACGTTAAGTTGCGATATGTCACCAGTGGGAGTTTCCGCTATTCAGGCAAGGCAATATGTAAACTATATCGTGCTAGATACGCAACCCGCTTACCTGCACATTTGCGAAGGCGCAACTAATTTAATGAATGGTAGAAACGATGCAAGTACTGGTAAATTAATTAGTTATCTAGTAAGTGACTTTATAAAAGGAATGCAACAAGTATACTAAAATTGGTATTTGAAATGAAAATGATTGTTGGTAATGTTTTATAATTGTTGGATGGTTGCTTCAAAAATAGCACTCAACTTTTCATCTGCTTTACCTGCAACGGCAATAATTTCTGCAATATTCACGGGCTGTAAATCATCGGGATTACACTCATCTGTAATTACACTTACGGCTGCACAAGTGAGCCCAACATGATTGGCCACAATTACCTCTGGTACTGTGCTCATGCCAACCATATCGGCGCCACAGTTTTTTAAATATCTGTATTCGCCGCGGGTTTCTAAATTCGGCCCCATTACGCTTACATATACACCCTTTTGCAGTGTTACGTTTAAGGATGCTGCTGTATTTATTAATAGATTATTCAAATAATTACTATAAGGTTGACACATATCAACAAAGCGATTTCCAAAAGCAGGGTCGTTTAAGCCACGTAAAGGATTTTCTGGGAGCATATTAATGTGGTCATCCAATAGTACCAAATCGCCTTTTTTATAAGCCAAATTCATACCGCCAGCGGCATTGCTTAATAATAAATAATCAATCCCTAACGCCTTCATTACACGAATAGGAAAGGTAATTTGTTGCATACTATAACCTTCATAATAATGAAACCGACCTTGCATGGCAATTACTTTAGTATTGCCTACTTTACCTATTATTAATTGCCCTTTATGGAACTCAACTGTAGCCACAGGAAAGTTAGGAATCTCGTGGTAAGGCATGGTTGTTTCTATAGCCATTTTATTAATAAATGAACCTAGACCTGAACCTAAAACTATACCTACTTTAGCATCCACAAATCCATTAGATTCTAAAAAGTGGGCGGTTTCTTTTATTTTTTCAAGCAGGTGTTCCATAAAATCTTTTTTTAGTTACCAATTCATTATATCGTTTGCTAAAATATTGGTTTGAACGGATTTAAAAACTATTCTTATTATTACATCGTAGATAAAACATCATCAAGACAAAACACTATTGAACAAGCTAGTTACCATATTATGTGCGATTGCCTTTGTTTTAAAGGTATCATCACAAACGCCATATAAAATTGGAGATTTAGTTAATGAATTTACTATTAATACAACGCTAAATACAAAACAATCATTTTCAACCCTCAAAAATATAAACGGAAATATTGTAGTTCTAGATTTTTTTGGTACTTGGTGTGTGCCTTGCATCAAGGCATTGCCAACTTTAACTGCGTTGCAGCAAAAATATACTGGCAAGTTAAGCATTCTTTTAATTTCAATTGAAGAAGAACAACGATTGAAAGACTTTATTGCACAAAGAAAAAACTTGAGCTTGCCGATAGTTGTAGATAAAGGCGAAGCCATTACGCAATTATTTCAACCGCCAGCTTATCCTTATACCATAGTATTAAATGAAGAAAGAAAAATTATAGCGATTACTAAAGCAGAAAATTTAACTGAAAACTATATTGATTCTTTGTTGGCAATAAAGCAGCCAGAAAATATTATGGTGCCACAAAAGCCTGTGGTTAAACAATTACAACAAGCAATTGTAAAAGAAAAAATGCCAATAAACCCAATTATTGCATTATCTGAGCAATTTATTTATGCAGCTAAAACTGGTACAAATACGGCCAGTTTAATCACTAATTTACAAACATTGCCTTTTGATAGCTTACATAATTTTTTGGTAACAGATAGTGAAAAAAAAGCATTTTGGATCAATATTTACAATGGTTTTACGCATGTATTCCTCGATAAAAATCCTGAACGTTATAAAAATAGAAGTAGTTTTTTTTCTGCTAAGCAAATTACAATTGCGGGTAAATTATTTAGTTTAGATGCTATTGAGCATGGCATATTAAGACGTTCAAAAATTAAATGGAGCGAAGGTTATTTAAACAAATGGTTTCCTTCAAAAATAGAAAAAGAATTACGTGTAGATACACTTGATTATCGCATTCATTTTGCTCTAAACTGCGGTGCTAAAAGTTGCCCACCAATTGCTTTTTATAATGCTTCAAAAATAAATGAACAATTAGATATAGCTACTAAAGCGTATTTAAATGGTGAAGCTGACTATAATGCCAGGAATAATACACTGCAACTACCAACATTGATGAGTTGGTTTAGACACGATTTTGGCGGCAAAAAGCAAATGCTTAGACTGGCAAAACAATTAGGTATTGTACCAGCAGATAAACAACCTACCATACATTTTAAGAAATACGATTGGAATCTTTATTTGAATAACTTTAAAAACTAAACACCATATGTCTAATCATTATTACAACGCAGAAGATCTTGGAAAATTTGGTAATATAGGCGCGTATCAAAAAGAAATGGCCGATAAATTTTTTGGTTGGTATGGCGAAGTATTTAAAGACAGCGCATTGTCTGCCAAAGAAAAGTCCTTAATAGCGCTAGCCGTGGCGCATGCCGTGCAATGCCCTTATTGCATAGATGCCTATAGTAGCGATGCTTACGAGAAAGGCTATAGCGAGGCACAAATGATGGAAGCGGTACACGTAGCAAGTGCCATAAAAGGTGGTGCAGTTTTAGTACATGGCGTTCAAATGATGAACAAAGTGAAAGAAATTGCTATGTAATTTTTTATGTTACCAGCAGTTGTTTTTCAATTGAGCAATGGTTGCGTATCACACTGCAACGGTTAGATTCTTTTATCAGCAATAACAATAATATGGCTACAAAAAGCTTAAAAGCGCAAGGTAATATCTTGGCTAATGCACAAGAGCAAATAGATATTTTGGAACATGGTATTAATCATGATGATGCATTTCGTTTAATTCCCTTTCAGCAGCAATTGGCGCAAATTGGTTTAAATCCATTAACTGCAACAAATCTTGAAATTTTTCAAGTGAATGTAGGCAAAATGTGCAACCAAGTTTGCAAGCACTGTCATGTAGATGCTGGACCAGATAGAAAGGAAATTATGACCAGAGCAACCATGCAACAATGCTTAGATATTTTAGCTCAAAATCCATCATTTACAACAGTAGATTTAACAGGTGGTGCTCCAGAAATGAACCCAGATTTTAGATGGTTTGTTGATGAAATTAAAAAGCTGGGCAAACATGTTATTGTACGTTGCAACCTCACCATTATTTTGGCCAATAAAAAATACAACGATTTACCAGAATATTTTAAAAATCATCAAATAGAGGTGGTATCATCTTTACCATCTTACACTCAAGATAGAACCGATAGACAACGTGGCGACGGCGTTTTTCAAGACAGCATTAAAGCCTTGCAAATGTTGAATGCTGTGGGCTATGGTGTAGAAGGATCGGGGTTAATTTTAAACTTGGTGTATAATCCGGCAGGGGCTTTTTTGCCACCATCGCAAGAGGCATTACAGAAAGAATACAAAACAGAATTAAAGAAGCTTTTTGGTATTGCGTTTAATCAATTATTTGCCATTACTAATATGCCCATAAGTCGCTACTTAGATTACTTGTTACAAACAGGTAATTACGAAAAGTATATGGAAAAATTAACGGCCGCTTTTAATCCAAGTGCTGCCAAAAATGTGATGTGCCGTAACACGCTATCTATAGGTTGGGATGGTTTTATATACGACTGCGATTTTAACCAAATGCTCGATTTAAAAGTAGATAGTAGCAGCAAGCATATTGCAAATTTTAATGCAGCTAACCTAAGTCAGCGTTCTATTGTTATAAACCAGCATTGCTATGGTTGTACCGCTGGTGCTGGTAGTAGTTGTGGTGGTTCTGTTGCATAAAGAGATGAACGTACAAGTGTGCGACGCAACACAAGCCAGATGAGGATTACAGCCGATGATAACCCAAAAAATAATATAAAAAATATGAGTACCGCTTACTTAGAAACCACCAAAAATGTTTACAAAGAAGCAGCCGAAAACCCGCAAGTGGGTTTGTGCTGCACTACCACCCCTATATGGCAATTGCCTGGTTTGGATATTCCTGTACGTATGCAACAAATGAATTATGGCTGCGGCAGTACGGTGCATCCTAGAGATTTGGTTAAAAATCCGCGTGTATTGTATGTAGGTGTTGGGGGAGGTATGGAACTATTGCAATTTGCGTATTTCAGTCGTCAAAAAAATGGCGTTATCGGTGTAGATGTGGTTGATGAAATGTTGCAAGCAAGCAGAGATAATTTTAAAGAAGCAGAAGCTCTAAATCCTTGGTTTAAAAGTGAATTTGTAGACCTAAAAAAAGGCGATGCTTTGAACCTGCCTGTTGAAGATAATAGCATTGATGTAGCCGCTCAAAACTGCTTGTTTAATATTTTTAAACATGATGAGTTGAAGTTGGCGTTACAAGAAATGTATCGTGTATTAAAGCCGCATGGCCGCTTGGTAATGAGTGACCCTATTTGCGAACAGCCCATTAACGAGACCTTGCGTGAAGATGAACGCTTGAGGGCTTTGTGTTTAAGCGGTTCTTTGCCTTTGTGGGATTATATCAAAATGATTACCGATTGTGGCTTTGGAACGGTAGAAATAAGAGCCAAAAGACCATATAGAATTCTGGACCCCAAACATTATGCTACCAATGAATTATTGTTTATTGAAAGTGTAGAAGTTTGCGCTATAAAAGATCCAATGCCTGCTGATGGACCTTGCGTATTTACTGGCAAAACGGCTATTTATTTTGGCGATGACGAATGCTTTGATGATAATAAAGGTCACGTTTTGATGCCTAATCAACCACTTGCAGTTTGTGATAAAACAGGTGGTGCTTTAGCCGCCTTGGGTAGAGAAGATATTTTTATTTCTGGTTCTAGTTTCTTTTACGATGGAGGTGGTTGTTGTTAAATTATGAGCAAACATGCACTCATCATATTTGTAAAAAACCCTATTGAAAGTCAGGTGAAAACTAGACTTGCCAAAACAATAGGTAACCGGGCTGCAGTAATTGTATACAAGCAATTATTGCAGCATACGCTGTCTATAACACAACAGCTAGCAGCAGATAAATTTGTATTTTATGGCGATTTTATAAATGAAGCTGACTTATGGCCAAATACAGTGTACAACAAGCAGTTGCAGCAAGGTGTAGACTTAGGTGAACGCATGAAAAATGCCTTTGAATTAGTATTGGGCTTTGGTTATGATAAAGTCGTAATTATTGGCAGCGACTGTTACGAATTATCCCAAGAGATGATGCTCGAGGCTTTTGATAAATTACTAATTTCTAATGTCGTAATTGGGCCTTGCTATGATGGGGGTTATTACCTTCTTGGGATGAAACAGTTAACAGTACAATTATTTGATAACATGCCATGGAGTTCTAGTAATGTATTACCTGCTACAGTGCAAGTTCTTAAAAATTTGAAACTTAAATTTGAATTATTACCAACTTTAAATGATGTGGATGATGAAGCAAGTTTACCTGTGGAATTGAAGCAATTTATTTAGCAGCTATTTTACTTTACTCAAAGCTAAAAGGTTAATCATCCAATTGGGCAAAGGTTTATCCTGCTTGCGTTTAGTAATATCTAAGTACAAACCAAGCTTTTTATAAATCGGTACTTTATGGGTTTCTACTAGCTCTATTAGCGTACCATCTGGATCTTCTACATAACAAAATCTGCCTGCTGAGTTACCCATTGAGAAAGAATTGGCACTATCAACTGTAAATGGGTAACCACATTGTTGTGATAAGGTTTTCAATTTATCCATATGTAGTACATCAAAGCATAAATGTATAAAACCGCAATCCCCCCAATATCTATTTGCATAAATTTTTTTCGGTTCGCTGTCTTTTATTTCAATTAATTCTATTTGTACCGAGCCCAATAATTTGCTGAAAGCGCCTTTATTGGCAAATGATTTTTTCAATAAAACACGTTTAAAAACTTGCCCTTTGTTTTGGTTGTGTGGCACATCTATCATTGGCGCTGTACCGCTGTAAATAATTTCTTTTATACCTAATACTTCTTGGTAAAAGTGTAACGCTTTATCCATATTACTCACACCAATAACTGCACCTACAACGCCACCACAAATGGTATTATTTTGTTTAAACCATTCGTCGCCTTCTACAATGTTAAAGCAATTGCCATAAGGATCTGTCAACCAAAAATGTTGTCTATCATCGGGGCTGTCAAACAATTCCGAAACATTTACTGAAACTAACTGACTAAAATAATCATATGCTTTTTTTATATTACTACTCTTAATTTTCACAGCAAAAATGCCTAGGTCGCCAAGAGTTGGGGTAGATGCTATTTTGGAAGGTGTTCTGCTTAAAAATTGCCAAATTTCAAAGCCACCACCACCGCTCATGTTAAGTGATAAAATAGCTCGTCTTTCATGAATTTCACTACCAGTATATTGCGTCATTAAACTGGCTGGTGCCTTGTCATCAAATATCAAGACGTCCATCCCAAATAACTGCTTGTAGAGCAATTTCGCTTCATGCGCATCAGAAACACCAATACCTACTTGTTGAATACCAGTTATTATATCATACATAGGTGCAATGTTGTGTTTAAAAAGTACGTAATAATGCTGCTATCGGTTTGTTATTTTATCTATAGGCCAATAATGCTTTATATTTTTCTGTCATTTGCTGTTGTGTGGCTCCATTTTTAAACATTTTTACAATAGTATAATTGGCAAATTGTACTTTGAACCATGAATTTGTAGCGTATTTTCTGGCAGAAATTAAGGCGTTTTTTTGAATGATTTTATACTTGGCTTTTTGTTTGGCTCGCATAACAATATCGTAATCTTCCATGATTCGCATGGTACTGTTAAACCCGCCAATTGAATGAAAGAGCGTTTTATTCATAAACAAAGTTTGATCGCCGCCATAGCACACAAATAAATCGAAACGTGTAAAAAATGCATTTAATTTTAAAATTATTTTATCGCTGTCAAATTGTGTTCTATATCTACCAAAACCAACGCCAGATGCAATTGCATCGTTAATATCGTCTATAAATGTTGGTGGCGGAAATGTATCTGCATGTACAAAATATAAAATATTGCCTTTGGCTAATGTAGCACCATAATTCATTTGAGCGGCTCTCCCTTTTTCTGGCGATATTACTGAAATAGCACCCTCCGATTGGGCAATAGCCACCGTAGTATCTTGGCTACCACCATCTACTACTATTATTTCTGTTGGTGCTTGCTTACGCTGCTCTTGTAGATATTGCAATAATACTGCTATTGTATCAGCTTCGTTATAAGTAGGAATAATTATACTAATCATAAATGCAAAAATAATATAATAGTAGAAAGATATTCTAATAGATAGATTGTGCCATCAAGATACACGATTAAAATAAATGCTTCGATTTGTTTTGTTAGTTTTATGCTGCATAAAAGTATTAGATATTATCACATGAAAAAATATGGGCTAATTTTATTTTTTTCTAGTTGGTTATGCCACGCTTTTGCCCAAGGTTTTACTATTGAAATTCCTAAGAAAACTAATGCGTTTACGAGTACTTTTTTAAAAGTACTGAACGACGCAGGGGATGATTTTAAGCACATAAAGGGTAAGCAAATCAATCAAAGAGATACGATTCATTTAGCCTCAAATACTTTTAAAACATCGATAGCTATTGCAGGTAGCACTTATGGTAGAATAGTGACTGATAGTACCATTTATGCTGAATATTATTTTGGCGATTATGAACAAATGCAAGAAGCTTTTGCTGCTTACGATTTGCTCGAAAAAAACCTAAGTACAGCTTTTGAAAATCGCTCTTTTTTAAAAGACTATCACTTAGATACCAATGGCACTGTTGTAAGACTTGAAAAAATAGCCTACTGCACCAATAGAGGTTTTTATCATTTCAATATTGCATTGCAAATTATTCGCTTATTGCACAATGGTAAGTTTAGAATTTTATTACAGATTTACAACGGTAAGCCACAGTTTTACTATCGCATTTTTAAGAACGAACCCGTCGGCAGCTTTAATATGGTAAATATTTTACGCAGTAATTTAACGGCTTTACAAACTCGGGATGTAACTACTTGTCCTTTAACAATTCCACCATTTAAATGCCTTGGGAAAAGGGTTATCAACGACACTATTTTTATTTCTTATCAAAAGCCAGATTTTGATGATTACTTCACCGTTCGTACAGAATTTGATGTGTATTTATCTAATATTCGCACAAGCCTTGGTAGCGATTATGTGTTTTACAGCGTACCTTGCCCAAGTGAAGGTCCTGTGTTTAAACGATGGGCTTTTGTACAAGTAAAAGACTTAGAAAACTACAAACGTAAAACGATATTACTCAGTTTAGTGGCATCACCCGAACCAATGTTAACAGATTATGGCTACAAAAAGCAATATGCTATAATGCTTGAGTTTGCTTATTGACTGTATGATTATTCTTCAATTAATAATTTAGGCTTGGCATTAATTAGATTTTTTAAATGCCAAGACATAATGCCATAATTGAAGTTTTCTTTTTGATTATACCCACAATAATTGATGGCTACGATTTGTCCCTTTTTGTTAAATACTGGGCTGCCACTGCTACCTGGTAGGGTTGGTATTGAATATAAGACTCTTATAGGATCGTTTTCTTGTATTACTTCTCCTTTTGTCAATTGAACTTTTATGCCGTCAGCCGTTTTAGCAATTTCATCACCATAATTGTAGCCAATTAAATAAAGCGGCGTAGTTACTTTTAAAGTATCTTTTATACCAATAGTATTGCCTAAACCTCCATTATTTTGTTTGGGTGATAAATTGATACCTTCTTTTACTCCTGTTGGCTTCGTTTGGGTATTTGTTTGAATAAGTGCAAGATCAATATTCTTATCTTGGCTTAAAGAATACAAATGGCAAGGTATGGTATTGAAATTATTGCTTGAAGCATCTATTTGTATCGACAATTCAGCCGTAACGACCTCAATCTTAAACTTTTGACTCGACAATGTTTCTAGCTTTTCTTTTTGTTTAACTAGAGAATCAATCTGGTGATGAAGATAATTTAAAGATGTATCATTAGGTTTCCTATAATCATCTTCATCTATATCTTCTTTGTTACTAGACATGGCGTATAGCACGGTAGCGGGAATGCTAGATTTTAAGTAAGCACTGTCTTCTGGGTGAGTTTTCTTTAGTAGTGTTACACAATAATCCAAATGATTAAAAGCGAAATCTCTTGTTTGTTGTAGTGATTCGATGATTGATTGATGAAAGTTTATTTTGGAAATCATACTTTCAGATGGAACAACAACATGCATATTGGTTGCTATAATACCATCGTTACCAATAAAAAATCCCGTTCCAGAATTTTCATGAGCATACTTTTTTGCTTCCGTCTCATCTAATGTGAAGTCGATATTTTCACCTTCATAAATTGAAGTAAAGTAACCAACTGTATTATCTTCGAATGTAATCTTGAAATAACTTTTGTTTTTAATTAATACAACATTTGTTCTAAATTTTTCAAACAATTGTTGAGGCGATAAGTCAGGTAATTTTATTGGCTCATCATCTTTGCAACTACTTAATACTAGTAATGCTATTACTACAAAGAAAAGCTGTTTCATTATTGTACTTTGCTTATTTGGTGTTATTTTTATCACTAAGCCATAGCACTTTCTATTTCCATAATCTTCTCAAACAATTGCTCGTATTCGGTTTCTGCTTGTGCTAGTTGCGTTTGTATGGCTTTATAATTCTTTTCTGTTTCAGCAAATTTGGTGGCATTTTTATAAATATCAGGGTTGCCAAGTTCTGCCTCTACAGCTGTTTTTTGTTTTTTTAAATCTTCTAAGCCAGCTTCCACTTTTTGAAATTTCTTTTGCAGATTTTTAAGTTCTGTGTTATCGAAACGCTGCTTTTCTTGGGGCTTGTTTTTGGTATCTTGAAGTTTTATAGCTGTTTCCTGAGCCTTCGCTTTAGGCTCTTGTTGCTTTCTACCTTCTTCTCTTGCTTGCTTTGCCATGCGTTCTTTCCACTCTAAATATTCAGTATATCCGCCCTTAAATTCTTTAATCTCATGGTCAATTATTTCCCAAATTTTATTGGCCGTTTGCGATACAAAAAAGCGGTCGTGACTTACCAATATTAAGCTGCCTTCATATTTGTTTAAAGCTTCAGCTAACAATTCTACGCTATGCATATCTAAGTGGTTAGTAGGCTCATCCAGCATCATAAAATTGCTTTTGCTTACAATCACTTTTGCTAGTGCCACACGAGCTTTTTCGCCACCACTTAGCAGTTTAATTTTTTTGTCAGCATCATCGCCACTAAATAAAAAACAACCCAATAAACTTCGCAGTTCTAGCTCCGTTTTGCCACTTCTACACTCACTCATCTCTTCTAAAATAGTGTTGTTTAAGTTCAAGGCTTCAAGTTGGTGCTGTGCATAAAAACTACTTTGTACATTGTGGCCCCAAACACGTTCACCTTCAAAAGTTTCAGCGTCTGCAATAATGCGTAACACGGTACTTTTACCTTTACCATTTGCGCCAATTAAAGCAATTTTATCGCCGCGTTCAATTTCGGCAACAGCATCTCTTACAATCACATTGTCACCAAATTGCTTGTTAACATCTTTTAAGGTTACAATTACTTTGCCCGGCTGTTTATCTACCTGAAAGTTAATCTTAATATTAGGTCTTTCTAAGGTTACGTTTTCAATACGTTCTATCTTGTCTAGGCGTTTTACAATACTTTGTGCAGCAGCAGCTTTACTCGCTTTTGCTTTAAAACGCTCTACAAATCGCTCTTGCTGGCGAATATAATCTTGCTGATTTTCGTAAGCCTTCTGCTGCATATCTATGCGAATAGCTTTTTCAGTTTCATAGTATTCGTAATTTCCTGAATATATATGTAGTTCTTGTTGATAAATTTCTACAATCTTATTCACCATGCGGTTAAGAAAATATTTATCGTGACTCACAATTACTACGCTACCTTGATAATGCAATAAGTATTTTTCAAGCCACTCAATTGATGGTAAATCTAAGTGGTTGGTAGGCTCATCGAGTAGTAAAACATCAGGCTGCTGCAATATCATTTTTGCAAGCAATACCCGCATGCGCCAGCCTCCACTAAATTCTTTGTAAGGCTTGTTTATTTGCTCGTTCGTGAAGCCTAAACCGTGCAAAACTTCTTCGGTTTTGTATTGAATGTTGTAGCCATCCAATACATCCATTTCGTGAAGCTTATCGGTATAATCCATCAATAATTTTTCGTCTTCTTTTTCTTCTAATAATTTGCCTAAAGCTTCAATTTCTTTTTCTAGCTCACGTACGCGTTCAAATGCGCCCATGGCTACTTCCAAAATAGAATCGTTGGTATCAAAACTCAATAAGTCTTGGTGTAAATAGCCGATGCTGGTGTTACGCCCTTTTTCTACCGTGCCTTTTGATGGCAAATATTGACCAACCAAAACCTTTAAAAGCGTAGATTTTCCTGTACCATTGTAGCCAATTAAGCCAATTCTATCCCCTGGTTGAATATGCCAAGTAGCGTCTTCAACAATCACTCTAGCACCAAACTCGAACGTTACATTCTGCAAACCTAATAACATGCACAAAAAATTTTGAACGGCGAAGGTAATTGACAGTGAGCGTTTTTTTACTTTACTTTTGAGCGATAAACCATAAAATATGAAAAAAATATTGGGATTAGCATTGATAGTAAGCTTAGCAGCATGTGGTGGTAACGATAAACCCGCTCAGGAAGTAAAGCAAGCACCACTGGTACAAAGCAAAAACAGTGCAGCATTTAACTCACAGTTTGATAAGTTGATGGATGATTATTTTCAACTGAAAGACAATTTTATTAGCGAAAAAGACAGTGCCATTACTACTTACGCAAAAGCCATAATAGCTGATGTAGACAGCTTAAACCTAAAAGAACTAAAAGCAGATACTAGCGTTATTGGTACAGCAAAATCTTTTGTAATAGATATATCCAAAGAAGCGAACGGAATTAATTCCGAAAAGCCAACGACATTGGACATTAAAAGGCAACATTTTCAAATATTAAGTGATAAACTTTTTGACCTTGCCAGAACCGTGCAATACGATAATCAAAAAGTATATCAAGACCATTGCCCAATGGCTTTTGGTGAAAAAGGCGCTAATTGGCTAAGCAAATCGTCAGAAATTGAAAATCCATATTTACCAAAAAAAATGTTGACTTGCGGTGAAGTAACGGATAGTATTGGTAAATAACTTTTAGATGTAAGATTTATTGTAAACCTGCGTCTTAATTGGGTATAAAACAAATAGTATGAACGATATAAGTAATGACAACAACCTAGAAATTGCAGATTTTGGTGCGGGTTGTTTTTGGTGTGTGGAAGCTGTGTTTCAGCGTGTAGCAGGTGTAGTAAGTGTGTTAAGTGGCTATGGTGGTGGTCATGTTGTAAACCCAACTTATGAGCAAGTATGCGATAAACAAACTGGTCATGCAGAGCTGATTAGAATTACGTTTGACAATACCAAAGTGCGCTACGAAGATTTGCTAGAAATATTTTGGAAAACACATGACCCAACGACGTTAAATAGACAAGGTAATGATGTAGGGCCACAGTACAGAAGTGTGATTTATTATCACAGCGAAACGCAAAAATTAAAGGCAGAGCAATACAAAACCGAGCTTGATAAAGCTGGTATATTTGACAAGCCAATTGTTACCACGATTGAGCCATTTATTAATTTTTACCCAGCGGAAGCTTATCATCAAGATTATTACAATAATCACCAAAATCAAAGCTATTGCTACTTTGTAGCTAGGCCAAAGGTTGAAAAGCTTGAAAAATATTTTAAAGATAAAATGAAGCCTGAATATTTATAATTAAAGCATCAAATAGGCACAATAGTTAAAAAGTTAATGCTGGTTTTGTGCTTTTTATGTTACGAGAATTTTCTACTGTGCCAATATGTCTATGTGGTTAAAAATACCTATGCTACTGCTAACATACCATGATATTATTCAATGGCTTAAGGGCTTTATGTTAACATGCCCTTCCAAAAAACTGCTGCATATAGAATGCCCCGGTTGTGGTTTTCAGCGTGGTTTTTTTGCTTTGCTCGAAGGAGATTTTGCCAAAAGTTGGCAATTATATCCAGCAATCACACCGATTGTTGTTTTAATGTTGTTTACAGCCTTGCATATTAAATTTCAGTTTCGTTTTGGGGCAGTTGTTATAAAATATTTGTTCATGTTAATAGCAGGTATTATCTTGACGTTCTATATTTATAAAATCATCAACCACAAAATTTACTGCTAATGGAAACGCATGAACAACAAACCCAATTTCAGAATTTTCAAGTGCAAAGACCTTTGCCTAATGCAACTGCTGTATTAGTGCTGGGTATTTTAGGCATTGTACTCGCTTGCTGCTACGGAGGCGGGCTTATTTTAAGTATTATCGCATTGGTATTGTACGGCAAGGACAATAATTTGTATGTAGCTAGTCCAGAACTCTATACAGAAGCGTCACTTAAAAACGCTAAAGCTGGTAGAGTATGTGCTATTATTGGCTTATCAGTATCTATATTATATATTATATTTATTGCTGTTTTGATTGCATTGGTAGGCGTTGCAGGTTTATCAAATCCTGAGGCAATTAGACATGCATTTGGCAAGTAAAATAGTTGCATTGTAAATAAAAAGCTACAACTTTTGTTGTGGCTTTTTTTTATACCGTATCTCTTTTCCAGCCTATTAAAATTACACCAGCAATAACAATGATGGTCCCTATAATTTGCTCGGTAAATATATATTCGTGTAAAATAAAATGGGCTTGTAATACGGTACTTACGGGACCAATACTTGTAACAATAGACACATTATTGCTGCCAATACGTTTCATGGCATTAGAAATCATAAATGAAGGGATGACGGTGGCAATAATAGCCAATGCTAAACCATAACCAATAAGTGTAGGCGTGAAGTGAAATGCTGAAAAAGTTTTAGTTGTAAGATAATGCGTAAATACGCCCAAAGTTGCAAATAACATGGCATAAGCGGTATAGCGTGTTGCACCTACTTTTTGTACCAATTTGCCAGTACCTACTAAATATACTGCATACGTAACAGCACATAAAAACACCATGAAACTACCGTAGAAAAAGTTAGGATTGGTTGTGTCTACACGTAGCTCGCCGTAGTAAGCAATCCCAATTCCAACGTAAGTAAGTAATAATGCAATGATTTGTATACGGTTGAGTTTGCTTCTAAAGAAATAAGTATTAATTAGTACCGAGAAGGTAGGGTAGAGGAATAGTATTAGACGCTCTAAACCTGCTGAAATAAATTGTAGACCAATAAAATCAAATAAACTACTTACATAATAACCTAAAAGTCCCATGGCGGCAATATAAAACCATTGCTTAGTGGTAATGGTTTGTGCACCTTCTTTTTTAGAGGCAAACCATGCAATACCAAGGTAAAAAGGCAAAGAAAATAGCATGCGTAAACTCAGTAAAGTAATAGCGTCTACTTTGGTACTAGCAAAAGCAAGCTTTACAAAAATAGCTTTGGTAGAAAATAAAATGGCACCAGTAAGGGCAATGATGAATCCTTTAATGGTGATATTGTATGAAATTGGTTGCGCCATAATATGTTTGTACTAGGGCCCGATAGCTATCGGGTTGGAAGTTTTTTTGGATTTTTATTATTACAAAAAATCCTTGAAGATTTGTTTTGCAAAACCTTCAAGGATTTGTATTACGCTTCAATAAAAGCCCGATAATGTTATGAACGTACAAGTGAGTGACACAACAGAAGCTAAATAGTAGTTCCAAAGCTGGTAACAAAATATTGAAACTAGCTTCAAGAATCATTACCTCAATTTAATCATTCACAATTATTTTTATACACTCACATTAAAATCTCTTAATGCGTCGTTTAAACTTGTTTTTAAATCGGTGCTTGGTTTACGTTGACCAATAATTAACGCACAACCTACCCCAAATTCGCCCGCAGGAAATTGTTTGTTATAAGTACCAGGAATAACCACACTGCGTGCAGGCACACGACCTTTCATTTCTACTGGTTCGCTACCGCTTACGTCAATAATTTTGGTTGATTGCGTTAATACCACATTAGCGCCAAGAACCGCTTCTTTCTCTACAATTACCCCTTCTACCACAATACAACGGCTACCGATAAAACAACCATCTTCTACAATAACAGGGCTTGCTTGTAAAGGTTCAAGCACGCCACCAATACCTACGCCACCACTTAAATGCACACCTTTGCCTATTTGTGCGCAACTACCTACAGTAGCCCAAGTATCCACCATCGAACCCTCATCTACATATGCGCCAATATTTACATAACTCGGCATTAAAACTACGTTTTTCGCTAGGTAAGCGCCATAACGCGCCACAGCATGCGGTACCGCACGAACACCAAGGCTAGCATAGTCTTTTTTCAACAACATTTTATCGTAAAATTCAAATGGTTCTAACGCATAGGTTTTCATCTGCTGAATACCAAAATACATTAGAATGGCTTGTTTTACCCATTCATTTACTTGCCAACCATTATCAGTAGGCGAAGCGGTACGTAATCTACCTTTATCTACTTCTTCAATTACTGCTCTCACAGCTTCGGTATAAATTGGGTCTTTCAAAAGCTCCCGGTTACTCCATGCTTCTAATATTAATTTTTGCAATTCCATTGTTGTAAAATTTTTGCAAAAGTAGGGAGATAGCAGTTTAGAGTTTGAAGTTTAGAGTTTTAGAAAATTTACCACATAGGCACGAAGGCACATAGTTTTATGTTCTTAGTTTTAGGTTTTGATAGTTTATTGATGTCTCGGCTTTAGTAACTTCTATTGTGTCTATATGCTTATGTGGTGAAACAAAAAGCGCAAACGATACCATGAATTATGATGGACTAATGTACCATTTACTCAAAACTATCTGCTTATCTTGTTGTCAAAATTGTGATGCTATGCGCAAGAAGAAAGTACTATCGTTTGGCGAATTATTGTTGCGAATTTCGCCAGCACCAAAAGAGCAAACTGATAAACAGTCGATGCTAGTATATGTAGGCGGTGCCGAAGCCAATGTGGCTACAGCCCTTGCTGGCTGGGATGTTCCTGTGAAATATTTTACCGTATTGCCAGATAATTTTATGAGTAAGCACATGTTGCATTACCTAGAATATAAAGGCATTTATACGTCATCTATTTTGCTGCAAGGCGATAGAGTAGGCTTGTATTATTTAGAACGTGGTGCCGATTTAAAAGGCCAAATGGTATACGATAGAGACCGTTCAGCTTTTTCTGAATTAACCACTGGTACGGTTGATTGGGACAGAGTGCTGCATGACGTATCTTGGTTTAATTTTTCTGCCATTACACCTGCATTAAACCAAAACTTAGTAGATGTATGTAAAGAAGCTTTGGATGCCGCTTCGCAGAAGGGCATTACTATTTCAGTAGATTTAAACTATCGCTCAAGATTGTGGAAATATGGTAAGCAGCCAATAGATGTTATGACAGAATTGGTGCCTTATTGCGATGTAATTATGGGTAATATTTGGAGTGCTAATACTTTATTGGGTATTCCTGTAGATGAGCATATTCACGATAAAAAAACAAAGCAGGCTTACCTTGACCATTCAAAATTCACCTCAGAAGAAATTATCAAACGTTATCCCAAATGTCATACTGTAGCTAATACCTTTCGATTTGACGGTGCTGCTAATCATCTGCTCTATTATACGAGCTTATTTACCGAAGGCAAACAATTCAACTCGGCTGAATTTACGACTAAAGGTGTGGTAGATAGGTCTGGCAGTGGTGATTGTTTTATGGCTGGCCTGATTTACGGCTTATACAACCAACACGCACCTCAAGATATTATCGAGTATGCTACAGCAGCGGCTTTTGGTAAGTTGCAAGAATTTGGCGATGCCACAGGGCAAGATGAATTAACCGTTTCAAAAGTGGTAGAAAGTGTGTAAAGTATAGGGCAACTGAATAACTATTACCTTGCGCATTGCAAATAACACAAGCTATGATAGATGTTTTAGGGCAAGCGATTGCAGATTTTTATTATCAAACAGAGCCTAAAAAGCTTTGGATTAATAATAAATATTGGGCTAGAGAAGAAATGCCGGTTGAAGTGTATTTTAGAGATGCAGCCAAAATGACTAAAATTGAATTAATGGCTTTACAGTTATGTAAAGGTAAAATTTTAGATATTGGTGCAGGTGCAGGTAGCCATGTATTGTGGTTGCAAGAAAAAAATAAAGATGTAGCAGCCCTAGAAATTTCACCATTGGCTTGTGAAGTGATGAAAAATAGAGGCGTTGCAACAGTTTATAATCAAGATGTTTTTACGTTTAATAAACAGCGCTTCGATACCTTGTTGCTGCTGATGAATGGTATTGGGCTTACGGCTAATTTGAGTGGATTACAAAGCTTTTTACAACATGTAAAACAACTGTTACAGCCTGGAGGACAAATATTATTCGATTCTTCTGATGTGTCTTATTTATACGATGGCACTGTTGGATTATCGGGTAATTATTTTGGCGAAATCGATTATCAATACCAGTATAAAAAATTAAAAACTGACTGGTTTACATGGCTATATGTAGACCAAGCCACTTTACAACATATTGCTTACGATGCAGGGTTTAAAACAGAGTTTTTAATGGAAGATGAAAATGCGCAGTATTTGGTGCGCTTAACGTTATTGTAAAATTATACAACCAAATATATTGAAAAAGCGAGCGGTTTCTACTGGTCGCTTTTTTGTTTTTGGCATATTAATGGTTATAAATAAGGATGACTGGTAAAAAACTTTTAGTCTTTAACAAATCGTTAGTAAACAAATACTTCCCTAACTGCATCTACTGTACAAACTGAATATTTAAAAATAAAAAACCTACATGATTGATACTGTTACTCTAAATTTTTAATCAACATGAAAACAAAGCACACCCTTCTTGGCTTAGCCATTGTAGCAATGGGCTTAGCAGTTGCCTTCACAGGCTGTTCTAAAAACACATCTGCAGAAGTTCCTGCAGGAACACAAAACGTTAATTTTTATTTAACAGATGGTCCTGGTTTGTACGACAAAGTATTTATAGATATTAAATCTGTAAAAATTTTGGTAGATACAAGTGCAGACACAAGAAAACACGACCATTACGATTGGGATGCCAATGGTAGAGGCGGTAGACTAGACTCATCTTTAGTATGGCAAGATGGCAATGTAGCGGCTGGTGTTTACAACCTTTTAGCTTTAAGTAATGGTGTAGATACCTTATTATCTTCTGCTAATATTAAGCTTGGTAGCATTCGCTTAATAAAAATTGAGTTAGGTACAAATAATTCTTTAGTAAAAGACAGTGTTACCTATCCTTTAAACTTGCCACCAAATGCTGATAATTATATTTTGGTAAAACTTCAAGGTAACGAGTGCGAGCGCTTTGCTAGTAGTAGTTATCGTTTATGGTTAGATTTTGATGTGGCCCGTTCTATTGTGAATTTTAATAATGCTTTTTATCTAAGACCAGTTATTCGTTTCTTTATTGAAAAGCAAACCAATAGTATTTCTGGCACTATCTTACCAAAAGATGCGCGAGCTATTGTAAGTGTGTATAATGGTACCGATACGGCTTATGCAATACCAAATAGAGATGGTATGTTCAAAGTGCGTGGCATACCAGATGGTAAGTATTCTGTATTTATCAATGCTTCAAACGGTTATGTAGATACCACTATTAATAACGTAAGTGTAAGTGGCTACAATAATGCATCAATAGGTACTATTACATTACATAAATAAGTGGTTGGATAGGATATAGGTTTTTTAGTGATATCGGGTGCATGGTCTCATGCGCCCGATTTTGTATATAAGCATTTCTACTGTATCATAAACCTTTATTTAGCCCATATCCGTTCAAACCCTATCTTCGCGCCGCAAAACAAAAGCTCTTTTTTGAATGATCAGTAGAAGAAATATTCGTGTAAAGGTGATGCAGGTGTTGTACATGATGGAAATGGCAATTGAAGATGGCGCCATGAAAAACCCTGTAAACGAGTTACAGAAACAATTTGACAAGAGTAAAGAACTACTGGTTTATATTTTGTACTTTATTACAGAAGTAGCAAAATATGCCGAAACAGATGCACGCAATAAAGCCAACAAGCATTTAAAAACAGTTGAGGATTTAAATATTAATACCAAAATAGCTGGCAACGGTTTGGTTTGGGATATTTTAGAGAGTCCTTCTTTTATACGTGAGGTAGACGCTTTGCAGCCGAAACATTTAATTGATACCAATTTGGTAAAAAGAATTTATACCAATCTAGTAGAAACCCAAGAATACAAAACCTATATCGTAGAACAAAGTAGAAATAAAGGTGATGAAAAAGGCATGTTGCGTTTTATTTTCTCAACGCTTTTGTTGCCTAATGAACATTTTACATCTCACCTTGAAGAGTTATTTAATAATTGGGATGATGATGCAGACATGATGGAACAATTGGTAAATAATTACCTCAGTAAGCCTAGCAGCTACAATTTAACTGCATTTATTAGCGACGATAAGTGGCAATTTGCTAAAACATTATTGACAAGTACTTTTAATAAACGCCAGTTTTTGTTAGATACCATTAAGCCAAAGTTGCAAAACTGGGATGCTGATCGTATTGCATCGCTTGATATGGTATTGATGCAAATGGGGCTTTGCGAGCTATTGTATTTTGAAACCATACCAACAAAGGTTTCTATTAATGAATATATCGATTTGGCAAAAGATTATAGTACCGAACAAAGCGGGCATTTTGTAAATGGCATTTTAGACAATATTCATAAAGAATTGGTAGCTGAAGGGAAGATTAATAAAATTGATTTTAGGCAGCGTAAGTAAGAGTTGTGATTAGGAATGATTAAAGTGAAAATGATTCTGGTACATAGTTCTAAATTAAAACTACATACATGAAGCAATTATTAGTTGTATTGGCAGTAATCGTTACTGCAACTATGTCTTGTAAAGATGAGTTGAAGGAAAACAAGAAAGCTGAAATGGCTGTATTAAACGATACGGCTAATTTTACAACCGTTAAATGGTTAGATACGGCTGTAAACTTTGGTACTGCAAAACTTGGTGAGAAAATTCAAATTAAGTTTCGTTGCCAAAATACTGGTACCAAGCCATTAATTATTGTTAATGCAAGGCCTGGCTGTGGCTGTACGGTGGCAGATTATACCAAGCAACCAATTGCGCCAGGTGCAGAAGGCTTAGTAACAGCTGAATTTGATACGCAAAAAGCACACGGCACTTCGGTAACCAAGTATATTATCGCAACCACCAATACATTAAATTCTGATATGAACCTTATGTTTAAGGGTGAGATTATTGGTGGCGAAAGCAACGATAAAATTGCCATACCGCACGAAATACCTAAAAAGAGCTAATTTTTTTACAATATAAAAAACACAAACAACATGTCTATTTTCAACGCAATTATTTTAATGGGCAATCCACAAGCAGGTGGTGGCGCTGGTACCATACAGTTAGTAATGATGGGTGGTATTGTATTGGTATTCTGGTTATTTATGATTCGTCCGCAAGCTAAAAAAGCTAAAGAACAAAAGAAATTTATAGATGATTTGCAAAAAGGTGCAAAAGTGGTAACTATTGCTGGTATTCACGCCACAGTAAACAAAGTAAATGAAGATGGTACTTTACAAATTGAAGTAAATCCTGGTAGCTATTTAAAAATTGAAAAAAGTGCTATTAGCATGGAATGGACAGCAGGTGTGAACAAACCTACTGCTGAAACAAAATAAACTTTTTAATTAATGGATAATTATTCCCAAACTTTGAATAAAGGTTTGGGAATTTTGTTTTAAGTCATATCAGAATAGCCTCAATTTTTGGATGATATAACATACGTAAAAGCCATTACATTTAAATTTACCATAAACCAAAAAACATGAAAAAAATAGGCTTAACAGGTGGTATTGGTAGCGGTAAAAGTACTGTAGCTGCCATTTTTAAAACACTTGGTATTCCTGTGTTTGATGCAGATAGTGTAGCCAAGCAAATTATGGAAACAGATGCTACGGTAATAGCAGCAGTTACTGCACAGTTTGGTGAAAATGCTTATATCAATGGCAAATTAAGTACGGCTTATATTGCCAATATCGTCTTTAATGATGCCTATCAATTAGAATTGCTAAACGGTATTACGCATCCTGCTACTATTCGTGCGTTTGAGCATTGGGCTTTACAGCAACAAGCGCCTTATGTGATTAAAGAAGCGGCTTTGCTTTTTGAAGCAGGTTCTGCTGCTGGTTTAGATGCGATTATTGGTGTTACGGCACCCAATGCATTACGAATTCAACGTGTGATGCATCGCGATAATATAAGCCGCGATATGGTGCTACAACGCATGGATAAACAGATAAGTGAACTAATTAAAATGCGCTTGTGCGATTATATCATTACAAACGATGAGCAACAATTATTAATTCCTCAGGTACTTAAGCTAGATGAAATACTAAAAGGAATAGTTGTTGGTTAACAAACTTTAAGCTAAAAATATGGTGCCTTATTGGTTAAGTAGAACAGAATTATTATTAGGTGATGAACAAGTAATGGCTTTGATGACCAAACATGTATTGGTTGTAGGGCTTGGTGGAGTGGGTGGTATTTGTGCCGAAATGATTGCACGGAGTGGTGTGGGTAAAATGACTATTGTAGATAACGATGTGGTAGATTTAAGCAATTGCAATCGTCAAATTCCTGCTTTACATTCGGAAGCTGGCAATCTAAAAGCAGATGTAATGGCCAAGCGTTTAAAAGATATTAACCCCGAATTAGATTTAACCGTATTGCCAATTTTTTTACAAGACGATATAACTATTAAACTATTGGACGAGACTGCTTTTGATTATGCAGTTGATTGTATTGATACGCTAAGTGCAAAAGTGCAATTTATTAAAGCGTGTAAGGATAGAAATATACCAATTGTAACCTCGTTGGGTGCTGGCGGCAAGGTAAATCCATCATTGGCACAAATTACAGATATCTCAAAAACGTATCAATGTACTTTAGCCAAATATGTACGCAAACGCCTTCACGAAGTAGGTATTTATGAGGGTTTGACCGTTGTTTTTAGCCCTGAGCCAATAGATCCTACAAGGGTAGTAGTTACCGATAAAGCGTACCCAAAAAAATCAGTTATTGGTACTATTAGCTACATGCCAGCCATCTTCGGATGTATGGTAGCTAGTGTTGTTGTTAGAGGACTAATAAGTGCTGAATAGCCAATTCTAGCAGCCTTCTTTTAAAATCCTTTTTTCCACTTCTTTTTCTTTCTATTCAAGGTCCTTTGCTATGTGTAAAAAAATATGCATGGCTTATTTCTTGTGCGTTAATAATTATAATATTTAGGTACCGAATAGCTTGCTTTTAAACTTTTGGTTATTTCTTTTCTCTCTCACATTTTTTATAGATACGGCGGTGTGGATGTATATTTTTCCTTATCTGAGGAATATCTGCTATGGTATAATGTCCCCCAAAAAGTCCTTCTTTTTAAACCTGTTAGCTTTAAAAATAGCGTTCTATAAATTAATATGTGGATTTCATGTGTAAAAAAAATATTTTGTATAATAGCTTTATTCTTCTATTTTGCTATTTATTAGTATTTTAAATACAAATTTTGTATTTAAAGAATAAAATAATAACGAATCGATTTTTTGTAAATATAATTTAGTTGTGCTCTCTAAAATGAGTATAAAATGCTTGTATGGGATAATTTAAAAATATTTTTATTGATTTCAAAAATTGAATAGAGTTTATGTGGCAAATAGGCGAATAAAAAATATGTACAACAAATAATACTGTTTATATATATTATAAAACAAACAAAAGCGTCAAATAAAAACCAGCAGTTTATGCACACATTACATGTTCACTGCGCAACTCTTTTTACAGTTTTGCGAGAGCCTACTATTTTTTTGAGGTACCTCAGTCTATTATTACTGTTAGGCGCCTTGGGAGCTAAGGGAATTAAAGCGCAGACAAATAATTTTTTTCAAAATGCTTCCATGCAAACTGCAAGTAATTGGAGTTCTAGTTCTAGGCCAAATAATTCTAATGATATTGGTTTAACATCTTCTTCTACAATTTTAACTAATACAGCTGGCACTATTACAGGACGGTCTATAAACGTTACAAATTCAAATTCTTACACTATTGTTAACTCCACAACAGCTGCCACAAATAGTACTATTAATTTGGGCGTTTCAGGCGTTTTTACAAATGGAATTTCAGGATCTTCGAATGATTTAATTTATTTATTTAATACAACAACTGCCCCAAATTTAACTATCCAAGGACCCAATAGTAGTACTGGTACTGGTGTTTTAAATTTGGTTTTAAATGGAAGTGGTAATTTTAATATTGGTACCGGGAGTACTTTGGCTATAAGCTCCGCTATAAATGGTGCTTATAGTATTACAAAGACAGGGGCCGGTAATTTATTTTTTTCTGGTGCAAATACCTATTCTGGCAAAACCACTATTACATCAGGCATTTTACAATTAGGTGCGGCAAACGCTATACCTGTATCTGCAATGGGCGGCGGTGTTATTTTAAATGGTGGTACACTAAGTACTGGTGCTTCAACGGGCTTTTCTGAAGGTGTTGCGGGTGCTACAAATATGGGTACACTTACTTTGAGTGATAATTCTACTATTGCTTTGGGTACAGGCAGCCATAGCTTATATTTTTCGGCAAGTAATGGTACACTTTGGACTTCTTCTAAAGTTATTACAATAAGTGGCTGGAAAGGTACTGCTGGTGCTTCAGGAACTGAAGGTAAAATTTTTCTTGGCTCATCTTCTAATGGTTTAACTAGTAGTCAATTGGTCCAAATCTATTTTGCTGGCTATGCTAATGGTACAACTATATTAAGTACAGGTGAGGTAGTGCCAGCAGCAAGTATCGCAACACCCCCTACAATTTCAGCGATTGCCAACCAAACTGCGGATAATGATTTTAAAATCACATTTGCTGATAATGCTACTTGGCGCAGTCTTATAACGGGTATTACTGTAGACGGTACTTCTTATTTGGCAGCAAGCAATGCATATACGCTTTCTTCTGGTAGTCTTGTACTTAAAAGGGCTAGCATTTCGGAATTAAACAACGCCACAAGCCATACTATTGTGGTATCGGCAACTGGTTATCTTACTACGAGTGTAACGCAAACCAATATTGCTGGCAGTTTTACTAAGCTGCAAATATTAATGCCTGGGGAAACAGCAGCGGCAGGTACTATAAGTGGGAAGATAGGAAATCCTACTATACAAACGAGGGGTATTCCTTTTAATGTAGTGGTGAATGGGGTAGATGCTTATTGGAATACTGTTAGCAATGTGTCAGACAATATTGCCATTACATCGACTGATGGATCTGCATTTTTACCACCAAATTCGGGTTTAGTAAACGGCACTAATATGTTTTCTGTAGCGTTAAATATGGTAGGGGCAGTTACTGTAACCGCAACTGATATGTCGGATGGTAGTAAAACAGCGAATACGAGTGCAAGTATTACCGTCAATCAGATAACTACAGCCACTGATTATTTTAGAACAAAACAATCAGGAAATTGGGCGAATGCTAATACTTGGGAAAGTTCTTTTGATGGCATTAATTGGATTGCATCTTCTTTTTCGCCAGATAGCAATGCCAATATAATTACTATTTTAAATACCCATGTTATTACTGTGGCAGCTAGTGTGACAGTTGATCAGTTAGTAGTAAATATTGGGGGGCAAATTATGATTGGTGCATTGCAAACGTTAACCATAAATGATGGTAGCGGTATAGACCTAGTTGTGAGTGGTACTATCTTGAATGCAGGTACGATTACTAACAATGGGCAAATAAATTTTGCTGCTGCTAGTACTTATACGCATAGTCAAAATGGTGGCATTATTCCCTTTGCTACTTGGGCTACTACAAGTAATTGTAATATTACTGGTGTTAGTACAACCATGGTAATGGGATTAGGGCAGTCCTTTGGTAATTTCTTATGGGATTGTGCTAGTCAAAATGCCATATTATATTTGGGGACTGCGTTTACTACAGTAAATGGCAACTTAAAAATTCGGAATACTGGTAGTGCGAATAATAATACCTCGTACTTAAACTTGGCCACAAGCACTGATGCAATAAATTATGTATTAAATATCGGTGGTAACTTAATAGATTCAACCGCTACAACTAATAACGGTAATGATAATACTAGCACTTTTGTATTATCAAATGGTAGCAATACTATTATAAATGTAGCTGGTAATGTATACCAATACTCAAATACAAATGTAAATTTTAGTCAAACTAGTGGTTACGCTGCTACCTTAAATGTAGCTGGTAATTATATTATACAAAACAATACTGGTTCGGCAGCAACTTTTGCAAGAACATATTCTAACTTTTCTATTAGTAAGGGGCGAATAAATTTCATTGGCAAATCTCAGACATTCACCCAAAACTATGGTACTACTACTTTTTTTCAATATATAGATATTTATATTGGCAATGGCATTGCAAATACCACCGTAACAATGAATAGTGGTGTTAACCTTACGGCTTTCTCAACACTCTCCGTGGCAAACAATGCAACGCTTATTTTGGGTACAAACATTATAGCAGACGGCGATGCAAGTTGTACATTCACGCTTAATGGTGGTGGCACATTATCGGTAGGTTCAAGCGCTGGTATTAGTTCTTCTGGCAAAACTGGTAATATCAATACTAAAATGAGAAATTATGCTTCTTCCGCCAATTATATATTTACTGGGGAGGCAACTGGCCTTTTCACTACCACACCAAATGTTAATACCGTTAATAATTTAACAATTAACACAAGTTCCAATGTAGCTCTGAGCCAATCTTTAACTGTTAGTAATGCCATCAGTTTAATAAATGGTACGTTAACTATAGGTGCCAATACATTAACAATGGCAGGTGGTACTATTTACAAAGATGGTATTACTTACTCAGGTGTTATTGATGCAAGTAACGGAACGTTTGCATGCAGCGGTACTTTAGGGCTTACTATTCCAGCAAATACATTTCTTAGAAATACGGTTAATAATTTGATCATAAACAATATTGCAGGTGTAACACTCGGTGGAACTTTAAATATTACAGGTGTACTTTCACCTAAGGCTGGCTCTTTAATTACTAATGGCAATTTAACATTGTTATCTACTGATGTAAATGGCGGTGGTATAATTGCAGCAGGCAGTAATAGTGGCGGTTATATTAATGGAAATGTTACTATACAACGCTTTACCCAAGCACAACGTGGTTATAGAACTTTTGCACATCCATATAATACGTCTCAAACGATAGCACAGTTAACCGATAATTTTCAGATTACAGGTTTAACTAGCGGGAGTTTAGGTGCTTTTGGTTTGAGCACAGGCAATCCTTCCGCTTTTGCTTATAATCCTACTGCTTCTAGTAGTCCTTATGTAAACCCATTAACAAGAATTACTAATAGTGATTACAGTTGGGGTGTGGGGCAAGGATTATATGTATTTGTAAGGGGTAATGGCCATGAAGGTACTGGTGGAAGCTATGCAAGTTCTGGTGGTGTTCCAAGTGCAGTTATCGTAGATGTAAGCGGCGGTATTGTGAATCAAGGCCCCGTCGCAGTAGGTATTGGCTACGCTGATAATGCAGATAACTACAACTTAATCGGTAACCCATATCCAAGCCCTATCAACTTAAAAAATGTACTGGTTAAAAAAGATAGCGATGGATCAACACAAACACTTAAAAGTTTTTTAATTGCCAATAGCACTATTTATACTTATACACCAGTTTTGGCAATGGGTTCTGGTTCTCAAACCACATTAAGAGGTGGCTTTAAGACAATTACACACGATGGTAATACTGATATTATTATACCTACCATGGGTGCATTTTATATTAAAGCGCCACAATCTGGTTTTTCCATTTATTTCCAAGAAAGCGATAAAGTAAACATTACCCCAACTTTGGGTCTGTTTGGTACAAATAGTGTTATACCAAAACTACGCTTAGCGATAAGTACTAATGTTGGCTTTATGGATGATATACAGCTAGCGTTTGACAAGAACTCAAGCGCATATTCGGGCGATAAATATGATGCAATGAAACTGTCTAACAGTTTATTAGACTTTTATACTTTGTCAAGCGATAAAAAAACGTTGGCTATAGATTATAGAAGTACCAATGTGTTAGATAGCATTATACCTTTAGGAATACAAACGGCAATGCCTGACAATTATAATATTAGTCTGAGTGAACTTACCAACTTACCAAACATACAATTAGTACTAAGAGATAAACTCTTAAAAACGGAAACTGTGTTAAGCCAATTAGGCGATAGCTATAGCTTTACTATAACAGCCGATACTGCTACAAAAGGTGATAATCGATTTGAGATAGGCTTGCTAAGTACTACTGTACTGCCTGTAACTATTACAGATATAACAGCGCAATTACAAACCAATAAAACCGTAGCCGTTAATTGGACTAGTGCAACAGAAGTCAACCTCGCTAGTTATCATGTACAACGCAGCTTAGATGGTACCAACTTTAGCACCATAGGCAAAGTAGCGGCTAAGGGTGCAGATACATACAACTATATCGATGACCTTTCATCTATCTATTCACAAGCCGCAACCCTATATTATCGCCTAGAAGCAGTAGATAACAATGGTAGCAAATCCTATAGCAAAGTGGTTAATTGTCAATTGGCGGCTACTAGTACATCCATCAATATTTATCCAAATCCTGTACAATCAACATTACATGCCCAAATAACTGCCACCAATGCAGGTACATTACAAATAAGTGTGATCGATGCACAAGGGAAAGTAGTTGTTACGCAAAAAACAGCAGTAGCAATAGGTACTAATTCAATAGCAGTGCCAGTTGCACCATTAACAGTAGGTAATTATATGCTAGAAATAGAAAGTACAAATGGCAAACAAATACGACGCTTTGTAAAGGAATAGCCAAATGATTTCTTTAAATATATAGAGTAAAAAACAAGCACACAAATCAACTAGGGATTAAAACAGCAAAGCGTTGAGCCCTAGTTTTTCAAAAATGATGCAATACCGCTTTAAAACAAATACACTAATGAAAACTTATACAATTATTCTAATAATTAATGTAGCTGTAATTATGCTAATGCCAATATTTTTATTAGCACAACAACCACAAGCTAATCCTTTTGGTAACGGCAGTAGTGATCCTGATGTGCCAATAGACGGCGGTCTTAGTTTACTAATTACAACAGCTTTGGGTTATGGTGTCAAGAAGCTTAAAGAGGCGAAAGTAAACGGTAATTACCCAAAAAGGTTTAAGTGAATTAGATAATTGAATAAATTAAAAGTAGAGCCGCGAGGCGAAACATATAGACTAATTTATATTTTTGAAAATAAATTATATGTGTAAATTAATTAAAAACATTGTATTAGTGTTCGATATTTTATTTTTATTTTTTCCATAATTTCTTTATAGTTTTACTCCAAATTCTGTTGACTGACTATTATGCTGTTTAAGAATTGGTATCTAGTCTAAACCTGTATTAACTGCCTTTTTTCTCTCAATTTGTTTAGCTATCTTACTAATTTGTTAGTTGTATAATATTATAGTATTAATAGCGTTTTACGTCCAGTGTATCCTAAGTTAAAAACACCTGAATCCCAAGAAATGAAACCAATTCTAACTTTTTTGCTTACAGTTGCTCTGTTGTCAGCAACGACTCTTTCCTACTCACAAACAGCCTCTACGGTCAATGTAGGTGGCACGAGCAGCACTAACACAATTTCTAATAATGTTGC
>NZ_JBHSDC010000002.1:0-725372 GCF_042651445.1 Parasediminibacterium paludis
ATGCTTGGGATGGTAAGCTAAACGGCGTACCATTGCCAGTAGGCACGTACTATTACATCATCAACCCCAAAAATGGTCGTGGTATACTGAGTGGTAGTGTCACGATTATTAGGTAGGGTGGTGTTTACTCACAGATAGCGGAGATTTTTACAGAATATATACAAGTATTTTAATATTTATACATGAATAATACGATTAGTGGTTAATTAGTAAAGCTCTTTGTCCTTACATTTTTTGTGAAATAGCCTAGTTTCGATAAAAGCCCCAGAGCGCACAGAACGTAAAAGTGTGCGACGCAACAAACGCTAAATAGTTGCACAAAAGTTGGTGACATAAAAAATCCCTGCAAAATGAAAGTGCAGGGATTTTTGTTTTATGTGGAAGTATTATTAATTTGTTTTACGAGGATAAGCTTTTAAAGCAGCTTCAAGGCAATCCATAGCAGCGTCTATATCTGTTTTGTTAAGTACGTACGCTAACCGCACTTCTTGCTTGCCAAGACCTGGCGTGCTGTAAAAACCTGTAGCAGGCGCTAACATGACGGTGACTTGATTATAGCTAAATTCTTCTAGTAGCCATTGGCAGAACATATCCGCATCATCGATAGGTAACTTGGCTATGGCATAAAAAGCGCCACCAGGATTGGGACAAAAAACACCATCCATAGCATTAAGGCGTTGCACAATTATATCTCGGCGGCTTTTGTATTCGGCCTTCGTTGTATCAAAATAATTGGTTGGTAAATCGATCGCAGCTTCGCCAGCAATTTGCGCAAAACTTGGTGGGCTTAATCGTGCTTGTGCAAATTTCATTGCTGCATCTAAAACAGCTTGGTTTTTAGTAATCAAAGCACCAATACGGCCACCGCAAGCACTATAACGTTTGCTAATGGTATCCATAATCACCACATGGTCATCTACACCTTGCAAGTGCATAGCAGAAGTATTAACGCCATCGTAGCAAAATTCTCTGTAAGCCTCGTCGCTAAAGAGATACAGGTTATGCTTTAAGATAATTGCTTTCAATTGCTCCATTTCTTGAGCACTGTATAAATAACCTGTAGGATTGTTAGGATTGCAGATAACAATAGCCTTGGTTTTGGCAGTTATTTTAGCTTCAAAAGCTTCGATAGGTGGTAAGGCAAAACCATTTTCAATTTGTGAAGTAATAGGCACTACTTTAACGCCTGCGGCCACGGCAAAGCCATTGTAGTTGGCATAAAATGGTTCGGGAATAATGACCTCGTCACCTGCATCGAGGCAAGCCATGAAGCCAAATAAAATAGCTTCGCTACCACCTGTGGTAATGATAATTTGTTGGTGATTAACATGAATACCAACACTTTCGTAATAGCCAACTAGTTTTCTGCGATAGCTCTCATTACCTGCGCTGTGACTGTATTCTAGCACTTTAAAATCGCTGTTACGTACAGCATCGAGCACCATTTTTGGGGTTTCAATATCGGGCTGACCAATATTAAGATGATACACTTTGGTGCCGCGTTTTTTTGCAGCTTCTGCGAATGGTACTAATTTTCTTATCGGCGAAGCCGGCATGTCTTTACCTCTATTACTGATTGATAGCATAAAAATGATTTGAAGTTTCGTGTTTGGAGTTTTGTCTAGTGATGTCGAATTCCAAACTATAAAATTATCTAAGTCTATCAGTACTTTTTACCAATCGTTCATCTTTCCAAATGGCACGTATGGCCAAAATGATAAACACAGGTACAATAAAAGCAGCAACAGATTCTAGAGCAATACCGCCCGAGGTGTATTTTTTAATACCAACAAAAAATAAAGTGATATTGATAATACTTAAAGCTAAGGCAGCAAAACCTAATTTTATCTGTAAAGGTCTGTTTTTGTATAAAAAAATGGTTACCACTGATAAAGTAGCCGCAATAACTGTAAAAACGAGCAGCAGTAAATTGTCCTTTGCTGTAAAATGTTCAACAGGTAAAGTACCGCTACTGCCAATATAAAAAGAAGCTATCAAGGTAGTAAAACCACAAGCTGCCGCCAATAAAAGCCAAATAGATTGAATGCGTTGTATCATAATGCTAATGTTTGAACCCAAACTTAAAGAGTGCTTTGACAATAAGTTATTTTATAAACATCCTTTAAAGCCGGGGTTACAGTTCTGGATATAAAGGAAACTGTGTCATAAATTCGTTCACTTGCTTTTTAACACTTGCAATAACGACTTCATCATCAGCGTTCATTAATATTTTATCAATAGAATCTACTACAAAGCCCATATGCTCTTCCTTCATACCACGAGTAGTAATGGCTGGTACACCAAAACGAATACCACTGGTGATGAATGCACTTTTATCATCAAACGGTACCATGTTTTTATTGGCAGTAATATCGGCTTTTACCAATGCTTGTTCAGCTTTTTTACCGCTAATGTTTTTGTTGCGCAAATCAATTAGCATTAAATGGTTATCAGTACCGCCACTTACAAGGCCATATTCTTTATCCATAAATGCTTTAGCCATTGCTTGGGCATTTTTTTGAACTTGTTGTTGATACACCAAAAATTCGTCAGTTAAAATTTCGCCGAAAGCAATGGCTTTTGCAGCAATCACATGTTCTAGTGGTCCACCCTGCGTACCTGGAAAAACTGCTAAATCAAGCAAGCTGCTCATCATTCTGATATTGCCTTTTGGATCTTTTTGACCAAATGGATTTTCAAAATCTTTACCCATCATAATCACACCACCACGAGGACCACGTAAAGTTTTATGTGTAGTTGATGATACAATATGGCAATATTCAAAAGGACTACTTAATAAACCTTTCGCAATTAAACCAGCGGGGTGCGCAATATCAGCCCAAACCAATGCGCCAATTTCATCTGCTACAGCACGAATGCGTTTGTAATCCCAATCGCGACTATAAGCACTTGCGCCGCAAATAATTAATTTTGGTTTTAATTCACGAGCTTGCTTCTCTAGCATTTCGTAATCTACCAGACCAGTTTCTTTTACCACACCATAAAAATGCGCTTCATAGGTTTTACCGCTATAATTTACCGAACTACCGTGAGTTAAGTGACCGCCCATGCTTAAATCTAAACCCAAAGTTCTATCGCCAGGCTGTAAAACAGCTAGAGCAATTGCCGCATTAGCTTGCGCTCCACTGTGTGGCTGCACGTTTGCATATTCAATATTAAATATTTGTTTCAACCTATCAATGGCCAATTGTTCTGTTTGGTCTACAATTTCGCAACCTGCGTAGTAACGTCTGCCAGGATAACCTTCTGCATATTTGTTGGTTAAGCAGCTACCTGTAGCTTGTATTACTTGTAGCGAAGTGAAGTTTTCACTGGCTATTAATTCAATACCATGACGCTGGCGTTGCAATTCTTGGTTGATAAGGTCGAATACCAAAGTATCTCTTTGCATGAATATGGTGATTTGTGATTTGAGGCGCAAAAATAGATGTTACTGCATAAGCCACAAAGCGAATGTGTGTTATTGGTGCAATAAAAACATTGGCAGATGGCAATACTTGGTGGATAAAGCTGCGCAGCGAACAAAGCGTACATACCGATAGCTATCGGTAGTGCGAAGCAAGAAAAGCTAAATAGTAGTACTATCGATGGTAACAAATAAAAAAGACATTCCAAGTTTCTGAAACTTGGAATGTCTTTTTGACGATGTAACATTACATTATTCAAAATCTGCACCAGCAGAAAGTTCTTTCCACTCGTTCAATTCTCTAGTAAGTAAGTCAATTTTACCTTGAATAGCACCAATGGCAATTTTACCCAAAGCCAAGCGAAGGGGTGGATTGGCGGTTTCGGCAATTTGAATGATTGCTAAAGCCGCTTTAACTGGATCGCCAGGTTGTACACCGTTGCGCGCTTCCATTAATTGTTTGGTACGACCAACACGTGTATTACGATAATCGGCAATTTCTTGTTCGCTAAATTTCATAGAAGCGCCCGCCCAAAGTGTTCTAAAAGGACCAGGTTCTACTAGCGTAACTTTTATGTTTAAGGCTTCAAGTTCGTGTGAAAGCGCTTCGCTAAAGCCTTCTAGCGCATGCTTGCTAGCATTGTAAATACCTAATCCAGGCGTACCTGTGAGACCAGCAATAGACGATATTTGAAAAATATGCCCGCTTTTTTGCGCACGCATAATCGGCAATACTGCTTGTGTAACAGCTAACGCACCAAAGAAATTAGTCTCCATTTGATCACGCGCTTCTTGCATAGAAACTTCTTCAATACCACCAAATAAACCATAGCCTGCATTGTTTACCAATACATCTATTTTGCCATATTTATTAGCTACTTCGTTAATAACATCTGTAACTTTTGGGTGGTCGTTTACATCTAGCACATAGCCAAATGTTTTGCCGCTAACAAGGTTGTCAATCTCTTCCACTTGCGCTTGCTTGCGCACTGTACCAATAACTGTGTTTCCTGCCAAAGCCGCTTGCTCGGCAAGATGCCTACCAATACCTGAAGAAACACCTGTGATGAACCAAATTTTGTTTGACATATTGTTTTGAATTTATGTCCCGATAGCTATCGGGATGAGATTTATGATTTGGAATAATTTGAATTAAAAAATGATTTTAATCTGTGCTAATCCATTCAACCAATGTTATTAGTGTTCCTATCTAAAGCGCTGGTTCTTGTTGGCTTAAACAATGCCAACTACCAAGCCCCCAAATAACATCTGTACTATCTATACCTATTACTTTTCTATCTGTAAATAATGCTGATAATATCTCTAAAGCCTTAGCATCGTTCACTTCGTCTCTATAAGTAGGTACAATTACTGCAGCATTTGCTATGTAAAAATTAGCATACGATGCAGGCAATCTTTGACCTTCCCATTCAACGGCTTTTGGCATCGGCAATGCTACCACTTTTAACGGTCTACCATCTAGCAAATGCATGGTTTTTAGCTGCGCTAAATTTTCTTGTAGCAAATGGTAATTGTCATCCTCTGGATTATCTTCTACCACCGTCACTACAGTATCTTCATTTACAAAACGTGTAATGTCGTCAATGTGGCCATCGGTATCGTCACCTACAATACCATCGCCTAGCCACAATACTTGGTTGACACCATAAAAATTTTTTAAATATTGTTCTATTTGTTCTTTGGTTAAGTGCGGGTTTCTATTTGGGTTTAATAAACAAGCTGTGGTAGTTAATACCGTACCTGCACCATTAAATTCTACTGAACCGCCTTCCATAATAATGCCAGGATTGAATATTGGTAAGCCCAATTTTTCACCTATTAAAGTTGGTATTACATCATCCAAATCGTGTGGTGGATATTTACCGCCCCAAGCATTGTAATCCCAGTCAACAATTACTTTTTGCTGAGTATTTGGGTTAATTAAAAAAGCAGGGCCGTGGTCTCTACACCAAGCATCGTTGGTAGGATGGTGGAAAAACTGAATTTGGCCCATGTCTACACCTTCTGCTACCAAATACTGTGTGGCAAAGGCTTGCATGGCTTCGTTGTACACGTTGATGCATACTTTTTCGCCCTCGCTCACAGCTTTAATAAACTTGGCATAAGGCTGATAAACAGTGTCTATTTTGCCCGGCCAGCTTTCTTCTTTATGCGGCCAACTAAGCCATGTAGCCACATGAGGATGCCACTCTGCTGGAAAATAAAACCCCTGAGCGGCTGGCGTTTGTGTAAGAGATATCTGCATGAAAATTTCGCTTCGGTAAATGATGAAAAAAGAACTAAACGTACAAGTGTGCGACGCAACGATGTCACATTGAAAAACAAAAGCCGGTTACATAAATGCTTCCAACTTTCTGCCTCCTTGCCTCACTACTCTTTGCCTCTAATTAATCTATAAATCTTTTTAAAATTGGTTCGTAGCTATCTATGCGTCTGTCACGTAAAAACGGCCAGTGTGTGCGGTAGTAATCAGATTTTTCAAGGTTAACTTCTGTAACCACAGTTTCTTCGGCTTCATGCGATGCTTTGTATAGCAATGTGCCAAAAGGATTACAAATAAAACTGCCGCCCCAGAATTGCATATCAGCCTCAAAACCCACACGGTTTACACTTACCACAGGTACACCATTGGCCACAGCATGGCTGCGCTGAATGGTTTGCCAAGCATTGTATTGCTCTACGTTTGTTTCCTCGTTTTGTGTAGTGGCCCAACCAATAGCAGTAGGGTAGAAGAGGATTTCTGCACCCATTAAAGCGGTAATTCTTGCCGCTTCAGGATACCATTGATCCCAACAGATGAGTACACCAATTTTGGCATATTTGGTTTCAAATATTCTGTAGCCAGTATCGCCAGGTGTAAAGTAAAATTTCTCGTAAAACCCTGGATCATCAGGTATATGCATTTTACGATATTTACCCAAGTACGCACCATCAGCATCAATAACTGCGGTAGTATTGTGGTATAGGCCTTGGGCTCTTTTCTCGAACAAAGAGGCAATAATTACCACACCTAATTTCTTAGCCACAGGGCTTAAAGCATCGGTTGAAGGGCCGGGAATAGCTTCTGCCAGTAAAAAATTATCGTGGTCTTCTACATCGCAGAAATATAATGAGGTAAATAACTCTTGCAAACAAACAATTTGTGCGCCTTTGGCAGCAGCTACTCGAATTTGCTCAATGGCTTTTGCCAAGTTTTCGGCTTTGCTAGCGGTACAAGTCGTTTGTACGGTACCAATTTTTACTATCGACATGAACAGTGGTTAAATGATTTGAATGATTGAAATGATTGCTTTACTACTTAATAAATTATTGTGTTTTTGAATTTAGTTTTTAGTCATTATAGCTCGCCTAATAAACAGAATCCACAGAAAATTCTGCGATTTTTTGCGATTTCTGCGAGCAAATGAGCTTGTTATTCTGGCGCAAAAATAATGTGTTAACGGTGGATGTACCGTTACTATTTGTGATAATTATGGTTTGCAGTAAGGTACAATGCGGGTACTTTTGCCAAAAAACGAGTCTATGGCGGTTGACGAATCGGTAAATCCTTGGCAAATTGTAGATGCAACGGTGGCTTACGACAATCCTTGGATACAGGTAATTCACCACAACGTCATTAACCCAAGCGGTGGTAAAGGTATTTATGGCAAGGTGCATTTTAAAAACAAAGCGATAGGTGTGGTAGCGGTAGATGCTGATAGAAATACATATTTAGTAGGTCAGTATCGCTTTCCTATTAATATTTACAGTTGGGAAATTCCTGAAGGCGGTTGCCCTGAACATACAGATTCGCTAGAAACGGCCAAACGAGAATTGTTAGAGGAAACAGGCCTAAAAGCCGATAATTGGCTACAACTTGGTAGTAGCTATTTGTCTAATTCGGTAAGTGATGAATATGCTGAATATTTTCTAGCCACAGGCTTAACCCAACACCAAGCCGAGCCTGAAGAAACCGAGCAATTGGTATTAAAGAAGCTACCTTTAGATGACGTATTCACAATGATAGATAATGGAACTATTACCGATACCTTGTCAATTTTGGCTTTGCAAAAGTTACAATTGCTATTACTGCAAGGGAAGGTCAATTTGTAAAATTTCACACGAAGCTACAAAGGAGGCAAAGGGCACAAAGTATTTTGCTCATCAAAATGTCTTTGTAGCTTGGTATTCTTAGCGTTCTTTGTGTGAAACTTAATTAAAAATTAGTGTAATAAAAATGTCAAAACAAGAGTCCTTAATCATAGGTCGTCAACCATTAATAGAAGCTTTGCGCAGTGGTAGAGCCATCGATAAAATATTGGTACAAAAAAATGCTAATGGCGAAGTAATGAGTGCTATACGAGCGCTAAGTAACGAGTACAAAGTACCTATGCAAATGGTGCCTGCTGAAAAGTTGAACTACATGACCAAAGCCAATCACCAAGGCGTTATTGCGTTGGCTGCATTGGTTGAGTATAAAGATCTTGAAACCGTGCTAGACGAGGTGCAAGCCAAAGGCGAAGTGCCTTTGTTTGTAATGCTCGATGGAATTACCGATGTGCGCAATATTGGCGCTATTGCTCGTAGTGCCCATTGCTGCGGCTCTCAAGCGCTTATTATACCCGATAAAGGTGTGGGCGCATTGAACGAAGAAGCCATGAAAAGTAGCGCAGGCGCATTAGAACACATGAATATTATTCGTGTTAATAGCTTACTAAAAGCCGTAGATACCTTGCACGAACATGGCATTTTGGTGTTTACCAGCGATATGAAAGCCGATAAAAAAGTGTTCGACCTACCGCTCACCGAGGCATGCTGTATTATTATGGGTAACGAGGAGAAAGGTGTACAGCCTTATTTAGCCAAAGCTGCCGACGAATATTTTACCATACCAATGGTTACCAAGTTCGATTCGTTTAACGTATCTGTGGCTACAGGCATTATTTTGTATGAAGCCATGAAAAATAGAATGTAAGCCGCCTCTAATGCGTCTTTTTTCTTTTTGGTAACCAGCTTTTGTAGTGCTTTTTATCGTCTGTTGCGTCGCACACTGGAGCGTTTAGAACGTTGTGGGGCTTTTATCGTAGCGTATGCTTGTCTGAACTAGGATTTTGTAAGATTGTATTGATTTGCAGGATTATTCAATAAATAGTTAAAGCAAATGGGTATTTGTGCTTAAACTAACCCAAGGTTTTAACCTTGGGGCAAAGTCACAACATATCAATGGCTTTAGCCAAAGTTAAAAAATGAATAAACCGCTAAAAAAGGTAAAACCGCAAAAGCAATGATTAATTAGTATAAAAAAATGATATAAATTCTCTCAGAAATGGCTAAGCGTCACCAAGAAATGACTGAGCGGCATCTAAAATGGCTAAGGGTCATAAAAAAATGATATAGGTTCACTCAAAAATGGTTAAGGGGCATCTAGAAATGACTGAGCGGTATTAAGAAATGATAAAGCGGCACATAAAAATGGCTGAGAAGCAGCCGCCAATCGTTTCAATCAACTAAAACTAAGAACCAAAAACACAAAACTCAAAATCACCATCGTGCAATTTCAAGCTAACATTACTATTAAACCATTACAACCAAGTATTTCTTACCACGATAAGTTATTGCTCATTGGTTCGTGCTTTACCGAGCATATTGGTAATTATTTAATGGATGTAAAGTTTCGAATATTACAAAACCCCAATGGTATTCTGTTCGACCCGATAAGTGTGTGCAATAGCCTCACGTCGTACATACAAAATAGGCAATACACCGCAGATGATTTGGTATATTTAAACGAAGCTTGGCACAGTTGGCAACACCATAGTCGCTTTTCTGGCATTGATAAAGATGAAGTACTCGCACACATCAATCAATCGCAACAAACAGCCCATCAGTTTTTAAAAGAAGCCGATTGGTTAATCATTACATTGGGATCTTCATTTGTGTATAAATTGGTAGATGGTTTGGTGCCTGTGGCTAATTGTCACAAAGCACCTGCACAAACTTTTCAAAAGCATTTGTCAACCATCGAAGAAACCATTGTGGCTTTAGATACCGTTTTATACCAGTTATTTCAGTTCAATCCAGATGTAAAAGTATTGTTTACAATCAGCCCAGTCAGGCATTTGCGTGATGGAGTGGTAGATAATAACCGCAGCAAAGCAAGGTTGATAGAAGCGGTACATCACTTGGTAAATAAGTTTGACAAGCTGCATTATTTTCCTGCCTACGAGTTGGTGGTAGATGTATTACGCGACTACCGTTTTTTTGATATTGATTTAGCGCATCCTAATTATGCCGCCACCCAATTTGTGTTAGAGCATTTTGCCGAAAGCTGCATGAACAAGGACACACAGCAGCTAATGGAAGAAATTAAAAAGCTGGTAATAGCTCGTAATCACAAGCCATTTAACCCAACTTCCAATCAGCACCAACAGTTTTTAAAAGGGCAATTACAAAAAGCTAAAGCGTTACAAGAACTACATCCTTATTTAGATTTTAGCCATGAGTTAGCATTTTTTGGTGGAAAGTGAATTATCAATAGTGAAAACTCAGAGGTGATTTTTGCAATTCACGCAACATAATTATTGAAATCTGAATCATTGACTATTGACTATTGACTATTGACCTTTCACTAATGTATTCTATCACCCCTTACTTCTAATTCTTTCATCACTTCAACTTCATAATCCAACCATTCTTTCCAGCGCTTACGTACTTTTTCTTTGTCAATATAGGTTTCTGCGAGTTCTATAAATAAGGTGTAATGGCCCGCTTCACTTTCCATAAAACGGCGGTAAAAGTTACGCATGTACTCATCGTTCAAGCCTTCGCTCAAGCGCTTAAAACGCTCACAGCTTCTCGCTTCTATCATGGCCATGGTCAGCAATTGGTCTAGCAGTCTATCTTCTTCACGGCCACCATTTTTTTGAAACTTAATTAATTGATTAGCATATTCATCTCTGCGTTGCTTGCCAAGTTGTAGGTTACGCTTTTTTAGTTCGTTTAATACCAATCTAAAATGCCCCCATTCTTCAGTAACAATAGGCGCAAGGTCTGCCACTAATTTTTCTAAATGCGAGTAACGTTGAATGTACGAAATGCAAGTAAGGGCGGCCTTTTGCTCGCAGTAAGCATGGTCAGTTAAGATGGCTTCTAAATCTAGCGAAGCCAAATCTACCCAACGAGGATCGGTTGGTAATTGTAAACCTAGAATATTCTTTACGTCTTCTGTGTGCGTCAAGGTTTTGCTGTTAAATAGATTAAGAAGATATTTACCATTGCAAATATGAACGAAACATTTTTACAAAAGAAATTGGATGAGCGCAGGCAGCAAAATGCGTTTAGAACCTTGCGCTTACCAAGTGGCAAGATTGATTTTTGCAGTAATGATTATTTGGGGCTCGCAAAGCTGTTGACCGTTGACCGTCGACCGTCGACCGATTTGGGCTCCACAGGTTCTCGTTTATTGGCTGGTAATTATGAACTAATAGAAAAGGTAGAAGCACAAATTGCAACCTTTCATCAAAGCGGCGCTGCCTTAATATTTAATTCCGGTTACGATGCCAATATTGGCTTGCTTTCGAGTATCGCACAAAAAGGCGATACAATAATATATGATTTTCTAAGCCATGCTTCTATTCGTGATGGTATCAAGCTATCGGCAGCCCAATCTTTTGCTTTTTTGCATAATGATATTGCCGATTTAGAAAGGCGTTTGCAGCAAGCAAGCGGTACCGTTTTCGTGGTTACAGAGTCGGTATTTAGTATGGATGGCGATAGGTGTCCTTTGCCAGAAATAGTAGCCCTTTGCCAGCAATACAAAGCGAACCTAATTGTTGACGAAGCCCATGCAACAGGCGTTATTGGGGCAAAAGGTGAGGGCTTGGTACAGGATTTAGGTTTGCAGGCAAATGTATTTGCAAGGGTGCATACATTTGGCAAAGCCTGTGGCTGTCACGGTGCGGTGGTGTTAGGTTCTAGCTTGTTGAGGGATTATTTGATCAATTTTGCAAGAAGCTTTATTTATTCAACGGCTTTGCCACCACATGCAGTAGCTGCAATAGAAAAAAGCTACCAAATTTTTCCAGAAATGGTGGCTGAAAGATTGCACCTACAAACACTGATTAGTTATTTTCAGGCTGCGCCAATAGCTTATGAAAAGTTGGTGTCACATACGCCAATTCAAGCGGTGATAGTACCTAGCAATGATGCTGTAAAACTATTAGCCAATAAATTACAAGATGCAGGCTTTGATATTAGACCAATACTATACCCAACTGTACCAAAAGGCAAAGAGCGGTTGAGAATTGTATTGCATAGTTTTAATACCATGCAAGAAGTTGAAAGGTTGGTTGTCATGCTGAGGCACGAACCATTTAATTAATATTTGGTTAGTTCCTTCGCTTATCGCTTTGGATGACAGTTATCGGTTCAGCATATCAAAATGTAACTCGCCAAAGTTTTGTAGCGATGATAGTTTTAAATCTGCAGCGCCCCATTTATCCTCTTTCTGTACGCTGCCATGTGGCACTACTACACATTTCATTCTAGCAGCTTTTGCTGCAATCAGACCGTTAAAACTGTCTTCAAACGCTAAGCAATTGGTTGGGTTGGCCTTTAGTTTTTGTGCGCAATCAAGGTACACTTGTGGGTGTGGCTTGCCATATGGTAAATCTTCGGCTGATGAAGTGGCATGAATGTATGGACCAATACCTGTGAGCCTTACTACCAAATCTATTAACGACTGTGGTGATGAAGTAGCAATACCAATTTTAAACCCTTTTTCGTGAAAAAAGTTAATAATGTGATGTACACCTGGCATGATGGTGCCTTTAGCTGCTACCTTTTGTAAAATGCTATCAAAAATGAGGGTTTCAGCGGTTTTTGTTTCTATGTGATTGATGTTGAAATAGGCAAACCACCATTGGATAAACTCTCTAGTACGTAAGCCAGTAGTGGTGTTGCAAAGTTCATTGGTAAGGGTAGCGCCAAAGGTGGCAAATACTTCTATGGCAGCTTCATTCCATAACGGTTCGCTGTCTATGAGTAAGCCATCCATATCAAAAATGACAGTATTAATGGGCATTGTGTGCGTTTTAAGGCTGCAAATGTATTTGTCTGAAACTAGATTTAGGAAATTTTAATGATTTGTTGCAATCTGTTTATTCCTACTAATCTTGCAAAATCCTCGTTCAGACAATTGCAGCATAGCGAACAGAACGTACATACCGATAGCTATCGGTAGAGTACGACGGAACAGGAGTATCATAGTACTACAAAAGCTGGTAACCCAAAAACCGTAGCCCTATATGGCTTAACGGTGTGTTATTGAATGGTTACTAAATGCTGAAAAATATTAGCACAAATAGGAAAATAGTAGCACTTCAAACGCTTGTGGTAGTAATGTTTCAATTTAGTGTACAAATATTATAGTCCAATACTTTACCTTCGCAACCGTTAACGAAAAATCGTATTTCAATCAAATAAAAATAAGAGTCATGGTAAAAGTTGCTATTAATGGTTTCGGACGTATTGGCCGTTTGGTATATCGTCAAATATTTAATATGGAAGGCATTGATGTTGTAGCCATCAACGATTTAACAAGTCCTGCTGTATTAGCGCATTTATTAAAATATGATAGCGCACAAGGTCGTTTTAACGCAGAAGTAACTGCTACAGATAGTTCTATTATTGTAAATGGTCACGAAGTAAAAATTTATGCACAACGTGATCCCGCACAAATTCCTTGGGGTCAACATGGTGTGGATGTAGTAATTGAAAGTACTGGTTTCTTTACAGATAAAGCAAAAGCTGAATTGCATATTGCTGCAGGTGCTAAACGTGTAGTCATTTCTGCACCAGCAACCGGCGAAATGAAAACGGTTGTTTTCAACGTCAACCACAGCATTTTAGATGGTAGCGAAACAGTTATTAGCGGTGCATCTTGTACTACCAACTGCTTGGCGCCAATGGCACAAGCTTTAAACAACGCATTTTCTATTAAAGCAGGTAGCATGACGACTATCCATGCTTATACGAACGACCAAAATACGTTAGATGCGCCACACGCTAAAGGTGATTTACGCCGCGCACGTGCTGCTGCTGCTAATATTGTACCTAATAGTACTGGTGCTGCAAAAGCAATTGGTTTGGTATTGCCAGAATTAAAAGGCTTACTAGATGGTAGCGCTCAACGTGTACCAGTAATTACTGGTTCTGTAACAGAATTAACGGCTGTTTTAGATAAAAAAGTAACCGTTGATGAAGTAAATGCAGTAATGAAAGCCGCTAGCAACGAAAGTTTTGGCTATACAGAAGATGAGATTGTGAGCAGCGATGTTATTGGTATTTCTTACGGTAGCTTGTTTGATGCTACACAAACTAAAGTAATTACTGTAGGCGATACACAATTGGTAAAAGTAGTAAGCTGGTACGATAACGAAATGAGCTATGTAAGCCAATTGGTTCGTACTGTAAAATACTTTGCGGGCTTAATTAGCTAATGATGATTTTCAAAAATTCATAGGTGTATAATTAGACATATAAAATAGGCTACCAATTTTGGTAGCCTATTTTGATTATCAACATTTAGAGTCTTTTACTTTCATCAGCACTTCCAGTCGTTCTTTCTCTTTGCTTTTTTATTTCTGTACGCCCAAAACGATAGCTCATATTCAACTTAAGTTGTCGGCTTTCCCAGCCACCACTTGCATCCATGTACAAGCCTGAAAAATTACTAGTTCCTTGCCAATGCATACTTTTAAAAATATCACTAATGGTAAGTTTCAACGTGGCTTTATCTTGCCAAAAACGCTTTTGCACCCCTGCATCAATCCCCCAAAATGCTTTGTTTAAAAACGTGCCACCCCAAATGGATGGCGAATTATAAAATCCAGAAACTTCAATCGTATACTTGTTGGGCAAGCTTATGGTATGCTGATTGTAAATGCTATACGAATTAACGGCGATGTCACTCACTTTGCCCACGCCTAAATTCACTTTATTTATCAATCTACTCGCACTAATGTTGGCGTACACATTCCATCCTTTTATAATGGTAAATGGATAGCTGATATTGAGGGAAATATTTTGTTGCGTGCCTGCATTGCGTTGCTGTATATAATTTTTATTACCCTCGGTGGTATCAGTTATTTCGGCTGAAAAATCATATGTTTTGCTATAGCTTATTGTTGTATTTAGAGTGTATTTGTAAGTATGTGTTAAGCTGAAACTATTGGTGTATTCTGGTTGTAAAAACGGGTTGCCTTTTTGATAACTCAATTCGTCTAATTTACTTTCAAATGGATTTAGACTTTGGTAACCTGGTCTATTAATTCGGCGACTGTAATTAAGCGATAGACTGTTGTTTTGTGTCACTTGAAAAGATGTGCCAAAGCTTGGAAAAAAATCTAAATAGCTTCTTTTTACGTTGCTATTTTGTACTATACTGGTGCTTGCAAGTTTTCCATTAGTATTTGTTTGTTCCGCACGAAGCCCTAGTTGCACATCCCATTTTTTTAACTTTTTTTGATAATTGATATAGGCCGCATTGATGTTTTCGGTTAAAGTGAAATTGTTACTTAAATTATTGTCTATTATACTTTGTCCGTTAATGATATTTGAAAAGTTGAAGCTGTTTTTGGTAGTTACCAAAGCTGTTTTGATGCCAAATCCTAGCTTGCCACCTTTAAAATTTTGTTCGTAGTCGCTTTTTACAGTAAAGAGATTGATAGTTCTTTTTGTTGCAATATTGTAATCCTTTTCTTGTAAAATGGTTTGTAGGTCTGGTGTTACATATTGGTTGGGTTGTAGTGTATTATTATTGCCGCTAAATATGCCATAATCTATATCTGTATTCAGTTCTCGTCCGGTCGTATCTGTGTAATGATGGTTGATATTGAAATTTGAATTTAGCTTATTATCACTACTTGAATTATTAGCAATCAGTGTTCTGCTTGGTATTTTTGAAGTGAGGTTCGAAATGGGTGTTATGGCATTATTTTTACCTATTTCGTCGTCTGAAAATACTGTTGCCAAAAAACCAATCGTATTTTTCTGGTTGATAAAATAGTCAATACCTGCTTTTATATTTTGGCCTTTATAGCGACTGTCATTGGTGCTTTTTTGGTTATAAATACTATCTGCTTGCTCTCTATATAGGTTAATATAACTTTCATTATTACCCCAAGTATTGCTATAAGTACTAAATAAATTAACCGATTTATTACGATAGTTCAGATTCAATGCCGTGTTGTATTTACCAAAAATACCAATGCCATACCCTAAATTTATGTTACCGTTTGCGCCATAGTTTTTATTTTTCTTTAGCTTAATATTGATGATACCACCAGTACCAGCGGCATCATATTTGGCGGATGGATTTTTGATTAATTCAATAGCTTCTACATTAACGCTCTGTACGCTACGCAAAAAATCAGCTAACTCTTTGCCAGTTAAGGGCGACGGTTTTCCATCAATATAAATAGCAACGCCGCTGCCCAATAACGAAATATTGTCGTTGTTATCAATCTCAACACCTGGACTCTTGCGTAGTAAATCAAAACCAGTACTGCCTACTGAGTTGATGGCGTTTTCAACATTAAAAACAATCTTATCTGGTTTTACATCTATTATTGGTTTTTTGGATGATACCACAACAGTTTGTAACTGGCTAGGTAACGCATTCAAGATGAATAATATATTTGTGCTATCTGTTACGAGTTTATATTGTGTTTGATAGCTAATAGCAGAAACATAAACTATCACTGGTTTTTCTGACGCTAGTGTAACAATAAATTGTCCGTTTATATCACTAATACTCGTTTTTATTAACGAAGAGTCTTTTGTATTTAACAAACTAACAGTTGCATTTACAATGGGTTCTTTTTTGTTGTTTAAAATAGTGCCTTTAATTGTTTGTGCAGAGGCAATAAAAAATGTCATTTGGATAATAGCTAATACAATAAATAAGCGCATAATGGTATGTTTAGAGTACAAACATCGGTTTGGATTATAAGTTTATTTCTGTGTAATCTGTAAAATGCATCTAGCGTCGTTGGAAGCACGAATGCTATTTATCGGACGTTAATGCAGTTTATCGGAACAAAATGTATTAGCAATAAAATTTCACCATATTTGTATTATACATATTGTAACTGTTATGCAGCTATCCATTTTAAAAAAACAGCTTTTTTGGGGAATTAAAGTTTGGCAGTTATTATTATTTTATTTTGTATATGCCATTTTTGCTTGCCAATATTGGCTTGCAATTTATTTTACGAGTAGTGGCAATGCTAATATTTGGCGAGAGGCAATTATTGATTATTTATTGCTGAAAGCCTTGTTAACCATGCCTTTATGGTGGTTGTATTTTGTACAATTAAAGAAAAAAAGTCTCATTTCTAAAATTCTAATGCATCTTTTCACAGGGCCAATTTGGGTAGCTTGCTGGTTTTTTAGTTACCGTTTGATACAAGATTTACGTGGTAGCGGTTATTTAAGAGGCGATGGCAAATGGTGGGATGTCTATATTCCGGGATTGGTTTATTGCTTACAGTTTTCAGTATTTCATGTGTATGATTTTTATTTGCAAACGCAACAGCAAAAAGAGAAGGAAAAGCAGTTATTACAAGCAGCTTACAACAGTGAGGTGAATGCCTTAAAGGCACAAATTCAACCACATTTTTTATTTAACACCCTTAACTCGATAAGTGCGTCAGTTCCTAAAGAAATGGAACATACTAGGGAACTGATTGCTAAACTAGCGGATACTTTTAGGTATAGTCTACAAGCCAGCGAACACGAATTTATTTCGCTACAACAAGAACTTGATTTTACAAAAGTGACGTTGGATTTAGAACAGGAACGCTTGAAAAAAAGGCTGCAAATAGTTTATAATATTGACGATACATTACTGCAAACAAAAGTGCCACCCATGTTACTGCAGCCCATAACTGAGAATGCTATTAAACATGGCATCGCACCAAGTATGGATGGCGGATGTATTACTATTTCTATCCAAAAAATAGATGGCAAAATACATATTTGTATAAGTGATACAGGTGTGGGTTATGATGGTGCATTAAATAGCCAACTATTTCAAAAAGGCATTGGCTTACGCAATACCAATATGCGTTTAGAAAAGCTTTATGGAGAAAAAATTGCTATTGAACACAACCAGCCATCAGGATTAAAATTCTCTTTTAATATACCTTTATAGTATGGCAGATATAAAAAAAGTGGTTCTTATAGATGACGAAGACGACGCACGTTTATTGATACGCCAATACATGGAAGATTTTCCACAATTACTAATTATTAAAGAGTGTAATAATGGATTGGATGCGGTAAATACGATTAATAGCCTAGAACCCGATTTGATATTTTTAGATATCCAAATGCCAGGCTTAAGTGGCTTTCAGGTTTTGCAAAAAATTATTCATGTACCACAGATTATTTTTTCTACTGCTTTTGACAACTATGCATTAAAAGCTTTTGATAACAATGCGGTAGATTATTTATTAAAGCCATTTACTAAACAACGCTTTGAACAAGCAGTGAATAAGGTTTTGCTAAATACAACAAAAAATATGGATGGTATTAAAAATTTAAGTGATAATTTACAATCAAATTATACAGCTTATCCAGAAAAAGTTTTGGTAGATAGTGGCAATCGAATGGTGTCGCTACCCGTAAACGATATTGTTTGGTTAGAGGCGGAAGGTGATTATACCAAGTTGCATACATTGCAAAAAAGTTATTTAAGCAGTTATGGTATCGGTACGTTGGAACAAAAGCTAAACCCCACCATTTTTACTCGCATACATCGATCTGCCATTATTAATATCAATTATGTAAAAGAGGTTTTTAAAGACGCCAATGGCTACTATGTGGTGCTTCAAAATAATACCAACCACAAGGTAGGTCGTAACTATCTTGACGCCATTAAGAAGCTGTTTGTATAAATGTATTGTTATTCATGTAGCAAACATTTGCTAATTTCTGCAACTTCTTTTTTAAAATCTATTAATGCAGCGTTTTGCTGTTTAATAAAGCTATTGTCTTCCAGCTTGCCTATAACTTGGTTCATTTCTTCGTTGGTATCATACACCATTTTTTTAAATGGATTCTCGTAATCTTTAGCTCTAGCGGTATAAATACCTTTTACCATCCATTCTTTAGTAGTGATAGCTGCTTGTAATAATTCGGTTAATTGAGTGGAAGTAAATGTTTCGAAATTTATTTGTTTTACCTCTGCAAAACAAGCCAATGCATGGTGTAATTTTTGTGTTTCGTATTTTCGACCTTGTTGTTTATACCATTTATGTACAGCATCCCAACCAAATATATCGCCACTTTTAATGCTATTTTTTAAGTGATCTACATCAGTAGTAGGTATTAATTGCCCACCAATATTTAGCCACTGTGTTCTTTCTAAATGGCTAGGAATAATGGCTTGTAAAGCCCTGAACGATTGAATTTGCTGTTGTGAAATAGCTGCCATTAATTGAATAGCTGCGTAGTAACTGATAAGTTCTTGAAATAATTGATAAGCTTGTAAACTTTTATTAAGTACAACTTTACGCTTCGAATTTTCAATACCTGTTAATACTACTTCTAGCTCGTTAATAGTATCTGTTTCATTGTTTTGCAACAATTTGTTACCCGCAGCTATGGCAGCTTCTTTTGTAAAATTCGCCTGCTGTTTTGTAAGATAGGCTTTACCTACAGCTTCTTCTATAATAGCCAAGGCATCTACCATTTCATTCAGGGTATCAGGTGCTAAATAATGATAGTCTATCTTTTGAATCTTCTCAAAACGTTGGTCTCTGTCTACATATTTCCAACTGTTACGCTCAAGCGCATACATATTGTACATAAACCAATAGCCTGGCATTACCGTAAGTTGATTATTGGTAACATCATTGCCTACTAGCGCAAATGGTATTGGAATATTAAGTTCAGCAGGGTAGTCGCCTTTGGCTAGTATGGTAAAAGAAGCAAACTTGCTGTTGTGTTTTAAACTAACACATAAGCCCGGCCAAAACCCTCTACCAGCGATAATTTCACCGTCGGCGGCACGACTATTATGGTTACTGCCAATGGTGGCTCCAGCAGCAATATTGCTTTGCCCCATTATTAATGCAGCACATAAAAAAGAATTATTGTGATGTTGCTCGTGTGCAGGAAAAATAAGCGAGTTCAACACTTCGCAACAAGAAATAGTAGCATTATTTCCAAGATAAGAGTTAATTAATCGTGCGCCATATTTTAACTGCGAGAACGAAGCCATTACAAAACGCACTGCTTTTACACCATAGAAAATTCTACAACCAAAACCAATAATACCGTTTACCATTTCAACGCCTTCGCCTATTTGGGTTTTACCATTTTCACCCGAGTTGATGGTAAGATTTTTAAGTTTATTGGCGCCTTTTATATAGGCATCTTCACCTATCCAACAGTCTTTAATGATACCACTGTTTTTAATCACCGTACGGCTTCCAATTTTACCATAATAGCCGCGTTTATTATTGTATTTGGCTTCTGTAAATTGTTTAAATTTTTCTAGCAAGGCAGCATCATCTCTATACTTGCTCCACAAATAAGCATCACCTGGCAACATGCGGTTAAAAGGCATAATGCTTCTGCCACCATTTTCGTTGCATACTTCTAGTTGAATCCGAACAGATTCTTTCTCACCTTCTTTTACAATACCGTTACCAAATTTGGCGTGATTGGTGGTTACCAACTCATTCACATTTATGATGATAACTTCATTGCCAATAATAAAATGGCTGAGATAGTTGACATTATCAACGCATACATTATCACCAAAATCTGAACTGATAATAGTGCTATTATACAAGCCAACAGCTACTTTCATATCGCTAAAGCTGAGATAAAATGGCTCTAACTTGCCTATGCGCACAAGCCCATAAAACTTGCAGTTTCTTACCAGTTCGGGGTTAAAAGCTTCTGATACATAAATATTATTCCAATCATCACTGGTATTTCTATTACGTACCAATGCTTCAATTTCATAAGCTGTTAAGCGACGGTAATTGATACCGCTTTTATTCTGCATGTTACGCAGCTTATATTCGTCTTCATTTGGCTGTAAATATTCAGCAGGAATGAAGCCGTAACCAAGCTCAGTAACTAGGGTTTTTTTAATGATGTTTTGTGGCATAATCGTCAGAACCGGAATTTTGAATGATTAAAGGGATTAGGTGATTGTTTTTAAAAATTTGGTAGAATTATCTTCCTAAAAATCTAAATAATCCTACCAAATCCAGGTTCAGACAACTTATTCAACCGTTACACTTTTTGCCAAATTGCGTGGCTTATCTACATCAAAACCTTTGGCGATACCTATAAAGTAGCTTAACAATTGTAATGGTACAACACTTAAAATTGGTGCTATCACTTCGTCAATATCTGATACAAACATGGTATCATTGGCCATGTTTGGTATTACTTCATCGCCCATAGATGCTACTGCAATTACCTTGCCTTTACGGGCTTTAATTTCTTGCACATTACTTACTATTTTCTCATAATATCTATCTTTTGTAGCTGCGAAAACAACTGGTAAGTTTTCATCCACCAAGGCAATAGGGCCATGTTTCATTTCTGCCGCAGGATAGCCCTCTGCATGGATATAAGATACTTCTTTTAGCTTCAAAGCACCTTCTAAAGCTACTGGGAAATTATAACCTCTGCCAAGAAATAAGAAGTCTTTGGCGTCTTTATATTTCTCTGCAATGGCTTTAATGGTATCAACATTGGCTAAAATCTCTTTTACCTTTTCTGGCACAGATTCTAGCGATTTCATTAGTTCTACATATCTGTTATGGTCTATCGTACCTTTTGCGTAAGCAATTTTTAAACCCATCATCATTAATACCGCCAACTGGCCAGTAAAAGCTTTGGTACTAGCCACACCTATTTCAGGCCCGCTATGTGTATAAGCACCAGCATGACTCAAGCGTGCAATACTACTGCCAACGGCATTTACCACACCAAAAATAAACGCGCCTTGTTCTTTGGCATTTTCTAGTGCGACTAAGGTGTCGGCAGTTTCACCACTTTGAGAAATGGCAATAATCACATCGCCTTTGCTGATGATAGGGTTGCGATATCTAAATTCACTAGCGTATTCAACCTCTACAGGAATTCTGCACAATTCTTCAAAAAAGTATTCTGCTACCAAGCCAGCGTGCCAGCTAGTGCCACAAGCTACTATTACTATACGTTGTGCGTTTACCAGTATATCAATATTATTATCTATGCCACTCATGATGATTTGGCCTGTTGTGGCTATTAATCTACCTCGCAAGCAGTCGAATATGGTTTCTGGTTGTTCATTGATTTCCTTCAACATAAAATGGTCATAACCGCCTTTTTCTATGGCAGCTAATTCCATGTCCAGTTGTTGTATAAATGGTGTTTGTTTCTCGTTGCCTAGATTTTTTAAAATCAATTCATCTGCACGAACAATGGCTATTTCATAATCATTCACATACACCACTTCTTTGGTATATTCGATAATAGGCGAGGCATCGCTAGCCAAAAAATGTTCCCCTTTTCCAATCCCAATTACTAAAGGACTGCCCTTACGCGCCGCAATAATGGTATCGGGATCTTTTTCGTCTATCAATAAAATACAGTAGGCACCCACAATACGTTTTAAAGCGATGCGCAGCGCTTCTTCAAGCGTACAGTTATTGTTCTTCTTAATGTCTTCAATAAAGTTGAGTAATACTTCTGTGTCAGTATCACTTTTAAAGGTGTAGCCCTTTTTTAGAAGGTCGTTTTTGATGGGTACATAGTTTTCTATAATACCGTTGTGTAGCATGGCAAACTGACCACTATTGCTTACATGTGGGTGCGCATTTCTATCGCTTGGCTCGCCGTGTGTAGCCCAGCGAGTGTGGCCAATGCCTATATGAGAATGCAAATCGGCACCAATGACATTTTCTTCAAGTTCGGCAACTTTACCTTTTTTCTTATATACGTTCAGTTTGCCATTATCTATTAAAGCCACACCGGTGCTATCGTAGCCGCGGTATTCTAAACGTTTTAAACCTTTTATTACTACTGGGTATGCTTCTCTTGGGCCGATGTATCCTACTATTCCACACATGGTTGATGATAATTTAAGAATGCAATATCAAATTATTTGGTCAAATTACGTTGCGAATATGACAATATTAGTCAAATAAATAGCTATTAAAATGCCAACAGTGCTTGACTTTGAAACCGATTACTTACTAGAAGATGACTGCGTGTTATTGCGCCCTTTACAAGCCAATGATTGGCAAAACCTGCTATATTATGCAGAACAAGAACCAGATATTTGGCAATACTCGCTAGTGCCTGTTGCTGGCAAAGCAAACCTGAAAGGGTATATCAACACTGCTTTAGCAGCTAAAGCTGCTCAAAAAGAATATCCATTTATTGTGTTTGATAAAAGAACGCAACAATACGCAGGTAGTACGCGTTTTTACGATGTGCAACTAGCCAATAATGCCCTACAATTAGGCTACACATGGTATGGCAAGTCATTTCAACGCACGGGCTTAAACCGTCATTGCAAGTATTTATTGCTACAATTTGCATTTGAAACCTTGGGTATAGAACGTGTAGAATTTAGAGCCGATGCCAATAATGCACGCAGTATTGCCGCTATGAAAGCCATTGGCTGCACCGTTGAAGGTATTTTGCGTAGCCATTTACCTTTGCCTAATGGTGGTAGAAGAGATAGTATTGTGTTGAGTATCTTGAAGGAAGAATGGGAAAAGGAAGTGAAGGCGAAGTTGCGGGAGATGATTGAGAGGTGATTGGTTGATGATCTTGAAAAATCCTTTTTATTTTCAATTTGGGATACCTTTATGGAACATCAAGATAAGCGGAACTTATAATATTTATTTCCAATTGTATTTTTTGCAGCTGTTGTAAAGATAAATATATCAATAATAATACTTTCGTTTGAATTATAAAAGCGTCCGCCGCATCGGCGCAAGCTTTTCTGCGGTGGTAAAAGCGTCCGCCGCATCGGCGGAAGCTTTTCTGCGGTTGTAAAACCGTCCGCCACATCGGCGGAAGCTTTTCTGCGGTTGTAAAACCGTCCGCCACATCGGCGGAAGCTTTTTTGCGATAGTAAAATCGTCCGCGGCATCTGCGGGGGGGCTTCACATAGGCATTAATATGATATTTTATGGCAATGTAGCCACTAAATTCAACCACCTTTACTTCAATTTCATTTGTGCAAAATAAGGATGGTCTGGATGCACTTCTAATGACTGCCTTTTCGGATCTATAATTACATCCATGTCCTCCATTGGTATTGCACCTAATAATACTTCGTTATTGCCTGGCAAAACAAGTGCATTGCAAATAGTTGTTCGGTTTTTAAATTTAACAGTTACAGGGCCTACTAAATCGTAGGTTTTTATATCGCCATTGGCTAACTGACCTGTTCGCTTTTCTACAAATGGCAGTTGTAGTTGCGATTGTATGGTTTCATTAATGCACATATTATACGCACCAGAATCTACCAAAGCACTAACATGTATGGTTTTTATTTCTTCTTCGCCTATAATATTTCTTTTAGCCAAAGCAATATCTACGGTATTAATTAATTGCAAATCTGCATAAACTAAGCCCATGGTAACTATTTTAGTGTTATGAATACAAATATAAACAATGCTGCCACCTATTTTTCAATAGATGGCAGTATCAATATTAAAGTAATATTTTAATTACCTATTAAATCATGCCTTCTAATATGCTATGGTCTTTGGTTTCTAAAATAGAACTACCCATCAAAAATTCATCTACTTTTCTAGCACATTCACGGCCTTCGCTAATGGCCCAAACCACTAGGCTCTGTCCACGTCTCATATCGCCTGCGGTAAACACCTTAGCAATATTGGTTTGGTAAGCCTTTTCGGTTGCTTTTACATTGCCACGTTCGTCTAGTTCTACGTCTAGTTGCTCTAGCAAACCCTGCTTTTGTGGATGCAAAAAGCCCATTGCTAGTAAGGCTAATTCGCAAGGTATTTCTCTTTCGCTGCCAGCAATTTCTACAAACTGTGCAGGTCTGCCATCAGCCGTTATTTTCCATTCTAAGTCTACAATGCGTAAAGCTTTTAGGTTGCCATTTTCGTCGCCAATAAATGCTTTCGTATTTACAGCCCAATGTCTGTCAGCACCTTCTTCATGCGACGAAGTGGTTTTTAAAACCATTGGATACGAAGGCCAAGGCATATTTGGTGTTCTTGTTGCAGATGGTTTTGGCATCAATTCAAACTGCGTTACAGATTTTGCCCCATGACGGTTACTTGTACCCACACAGTCGCTACCAGTATCGCCACCACCTATTACAACTACATTTTTGCCAGTTGCTCTAAGCGCTTCTTGAAAAATGTTACTTTCAATGCTAGCATGTGCATGAGGATCTTTACCAGCAACTGTTTTATTGTTTTGTTTTAAAAATTGCATGGCATAGTATACACCTTTCAATTCTCTACCTGGTACAGGTAAATCTCTAGGTACGGTACTACCACCTGCAAGTACAATTGCATTGTATTCACGTAATAAGTCGCCTATATGTACATTTACGCCCACATTAGCGTGGCATTTAAATGTAATACCTTCTTCTTCCATTACCGCAATACGTCTGTCAATCACGTTTTTCTCTAGCTTAAAATCTGGTATACCATAGCGTAGCAAACCACCGGGCGCATCATCTCTTTCAAATACTGTTACTGTATGACCAGCATAGTTTAATTGCGCTGCAGCAGCCAAGCCAGCTGGGCCACTACCTATAACCGCCACTTTTTTACCCGTACGTAAGTTGGGTTTACGAGGTACTACAAACCCTTCTTTAAAGGCTATCTCTATAATGTGTCTTTCAATTTCTTCAATAGCCACAGGCGGTTGATTAATACCAAGCACACAAGCACTTTCGCAAGGCGCAGGGCATATTCTACCGGTAAATTCAGGGAAATTGTTCGTACTTACCAATATATCGTAGGCTTCTTTAAAGTTACCATCGTACACCGCATCATTAAATTCAGGAATCACATTGCCCAAAGGACAGCCATTATGGCAAAAAGGTACACCGCAATTCATGCAGCGAGCCGATTGTTTACCAAGTTCTTCCTGAGAATATTGATGCACAAATTCTTTATAATCTTGCTTGCGTTCTTCAACCGAACGCTTAGAAGGTAAGGTTCTTGTGAACTCTAAAAATCCTGTTGGTTTACCCATTTTGTTATGCGTTATAAGTTATTCGTTTAAAGTTTTTTGGTTACCAGCTTTGGTACATCCATTAAACTTCGTTGCGTCGCACACTTGTGCGTTAAGTACTTTTCGCGGCTTATGCCTCTTGCTTTTGGCCAGCTGCTTTTTCTTGCAATACTTTCTTGTAATCTCTTGGGAAAACTTTGACAAAGTTTTTCAACTGATTATCAAAATCGTCTAATACAAATTTGGCTACTGTACTACCTGTGTTGTCGTAATGCTTGCTAATAAAGCCTTTTAGTTCATCAATATCCTCAGCAGACACAGGATCTAAGTCAATCATTTCCATATTACAGTTGCTAGCAAATGTGCCTTTTACATCGTACACATAAGCAATACCACCACTCATACCTGCGGCAAAATTTCTACCAGTATCGCCTAGTATTACTACACGGCCACCAGTCATGTATTCGCAACCATGGTCACCTACACCTTCTACTACCACACGACCACCAGAGTTACGCACTGCAAAACGTTCGCCTGCTTTACCTCTTATAAATACATCACCATCAGTAGCACCATACATAGCCACATTGCCAATAATGATATTGTCTTCAGGCGTGAATGTTGCTTTTTTAGAAGGATATACAATCAATTTAGCACCGCTTAAACCTTTACCAAAATAGTCATTTGCATCACCTTCTAATTCAAGCGTTACACCTTTGGTATTAAATGCACCAAAACTTTGACCCGCAGTACCTGTAAACTTAAAGTGTATAGTATCTGGCGCTAAACCTAATGAGCGGTAACGTTTGGTAATTTCATTAGATAAAATAGTACCAACCGTTCTATCTGTATTTTTAATACTAAACGAGCCTGTTGCTTTTTCTTGATTGTTTAAAGCACCTTTAGCTGCTTCGAGCAATTTCCAGTCTAGTACATCGCTTAAGCCATGGTCTTGTTCTTCTGTATTGTATAAACCTACAAATTCATTCGCTGGTTCTTTGTATAAAATTGGCGACAAATCTAGGTGCTTGTATTTCCAATGAGTAATGTTCTCTTTTTGCTGTAAATACTCTACTTGACCAATCATTTCATTCACAGTTCTAAAGCCCAATTCAGCCATAATTTCTCTCAACTCTTCAACCATAAATTTGAAGAAGTTGATTACATGTTCTGGATCGCCTTTAAAACGCTTACGCAATTCAGGATCTTGTGTGGCCACACCTACAGGGCAAGTATTCAAGTGGCATTTACGCATCATAATACAGCCTTCAACTACTAATGCAGCAGTGGCAACGCCCCATTCTTCTGCACCTAGTAAAGCCGCAATCGCAATGTCTCTACCAGTTTTCATTTGACCATCGGCTTGCAATACCACACGGCTGCGGAGTTTGTTTTTAACCAATGTTTGATGGCTTTCTGCCAAACCTAATTCCCATGGTAAGCCTGCATGTTTAATAGAACTGACAGGGCTAGCGCCAGTACCACCATCAAAACCTGCAATCAGTACCACGTCAGCTTTTGCTTTTGCCACACCAGCCGCAATAGTGCCTACACCTGCTTTTGAAACAAGTTTCACACTAATTCTGGCTTTGCGGTTGGCATTTTTAAGATCAGAGATTAACTGTGCTAAATCTTCAATAGAATAAATATCGTGGTGTGGTGGTGGGGAAATTAAACCTACCCCTGGTGTTGAGTGACGAACACGACCAATCCAATCATCTACTTTATGGCCTGGTAATTGACCACCTTCACCCGGTTTAGCACCTTGTGCCATTTTAATTTGTAATTCATCTGCTTCAGTAAGATATAAGCTAGTAACACCAAATCTTGCACTTGCTACTTGCTTAATAGCGCTGCGCATGCTATCGCCATTTGGTAATGGTGTAAAACGAATTTCATCTTCGCCACCTTCACCTGTATTACTTTTACCGCCAAGGCGGTTCATCGCAATAGCCAATGTACTGTGCGCTTCATGCGATATCGAACCAAAGCTCATTGCACCTGTTGCAAAGCGCTTGTAAATGTTCTCTGCAGGTTCTACCTCACTAATATCTATCGATGGACGTAAATGTTTAAATTCTAATAAGCTTCTGAGCGTGCAAGCTTTTTGTTCTTGGTCGTTAACAGATTTTGAATATTTTTTGAAAGTCGCATAATCATTAGTGCTCGTAGATTGTTGCAACAAATGGATAGTAGTTGGGTTAAACAAATGAAACTCACCTTTACGTTTCCATTGATACATGCCACCCACAGGTAATCTTTCTACTGGAATTTCTTTTTTGCTAAATGCAAATTGGTGTTTGGCCAATGTCTCTTTTGCAATTTCATCTAAGCCCATCCCTTCAATACGAGAAGTAGCACCTGTAAAATATCTATCAACCACTTGTTTATTTATACCTACAATCTCGAATATTTGTGCGCCTTGGTAAGACTGTAAGGTAGAAATACCCATTTTTGAAAATACTTTCAACAAGCCATCACATACAGCTTTGATGTAATTTTTCTTTAAATGGTCTGGATCTAAAGTTGTATCCAATTTATTGGTCAACTTCATGTCTCTAATGGTAGATAAGGCTAAGTAAGGGTTAATGGCAGTAGCCCCAAATGCAAGTAAGCAGGCAAAATGATGTACTTCCCAAACGTCACCAGCTTCAACAATTAAGCCCACTTGACCTCTATAACCCTTGCGAATTAAATGGTGGTGAACAGCAGCAGTAGCCAATAAAGAAGGTATTGGTGCGTGTTTACTATCAATCGCTCTATCTGTTAAAACAATAACGTCAAACCCATCTTCAACTGCATCTGTTGCGTAGCGGCAAAGCCTTGCTAAGCCTCTTTCTAAAGAGCCGTCTTTTTCATCTGCTCTAAAGTACATCTGTAAGGTTTTCGCTTGAAATAAGCCAGTATCAATACTTCTAATTTTTTCAAGTTCGTAGTTAGACAATACTGGTTGTTTTAGTGCTACACTATGACAAGCCAAAGGATCTTCCACTAATAGGTTACCATTATTACCAGCAAAAGACGCTAAGCTCATTACCAAACGTTCACGAATTGGATCTATTGGTGGATTGGTAACTTGTGCAAATAATTGCTTGAAATAACTGCTTAAATGTTGTGGTTGTTGGCTCAATACTGCCAAAGGAGCATCTGTACCCATCGAACCAATTGGTTCTTTTGCATCCAACGCCATTGGGGCAATGATGGTTTCTAAATCTTCAGTTGAGTAGCCAAATGCTTTTTGGTATTTAAATACTTGATCGTGTTCTAAATGTGTGAAGGTTACACGAGGTCCAGGTAATTCTTCTAGGTTGATTTTATATTTATTCAGCCACTCACCATAAGGTTTTTGTGAGCAAATTTTAGCTTTCAAATCACTATCGCTAATGATTTTTCCTTGCTCCATATCTACCACAAACATTTTACCTGGTTGTAAACGGCCATTTTCTATAATCGTAGTTGGGTCTACTGGTAAAGCACCCGTTTCTGATGCCATAATTACACGGTCATCATTGGTAACGCAATATCTGGAAGGGCGTAAGCCATTTCTATCTAATGTAGCACCAATAATTTTGCCATCGGTAAATGAAATAGAAGCTGGACCATCCCATGGTTCTTGGAATGTTGCATGAAACTCGTAGAATGCTTTTTTAATAGGATCCATTTTTTCTGCATTATCCCAAGCTTCTGGAATTAGCATCATCATAACATGTGGTAATGAACGGCCACAAAGCGTTAATAATTCTATCACATTGTCTAAACAAGCACTATCTGATTGACCTTCAAAAATGATAGGCGATAGCATATCCATTTCTTCTTTTGTAAAATAAGGAGAGAAGAAATGACGCTCACTTGTTTTAAACCAATTAACGTTGCCTTGTACGGTATTAATTTCACCGTTGTGTGCAATGTAACGAAAAGGCTGCGCCAATTTCCATGAAGGAAAAGTGTTAGTAGCAAAACGAGAGTGTACCAAACCATAGGCACTCACCATTCTTTTATCGCTTAAATCGGGGAAATAACTACGCACTTGGTGGCTAGTTAGCTGACCTTTATATACCACTGTTTTATAAGATAAAGACGCTATGTAGAAACCAACTTCATCTTTCTTAATTGTATTGTTAATGGTATGGCTTGCATAGTTGCGAAGCACATATAATTTTCTTTCAAAAGTTTCTACATCACGCACATGATCTGGGCAAGCAATAAATACTTGTTCCATTTCTGGTTCTACCGATAGTGCGGTTGGGCCAATGTCAAACGTATTAACAGGTACTTTTCTATAAGCTAAAATTTCGAAACCTAATTTCTCAGCAGCGCGGTTAAAAATATCACGGCACTCTTCCTTTAAGCGCATGTCTTTAGGGAAAAATAATACACCCACACCATACTTTCCATATGCAGGTAAATGCACACCAGTTTTCACCAATTCGTCGAAGAAAAACTCATGTGTTGTTTGAATCATGATACCTGCGCCGTCCCCCGTATTGCTTTCACAACCGCAAGCGCCACGGTGTTCCATGTTTTCTAAAATGGTGAGTGCATCAGAAATAATTTGATGCGATTTGTTGCCTTTGATGTTTGCAACAAACCCAATACCACACGCATCGTGTTCAAAAGCTGGGTCATATAAACCTGTTGTACTTGCCATTCCAATAAAGATTATAAAGTAAGCTGTTAATATTGTTTGTTTGGTTTTCTCAACAAGCAGTCGTTAGCCATCAAAGATAATTCAATAAAATGGTTTATTCGCTAGATTGTTTCAAAGTTTTAGTCTATTTTATTAGATAATACAACTAAATAGTGTGTAAATTTAGCTAATTTGTGAAAATTGTAATTTCATATTTCCGTTTCTCTCACTTTGATGTCACTATAGATTATCGTTAAAACTATTTTTTAAAAAAGTAATCATGATTTATAATTTTATATATTTGAATCACAACTATTTATCATGGAACTAAATCAAATTTTTCATTGGTACTACCTCTATTTGCTTCAAGCATATTTTACTTGCCGTTATGCTGTCAAAGCTATTTGTGGATTGGCACCAGAATACAGTTTTTTAAAATTATTGATGGTGGCTTGTATTCCTGTTGCGGGCTACTTTATGGCTATGAAAGAGCCCGTTGAGATTGTTTAATCATTTCTCAAGCCCCAGCCCCTTTTAGGGGCTAGAAGAACCCAAGTCATCATTTATATCCAGTTTAATTCCCATTTAGAGAGTAGGGACTAAACCGTTTTAATCGCCTTCATTGCTGTCATTGCGCTGCGCAATACCTCACCTACGGCCTCAATTTGATGAGCGCGTATGGCTTTGTTGACTGCGATAATTTCTTTATTATCTACACCATTGTCCTTACCGTCATTGTAGTTTTTGCCAATTACATCGGTATCAATTTTTTTCATAAAGTCGGCTAACAATGGCTTGCAAGCATGGTCAAACAAATAACAACCATATTCTGCTGTATCAGAAATGACACGGTTCATTTCGAACAATTTTTTACGTGCAATAGTGTTTGCAATCAATGGTGTTTCATGCAACGATTCGTAGTAAGCACTTTCGGCCTTAATACCACTTTGTACCATGGTTTCAAATGCCAACTCAACACCAGAACGTACAAAGGCAACCATCAACAAACCATTATCAAAAAATGCTTGCTCACTAATTTTTACATCAGCGGCAGGTGTTTTTTCAAATGCTGTTTCGCCAGTGGCAGCTCTCCAAGTCAATAAGTTTTTATCATCATTAGCCCAGTCTTCCATCATGGTTTTAGAGAAACGACCGCTCATGATATCGTCTTGGTGTTTTTGGAACAATGGACGCATGATGTCTTTCAACTCTTCGCTTAGTTCAAACGCTTTAATTTTAGCAGGATTGCTTAAACGATCCATCATAGCAGTAATACCGCCTTGTTTTAAAGCTTCTGTAATTACTTCCCAGCCATATTGAATTAATTTAGAAGCATAACCTGCATCAATCCCTTTTTCAATCATTTTATCGAAAGAAAGAATAGAACCAGTCTGCAACAAGCCACATAAAATCGTTTGCTCACCCATCAAATCGCTTTTTACTTCAGCAACAAAAGATGATTTTAACACACCAGCTTTATGGCCACCAGTACCTGCAGCATAAGCTTTTGCTTGTTCCCAACCTTTACCTTCTGGGTCGTTTTCTGGGTGCACTGCAATCAATGTAGGAACACCAAAACCACGAACATATTCAGCTCTAACCTCACTACCTGGGCATTTTGGCGCCACCATAATTACGGTAAGGTCTTTACGAATTTGCATACCTTCTTCCACAATATTAAAACCATGTGAGTAAGATAGGGTAGCACCATGTTTCATCAAAGGCATAATAGCGCTTACCACAGCCGTATGTTGTTTATCTGGCGTTAAGTTTATTACCAAGTCAGCCGTAGGAATTAATTCCTCATAGCTACCTACTGTGAAGCCATTTTCAGTAGCACTTTTCCAAGAAGCTCGTTTTTGTTCAATTGCCTCTTTGCGCAACGTATACGATACATCTAAGCCCGAATCTCGCAAGTTTAAACCTTGGTTTAAACCTTGAGCACCACAGCCTACAATCACTAATTTTTTACCTTTTAATACAGTTACGCCATCGGCAAAATGGCTGTTATCCAAAAACTCGCAAACACCTAATTGGTTTAGTTTCTCTCTTAGTGACAATGTGTTGAAATAATTTGCCATCGTTTTGTTGTTTAGCCCTCTGTTGTTTATTGAGGATGTTTTATGTTAGTATAAAAATTTTTGTGTACCAGCTATTGTATTTCTATTAAGCTTCGTTGCGTCGCACACTTGTACGCTTTGTGCTTTTCTGAACTGGGATTTTGTCTGAACCATGATTTTGAAGGATTTTGTTGATTTTCAGGATTTTTAGCTATTCGTTTAGTAATCATTTTAATCCTTAAAATCATCCCAAATCCTAGTTCAGACATTACATCGTAAACACTTCTTCACCTTGGTTTAAGTATTCATTTTCTACCAATTCTTCTGCAGGTTGGTAGGCTTCAAATTCTTTTAATTTTTCGTGAAAGCCATTACTTGCTTTAATAATAGCAACCCTTGCACTTCGCACAAATTCTATTAAGCCATAAGGCGCTAATGCTTCTATTAAACCTTCGGTTTCTTCACGGTGACCTGTGGTTTCAAAAATGGTATAGTCTTTACGAATTACTACCGCTCTTGCACCAAACTCACGTAGCAAACGCTCTACTTTTACTTTCTCAGTAATAATATCTGTAGGTACTTTGTATAAGGCAAGTTCTTGCCATACAATTTCTTCATTCGTATTAAAATAAGCTTTTAATACCTCTACTTGTTTTTCTATTTGGCGGCACAATTTGCGCACCACATCTTCATATTCACTAATCACAATCGTAAAGCGGTGAATACCTTCGGCTTCAGATGGCGATGTGTTTAAACTTTCGATATTAATTTTTCTCCGAGAAAAAATAATAGCAATCCGGTTTAATAAACCTACTTGGTTTTCTGTGTATACAGTAATGGTAAATTCTTGTTTACCCCCAACCCCTGAAAGGGTGTTTATAGTACTGTAAGTATTTTTAATATCTGCCATTGGTTTAAGTTTTTTAATATTATTGTTAATCACCCATTTAGGGGCAGAGGCATCTACTTAATAGCCACAATGCGTAATCTTTTATAATCAGCATACCACTTGCCATTTCTAAAATGGGTTTGTCTTAATGCTTCTTGTGTGTCTTCTAAAATAAGTTCAACCACTTCATTCGGGATGCCTTTTAGCGCCTCATTACGAAACATTTTAATCCAATCTTTAATACCGTTGTTTGTGTCTTTAAGCTCTGTTTCTCTGCTATAGTGCGCTGCATAAGTCACTTTAAATCCTCTTTTTTCAAGCAAGAATGAATACTCATCTACCGAAGGAAAATAGTTGTTAATAATTGTAGCATTTTGGGCAAAACCATGTTTGGCTAACGCAGCATTAAAGGCAGTTAAGATTTTCTCAACATTTCTTTTGCCGCCCATTTCTATTACTAAGCGCCCTGTGCGTTTCAAATTGCGGTACATACAATCAATGGCTTTTTCTTTCTCAGGAACCCAATGCAATACAGCATTAGAGAAAATGGCATCAAAGCTGTTATCAAAGAAAAAATCTGCCGCATTACGTACTAAAAATTCAATAGGAGGATAACTAGCTTTTGCTTGAGCAATCATTTCTATTGAGCTATCAATGCCTATTGCCGTAGCACCTGCTTTGGCGATGATATTGGTTAAATGACCAGTACCACAACCTAAATCTAGTATGCGTTCGCCTGCTTGCGGCTGTAGCATATCTACCAAATCTTCGCCGTATTTGAAAACAAAATCATGCTTTGTGTCGTAAAGACCCGCATTCCATTTTGTTGTTATTGATGATGTCATTGTTTTGGGCTTTTATAGGCTTTTATTGTTGAAAAATGAACCTGGAAGTACAAGTGTGCGACGCAACAATGTTTAATTGAAAAACGAATGCCGATCACAAAAAAATTTACTACACTTGATCTCTAGATAATACAATTTCTGATACGCCTCTACCTTGTGGTACCATTGGAAAAACATTATCTTCCTTAGCTACCATTACTTCAAGCATGTATGAACCATTGTGCTCAAGCATGGTTTTTAAGGCATTGCGTAAATCGGCACGGTGGCTAATTTTTGCACCTTCTATATCGTAAGCTTTGGCTACCATTACATAGTTAGGACTTTGAATGTCAACGAAAGAGTAGCGCTTATCGTGGAATAATTGCTGCCACTGACGCACCATTCCTAAAAATTGGTTGTTTAAAATCAGCACTTTTACGTTGATGCCCGTTTGCATAATGGTACCAAATTCTTGGATGGTCATTTGAATGCCACCATCACCAATAATAGCAACAACTGTACGTTCTGGCGCACCAAACTTAGCGCCAATAGCTGCTGGCAAACCAAAACCCATCGTACCTGCACCACCCGAAGTAATATTGCTTTTAGATTGGTTGAACTTGGCATAACGGCAAGCAACCATTTGGTGCTGACCAACATCTGTTACAATAATGGCATCACCATTAGTCAATTCGTTTAATATATTTACGACTTCAGCCATGGTCATTTCATCACTTGTAGGATGCATTTCTTTGCTGATGACAACATCAATTTCTTTCTGTTTGTATTCGTTAAACTTAGCTAACCATTCTGTATGTCGTTTGGCTTCAATAAGTTTGGTAAGCATCGGTAATGTTTCTTTACAATCGCCCCAAACAGGTACAGCAGTTTTTACGTTTTTATCTATTTCAGCAGGGTCAATATCTAAATGAATCACTTTCGCTTGCTTGGCATATTTATCTAGGCGACCAGTTACACGGTCATCGAAACGCATACCTACTGCAATTAACACATCGCATTCGTTGGTTAATACGTTAGGGCCATAATTACCATGCATACCAAGCATACCAACATTTAAAGGATGATCTGTAGGTAAAGCACTTAAGCCCAAGACAGTCCATGCAGCAGGCAAACCACCTTTTTCTATAAAGGCTTTAAATTCTTTCTCAGCTTTACCCAAAATAACACCTTGACCAAAAATCACGAAAGGTTTTTTTGCACTGTTAATTAGTTCAGCTGCTCTTTCAATATATTCTTTACGAATAATTGGTTTGGGGCGGTAACTACGAATGTGATGGCAAGGCGTGTAACCAGCATAATCAAACATTTGAAGTTGTGCATTTTTAGTAATGTCTATCAATACAGGGCCTGGTCTACCAGTTCTAGCAATATAAAAAGCTTTGGCTAGTACATGCGGAATTTCATTGGCATCTGTAATTTGATAGTTCCATTTGGTAACAGGTGTCGTAATATTTACCACATCTACCTCTTGAAAAGCATCAGTACCTAACAAATGTGCAAACACTTGACCAGTAACACAAACCAATGGTGTGCTATCAATCATAGCATCCGCAAGGCCTGTAACTAAGTTGGTAGCGCCAGGGCCACTTGTAGCAAATACAACACCTACTTTTCCAGAACTACGTGCATAACCTTGGCCCGCATGAATACCACCTTGTTCGTGACGAACCAGAATGTGTTTCAATTGGTCATGATAGTCGTACAAAGCATCATATATAGGCATAATAGCACCGCCTGGGTAACCAAAAATAGTATCAACCCCTTCGGCTATAAATGCTTCAAGCACGGCTTTAGAACCGCTGATACTTTGTGTAGCTGGTGCTGTTATTATTTGTTCTGTTAGTTCTAATGTTTCCATGATGGAAATTTTATTGTTTAATTATTTTAATGTCACAGTTTGTGAATCAAGCTTTGTTTGTGAAGTCAAGGTTTATTTAATCTTTTTAACTAGCACATTGGCATATTATCACATTATAAAATTACCTAAGCTTCATCCGTTACACAACCTTCACTAGCATCTTTTACGGTTCTTGCATATTTAAATAACACACCTTTTGTAACTTTTAAAGCTGGTTGCTGCCATGCTGCTTTACGTTGTGCTAATTCTTCGTCAGAAACTTTCAATACAATTTTGTTATTCACTGCATCTAGTTCTATAATATCATCGTCTTTTACTAAAGCAATAGTACCGCCATCAAATGCTTCAGGTGTAATGTGACCAACCACAAAGCCATGTGAGCCACCACTAAATCTACCGTCAGTAATTAAAGCCACATCTTTACCCAAACCTGCACCCATAATGGCAGATGTTGGTTTTAACATTTCTGGCATACCTGGTGCACCTTTTGGACCTTCATATCTAATTACTACCACATCGCCTTTTTGTACACGGCCATTTGCAATGCCTGCTACTAAATCTTTCTCACCTTCAAATACTCTAGCAGGCCCTTTAAAACGTTCACCTTCTTTACCGCTAATTTTAGCAACACTACCTTTTTCAGCAAGGTTGCCGTATAAAATTTGTAAATGACCAGTTACTTTTAGCGGCTGTTCAAGTGGGTAAATAATTTTCTGTGATTCAAAATTAATTGGCGCAATATCTGCAAGGTTTTCTGCAATCGTTTTACCAGTTACTGTTAAGCAATCACCGTGCAGCAAACCTTTGTTCAGTAAGTATTTCATAACTGCGGGTACACCGCCATGTTGTGGTAAGTCTTGCCATAAATATTTACCGCTTGGTTTAAAATCAGCCAATACAGGTGTGCTATCGCTAATACGTTGAAAATCGTTCAAAGTAATGTCTACGTTTACACTTTTTGCCATCGCAATCATGTGTAACACAGCATTGGTACTACCGCCAAAAATCATGATGGTTCTAATCGCATTTTCAAATGCTTTTTTAGTCATGATATCTCTTGGCTTAATGTCTTTTTCAAGCAATACTTTTATCGCTCTGCCTGCATCTAAACATTCGTTTCTTTTGGCCTCACTTACTGCAGGGCTAGATGATGAATATGGTAAACTCATGCCCATTGCTTCTATGGCTGAAGCCATGGTATTTGCAGTGTACATACCACCGCAAGCACCAGCACCTGGGCAACTGTGTTTAATCACTTCTTTAAAATCTTCAGGTGTTATATTTCCAGCTAATTTTTTACCCAAAGCCTCAAAAGCTGAAATAATATTCAATTCTTCGCCTTTGTAATGGCCAGCAGCAATGGTACCACCGTATACCATAATTGATGGGCGATTTAAACGCCCCATTGCCATAATAGCCCCAGGCATATTTTTATCACAACCCGGTATCGTAATTAAGCCATCGTAATAAAAACCACCACACATACTTTCAATACTATCAGCAATTAAATCGCGGCTTACTAGGCTATAACGCATACCATCTGTACCATTACTCATACCATCGCTAATGCCAATGGTGTTAAAAATCAAACCCACTAAATCATTTTTCCAAACACCCTCTTTTACCACTTTAGCTAGGTCGTTCAAGTGCATATTACAAGTATTACCGTCGTAGCCCATACTTGCAATACCTACCTGTGCTTTTTTCATATCATCATCTGTTAAGCCAATACCATAAAGCATGGCCTGCGCAGCAGGTTGTGTTTCATCTTGTGTAAGTGTTTTCGAGTATTTATTTAATTCGCCCATTGTATCTGTAATTTTCTTTTGTTATCAGCTTTTGTTTTTCAATTTGGCATCGTTGCGTCGCACACTGCAACGGTTTGATACTTTATTGAACGTCAGTTTTTATTCTAAAAGTCCCCTATTACATCATCAGCTTTCCAGTTATATGTCACTTTGGCTAAAGCCAATCTTTTTGTTTGATTTTAACCCAAGTCTTAAGCCTTGGGTTAGTTATAAAATCCTCTATGGCTTTAGCAAAGTGCTTTCAAAAACAATTAATAATCCGCTTTAATTCGTTCAATCTGCGTTATCAGTGTTCCTATCACTCAACACCCAACAGCTCATTCAATGCCACTTTTTTATTTTCTATAACCAAGTTTTTATATGCTAGTTGAATGTCTCTGCTTATTGTTTCGTTCCAATCTTTTGCAAATGCATTATTGTCGATACTTTCAATACCTATTACTTCAGCAGCAGTGCCACAGAAAAAGGCTGCATCTGCACCATACATTTCAGCAACGGTGCACTTTTTTTCAATCACTTCAATATTTAATTCACCGCATATTTCAAATACCGTAGCTCTTGTAATGCCAGGTAAAATATTGCCTAAACTCGGTGTAAATAATTTGCCGTCTTTTTCATAAAACACATTGGCACCAGGTGCTTCAGCGGCAAAGCCTTCAATGTCTGTTAATAAGGCTTCATCAAAACCCTTTGCTTTTGCTTCTTGGCTTGCCATAATTGAGTTTACGTAATGGCCACCCGCTTTTGCTGTCATTGTGAACCCTTTAGGATTTGGACGTTGAAAAGAAGACGTCATGACGCGCAATAATTTGTCTCCTAAAAAAGGTGCCATTTGCCATGCCTGTATGGTTAAGTACGACTCAGTGTTTAGGTTAAAACTCATATTGGCAGGTGCATACACCAATGGTCTGATGTAAGCATCACCCAAATTATTGTCAGCTAATACTTTGTAAGTTACCTCAATTAATTCTTCAACCGTCCATTTGTAAGGCATATTCAAGGCTTCGGCAGAAGCTTGTAGACGTTGAAAATGTTCAACTGGCTTAAATATTTTGGTACTACCATCCACTGTTTTGTAAGACCGAATGCCTTCAAAAACAGAATACCCATAGTGTAAAGATTGGCTATACAAATCAATTTTTGCATCTGCTGCTTTTACAAATGCACCGTTGTGATATATGATGGTATTTTCGTTATAGTAACTCATATTTTTTGATGTTTTTAATGTTCCCAGAACTGCTATTTTTTTCTTTAATCATTGTTCAGACGATGCTGATTCAAAGTTTCAATTGCTCCAGTGTGCGACGCAACAACAGCTACATTGATATTCTTCTGCTAGTTTCATAAAATGTACTTCACAATCCATTTGTTAATCGGAATAATGCTATAACATCTTCGTTCAGACTTATATCACTGTTGACTTACGCAACAAAATATTTTCTTGATTGACTTCACCTACAATTTTATTACCAACATAATCAGCTATTAATTCGCCCAAGGTTGAAGTAAAATAAAAGTTGATTGGGTCAATATCTTTAGTTACAAATTTGTTATCAAGCGTCCATGAAACAGCTGCACGAACTTTATTGGCTTCTTTGTGCAAACCGAAATAATCGAGCATCATGGCGGCCGATAAAATACAACCAATTGGGTTAGCGATGTCTTTACCTGCAGCTTGTGGGTAGGAACCATGAATAGGCTCAAACAAGGCCGTGATATTACCTACTGAAGCCGAAGGCGCTAAACCTAGTGAACCATTTAGTACACTTGCTTCATCGCTGATGATATCGCCAAACATATTTTCTGTTAATATCACATCAAACTGTTTTGGGTTTAGAATCATTTGCATGGCCGCATTATCTACAAACATATAATCAACAGTAACATCAGTGTATTGTATGGCTAAACCTTGCACCACTTTACGCCACAACCGTGATGTTTCTAACACATTGGCTTTATCTATTAAGGTTAACTTTTTACGACGAATTTGTGCTGCTTTAAATGCCAAATGCGCTATGCGTTCTATTTCTTCTACGCTATAAGTACAAGTATCTGTAGCCGAATTGCCATCAGCACTTGTTTCTTTTTTACCAAAATAAATACCACCTGTTAACTCCCGATAAATTACCAAATCCACATCTTCTAAATGCTTGGGATTGAGTGGTGATAAGTGTTGTAGCGATGGATAGATAGTTGTAGGACGAATATTGCCATACAGTTGTAACACTTTTCTAATCTTCAATAAGCCTTGTTCTGGACGTACTTTAGCATTAGGATCATTATCGTATTTTGGATCACCAATAGCACCAAACAAAATAGCATCGCTTTCTAGGCACACTTCTATTGTTTCATCAGGTAATGGGTTGCCTGTTTTGTCTATCGCATCGGCACCCATCAAACAAAATTTATAATTAAAATCGTGACCATAATATTCGGCCACTGCGTTTAATACTTTTATGGATTGTTGGGTCACTTCCGGACCAATACCATCACCTAATATAACTGCAATATTTTTTTTCATGTTTGTAAATGACATTAAAGCACCAATTTTTTTATTGCCATTGAATAACCTAAATGCATACCATGATGCTGTATTACATACATAATTGCGGTTTCAACATCGTTGATTTCAAAACCAGTACTTGTGGTGAATGGCTTAAACTGCGCAAAATAACCGCTCGCATAGTCTTCTTTTAGCTTCGCAATACTTTCTGCTGCATAGGTTTGATAAATTGCATAGGTTGTTTCATCAACAAAGCCTTCTGGCTTTGTACCTACTTTGTAAGTGTGTACAAACGTATCGTCAACTCGAAGTGACAAGCCTGAACGACCATAACATAACATTTGTAATGCCGAAACAATATGTGCATAATTCCAAATTAGGTTGTTTTTAAAACCTTCAGGAATATTGTTTAATTGTTCAATACTTAAACCTTGGTGTATTTTAAGATAGCTATGTTGTGCTTGTTCGATAATGTTTAATGCTTGAGTCATAATTTATGTTGATAAAAAGATTAAGCGAAAGGGTATGTAATGTAACTATGTTTAACAATAAGACGGCTGCTAGTTGTATAAATATGATATAATGCAAAATCTGTGTGCCTTACACCAATGTTACACTTCCACAGTGACTTTACTTTCAGCCATTTTATGTAAATCTTCATCTAAAACTTCTTTTTTGCTATCGGCTATTTGCAAAAATTGCTCGTACAAAGTATCTACATCGTTACGGGTAAATTGATAGCCTAACTTGTGAAAACGAAACGCTAAAGCACTGCGACCGCTGCGAGCGGTTAATACAATCTTTGAAGTATCTGCACCAACTTCTGCTGGGTTCATAATCTCGTAAGTAGTGGCTTCTTTTAAGAAACCATCTTGGTGAATACCGCTTGAATGTGAGAAGGCATTGGCACCAACAATGGCTTTATTCGGCTGCACTTGCATACGCATCGTTTCGCTTACCAAACGGCTAAGGGGGTGTAGTTTTTTGCTAACTACATTGGTGTTTAAACCCAATTGGTGTTGTTTCAAAATCATTACCACTTCCTCTAAAGCCGTGTTGCCAGCACGTTCGCCAAGGCCATTGATAGTACACTCAATTTGACGCGCACCAGCGATGACACCTGCAATAGAATTGGCAGTAGCCAAACCTAAATCGTTGTGGCAGTGACAGCTTAAAATCGCTTTGTCAATATTTGGCACATTGTTTCTAAGATATGAAATAATTGCTGCATACTGATGTGGTAAACAATAACCCGTAGTATCAGGAATATTGACAACCGTTGCGCCAGCAGTAATCACTGTTTCTACTAATTTGGCAAGAAAAGCAATATCGGCACGGCCTGCATCTTCAGCGTAAAACTCTACATCGTCTACATAGTTTTTACTCCAAATAACCGCTTGTTTGGCACGGGCTAAAATATCTTCTCTGCTAGTGTTGAACTTGTGTTTGATGTGAATATCAGATGCACCAATACCTGTGTGAATACGAGGTCTTTTAGCATATTTTAATGCTTCTGCAGCTACCTCAATGTCTTTTTGTACAGCACGGGTAAGCCCACAAATAGAAGCGTTTTTAACTATTTTAGAAATCTCATTCACACTTTCAAAATCGCCGGGAGAAGACATCGGAAAACCTGCTTCAATGATATCTACACCTAATTCTTCAAGGGCTAATGCCAACGCAATTTTCTCTTTCGTGTTTAACTTACAGCCTGGCACTTGTTCGCCATCGCGTAGGGTAGTATCAAAAATGTATACATGTTCTTGTGACATGGAACGATAATTTTTTTAGTAAAAAAACTTTATCTATTGAAGTTTTACAAGCAATAGCATACGAACTTACCTTGCAATACTTTATAAAATCTGCCAAACTTGGTTCTATTTTACAGGGTATAAATAATGGTAATTCTTGCGAAAGTGAATACTGGTAAGGATTTTAGCTAAATTTAATTACGATGCCTAACAGAAGTACAGACAACTTATTTCAACTTGTAAAGTCGCTTGAAAAGGGCGAAAAGCGTAATTTTAAGCTATATGTACAACGCAATTCGGCTGATGATAATTTGAAAATTATTCAACTATTTGATGCTTTAGATAAGCTTGCCGATTACGACGAAACGGCTCTTCTGAAAAAAATACCTGCAATTTCTAAACAACAATTATCTAACGCCAAAGCGCATTTGTATAAGCAAATATTGAGCAGCTTACGCTTATTAAAAGATGATGACAACATTGATATTCAGTTGCATGAGCAAATGGATTTTGCCAAAATACTTTATAATAAAGGCTTGTATTTTCAAAGTTTAAAGGTTTTAGACAAAATAAAAGAGATTGCGAAGCAACACAACCAAATTACGTTTCAGTTGCAGGCTGTGATTTTTGAGAAGAAAATTGAAGCACTTCACATTACCCGAAGCATCGGTAATAGGGCAGAGGCTTTAAGTGCCGAAAGCGATACCATTAACCAACATTTAAGCTTAATAGGTAAATTATCTAATCTAGCCTTGCAGATGTATGGTTGGTATATCCAACATGGCCATGCACGCGATAAAAAAGATGTTCATGCTATTCAATCTTTTTTTGAAACCAATTTACCAGTTTATCGCATAGAAGAAATGGGCTTTTATGAGAAATTGTATTTGTACCAAGCTTATTGTTGGTATGGTTTTATTCTACAAGATTTATTAATGTATTACCGCTACACCAAAAAATGGGTAGAGTTGTTTGAAGAAGTTCCCTTTATGCAAACGATAGAAGCAGGCCAATATATACGGGGTATGCACAATTTATTAAGTGCACATTTTAACCTTAATAATATTGATAAATTTGAGATAGATCTGCAACGTTTTGAGCAATTTGCACAATCTGATGCGGCTAAAAATACACATAATGCAGCCATACAAACCTTTGTGTATTTGCATATTAGCAAAATAAATAAGCACTTTCTTGAAGGTACTTTTACAGAAGGCCTAGCACTAGTACCGTATATCAACGAACAACTAAAAGCCTATGAATTGCATTTGGATAAGCACAGAGTATTGGTGTTTTACTACAAAATAGCTTGCTTATATTTTGGTAGTGGTGATAATGAAAAAGCCATCGAATACTTAAATAAAATCATCCATTGGAAAGTTAATCTAAGAACGGATTTACAGTGCTATGCACGTTTGCTGCACCTAATAGCGCATTATGAACTAGGTAATGATGCCTTACTTGAATATTTAATTAAATCAGTCTATCGATTCATGGCTAAAATGAATAATTTGAGCATCGTTGAAGAAGAAGTATTTAAGTTCATTCGTAAATCTTTCTCTTTATCTCCCAAAAAACTGATACCTGCTTTTGTTACCCTAAAAGAAAAATTAAAAAAGCTAGAAGGTAATCCTTTAGAAAGCAGGAGTTTTATGTATTTAGATATTATTGGTTGGCTAGAGAGTAAAATAAACAATGTACCTGTTCAAGAAATACGTAGACAGAAGTTTTTGGAAGGCAGAAGAAAAGGTGGACACCAGTAAATAATGGTTTATCGATAGTTTACTGCTAATTTAAATCAAGTCAAATGATAGGCTATTTTTTACCTGACAAACTATTTAGTAAATATTTATAACATGTGTTAAAAAATATATGTGATAACATACTTGCATCTATCCTTGTATTAATTATTTGGCATTAGCGCTGTTATCTATTTCAAAATAGGAAATACACTAAGCAAATAAATATTAACATGAAAATTAATTACGAAAAATGTATTTCTGATAAGACAAATATTGCAAAATATGCCACCTTTATTATATGCATTCTCTGCAAAATCACATAAGTCATTTCATACACTCCTCATACACTATCCATACTTCGGGTATACTTCGGGTATAGCTCGGAATTAAGGATGTTTCCTTTTAAATAGCTATGCCTGTATAAGACTTTATCATTTTAAAAACAATTGTATCTCTACGCGTCTATTTTCAGCGCGGCCTTCTACAGTGGCGTTGCTAGCTACGGGTCTAGTTTCGCCAAAGCCGCGGGTTTCAAAGCGGTAAGCATCTACACCTTTGCTCACAAAATAGTTTTTTACCGAGATCACCCTTGCATCAGATAGTTGAAAATTATTGGCATCGCTACCTATGGCATCAGTATGACCTGCAAGACGCACATGGTAATCTTTATATTCTTGCAGAATGGTTACAATATCGTTTAGAACGGCATAGGATAGTGGTTTAATGGTGGCTTTACCTGTTTCAAAATAAATACCATGGGTGGCAAAGTCTAGGCGTTTCTTGCTTTCTTCACGGACTTCAGGACACCCGAAGTTACTGCTACTGCCATAAGTATAAGGGCATTTGTCTATACTATTAGGTACGCCGTCACCATCATTATCGCCATTATCGGCCGCTGGGCAGCCATAATAGTTCACTGCTTGACCTCTGGGCGTTCTAGGACACATATCTCTACTATTAGGTACACCGTCACCGTCATCGTCGCCATCTACAGGCGGCGCAGTGGTAGTTGTGCTATAATCATTTGTATACACTTTTTCAGGACAGCCTTTTTCGTCAACTTTTGTACCCGGTGGTGTATTAGGGCATTCGTCGTAACGGTTTTTTACACCATCGCCATCATCGTCATTACTTCTTACTACCGGAGGCGTTACGGGGCAGCCTCTATCGTTTACAGGCGTACCTCTTGGTGTATTAGGGCATTCATCGTAGCGGTTTCTTACGCCATCGCTATCATCGTCATTACTCTTTAGTCCTACAGGGCAGCCCCAAAAATCTACTTTCGTGCCAGCAGGTGTTTCTGGACAATTGTCTCTACTATCTTTTACGCCATCGCCATCGCTATCTTTTTTCTCATGTTGTTTTAAGGTAAATATTAAGCCAAGGCTGTGTTGTAAATACATGCCTCTATTGCCCTGTGTAACGCCATCCCAACCATCGTATACTGGTTGGTGAAAAGTAGCGGCATATTCTAGGTAAAACTTTTCGCTAAATCGAATAACCGCGCCTGCTCCTCCTGCAAAGTCTGTTCTAAATTCATTAACTGCAAAAGGCGCTTGAAACGTGCCAGAATTAATAGAGCTGATATAGGTGCCGCCAGCACCAAGCGTTAAAAAAGGCGCAAAAAAGGCTTTCTCGCTTAACAAATACCCATTATTAAATTTGTATTTCAATTTTAAATTAAGGGTAAAAAAATCAGCATCTACACCAAGGGTTTTATCTGGGGTTTTGTACTGTACCTTATCGTAAAAAGCTGATTCAACCAAATTGAAAGAAGCGTTAAGCCGCTGCTGTAATGATATGCCAGCACCTGGTGCAAAAAATTTAAATTGATAGAGATCGCCAAAATTGTTGTTGTTAAGTCCGCCTACATATTCAGTGGTACTTACATGTAAACCCAAAGCATTGCCTTGTCCAAAACAGATTGTAGAAATACAAATGCAAATGCTAAAACAGAATAGGCGAATATTTAATGTCATAACCTCTTGTTTGTTGATGATATGAGCGATAGTTGGTAACGATCACAATACCTAACGTTTTTAATAAGAAGTTAGTGTGTGGGCTAGTCTTGCTGCCCCATAAATATCATAAAAATGGCTAAAAGCTATTAAGTAGCTTAATCTCATTCCGGTACAAGAGTAGTTTGCCTTCATTTTCCAGTTGTTTTAGCAAGCGAGAGACGACAACTCTTGAAGTTGCTAACTCATCTGCAATTAGATAGTGTGAGGCTTTGATAACACGAGAACCTGTAAGACGTTGCTTTTCTTTCAAGTAAGCTATTAAACGTTCGTCTAATTTGTGAAATGCAATACTTTCTATAGATCTTAATAATTCCAAAAAGCGATCGTTAAAGCTACGCATGATATAATTTTTCCAACTAGGGTATTTGCACAACCATTCATCTAGTTTAATATGAGGAATGGCAATGAGTTCTACATCGTCTTCTGCAATAGCTTTTACCTCGCTCTTTTTGGCTTCTACACAGCAGCTATAAGCCATAGAGCAACTTTCGTTGCTAGATAAATAATAGAGTAGGAGTTCTTTACCCGAATCGTCCATGCGTAACACTTTTACAGTTCCTTTTACTACTAAAGGCATCATAAGAATGTATTTGCCATAATCCATAATAATATCGCCTTCTTTAAACGTACGCAATTCGCCAAATGTTTCTATTTCTTGTAGTAATGCAGGTTCAAAAGTTTCATTCATACGTGCAAATAGTTTTAACGCCTAATTTATTTATTAGGCGTTAAAATTACTTAATAAAATTGAGTATTGTAGTTTAATGCTAGCAGCATCCTTTTTTGGTAACATTGCTTTCAACACCAGCAGCATCTAATATTTTTTCTAATGGGCAAAATTTGGAAAAAGAAGATTGTAATAAATTAACACCTACAAACACGCCTAGACAAAGCCAATTAACGTTTATAAAATAGGTTAAAACAATACTAGTTAATACAAATGTGCCAGCAACAGCACGAATAATTCTTTCTCTCATGGGTTAATTTTTTATTTTTTAGATTAATAACTTGCTGCATCTACGGGTACAATAAAAGCTCTTATAGGAAAATCAGTGTCATTTTCTGCATTATACTGCTTAATGGCAATTAAGCCTGCTGCTGCATTTTCTTGGGTAGTAAAACTGAAGATGAACATAGAATCAAATTTTTCGTCTCCAGCGGCAAACCAAGCAGCAGCCAAATCTACAGCTTGGTTATTTTTAAAACCCGTTACATCGGTGGCACTAAAAGCTTGAATATGAGATTGTTTAAGCAAGTTGCTTGCAGCATTGAAGCTTTCTTTTAAACAAGTGATGATTAATAGTTTCATAATCTTGATTTTATTTTTTGTTGTCAGGATATTGTTTACGCATCATTTTGTAGTATAATAATGGCACTACCAACAAGGTTAAAAAGGTTGATGTAATAGTTCCGCCCATTAATGAAATTGCGAGACCTTGGAAAATAGGGTCGAATAAAATAATGATAGCACCTAAAGCCACTGCGCCAGCGGTTAATAAAATAGGTGTGGTACGCACAGCACCTGCTTCAATAATAGCTTGCTTTAAAGGTACACCTTCACGTAAACGGATATTAATAAAGTCAATCAGCAATACTGAGTTACGCACCATTACACCTGCAAGGGCAATAAAACCAATCATAGATGTAGCTGTAAAATATGCACCCATTAACCAATGACCTAACACAATACCAACTAATGATAATGGTATAGCCGCAAGCATCACTAAGGGTACTGTAAAGTTTTGAAACCAACCTACAATCAATATGTAAATCATAATAATTACCACAGCGAAAGCAATACCTAAATCTCTAAAAACCTCGTACGTAATTTGCCATTCACCATCCCATTTTAAAGTATAATTATCTTCTAATGCTGGTTGGTGCGTATATTCTTCCTTTAGTGTAAAACCTTTAGGTACTTGGATGTTTTTTAAGCTGTCGGAAATATTAGCAATTGCATAGGAAGGACTTTCTAGATTACCAGCCATATCGGCTAATACATAAACTACTTCTTTTTGGTTTTTACGATAAATGCTTTTTTGTTTAATTTGCTTATTTACACTTACTATATCTCGTATTGGTACACTGTTACCTTGCGCGCCAGTAATTTTCAGGTCTAATATATCGTCAATATTAGTCTTATCTGCATCGCTTAACTGCAGCTTTATACCTGCTTGATTGTAAGCTGTTGGTTGATATACATAGCCAACCGTCATTCCAGATAAAGCAACGTTAATAGTGGCAGTAACCTGTGTTGCAGCGACACCATAGCGCATGGCTTTTTCTTTATCTACGGAAATATGGTATTCAGGTTGATTATCTTCAACCATCCAATCTGCATCTACCACATCTTTAGTATTATTAAACATCATCTTCACTTGATTAGCGATCTTTATTTGCGCATTATAATCAGGACCATACACTTCTGCCACTAAGGTTGATAGTACAGGTGGCCCTGGCGGCACTTCTACAATTTTTACATTGGCATTGTACCTTTTAGCAATGGCCTGTATTGGCCCACGCATTTGTTTTGCAATACCATGACTTTGAATACTTCTGTCTTTTTTATCAACCAAATTCACCTGAATATCTGCGACGTTTTCGCCCTTTCTTAAATCGTAGTGACGTACCAAGCCATTAAAACTAATCGGAGCAGATGTGCCAATATAAGCTTGATAATTGACCACCATTGGTTGCATAGCAACATACTCAGCAATGTCTTTAGCAACTGCTTGTGTTTTTTCTAAAGTTGTGCCTTCAGGCATATCAATCACCACCTGAAACTCATTCTTGTTATCAAAAGGTAACATTTTTACAGCTACGGCTTTGGTATAAAACATAGATAATGAACCCAATAAAATAACTATAATGCTTAATATAAAGGTCCAGCGTTTCCAGCGAGTTTCTAACATGGGTTTTATTGCGCTACTGTATATTTTATAAATACCAGATGTCTCCAAGGAAAGTGGTTTACTTGATTCATGGTGGATTCCTTTTTTTTCTTTTTCACGTAAAAAGATATAGCCTAGATAAGGTGTTAACGTTAAGGCTACAATTAATGACAGCATCATTGCAATGGAAGCACCAATAGGCATTGGACTCATATAAGGTCCCATCATGCCAGATACAAATGCCATTGGTAAAACCGCTGCTACTACTGTGAATGTAGCCAAGATAGTTGGGTTGCCTACCTCGTTAATGGCATAGATAGCAGCTTGCAATGGCGGCATCTTTTTCATTTTAAAATGCCTGTGCATGTTCTCTGCAATAATGATGGAATCATCTACCACAATACCAGTAATAAATACCAGTGCAAATAAGGTAATACGATTGAGTGTATAATGCATCATGTAGTAACTAAACAGTGTCAATGCAAATGTTACTGGTACCGATAAAAATACCACCAAACCGCCACGCCAGCCCATAGCTAGCATTACAAACAACGTAACAACTACTATAGAAATAAATAGGTGAAACAATAGTTCAGATACTTTATCCGATGCGGTTTCGCCATAATTTCTTGTAACCGTTAGATGTATATCATTTGGTAGTAACTGAGATTTTAAATGCTCCACTTTTGACAAAATCTGTTCAGATAATTTCATTGCATCTGCACCTTTCTTTTTACCAATAGATAAGGTCACCGCTGCGTAGCTAGACTTGTATGCATTCGCTTTTGCTGTGTCTGCTTTACCATAACCAAACAATACATATTGGTTTGCCGTTTCTGGTGCTTCTTCTACTTTGGCTACTTGTTTCAGGTACACTGGTTGCTGCTGATTGGTTCCAACAACTAAATTAGCTATGTCATCTGCTGTGGTTAAAAAGTTGCCTGTTTCTACTGAAAATGCGGTATCTTTTTGTAATAAATTTCCACCTTGCATTTGCACATTAGCCCCTTGTATTTGTTTACTGATAGACAAAAAGTCAACATGGTTTTCTCCCATCTTGTTCTTATCTAACATTATCTTTACTTCTTTACTTCTGCCACCTAAAATGTTAATGTCAGATACATCGTTTATCTTCTTTACCTCATTGGTTAATTCTTGCCCAATTTGTTTCAACTGATAGTCATCGTATTTCTCGCTCCACAGTGTTAGACCCAATACTGGCACATCATCTATTGCTCTAGTTTTAATTAATGGCAGTGTAACCCCTTGCGGCATTTTATCCATATTCTTCATCAATTCACTGTACAATTTTACCAGAGAACGTTCTACATCTTCACCCACGTAAAACTGCACTATCAGCATTGCCTGACCTTTCATTGAGGTTGAATACACATACTCAACACCCTTTACATTTGAAATTATTTTTTCTAATGGTGCTGCCACTTTGGTTTCTACGTCTTTTGGTTCAGCACCAGGATAGCCGATAAAAATATCTGCCATTGGTACTTGAATTTGTGGCTCTTCTTCCCTTGGTATCAAGTAGGTACTGTATGCACCTATCAGCAAGAATGCACCCATTAACAGTATTGTTAATTTCGACTGCAAAAATGCCTTTGCTATATTGCCTGAAAATCCTTTTTCCATAATGTTGTATTAATAGCCTTCCACCCCCTCCAACGGTGGGGCTAGTTTGGCGTAGGTTTAATTAATTTTTCTATTTGACCATTGACTATTCACCATTCACTTCTTTTCTTTCACTGCCACACCATTGTATAGTTTGCCATCTGCACTTGTTATAAAGGTTTCGTTATTAGCCAAGCCACTTAGTACTTCTACTTTATCGCCAAAAGTTTTACCCAAGCGTACCCAACGTAGTAAGGCCGTATGATTTGCACTTACTGTATACATACCTGTTAACTGATTTTTATTTTCAATACTAGATAACGGCACTAAAACCGTATTACTATTGGTAGTAGGTATTTTATTGGTATTAGTCAGTACAATGGTTGCGTACATGCCAGCATACAAACCAGCTTTTTCATTGTCTGGGATGCTCACTTTAATAATGTATTGACTACCAGTAAACTGAGATGATTGGTTGATTTGTGTGACACTGCCTTTAAACGTTTTATTAGCAGACTGAATAGTTACCTCTACCAATTGTCCTTGGTTTATTTGGTTGATTTCTGCTTCTGGTACGGCTGCACTTATTTGATATGTACCTGCTTGTTCAATGCTAACAATTGGCATTCCAGGATTAGCCATGCTACCAGCATCCACCATTTTTTGTGTTACTGTACCGCTGAAGGGTGCTGTTAATGTGGTATAGCTCAACATTGCATTTACCTCATTACGCATTTGCTTAGCTGCTTCTACTCTTGCTTTAACTGCATTGTATTGTAGCGTTACATTATCCAATTCTTTTGCCGAAGCACTTTGTTGTTTGTACAAAGCGGTGAATCGGTCATAATCTTTTTGAGCATTTTTTAAAGTAGCTTCTGCCTCGGCAATAGCTGCATCGGTTTGTGCCCTTTTTGCTAAAATATCTTGGTTGCTAATGGTTGCAATTAATTGGTCTTTTCTTACTTTATCACCTACTTTTACTTGTAACGAAGTGATGTAACCCATTACCCTTGTGCTAATATTAGCCGTTTGCGATGACTCAACTTGCCCGCTGATATTAACGGTGTTTCCATTGTTGCCAGATGGTGTAGCCAAAGTAACATTGATGGCTGGGCCAATATTAGTTTCGGTTGCAGTTTTCTCTTTACTTGAACAAGCCGTTAACAAGGCGATGCCAAGAACTACTAAAATTGTTGCAGATTTTTGTTGTTGAAATATCATGTTAATTAGAATTATTTAGTGACAGAACTAGTTAATAATTGGGTATATGCTTTGCTTAAATTTTGGTTGAAAATGGCTTGTGCTAAACCAAATTTTTGTTGTGATAATTGTGTGGTCGCCATCATTACATCGGTGGTATTTACTAACCCCTGCTCGTAACGGTTTTGCAAGATGCGCAAGGCTTCTGCAGACTGTTCTATAGCTATTTTCTGTTTGGTTATTTCACTTTGAGCATCGATAATATCTCTTTTTGCTTTACTCAATTCAACATTACTTTGTTCCTTTTGCTGTGCTAATTGTGCTGCTAGTTTATTACGTTCTAGTGTTTGTGCAGCAATAGTATTTTTTGTTTTATGACCCTGAAAAATATTCCAAGATAATTGTGCACCCACTAAATATGCACCTGCACCAAAACCTAACATTCTACTATCGTTTAGCTGATAGTCACCAAATCCATTCAGCTTAGGTAAATGGCTCATTTTGCTAGATTGTATCATTAAATTACTCGCATCAATGGCCTTTTGCATGGCCATAAAATCGGCTCTTGTATTAGCGATGGAATCTTTAGTTATAGTAGTAAATACAGTTTTAGTTGCTGTATAAAGTGTACCCAAAGGTTGCCCCATTAATGCACTTAAATAATCTGACGCATTACCAATATTGCTGTTTGCTTTTGCTAAATTATTTTCTAAACCAGCTACTTGTACTTGTACATTTAATAAGTCTGACTTTTGAATTAGACCTTGTTTAAAATGATTTTCTGTAAACGTATATAAGGCTTTAGTTGTTGCTAATGCATCTTCTAGTACTGTCACTGCATCGTATGCTAGTTGTAGTTGTAAGTAGGCTTTTTGCACTTCAAAGGTTATGTATTCTTTGGTGCGTTGCGTTTTGTATTGGTACACTTCTATTTGCTTAGCAGCTCCTTTACGCATGTACACAGCGTCCAGATTAATTATGGGTTGTTGTACTTCTAACTTAGTGGTAAAATCTGGTGTAGCACCAGGATGATTGAGTAAATCGGGATTAAAGTCGTTTTGTGCAATGCTTTTTTGTTGCAGTTTAAAACCAAAGGCATTTAAAGGATTGTTGGTGCTAAATGCTGTGTAACTCAACCCAACCTGTGGTAAATAAATAGCTTCAGTTTGTTGATAATTAGCAGTAGCAATGGTTTCATCCATTTTGGCTAATTGTACCGCTTTGTTGTTACTTAAGGCACTACTAATGGCTTCATCTAATGTTAGTTGCTTTGTAGATTGTGCCGCAATGGTGGTTGTAAAAACACTTGATACCAATATCAGCAGTGCTTTCATCATTGAATGTTGTAGTTGTTTCATCACCTTTCTTGTTTAGTGCAAAACTGCCTGAACTAAACCGGGTAGATGGTAACATTTGTCACTTTCAACAAACTGGCTAAATATTTATTTCTTGTTAAATAGCCAGTATTAGATTACAATTTAGTAGCCACCAATTGTATTACAGCAGCTTTGCCTTGGTGAAAAGCGCCTTCATCAAGATTGGTTTCTAAAGATTGTAATGTATCTATTTTTACGCTTTTAAAATCATCTGATAACATTTCTGAGGTATATAGCATTGACAAGTCTTTAGGACCGCCTGAACTATAATCTAATTGTTGCGGATTGAATGCTTCCATAATCACCTTACCGCCTGGCTTTAACCAAGTAATGGCTTTTTGATGTATTTGTTTTCTCACTGCTGGTGGAAAATGCGCAAAAATAAACACGACAACATCTGCACTATTTTGAGGATAGTCTATTTGAGTAGCATCTGAAATGGTATAATCTATTACAATCCTATGCTTGGCGCACAATTGCATTGCTTTTGCTTTACCTGCTTCGCTGCTATCAAATGCTTTTACATGCCAGCCTTTGGTTGCTGCATAAACGGCATTTCTACCTTCGCCTTCACAAGGGAAAATAATATTGCCTGCAGGTAATTTGCTCAACTGTTCTGCTAAAAATACATTGGGCATCTCGCCATAGATGTACTCAGATTTGCTATATCGTTCGTTCCAGATGTTGGTAGTCATCAGTAATAATTTGTTATTAATAACTATAGGTAACTAATAAATGTTACTTATGAAATGCTGTAATATGATGTTCATTTAACTTGGCTTGAGCCTTTAATAATTTAGTTTAGCATACAAAATCTGCTATGGGTAAGCCTGTGTTACTAATTGCCTTAAAACCTCCAGCAACTTCAGTAAAGTTTCGATAGCCCCTTGCATGTAATATTGAGGCTGCAATCATACTACGGTAGCCACTCCCACAATGCATATAAAAATGTACTTTAGGATCGATATCACTTATCCATTCATTAATATCATCGAGTGGTTTGTTGTAAGCTTTTTCAACATGTCCTACTATATATTCAGTTTCTTTTCTTATGTCAATGACATAATCAGTTTCTGTAGTAACTTCTTTGGCAAATTGTTCTGCTGATATACGTTCTACAGCATCTACATTTTTAGCAGCAGAACGCCATGCTTTAAAGCCGTTATGTAAATGACCTAGTATATTATCAAATCCCACTCGGCTTAATCTTGTTACGGATTCCTCTTCCGCTCCTACTGCTGTAACTAATAAAATGGGTTGTTGTACGTTTACAATTAAAGTGCCTACCCAAGGAGCGAAATCGCCATTTAAGCCTATATTAATAGACTGCGGAATAAAACCTTGATAAAAATCTACCGCAGCTCTTGTATCTAATATGAGCGCTTCAGTATTTTCTGCGATGGCTTCAAATTCATCTGGTGTTAAAGCTTGCATCCCTTTGTTTAGAATACTCTCAAAGCTTGCGTAACCATGTTTATTCATGGCTACGTTTAATCCAAAATAACTTGGTGGGGGAAGTAATCCTTGTGTAACGGCGGTTATAAATGCTGACTTATTGGGCTGTTTAAGGGCATAGTTTACTTGCTTTTGATTGCCTAAAGTATCTATGGTTTCCTTCATCATATTTTTTCCGCAAGCACTACCTGCGCCATGGGCCGGATATACAATTACATCATCGGCGAGCGGCATTATTTTAGTCATTAAACTTTCATATAGCAAGCCAGCTAAATCATCCTGTGTCATGTTAGCAGCTTTTTGTGCTAAATCTGGGCGACCTACATCGCCTAAAAATAATGTGTCGCCACTAAAAATGCAATAATCTTTCCCATTTTCATCTTTAAGTAAATAGGTAGTACTTTCTAAAGTATGTCCTGGCGTGTGTAATACTTGAATACTGATATCTCCGATTGTTAATATTTGATTATCTTTTGCAATAATCGCTTCAAAATCTGGATTAGCCATTGGACCGTACACTATTGCTGCACCTGTTTGATGACTTAAATCTATATGACCACTTACAAAATCGGCATGAAAATGCGTTTCAAAAACATATTTCAGTCTAACATTGTCTTTTTCAAGTCGTTTGATGTAAGGTGCGGGTTCACGCAATGGATCTATGATGGCGGCCTCGCCATTTGATGAAATATAATAAGCACCTTGTGCTAAGCATCCAGTATAAATTTGTTCAACGTGCATATAGTATTATGTTTATAATCAAAAAAATAGTTATAGATATTGGTTAGTTCAATTTAATCTAAAAACCAGTAAAAAGCATTTATGCAAACAATAGTTCTTTTAGAAGAATGTAGAAGCTCATTATTAGAACAAACCATCCAAATGCTTTTTTTAGTTTATTCCCATTTATTTTTTTGGCTATTAAACCACCAATAAATATTCCAATTATCGCTATACTAGTAATAAGAATCAGAAAGTTCCAATTAATTCTTACATGTCCTATATCACCAGTAAAACCAATTAATGAGTTTAAGGCAATTATTAATAGAGAAGTGCCTATAGCGTTTTTCATCGGCAATTTGAATATAAGTACCAATGCAGGAATTAGGAGAAAACCACCACCCGCACCCAAAAAGCCTGTAGCCATACCTATTAAAACGCCATATATAAATAATTTAAATATAGGTATTGAATCAAGCTTTGTTTCATCCTTAGAAGCAGAATTCATTTTGCCTTCCTTTATCATTGCGGTAGATGCTAGCAACATTAGCATTGCAAACAGAACCATAATAGCCATTGATTGTGTTATTTGATAATGTGCTATTGTAATAAGTATGGTTGGAATTTTTGGAACGAGTAATTTTCTGGTTAAGAAAACAGTAGAAATAGAGGATGAGCCAAATAGAAAAGACGTTTTGATACTTACAAAGCCTTTCCTATAATTATTAATTGCACCTACCATTGAAGTGGTACCCACAATAAACAAAGAATAAGAAGTGGCGAGCACAGGGTTAATGCCTAATATGTATACTAATATTGGAACTGTAAGAATAGAACCACCACCACCGATAAGTCCAAGTGATATGCCTATTAACGCCGCTAATAAAAACCCCAATATTTCCATAGGTCAATTAATGATTTGAACAAATTTGGCTGAATCTAGAATTCAAGTTGGTTACAAATGTTACAAATCAAAAAGCACTGCATTTGTATAGCCAATTTTGGAACAAAATATCTACGGGTTAAAATAAATTAATATCAATAACTCATATCGTCCATTTTTACTTTACCTCTAAAAGTCCAAAAAACAAATATTGTATAAGCTGCAACTAATGGAACGCCGATTGCAGCAATAATAAGCATAATGCTTAAAGACTTTTGAGATGAACAACCATTGTAAATGGTGATATTGTAAGTGGGATTAATGGTAGATACAACAATATTTGGAAAAATATTAATAGTAACGGTAACCAACAATAAAGCTGATGTTAAAGCGGATGACAAAAAAGCTTTGAAATACACCCCTTTTTCTAATAATCTACGTGTATTGATGATGGTGAGTATAGTAAATAATGGCACAAAAAATAATAGAGGATGGGCTCTAAACTTGTCGGCTGTTTGTGGCAAATAAATTAAAGTAGCCATTGTTAAAGTAACATAGGTAATGACAAAAAAGCGGCTAGTATTTTTTGCCAAGATTTTCAACTTGGTGTGCAACCTACTTTCGGTTTTCATGATTAAATAAGTAGCACCATGCATCATAAATAATGCAAGTGTTGTAATACCTGTAATGATAGCATAGGGATTTAACAAGTTGAAAAAACCACCTTGGTATTCAAAGTTTTTATCAATGGGTATTCCTTGCATCACATTACCTAAAACTACACCTAGCAGAATTGCAATTAACGCACTCGAAAATGAGTAGATAATATCCCAAGTTTTTCGCCACCACAACATTTTTTCCTTGCTTCTAAATTCAATAGCGATAGCTCTAAAAATTAGTACAGTTAAAAACAGGATGAACGGGATATAAAATGCTGAAAACATCGTAGCATAAACTTCTGGAAAACCTGAAAATAAGGCACCACCGCCAATAACTAGCCATACTTCATTACCATCCCAAACAGGGCCAATTGCGTTCAATGCAATGCGTCTACTTTCTTCTTTTTTAAAAAATAAATGCAAAGCGCCGGCTCCTAAATCGAAACCATCTAAAATGGCGTAGCCTGTAAATACAGCACCCACTACTAAAAACCAGAGTGTTGGATAATCTAATCCCAAAAATGTAGGCATATTAATTAGTTTAGTATAGGGTTATTACGTTTAGAATAGTCGGGGATTTCTTCTGGTTTATTTTCATCAAAACCATGTTTTATTTTTTTATTTAACAAGTAAATAAACAGCACAAATAATAGTGTATAAATGAATGTAAATAAGAAGAGTGAAAAAATTACTTGGTCTGCTTTTACCGCCTTTGACAATGCATCGCTAGTTCTAAGTAAGCCATACACTACCCAAGGCTGCCTACCCATTTCGGCAGAAAACCAACCTAGCTGATTGCCTAATTGTGGTAGAATAACTGAGAAGGAAAAGATGGTCATTAACCACTTATATTCAAACAATTTACCCTTCCACCATAAAAACATGGCAAGTAATGTTAACCCAATCATAGTCATACCAATCAACACCATTAAATGATAGATTTGAAAGATGGCGTTAATTGGCTTTGGTCTATCGGTTACCGCAAACGCATTTAAACCTTTAACTGGTTTTTTAAAATTTTGATACAGTAAAAAACTCAGGCCCCCAGGAATTTTTAGGCCTGTAACTGTTTGCTCTTTTTGATTCACATAACCTAGCAAATACATATCGGCAGCTTTCATACTGTCGTAGTGGCCTTCAAAAGCTGCAAGCTTCGCTGGTTGGTTTACAGCTACACCAGTAGCCGCGTGGTGACCAGTAAATAGTTGTAACAGACCAGAAATAGTGGCTACCACTAAAGCGATTTTAAAGGCTTTACGAGAAATAGCAATATGTCTATTTTTTACCAAATAATAGGCATGAACGCTTAATACTAAAAAAGAGCCTGCTAAAAAAGCACCTACTAATACATGCGACAATCTTTCTATTGATGATGGATTAAATACCATGGCCCAGAAGTCGGTAATTTCTGCTCTTGCTTTCATGCCTTCACCCACAATATGATAACCTGCGGGTGTTTGTTGCCAAGAATTTGCTACCACAATCCAAATGGCTGAAAACATAGAGCCTAAGGCTACCATAATGGTTGCGAAAAAATGTACCCTTGGCGATACACGATTCCAGCCAAATAATAATAAGCCCAAAAAGCCGCTTTCTAGTGCAAATGCAAAAATGCCTTCGGCTGCTAAAGCACTGCCAAAAATATCGCCCACATATCGAGAATAGGTTGCCCAATTGGTGCCAAATTCAAATTCCATTACAATGCCTGTGGCTACACCAATACCGAAAATGAGGGAAAAGATTTTAATCCAAAACCTTGTCATGGTTTCATAAATCTTATCTCCTGTTTTTAAATACAAGCCCTCCATAGCTACTAGCATGACACCAAGGCCAATGCTTAATGGCGGATAGATATAGTGAAAGCTAACGGTGAATGCAAACTGGATTCTGCTGAGAATTTCTACGTCCATAAAATTATTATTTGTGATGTTATGCAGAAAAATATCTAAGAGTGACCTTTAACCACTATTTTAATAATTTTGAAGTTTAGGATTAAAAAACGGAATATTTGAAAGGGAATAAAATGCCTTAGAAACAATGTAAAATTAGTGGGCGTAGGTGGATAAAACTGATCAGAATATTTACTGATGATTAATCTATTTTCCATGATGATATATGGTTTATTATGAATTGATTACTCTGGAATTAACCACCAAAATGGTTTGCCTTTAGCTTTGTATAAAAACATGTAGTGCATCAACCATTTTAACCAATGTCCTGCTAAACCAGGTTCGCCCATGGTTGTTTTTATGTCTCGACCCCATTCTGGATATTTCTCCCAATCGGGTACAACTGGGCTTACCGTCATCGTAGCAGCAGTACCTTTACTCATGCCATAACCTGCCGATACAATACAAGCTGCTCCCATTTTACCCATTGAAGCTTTGTGTTTGATGGTAGGACTTCCTGTTTTAATCCATTCAACAATATTGTCAGCCGTTACTTTCCCCATAACACCTGAAGGCATACCAGTACGAGGTGCTGTTGCAAAGATGGGTGTACCATTTTTACTGGTCATAGGTTTTGAGATAGCGTGTGGCGGGGCAAATGCGATGCCAGGTGCAAAAATATTGGGAAAACTAGGGTTTTGATAGGTTTGTGGCCAATCATGTATAGACCAATCTTCAAAGGATTTTGGTGTATAATCTGCATCTACTTTCATTAAGCCATTCGGTGCAAATAATTTGTCTGTGATGTCAGCCCCAGTTTTGTTAAAAGCCTTAAATCCATGCCCTGCAAAACCTGGAATAAGCATAGCAAAATCGTAAGGTTGTTCTAAATATTCACCATTTAGGTTTTCGTAATAAATTTTTTGGTCGTCAATTTTTTTAACACCAGCTCTTTTAATCCAATTGATGTTCCTTTCTACAAAATAAGATTCGGCAAAAAGTTTTGTGTTAGATATAAAACCGCCTTTTTTAATAAAGGCACCTCCCATACCAAAATCGCCCAATTCGTATTCATTAGTAATCCAAATTACTTCTGCCAGCTTTGCTAAACCACGTCTTTTAATTTCAAAATCAACATTTAAAATATATTCAAAAGCTGCACCTTGACAAGTAGCTGTGGGGTGTCCTGTGCCAATTACAAAAGTTTGCTTTTGACCTTTTTGCATATTGTCTAATTTTTCTTGTAACAAATGCCAGGCTTCAGTAGCATGAGAAAAAGTACATACAGAAGCGATATTGCCTGTACCAGGTAATAATCCTTCTGTCGCTTCAAAATTTAACTTAGGGCCTGTAGCGTTAATTAAGAAATCGTATTCAACCGTTTGCTTTTCACCTTTTTGTTCTTTGGAAGTAAATTCTATTTCTACATAGCCATTATCTGTTTTATTATCACCTTCAGGGAAAAAATTAATTGCTTTTGCTTGTAAAAATTTGATGCCCCATTTTTTATAAAGAGGTCGTAAATCAAACTTTATTTCATCAGCAGTCATTCTACCAACACCTACCCAAATATTGGAAGGGATCCATTGGTAATTGACACTCGGCGAAACAACGGTTATTTGATGTTCTTTACCTAAATTTTTTTGTAGGTATGATGCAGCAGTATGTCCAGCAACACCTGCGCCTAATACGATTATTTTCGCCATGGTAATTAATTTGTTTGAAGCAGAAAAAGATGGTATGCTTTACCCTTAAGGGTACAAACTTACTCTTGCATAAAAAGCTAGGTGGTAACATTTGTTACATATTGCTTCGTTTTACTCCTAGAAGCCTTTTATATCATTGATGGCTCAAAATTAATATAGACATTTTGCATTTAGGAAAGACAATGATTTGATGAATTATATACTCTCAAATAAATCTTAGATATGCTAAATGCTCATTTTGTACTATTGAAATACATCTCGCAACAAAAAAGAAAATATTGAAACATAATTAAGTACCATCCGATAAATTTCTGTAAAGGGAGTGGAAAAAATGTAAAATGCTTACTCACAATAAGTTGTCAAACGCATGACATATCTCTAAGCAATTGCAGGATACTCTGCTTAAATAGACTTTAAAAATTATCGTCTAACAAGGGGACTAGCTATCAAACTTTTCTAAAGAAGAATCATTGTTAAATGCAGTAATTTTAATATAAGTAAACTTGGACGAGATTTAACGACAATGATGTACAATTGAAAATCTAGGCGCTATAAGTCACTTAACAGAACGAAATGCATCTAATTTTTTATCTGGGATATATTACCACTTGAATCTAATGAGTAAATACTTGTAAAATTCTAGTGAGTAAACGTATAAAAAGGTTTTTTGAGTACTCATGTGTAAATTATCGTTCAGGAATATTGTAAAAATACACTGCCAATAAGCAAAATAATTTACATCTTTTGATGTATTTGTGAGGCTTTTAATGAAAGTTCGTACATAAACTGCTCTTTTTCTTTTATGTTGAGCCGGATTAGTTTTTTCAGGATATCTCTTGACATATTTTCAAGCGTTTCAACTTTCGTTTTTAATATGTTTTGAAAAGAAATATTGTTATTATATGATGCTGAATTACCTATAAGAATATTTTTCTTAATCTCATAAAACTCAATTACTTCATTGTAAATAGTATTTCTTTGTTCTTTATCTCTCGATAATAAGATTGAAGTATGTTGTGCAATGATTTGCGAGGTAGATTCATAAATAAAATTATTAAGACACATTTCTAGACATTGCATTAGCTGTACAAACCTAATTTTTATGTTCTCGATGTGGAGCGTTTGATCAAAAGATTGCAATGCAATATTTATATATTCTGCAATGCCAGACTCTGCTCTTAACAAGGCAGATAACAAATTATTGTCTTTTTCCTGATAAGGTATTTTATTGATAGTGGCAGGTGTAAAAGATGGATTTAACTTTAGTGGAATTATTTTTGCCGTTTGAACTATATGGGCAAATGATGTATCAAACTCAAAGAAACCATACCGAATCAATCGTAAATAATATTCAAGTTTAATTATTTTTTTATTTAAATCCTCTGCAAATAGCAGTACAGTTAAAAAATCACTCGCAGATTCGACGAAAGACGTTTTTGCGGCTTTTAAAAATACCACATAACCCGTTTCAAAAAAATTGCAGCTAACACCATAGTGATACATCATTTTTTGGTAAAACTCTTTGCTGATATAAAACGTACGTTCGTCATCATTTTTATATTGAGGGATAGTAATTGGCATATTTTGACATCTATCTTTTATTGGACCTAAGTTAAATGCCTCACCATATAATCTTTCAAATTCGTTTATAGGTAAAGTTTGTAATTCAAAATGATATCGTTTAAGAACAGGATTCATTTTTAGGAAGCTACTGTCTGCTTGATGAACGACATAAATGATTTCAATATGGGTTGCCTTAATTTTTTTCATGAACAGAAAATAGGATGGTAATGGCAATAAATATTTGCCAAAATGATGTGAATGTTTAGGTTAGAACCAGGGTATCATAATTTAAAAAAATCGAAGGCGAGTTGACATCCGCCTTCGATTTTTTTAAAATTGTTATTACCACCAAGGTCTATATGTTGTATTTTCAGTTCCTCCCATTTTTTGAATTTCGGAAGTATAATTCTGGCTATTGATAGATTTTTCTGATGTAGGATATAAAAATCTAGAAGCAATAGAACCATTATTTAAATTGGCCGAACCACCAGTTTGTAAAGCTGGTAATCCAGTACGTTTGTATTCAATCCAACCTTCAAAGCCATTGTTAATATTCGCTATCCATTTTTGCGTAATAATTTGGTTTAAAGCGTTGGTAGTTGAAGTATTATCAAATACAACTGCAGTATTAGTTAAATAAGAAGCTGCACTACTAAGCCCTATTTCGCTGTAGGCGCCAGCAACACCCATGTTATAATAAGCCGCTGCAACTGAATTACCACCAGGTAAATAACCTTTTAACGCCGCTTCTGCCAATACAAATTCTTGTTCGGCATATGTCATAATTCTTGCTTTAATCAAATTGGCATTGGTACCCTTCGTAAAACTACCATTGAAATTGGAGGCTTGATTAACTTGGACTGTTGTTGCATCTACTACTAATGGTAAGCCGCCAAAATTAGAGAAGCTAAATGGGGTGCTAGCAGGTGTATTAGCATTATAAGTAAAATAAGAAGCAATACGCATAGAATCGTTGGTAGTAACAAATGCATTATACAAACTGCTGTTCATATATTTTACTGCGAAATCACCAGAGCGTTCAGTAAGGCTTACGAAATTATATGGTGTAACATTGGGAAGCGCTAAAGTACCACTCTGTGCTGCATTTTGCATTATTGTTCCATCAGTTACGATGGCTTGCATTTCCATTGAGACATCCATTTTGCCCGATGTACGCAGCAAATAGCGTAAACGTAAAGCATTAATAAGCCTCCTCCAAGATATGGTATTTGAATTGTATAACATATCGCCACTAATAAATCCATTTGGATTGGCTTTTAACAGACTATCTGCTCTTTTCAAGCTAGTTAAGATACCCAATTGACCATCTGTATAAACGATTTGTTGGTTATCATAAGCTGGTGTATAATTTCCAGTATTACCTTTTAATGCTTGCGAAAAAGGAATATCGCCCCACAATTCAGTTAGCTGCGCAAATGCATAAGAACGAAGGGTTAGGGCTGCAGCTTGTAATAATGGATTATTTTGTGTTTGTCCAAGGCTATAAAGTGTATTAGCATCCCGTGCAGCTTCATACATTGCAATCCAATAAGGCTCGTTGGTAACTGGCGAGTAGCGAGTTGGTTGGTCATAATACGACTGGCTATAAGTCATATATTGGTTGTATCCATTACCTAAAGTCCATGCAATACTGGCGTTATTGTAAAACTCCGTTACAATTGTATTAGATAATAAAGTAGTTGCATCAGGGTTTTCTAAACTATTAGGATTTACATTGGTGTCTTGCAATTGTTTTGAGCAAGAAGTCACCGTAAAACCTGCTGCTATTATAAAAATTAGCAAGCGAATATTTTTTTTCATAACTGTTGTAATTAAAAGGTTGCATTAAAAATTAAGACCTAAGGAAAAGCCAATGCTTTTAGTGGATGGTAAGCTTAAAAATTCTGTACCAGGTAAAATTTGTTGACCACGTAAAGCCAATGTTTCTGGATCCACATCTTTATTCTGCGTAAACTCCAATATATTTCTTGCAATTAATGATAGATTTAAATCAGATGTAGATGCTTTACCAAACACATTTTTAAAAGTATAGCCCAACCTAACTTCTCTTAATTTCAGGTAAGAGGCATCGTACATAAATGCTTCGTTATTAGAGGCATTGTAATAGGCGTTGTAATATGTGGCAGCATCTACTTTTACAGTGTTAGGCGTGTATTTGCCTGATCCCGCATCTAATACAACCCCTTTGCCAATAATGCCAGTTTCTCGACCAGGTAATGTTTCTACAGACATACCACCAGCCAAAATGCCTAATGAAGTATAAGAATAGAATTTACCACCTTGATGCCAATCCCATACAAAACTCATATTGAAATTTTTGTACGTTAAATTGTTAGAGAAACCGATAATAAAATCAGGGTTATAATTCCCTAATAAAGTATTTTGGCTAGAAGTGAATTGAGGAACACCATTCACATAAACAATATTTCCTTGAGGATCTCTTACATAAGCGTTACCGTACATATTGCCCAAACGCTGACCAACTTTGGCATCATATTGGATCGCTCTATAATAACGATCATATTGGGTTACTTGCGCATACACATAAGTATTGATACCATCTGGCAAAGACACGACAGTACCTACATTGTGACTGAAGTTAATATTTAGATCCCAGTTAAACCCGTCTGCTCTTTTCGAACGGAATGGCGCTGCGGTTACCATAATTTCAATGCCCTTATTTTTTATTTTACCGCCATTAATATAAGTGTTGGTATAACCAGACGATACTGGAATTGGTAATTGTACCACTTCGTCTTTAGTATCAGATTGATATACCGTTGCATCAATACCTAAACGGTTATCTAAAAATCTAACTTCTATACCTGCTTCTGCAGTATTTGTAGATGATGGCTTTAAATTATTATTTGCCAATACATTATTACCGGTAGTAAGAGGATAATTATTAAAAGGTGTATTGGTTGTGTAGGTGTTATTGATTGAATATGGATCGGCATCTCTACCTACTTTGGCAATTGATACCCTCGCTTTAAGATAGGAAATGGCTTTCGGCAATTGTACCATATCAGAAATAATGCCACTTAAAGAAGCAGAAGGGTAAAAGAAAGAATTATTGCCTGAAGGTAAGGTGCTAGACTGGTCGTTGCGGCCAGTTACATCTAGAAATAATAAATTTTTGTAGTCAAAATCTGCAAAAGCGTACACACTATTGATTACTTTATTATATTTCTGATACAAAGTAGGCAGCTCGGTTTGCGCATTAGAGAAATTATATAAGCCTGGTGTAATCAATGAATTGGAAATATCTCTTGTATATGTAATGTTTTGCATAAAACGATTGGCGCCAATGGATGCTTTCGCATTGAAAACAGTACTTCGCTTTTTGGTATAGCTTACCAATACATCTGTGTTATTTTCAAAATAATTAACATCATCTGTTCTAAAACCACCTAATGGGAAACGAACAGTTGTAAAAGCACGGTGTCCTTCTCTATGATCGTTATAAATATCAGAACCAGTTCTGAGCATGACATTCCATTGTGAGTTAATCGCATATTTTAAAGAGGCATTACCTAATATTCTATTCTTGTTAAAACTATTGGTGTTATCGTAAAGCGTTACATATGGATTATCGTGGTTGTTCCAATAGCGAAATTGGTTGAGATTGTCTCTACCAGTTTGCCATTCTTTTTTTAATGAGTTAATATCAACATTTATTGGCATTCCATATACGCCAAAAAATGTATACATTACACTTTCCGAACCATACCCAATATTTGGACGATTACTACTATTACTGTTAATTAAATTTACAAAAAAGTCGGAGCTTAATTTACTATTGTAACGATGGTCGGCGCGCAAAGCAATACTGTTGCGTCTTAAATCGGTACCTGGTAGGATACCCTTGTTATATAAATTGCTAATAGAAAAATGGTAGCTACCATTATCACTCACACCGCCAAAACCGATATTGTTTTGTGTGGTAATGCCTGTCTGTAAAAACTTTTTAAAATGATCGGCATGACCTATCCACGGGGTCGGGGTTACTGTTAAACCTGGATTCGTACTACGTCCAATTAAGTCGCCTGCCAATAGATTGGAACCTGATATTGGGCTATCAAACTGCGGTACTAATAAAGTCGGGTCAAACTTTAAACCCCAGTTTGGAATATTATTTTCACTAGAACCACCACCGTTGGCAAATGAATAGGTATTGGGGGTGCCAGAAAGCGGATAAGCATTAACACCAGCCCCATATTGATTTTGTAAACGTGGTAATTTTAACGGCGATTCAAAACTTGTAGTAGAATTAAAACTAATTCCATTACTATTGCCGTTGGCTTTCGTACCTTTTTTTGTAGTTAATACCACAGCGCCATTTGCAGCACGTGATCCATATAATGCTGCGGCTGTAGAGCCTTTTAACACAGTAATTTTTGCAATATCATTTGGGTTTATTTCAGAAGCACCATTACCCCAGTCAACCTCAGCCCAAGTACCTTGCGTAGAAGCATTCTCAATTGCATTATTAAAAAATGTTTCGTTATTAATTGGAACACCGTCAACTACAAATAATGGCTGGTTAGAACTATTAAATGAATTTTCGCCCCTTATTACAATACGAGATGTGGAACCAACGCCAGCCCCTCCGTTGGTAATTTGAACACCTGCTACTTTACCTGCAAGATTATTTATTAAATTAGGGTCTTGTGCTTGCGTAACCTGTTTGCTGGTTACAGACTGAACTGCATAGCCCAACGCTTTAGATTGTTTGCCAATACCCAAAGCGGTTACTACCACTTCGTTTAAAGATTTCGTATCTTGAACAATTAAAAGTGTTATTTCTGATTGCCCATTAAGGTTTTGTGATAAAGGTTTATAACCGATTGATGCAACAACGACAGTAGCATTGGCCGGTGCTTTAATGCTAAAATTACCATTGGCATCGGTTATTGCGCCAGTTTTCTGATTTTTAATCGCAATACTTGCACCTTCAATTGGTGTCTTAGTTTGCATATCTAAAACCTTACCTGTTATTAATTTTAAAGTTTGTGAAAATGTTTGTGATGAAGTGAACAATAGTACACATACCACTATTGTAAACAACTTATACAATTGTTTCATAAAAAAATGCATTTGAAAGGAATGAAAAGAGTTTTGGGGTAGCCCAACTATTAATAATGAAAACCTACCTAATTATAACTTTAAAGTTAAAACTTATAAAATAGGCTATTAGAGAGTGGAGAATTAAATTCGGAATACCCGATGTCGGATATACAGTGGTACTTTGAATGTATGAAGTAAGGGTGGTGTGAAATGTACTAATGTGAAATTTAGTACTTGCAAAAAATTTTGCGTTCCAGATATAAAACTAGTTAATATGAATCTTTTACGATTCCTAGTAATAAATGCGTTTATCTTGTTATTTATATATAGTGAATAAATAACGAAAGCGTGTCTGCGTTTATGGATGCGAACATTCTCAAAAGTGTATCCAATAGATTCGAAGCGCTCTACAGAAGAAGCATATAATACTGGTATCACAAATACCCTAAAGAGAATCAGTATTGAAAATATGAATGCCTTTGAGTACAATTATTTGCTTTTTGGCGAAATTAGATGAGGCAGCACTACGCGTTTAAGTAATCATCGTTAATAAATTATTACCAAATTGTTATTCGAAAGTTAATTGTAAATTAATTTTACCCATTTTGAACCTAATGAATAACGACATATTGCAATTTCATGCTTAAGTATATAATTATTAGAAATAGTTAATGCTTTATCAATGATAGTATTGAATTAATTGTTTTATAAGTGCACTAATGAATTAAAATGTTGCCAAAAATGTGTATCTATATTTTGTCTAAAATTTTGGATTTGTTTAAAAGGGTACTACTTTCGCATGTGCATTATATATATAATTTCAATAGTTATCATAGCCAATTTGCTTATACACTTATAACAGCCCAACATTTTCAATATAAAAACACCTGTCCAAAAAATTGAGGACAGGTGCTTTAAATTCAAAAAAATACAATTTTTGAATTATTTGCTTTCTTTAATCTCATCATTAGCGGTAGCAATTACTTTATCACCCGCCTGAATGGTACCAAAAATTTCTATTTTGTCGGCTGTTGCATTGCCCGTTGCAACATCAACTTTGCTAATCTTGCCGTTTTTCATCACTAAAACATATTTTCTTTCGGTAGAAGTGACCACCGCCGATTTAGGAACAAACAGCGCATTGACGTTGCCATGAGCATACAATTCTACATTTGCAAACATTCCTGGGCTTAACAAGCCATCTTTGTTCATTACATCAATTTCCATTCTTTCGTTGCGATATTGTGTATTGATATTGTCTGCCTTTCTAGTAATAAAACCGGTCATTTTTTTGCCTGGAAAGGCACTTACGTAAAATGATACCGTGTCTTTATTTTTTAGATTGGCAGCCATACTTTCTGGTATGTCTACTTGCAAACGGAGGTGTTCTACTTGTTTTAATTCTAACATCGGCTTGTCTTTTACCGTCGCACTTACCAATGCGCCTGGATGTACATTTCGTTCTGTAATAACACCTGTAAATGGTGCAGTCACTTTTAGGTAAGCGAGCATGGTTTGTTGCATTTGCCAATTGGCTTTTTCTGCATTAGATAAGGCGCTGTCGGCATCCATTTTTGCTTTCGTAGTAGAAATGTCTAAAGGTGAAATAGCACCTTCAGTTTTAGCAGCTTCCATCAGGCGTAAAAATCTTTCTTTATCGATTGAAAAATCAGCCTTGCTTCTGGTATATTTTTCTTTGGCTTGCAAAGCAGCTTGTTCTAATTCAGGCGCTTCTAAGGTCATCAGCAAACTACCCTGCGATACTTTTGCCCCAATATCTACCAACACATTTTTTACATAACCATTTACTTTTGGAAAAATGCTCACTTCCTGGTAAGCCACCAACTGTGCTGGTAATTTAATAGTTGTTGCCACGCCACCTTTTTCTACGGTGGCTAATGCGTAATTGATAGGAGCCGTGTTGACTTCTGCCTTCTTTTCTTCTTTTTTAGATGAACATGCTGTTATTAAAACAACCACCATCATAAATATTATTTGTTGGTATTTCATGTGTAATTTTTAAAGAAATTATGAATGATATTTTTACTGATATATAGTAATACTATCTTATTTAGCGTCTTCAGGTAATAATGATACAGATGTATAGGCTGTTTTTTGTTGTACCCAACCGTATACCAATGGTACAATAAACAAAGCCGCAAATGTAGAAGCGATGAGTCCTCCGATAACAGCTCTACCCAATGGTGCGGACTGGTCACCCGCTTCGCCAAGGCCACTAGCCATAGGTATCATCCCTGCTATCATTGCTAAACTAGTCATTAAAATGGGTCTTAAGCGCACACTAGCGGCTACAGTTGCAGCTTTAAATGCATCTTGGTATTCTAATCTTAATGTCTCTGCATTGGTAACAATTAATAAGGCATTTGCCACAGATACACCTACCGACATGATAATACCCATATAAGATTGTAGGTTTAAAGTAGAACCTGTAGCTAATAACAAGGCTATAGCGCCAAACAAAACCGCTGGAATAGTCGACAGCACTGTAAGCGCAAGTTTGAATGATTGATAACTGGCAGCTAATAACAATAAAATCACAACAACTGCAGCTAATAACCCATTTTGTAAGGACCCCAATGTTTCTACCAATAAAGAGGACATGCCTTTTACTTCTGCAATTAAGCCTTGTGGTGGGTTACCAACTTCCTTGATGGCTTTTTCTACCGCATCTGTGGCAGTACCTAAATCTTTTTTATGAATATTAGCACTAATGGTTATAAAACGCCTTGGACCACTACGATCATATTCACCAGGAATACTATCAACCGATAAAATTGCAATATCTGACAAAATTGGTCTGGCTTGACCTTTTACCAAGGGCGTTTCTTGTAATGTTTCTATCGAGTTCATCAGGTATTCGGGTACTTGTACCTGTGTTTGATAGGTGTAGGAAGTTTTACTGTCTAGCCAGAAATTCTTACTTGTATAACGGCTAGATGAAGTAGTTGCAGTAATGCTTCTAGAAACATTGTCTAATGAAAGCCCCATCATTGCTAGCTTTTGTCTGTCAACATTGATATTAATAGTTGGAAAATTTAAAGGCTGTGCTATTTGTACATCTCTTAAAAAATCAATGCCTTTTAATTTGCTGAGTAGCTTCGCCGAATAGTTTTTAATATCCGTAATATTTTTACCAGCAATTCTTACTTCTATTGGTGTAGAAGCGCCTTGCGCCATAATCTTTTCAGTCAATTCTATTGGCTCGAAGGAGATATGGATATTGGGAAATGCGGCTGAAATATTATGGCGAATTGTTTCTTTTAAATCCTCCATCTTCACTTTATAGTCTTCTTCTAAATTAACTTGAATAACAGACTCGTGGGTGCCGCTATTGAAAATATATAAGTTGCTAGTTCCAAAATTACTTGGTACCAAACCTACATACGCTGATGTAATAGCGATATGATGTTGTACTGTAGAATCAATAATATCTAAGACAGACTTTGTGGTGCGTTCTGTTACTTCTAAACGCGTACCGTCTGGCTCACGAATGCGCAATTGTAATTGCCCATTATTGGTCTTAGGCAATAAATCTTTCCCAATCCAAACAAAGCAAAATCCTGCTGCAGCAAAGGCAAGTACCAAGTATGCCAATACTATTAATTTGCGCTTTGGCATCCAATTTTCTAGCAAATTCGCTAAACCAATTTTCAGTTTTTGGAAGAAGCCATTTTCTTCTGGATGAGCTGCATCTTGTTGGTGATGTTGGTTGATTTCTACTACTTCTTGGTGATCTAAAGCCAAACCTGCGTGCGCATGCAGCTGCTCGTGATGATACGCAAACATATGTTCTTTTAATAACCAATTGGCTATTACGGGTACCAGCGTTTGTGCCGCAATAAATGATACAATCATAGCAAAGGCAATAGATAACGATAGTGGTAAGAACATAGCTTTAGGTACACCGCTCATGATAAATGCTGGCGCAAATACGGCAAGAATACATAGTAAAATAAGTAGCAATGGAAATGAAATCTCCGAACAGGCATCAAGAATAGCTTGTTTTTTAGACTTGCCCATTTCTAAATGTTGGTGAATATTTTCTATTGTTACGGTTGCCTGATCTACTAGTACACCAATCGCTAAGGCCAAGCCACTAAGGGTCATGATATTAATCGTTTGCCCAGCTAATTTCAAAAAGAAAACGGCGCTCATCACAGCAATTGGAATGGTTACAATTACTACAACGCTGCTTCGCCAATCTTGCAGAAATAATAATACCATTAAGCCTGTTAAAATAGCCCCTAAAATCCCTTCCGTCATTAAACTTTTGGCTGAATTAATCACAAAAACTGATTGGTCAAATTCGTAACTAATTTTTACATCATCGGGTAATAAGCTTTGCATTTCGGGCAGTTTTTGCCTCAAATTTTGTACAACGTCCCAAGTAGAAGCATCGGCTGTTTTTACCACCGGAATATATACCGAACGCTTGCCATTGACCAACGCATAGCTTACGGTAACATCTGCCGCATCGGCTACTTTGGCAACATCGCTTACAAAAATAGAAGAGGCGCCATTGCTTTTGATTGGAATCGTTTCAAACTGTTGAACTTTATCTTCCAACGAATTAATAGATGTAACAAACATCGTACTATCCACTCTTAAATTTCCAGAAGGTGTAATGGCATTATTTTTTGCAATGGCATCTACTACTTCATCCGCAGAAAGGTTATATGTACTAAGTTTTTGGGGGTCAACATTGATTAAAATAGATCTCGCATTAGAACCAAAAGCCGGTGCCGCAGAAAGCCCTGGAACTGTTGCAAACAGTGGTCTTACTCTGGTTAGCGCTAAGTCAAACATTTCTTCTAATGATTTGGTTTTACTGCTAAAAACAAGCTCGCCAACTGGTAAAGAAGAAGCGTCAAAACGGATAACCGTGGGTGGTAAAGAACCTGGTGGGAAAAAAGCCAACATTCTATTGGATTGCAAGGCCACTTGTGCAGTTGCTTCTGCCATATCTGTGCTTTCATAAAAGCTCAGCTTTACGAGCGATAAGCCTTGAATATTTTTACTCTCAATATTTTTAATACCGTTTACATACAAAAATTGGTCTTGCATGCGGGTACTAAAAAAGCCTTCCATCTGCTTGGCACTCATGCCGCCATATTGCTCAATTACATAGATAGTAGGCGAGTTTAATTTGGGGAAGATATCAATGGGTATGGTTCGTATGGCCATTACCGAGAAAAGCAACAAGCCAATGAAAATCACCAATATGGTGATGGGCCGTTGTAATGCTGTGCGTACCATAAATATTATTTAATAGTTTGAATAAATTGGTTCAAATTTCCTGTTGCGGCTGCTTTGTCTAATTGCGCCAAATACCAATCGCTTAAGGTTTCTATGTAATCTGTTTGAGAACGATAGAGTACAAATGACGCGTTGGTGAGGTCAATTAAGGAGATTAAGCCTGCTTTGTACTGTGCCGTTTTTTGGGCAAATGTGGCTTGTGCCGATTGCAATTGTATGGGTAGTTCTTGTAAATTGGCTTGGGTGGTTTGCAACGCATTATCTGCTTGTAACGATAAAGAATTGATGGCTAATTTTTGCTGTTGCAACTCGAAATCGCTGGCTTGTGTTTGATAACGATTAATCGCTAATTTGTCTTTCTTATACAAATTATTAAACAGGTTGTAGGTCACAGCAACACCCACTGCATAATTGAATCGTTGATAGCCCAAACCCGTTACCAAAGATTTGTATTGATCGTTATACTGAATACTCGAACCTCTTGCCCAAGTACTACCTGCTAAAATTATTTTTGGTAAATAACTTTTTTTAATAAGTAGGTCGTTTGAAACATAGATCGCTTTCTTTTTGGCGTAATAATCTATTAGGGGATTATTTACTGTATCAATACTAACACTGGTATTGTTTGGTTGGCTGATGAACGCATTATTTGCTAAGGTATCTATGGTTAAATGATTAGCTGAAATACCTGTGAGATAAGCTAATTGCTGTTTTAATTGGTTGATGCTACCCAAAGTTTGGTTATAGCTAATACGTGTTTTCGACAATTCTGCCTTTGCCAACGATGAGTCCGAACCTGCTTTTAAACCGCTTAAGGTTAATGCCCTAATCACATTAAAAATACTTTGGTAACGTTCAATGTTTTGCCCATCTGCATTGAGTCTGTATTGCTCTTTTTGAATATTTAAGTATAATTTGGCGATGTTTAATTCAAGTAAGTAGGCTTCTCTTTCTAAGTCTGCCTCACTAAAATTGACCAATGTTTGCGCATTACTTAATCTCGCACTATTTAACCCAAAATTAGCTAGCTCGTACTCACTATATAGTACCCCAATATTACCAGTTGCGGGTTGAAAATTGTTGTCACTTCTCACACCAGCGGAAGTAGACGGTGTAATACCGAGGGGTAAATAACTACCTGCAATAGAATTATCAGACCCCATATTCAACTGATCGCTAAATTTTACTTGTGGTAAAAATGAATGCTTGATATCGGTAATGCTTGCCTTTGATGCATTAATGAATGCTTGTTTTTGTTGTAAAAGCGGTAGGTTTTTTCTAGCGGTGTCGATAAGATTTTGTAAAGAGAGGTGCTGTTGTGCAAATAGGCACGAAGCTGGTATTGCTATAATGAGTGCAATCAGCAGGTAGCACCTTCTAAAATGGAAAGTGGCCATATCTAGTATTTATAATGAGAAAATGTTTTTCTGGTGTGTCATGCAACAATAAGTGGCGGGCCACGCAGCACTTTTATGTGTAAGTGCAGTGCTGGTAAATATGGGGCTACGTAAATAGTCGCCTCTTTTTTTATTAAAGTATAGGCGGTATTGCGAATAGAAAAAATGGCTTCACAATAAAGTACCGAGGCTGGCGCAAAACGCTTATTTAGCCGAATATTGACTTTTCGGTCCTTACTTTTATCTGCCTTTGCAACTGCTGTTAAATGGTTATAGTTGTTGGCAAAGTAATTTGTAGAAAATAGAGAATGGGATTGGTTAGGGTAGTTATAATTCGCTGAAAATTGAACAATAAAAAAACATGCATACAGCAGCATCGCTAAGTATCTATGAAATAGTAAAGGGATTGATGATGGTTTCTGTTGCATATTATTGTTGCAACCGCAAATGTAATTGTATGACTGCGATTACCACTGCCACTAACATAATTTTATTCAACACCGCATTAAATATAAAAAACCGCTTGAATACTGACGTATACAGCGGTAATTTTATTTGATATATATCCCCAATATTTATTGTGCATGCTGGCTCACACTTCGCCACGAGCCACCATTGGTTACATTGGTATAGCCATGTTGCTTTAATATTGTAGCTGCTTGGCTACTTCGCATGCCGCTTTGGCAAAACACAATAATATGTTGCTTGTTGTTAAACTTAGTTAATTGATGGCTAATCGTATCTAAAGGAATATTAATGGCGCCTTTTACACTGCCACTTGCAAATTCGCTTGCAGTTCTCACATCTACCAAAAAGGCACCATTTGTTATCAGTTCGGTTAGGTTTGTATCTGTACCTAAACCAAATAGTTGTTTAAAAAAGTTCATTAAAGTTGTATTAAAGGTGTTGTTGAATAAGATTAACCAAACTGTTTTTAGGTACTACTCCGCTTTGTCGCCATAATGGCTTCCCATTTTTAAATAAAATTAAAGTGGGTACGCCTTGAATTTGGTAGGCTTGTGCTGTGCCAGGATTTTTATCTACATCAATTTTTATAATCGTGGCAGCTTCGCCAATGGCTTGTTTCACATCTTTTAAAATTGGTGCCATCGTTTTGCAAGGACCACACCATTCGGCAAAAAAATCTACCAAAACAGGCTTGTCAGATTGTATCATTTCGTTGAATGTCATCGCTTACTATTTATGAGATTCTAAATTGTTAAGCAGGTGTTTGCTTTTCCTCTTTTTTAAACATACTAGCAACCAATGCACCCATCATAGCGCCATATAAACTACTATTGACAGGCTTAGAAGTAATGGCACAAGTACCAGATGCACAGCCAATAAATTTCCAGTAACAAAAGCCACAAAGGCTGCTAATCATTGCACCAATGAAGTAATATTTATTATTTGTTAACCACTTCTTCATAGCTGATTTGGGTATTAGTATTGTCTTGTTTTTTTATAGGCGCATAACAACCCGATGTGCCGCAGCAACCATAATTAAAAATAGCCATGGCTGTAAAGGCTGTGCCCAAAAAGATAAACAAAGTATCTCTATTAGCGATTGCTTGTACAATAATGGCAATGCCCAAGCCAAGCCTTATAAAACGCATTAAATGCCAATTGCTAAAAAGTATTTGTTTCATGTTTTCTCTAATTGATGAGGTAAAAATAGCAACGCAACATCAGTACTTTGGTATCAAAAGTTACACTTTGAAACCTCCTAATGGTTGATATTTATTGCAGTTGTTTGTCAATCTCTTTTGCACTTACAAGGCCTTCTTTTTGCCACACAAGTTTGCCTTGCTTGTAAATAATTAAGGTAGGAAAGGCATTAACGTTTAATATTTTACAAAGCTCCGTTTGATTACCGCCATCAATTTTTACCAATACTAGCTTGCCACTATTTGCCTGCGCCAATGAATCGATGATGGGTGCCATTACTTTACATGGTGGGCACCAAACAGCACTAATATCTACCAATACGGTTTTATCCCTTGGTATCATGGCTTCGTAGTCTGCCTTGGTTATTTGTGTTACAGCAGTGGCTTGTTCCACTGGTCTGCCAGCTTTTTTCCAAGCGTTAATGCCGCCTGTTAAATGATAAGCCGTAAAGCCCTGTTGCCTTAACCATTGGGTAGCAGCAGCGCTGCGCACGCCACTTAAACAATAAGTGTATACTGGTTTGCTTTTGTCTAAAGCTGCTGTACGTCTTTTAAATTCCGCTTCATTGTTCCAATCGGCTAATAAAGCGTTGCTAAGGTGACCAGATTGATACTCTGCTGGTGTTCTTACATCTAACAATTGCATATTGCCTTTTGTAATGGCTTGCTCAAAATTAACGACATCAACATTGGTTGTGCTTTGGCTATGGCAACTGCTTAATATGGCAATACTAAAAATGGTAGCTAAACAAAGGTTTTTAAACAACATGCTGATTATTTTTTTACTGAACAAGTATTGATACCTAGTAAACGATATAGTGGACAAAAACTTACGACACTTGTTGCAACCAATATGCCACCTACTATTAACAATATAGTACCTAATACCCCTGTAACTATGCCTGTTGAAAATAAGATAGCAAATAGCACTGCTACTGCAATGCGAATCCCACTATCTGTTGAACTCATATTCTTTTTCATACGTTAAATTTTTATTTGCATGCAAGCTAAGTTGATAAAATGGTTAGTGCTGTAACATTTGTTACAAATAGTTTTCGCTTATTGTTAACGGTTGGTTGTTAAAAATGCTTGTACCATTATACAATACTTGCCAAGTAATTGGTAGCGCTTTTTTAAGCATATGACTTACGCCACAGTATTTTTCTTGCGATAAAGTTACCGCTTCTAGTGCCGCTAGGCTATTGGCTTCTGGACCTTTAAAGTCGTATATAATGTGCATGGCAACATAGGCTATGGGCGCTTGCTTACTCAATTCGCCAGTAACAATAATGTTCAAATTGTCTATTTCTTGGGCTTGTTTATATAAGAGGCCTACAATATCCATACCTGTACAGCCAGATAAAGCAGTGAGAATAAATGGTTTTGGGATGGGGCCATTGTCTTCTCCACCTACACGTTCTGGTGCATCCATGATGATGGTATGACCATTTACAAGGGCATTAAACTGCATTTTACCCATCCATTGTGTTTCAATTGTGTGCTGTGCCATAATAGTTTGTTTAATTGAGGGTGCAAGCTATTGTAAGGGTAATTGTTATTTGGTGACTTTTGATACATTTTGACATGATATTGACTAAGTCCCTAAGGTTTATTAGGTTTAACTGCGCCACTAATTTTTAAATAATGGACATTTAGCTCTTCAACGCTTTAAAGTGTTAGTTGGTCGCCATAAAGTTGAAGCTGGATGCTGCAAAGTTGAAGTTGGTCGCCGTAAAGTTGAAGCTTGTCGCTGTAAAGTTGAAGGTGGTCGTTGTAAAGTTGCGATTGGGCGCCATAAAGTTGAAGGTGGTCGCTACAAAGTTGAAGCTTGTCGCCGTAAAGTTGAGGCTGAATACTCCCGACCAATGATAACATTACTGCGAAATATTATTAATTGATAAGTTGTCTATGCAACTAGTCATATAACAACAAAGGCTCAACAGATGTTAAGCCCTTACGATAGCGTTATTTTTAAATCGATTATATCATTTTTTTCAATTGCTCTACTACTGTATCAATTTCATCAGTAGTGTTGTGTTTGCTAAATGAAAAGCGAACGGTTACGCGGTCGGGATTGTTGTTTATGGCACGAATCACATGCGACCCTTGGTCTGCACCACTAGTACAAGCACTACCGCCGCTTGCGCAAATGCCATTGATGTCAAGGTTAAACAATAACATTTCACTCATTTCAGATTTTGGCACACTTACACTCAATACCGCATATAAACTTTCACCCAATGGGTCACCATTAAAATCTACTTCTGGAATATGCTTTTTCAAAGCTTCCATCATGTAAGCCTTTAAATGTTTTATGTAAGTACTATCTGCTTCGTAGTGTTTAGTGGCTAGTTCTAGTGCTTTGGCAAAGCCCACTATACCATACAAGTTTTCAGTACCTGCACGCATATTACGCTCTTGCGAGCCGCCGTGTATAAAGGGTTCAATTTTTACGTTTTCATTAATGTACAACATGCCCACGCCTTTAGGGCCATGAAATTTATGGCCAGCACCTGTAATAAAGTGCACAGGTGTATTGCGTAGGTCAAATGGAAAATGGCCTACCGTTTGTACCGTATCGCTATGAAAAATGGCGTTGTACTGCTTGCAAATATTACCAACTTTATGTAGGTCAATCATATTGCCAATTTCATTATTGGCATGCATTAATGTCACCAAACATTTGTCTTCGCTTTCGGCCAACAGGTTTTCAAGATGTTTAAGGTCTATATGCCCGTTTGGTAGCACATTTACATAACTCAATTTGGCTTCGCCTGTTTTGTGTAAATGCTCTACTGTATGTGTGGTAGCGTGGTGTTCTATCACCGATGAAATGATATGCTTGCAACCTAAAAAGCGCACGGCGCCTGTAATGGCTGCATTACTGCTTTCGGTACCGCCAGATGTGAAAAATATTTCAGCAGGATGCGCATTGAGAATTTTAGCGACCGATTTACGTGCATTTTCTATCGCCATGCGGCTTTCTCTACCATAGCTGTAAATACTAGATGGATTACCAAAATGGGTCGTAAAATATGGCATCATCGCATCAAGCACTTCTGGCTCTAAGGGTGTAGTAGCGGCGTTATCTAAATAAATTCTCTGCTTCATATTTGTTAAGTTCTCGGTTCTATATATTAATGTTAAGCAGTGAGACAACAGTTGCAGTGTAGCTACTTCGTAAATTCAGTACAGGCTGTACGAAGTTCAATAGATGTTCTCATGCTGGTGAACGAAAATAGTATTTTAGGTTTTCCAAGTCTTAAAAACTTGAAAAATCTAGGACGCATTAATAGGTTTTAAACCAAGTTCAGCACCTTTTTCTAGCATAAAGTTAAAAGCTGCTTCGTAGGTATTGGCAATTAAGCCATCTAAAATGCCATTACGAATAGCGTCTTTAATAATGCCTACTTCTCTGCTAGGGTTTAAGCCAAAAGTTTGCATAATTAATTCGCCGCTTACTGGTGGCTGCCAATTACGAATATGGTCGCTTGCTTCTACCTCTTGCAAGCGTAGACGCACCATCTCAAAGTTTTGCAAATAGCGTTTTACCTTGGCTTTGTTTTTACTAGTAATATCGGCATTGCAGAGTAACATTAGGGCTTCTATATCTTCACCAGCGTCAAATAATAAACGCCGAATGGCGCTGTCTGTAATATTTTCTTTGGTGAGACTTATTGGGCGTAAATGCAACTCCACCAGCTTTTGTACAAAGCGCATTTTCTCATTCAGCGGTAGCTTTAATTGCGTAAAAATTTTAGGAACCATTCTTGCACCAACTACCTCGTGGCCATGAAAGGTAAAACCATGACCAGGCTCGAAACGCTTGGTAGCAGGTTTGCCAATATCATGCAATAAAGCTGCCCATCGTAGCCATAAATCATCAGTGGTTTCGCAGATATTATCTATCACTTGAAGGGTATGGTAGAAATTGTCTTTATGCCCCAAGCCTTCTACATTTTCTGCGCCATGCAATGTCATCATTTGTGGAAAAATGATGTTAAGTAAGCCACTTTTACTGAGCAAATCAAGCCCAATAGAGGGCTTGGGTGCTAGCATAATTTTATTCAGCTCATCGGTAATGCGTTCTTGCGAAACTATCTTTATACGGCGCGCATTATCAATTATCGCCTGAAAGGTTTCGGCATGAATGGTAAAGCCCAATTGCGTGGCAAAACGAATGGCCCTCATCATACGCAAAGGATCGTCGCTAAAGGTTTGTAGCGGATCGAGTGGTGTTTGAATGTTTTGTTGTTCAATATGTAACAAGCCACCAAAAGGATCGATGAGTTTACCAAAATTCTCTTTGTTTAAACTAATGGCCAATGCATTGATGGTAAAATCTCTGCGGTTTTGATCGTCTTCTAAACTGCCGGGCATTACTTCTGGCTTACGGCTATTATAGTTATAGCTTTCTTTACGAGCGCCTACAAATTCAATCTCAAAATCTTTGATTTTGATTTGAGCTGTACCGAAGGTTTTAAAGAAGGCAACCGTTGGTTTAGGATTAAAACGTTCTGCTACTTTATATGCTAGTGCAATACCATCACCCATGCACACAATATCGGCATCTTTGGTAGGTCTACCAATGATTTTGTCACGCACAAAGCCACCAATTAAATAGGCTTCTACGGACAATTCTTCAGCAGCACTTGCTATTTTTTTTAAGAGAAATAATTCTTTATCTGTACAAGGTATATCGACCACTAACTATGTTATTTGAAACTGCAAATGTAAGTGAAGCGAGGGATAAGCAGGGTAGGAAGGCGACTGATTGCGCTTATAATTAAGTGTAACGCTATTAATATTGCTACTTATTGAACGAAAGGATTAATAATAGTAAGAAGGTTATTAATAACAAGATTATGTTGCATATCTTCAGTATATAAGATTTTACACTGTGCTTTTAAGGCAGTTGCAATAACTAAACTATCATACACTGAAACTGGTATTTTGTTTTATTAAAATGGCTGATGTAATATCTGAAGGCTTTATTGTTACAACATTGTTGTATTTGATTAATAGGTTGATGTGTTTAGTAATCGCATCAATGCTTAGCTGTTTAAATTTTTTTATGAGCACATTGATGTTTTCAGATAGAACTTGTATGCTTATAAACGAGGAATTAGGTAATAAGAGATTTTTAGCAATTTCTTTTTTGTACAAGTCTTCACTTATCAAATAAAGACAAATATTGCTATCAATAAAATAATTATCGTTCGTTTGCGGCATCTCTATCAAATTTGAAGTCGCTGAAATCGAGCTTAATAGCATTATAGAAATTATCTAATTCTGCTATCTCATTTGTTACCACAGTATGTTTACTAGTTTCTAATTCGAATACTAACACTTCTATTTGTTTGCCTACCAACTCATTTGGTATTGTAAGCGTGTAAGTATTACTTGTTGGTGTGATAATTTGACGTATCATTCAAATGACTTGTACAAATTTATTGAATTCTTTTACAGTACTCATAAATTGTATTATAAACAAGACAACAGTTGCTTATTATCAATCTTATTAGCACAATTATAATGGCCAAGGGGGCAAGTTTTTTTGCCATGAATGCCGCATGGTCTGCAAGCTAGTTTTTCTTCAACTTCCACAATGTAGCTTGTATCGCTTAATGGGCCATAACCAAAACTTGGTAATGTGCTACAGTAAATAGCTGTGGTAGGTGCATTTACCGCAGATGCAAAGTGCATCGGTGCAGAATCATTCACAAAATTCATCACGGCGTCTCGCTGTAGGGCTGCCGATTGTAGAAATTGCAATTGTCCTGCAAGGTTGGTAACCTTGGTATTGGTACAAGCTGCTTGTATGGCATCGCAAGCTTGTTGGTCAATTGGTGCACCAATAAGGTAAACATTATAATGTTTGGGTAAGGTATTGATAAAAGCAATCCATTTTTCAGTAGGAAATTGCTTGGTAAACCACACCGATGTAGGTGCTATTACAAGGTAGGGATGCTGTTTAAAAGCCGCTACTCTGGCTTCATCTGCTTTAGAGGGATAGAGTTTTGGCTTACTAGCCATATCATCCGTAAATGGGGCGATTAATAAATGATTACGTTCAATTTCATGAAGCGCATCTTTACGATCAGTGCTAAAATGGTGTTGTATTTTTTTTGTAAATAAAAAACTAAAGGGATTTTTATCAAAGCCAATAGTGAGTTTAGCATTTGAAAAAGCGGTTAAAAAACCAGTGGCAGCAAAGCGTTGTACATTGATGACTACATCATAGCGTTTACTGCGAATTTTTTTTAGGATTTGTAGCAGATGTTTGTATTTCTGTTTCTTTTTTTGCCAAACCAATACCTCATTAATAAATGGATGGTTGTTGAATAATGCATCATTTCCATTCCGTACTAAAATATCAATCTCTGCATCAGCGTAGCAACTGTGCAATTTCTCTAACAATCCCGTCGCAAGCACCACATCACCTATAAAAGCAGTTTGAATAACTAAGAATTTCTGCATGCTGCAAATGTATTGGCTTAGTCTGTTGATAACCTTTGGTGGGTTGAAGAATTTATTCGTATTCCAACTCATTACTAAAGAACTCCCAATCTGTTAGTAGCAACTGTGATGGGTAATTGATGAGCTTTTTAAACGATTGACGCTCGTTGATTTTTGAGTCAATTGCATGATTGTCTAAACCAAGATTGACGATGGTTTGAAGAAAAGGTTTTAGTTTTTCATCAGGGATTTCTAGAATAATGCGTGCCATTATAGTGTTTTGTTTACGTTAATCTACACTTAATTATCCTAAAAGTTGTACAAACTGATGCCTTTCTTGATTATTTATTCGTTTTATTACCGTAAGCTCTTGATTACAAGCTAATTAACATTTTTAGAAATTTCTCCACTTGCTTTTGCACAACCGCTGTTAATAACGTAATACATTAGGTTTTTGGTCCGGTAGCCATTGTATAATTGACGATGGTTCCACTGCGGTTTTATCGTCTTGTCGGTGGTTTACAACATAGTCTACATCCCTAATGATTTGGTGGTCGATGTCTTTAAAAATAAGTGGGGTAGTAGTGCCAGTAATATGAGCAGACGTACTTACAATTGGCTTTTTAAAGCGCTTTAGCAAATGCTTGCAAAATTCATCGTTACAAATTCTGATGGCCAAGCTACCATCATTGCCTATCAAATTATCTGCAATGCCTACAGCACCATTATAGATAACAGTGGTAGGCTTGGTGCAAGTTTTAAGGAAATTAAATACTTCCAAATCTAGTGTGCTGATGTATTGCATCACATCTCTTTCAGTAGCCACCAACACAATCATTTTAGAGCTATCTTTTTGTTGTTTTAAGGTGTAGATTTTTGCAACCGCAGCTTCGTTAGTGGCATCGCAACCAATGCCCCAAATGGTATCGGTTGGATAAAGTATCAGCCCGCCATTTTCTAAAACTCGAAGACAATGTTCTATATCAGTTAAATAATTACTCATATTACCCATTCGTTTGAACAATAAAACGTTGTAATAATACAGCCACAAATTTAAAATGAAGAAGTTTTGCAGTTAAAGGCTTTGTTTCTGCAATTGATACTTACTTTTACGACTCTTATTATGTCAAAGTTAGATACAAGCTCCACATTACAGCGCCTTCAAAACCGCTACAGGCTAGTGGTTATGAACGATGATACCTATGAAGAAGTGGTGACGTTTAAACTCAGTCGCTTAAGTGTTTATATTGCTATGAGTACCATTTTTGTACTGCTTATTAGTTTTACCATTGCCCTAATTGTTTTTACACCATTAAAATATTATATACCTGGCTATGGTAGTAGACAAAGTAAAACAGAATTACAATTGTTAAAAATTAGAACCGATTCTTTAGAGCAAAGTATTAAGTACAAAGACCAATATCTTAATAACATTAAGAAAATTTTAAACGGTGATACGCCTGATAAATTGGATACTACCATTTACACCATGCCAAATGCAGAAGCCACTAAAGAATAATGAAAGAGAATAATAGTAAAAATATCCTCCAAGAATACGCTGGCCTATCTGCACAATTTGCTGTGGGTACTGCCATCACTGTGTATATAGGCATTTGGTTGGATGGTAAAATGGGGCAGCTTAAACCTATATTTACTTGGCTACTGCCTTTGACATTTATTATTGGGATGCTCTATAAAATAATAAAAGATAATACGACTAATAAAGATCCTGAATAATGGCATTTGTAAAAGAAAAATCAATTTTAATACTATTTGTGCTGGTAACAATATTGGCATTGGCTTTTGGTGCACAACTCGATGCAATGAAAATAAATCATTGGGTTATTTTGGGTGCCAATTTGCTATTATTTGCCATCTCTATGTTTACTTTATTTATGCACCAAGCATCTGTTAAAAGCGCCAACCCAAAGGCATTTATTAATAGTGTAATGGTAGGAATGATTGTAAAATTACTTGTAATTGGCGCAGCTATCTTATTGTATGTAAATAAGGCCAGTGGCAATAAAAGCGTATACGCTGTTTATACAGGTATGTTTCTATATTTGGTATACACAGTACTTGAGGTAAAGATTGCTTTACAGTTGAATAAAAAGCCTAATGCCAACAACTGAACATCCCATGCAGGCGTTGGCAAACTATCTGCCTGATAACACTTTTGAGCCTGTTGTACAATTTATACATCATTATAAAGTGCACCTAACGGTTACCAAAAAGCGTAAGAGCGTGTTGGGTGATTATCGACATTCTGGTATGTTAGGCGATAACCACCGAATAAGTATTAATGGGAATCTAAATAAGTATGAATTTTTGATTACCTTATTGCACGAATTAGCCCATTTATTGACGTTTGAACAATTTAGAAATAGGGTTGAACCGCATGGTAAAGAATGGAAAGCCAATTACAGTCGCTTATTAATTGACTTTGTTCAACGCAATGTTTTCCCCCAAGACATTGTACAGGCTTTGCAAAAAAGTATGCTCAATCCTGCCGCAACTGCCAATGGCGAAACTGAATTGATGTTGGTTTTGCGGCGGTATAATACCACACAAAAAATAGGGTTTGTATCTATCACTACTTTGCCAGACGATGCCCTTTTTGCTACAGAAGACGGCAGAGTATTTAAGAAAATTGCCAAACGAAGAAAACGTTTTCAATGCCTTGAAATTAAGACAGGCTTACATTACATTTTTAGCGCATTGAGTGAAGTGAAGCCCTTATCTTGATATTCTAAAAAAGGGTACCAAAAAAATCTTGTTGCTATTTTGTGAGATTCTCTTACTTTTGCAATCCCAAAAAGTTCTTTAGATAAAAAAGAATGATTGATCTTGGGAGTTTTTACATAATTGTGAAAACGCTAAAACCAATTAAATCGTAAACAAAATGGCAAAAGAAATCTCTGGCTACGTAAAGTTGCAAGTGAAAGGCGGTCAAGCCAATCCTGCACCTCCAGTAGGTCCTGCACTCGGTTCTAAGGGTGTAAACATTATGGAGTTCTGTAAGCAGTTTAATGCTAGAACTCAAGACAAACAAGGAAAAATTGTTCCTGTTTTAATTACAGTTTATACTGACAAATCCTTCGACTTTGTTATCAAAACTGCCCCTGCATCTATCCAATTATTAGAAGCTGCTAAACTAGCTGTGGGTCAAGGTAGCAAAGAACCTAACCGTAGCAAAGTTGGTAAAGTAACTTGGGAACAAGTAGAAGTTATTGCGAAAGACAAAATGCCTGACTTAAACTGTTTTACACTTGAAAGCGCTATGAAAATGGTAGCTGGTACTGCTCGCAGTATGGGTGTAACTGTTGAAGGACAAGCACCTTGGGAAAAAAATTAATTATTCACCTTATAAATCATTCAAAAAATGTCATTGACTAAAAAAAGAAAGGTTGCCAATACAAAGGTGGATAAAAATAAAAATTACACCCTGAAGGAAGCAACAACACTAGTAAAAGATACAAACTGCACTAAATTTGATAGCTCTGTAGACATTCACCTACGTTTAGGTGTAGATCCAAAAAAAGCTGACCAACAAGTACGTGGTACGGTTTCATTGCCTCACGGTACTGGTAAAACTAAAAGAGTATTGGTACTTTGTACACCAGATAAAGAAGCTGCTGCAAAAGAGGCAGGTGCTGATTTTGTTGGTTTGGATGAATTTATCCAAAAAATTGAAGGTGGTTGGACAGATGTTGATGTAATCATTGCTACGCCATCAGTAATGCCTAAAATTGGTAAATTAGGTAAAGTGTTAGGTCCACGTAACTTAATGCCAAACCCTAAAACTGGTACTGTAACTAATGATGTTGCTGCCGCTGTAAACGAGGTTAAAGGTGGTAAAATTGCTTTTAAAGTAGACAAAGCTGGTATCGTACACGCATCAATTGGTCGTATTTCTTTCTCACCTGAGAAATTGGCCGAAAACAGTGCTGAATTAATTAATGCGATCATTAAATTAAAACCTGCTACATCTAAAGGAACTTACCTCAAAGCTGCAAGCATGGCTAGTTCAATGGGGCCTGGTATTTCATTAGACATTAAATCATTATCAAACTAATCCTGGTGATTATTGCTGGCAACAGCTATAAAGTGACCCGGGTTTCCAATAAAAATTAGTTATGACTAAACAAGAAAAAAATGAAGTGATTGAAGTTCTTAAAGAGAAATTCAGTCAATATAGTAACTTTTATGTTACTGATACAGAAGCCTTAACTGTTGCACAAGTTGGTCAATTACGCCGTACTTGTTTTAACAAACAGGTAGAAATGAAAGTGGCAAAAAACACTTTAATTAAAAAAGCTTTAGAAGGCTTAGATGCAGAAAAATATGCAGGTGTCTATGACAGTTTGCATAAAGTAACCGCATTGATGTTTTCTGAAAATCCTAAAGAACCAGCTTTAATTATCTCTTCTTTCCGCAAGGATACCAAAGGTGAAAAGCCAGTTTTAAAAGCTGCTTATATCAATGGTGATGTGTTTGTAGGCGATAATCAATTAACTGCATTGACTAGTATTAAAACTAAAAATGAATTAATTGGTGAAGTGATTGGTTTATTACAAAGCCCTGCTAAACGTGTATTGGCTGCTTTATTGCACCACCACGAAGGCAAAGCGGAAGCTACAACAGAAGTTGCAGCGGCAGAATAGTTTTGACAAAAAATTTTATATTTACCTGGCCAGATGGTTTTACAAAACGGCATTTTTAAATTTTTTTAAACCTCCGTCGGATTCGCTAATAACGAACATGAAGCCGGAAAAAATTAAACATTATGGCAGACATTAAAGCCTTAGCTGAAAGTTTAGTAAGCTTAACCGTAAAAGACGTACAAGAGTTAGCAAACATTTTAAAAACTGAGTACGGTATCGAACCAGCTGCTGCTGCTGTTGTAGCAGGTCCTGCTGCTGCTGCTGCTGAAGTAGTAGAAGAAAAAACTGCATTTGACGTTATCTTAGTTAACGCTGGTGCAAGCAAATTAGGTGTTGTTAAAATCGTTAAAGATCTTTCTGGCTTAGGTTTGAAAGAAGCGAAAGATTTAGTTGATGGCGCTCCTAAAGCAGTTAAAGAAGGTGTATCTAAAGCAGAAGCTGATGAAATCGCTGCTAAATTGAAAGAAGCAGGTGCTGAAGTTGAAATTAAATAATTTTAGTACTTACTTACATAGTTTAAAAATCCCCAATAACGCAAGTTGTTGGGGATTTTTGTTTTTATAGTTTTCTTGTTTTTCTAATTGGCTTTTTTGTATTTTCAGCGCCTTAATTGATTGCTATGCGCTACATACCCTTTACAATCTCTGCTTTGGTAACGTTTTTTTTTGTCACAATATTGAATGTGCAATTGCCTTTGGGCAAAACCAAGTCGCCACGCTTGGGGTATTTTCTCTCACCACAAACAGGCTTTTGGCAAAATGCAGAACCAACAAATGTGTCGTTTAATGATAATATTAATATAGAAGGTATTAAAAATACAACTGAGGTATATTTTGACGACCGATTGGTGCCTCATATTTATGCTGACAATGATGCAGATGCCTACTTTGTACAAGGTTTTTTACATGCCAAATTTAGGTTATGGCAAATGGAATTTCAAACCTATATCGCTGCTGGTAGATTGAGTGAAATCACTGATGAAAGCAAATTACCCACTGATAAATATTTGCGCAGATTGGGGTTGCTGTATGGCGCTGAAAATAGTTTGAAAGCCATGGAAGCAGATGCAGAAACCAAAACTATGATGGACGCCTATACGGCTGGTATTAATAGTTATATTAATCAGTTGAAGCCTACTGATATTCCTTTTGAGTATAAATTGATGAATTATAAACCAGAACCTTGGACAAACCTAAAATCGGCTTTGTTTTTAAAACTGATGAGTTTTGACCTTGCAGGTGGTGGTGAAGACGATTTTTTACATACCAATACAAAAAACTTTTTTGGTATTGAAACCTATCGCCAACTGTTTCCAGATGCTATGGATTCGCTAGACCCAATTGTACCTAAAGGTACCACTTTTCAGAAGCCGAGTATTAATGTAAAATTGCCTGCGAGCTATGATAGCTTATATATTGGCCATAGCGATTCGTTTAAAGTTAATTTACCTGTAGTTCCAGATAAAGACAATGGTAGTAATAACTGGGCTGTGGCTGGTAGTAAAACCAAAAGTGGCAGACCTATTTTGTGCAACGATCCCCATTTGGGTCTAAACCTGCCTTCTCTATGGTATGAGGTTCAAATAACCACACCATCACACAGTACTTATGGTGCCTCTTTTCCTGGCTCGCCTGCTGTAATTATAGGTTTTAATGATAATTGTGCTTGGGGTGTTACCAATGCTGGCAGAGACGTTAAAGACTTTTACGAAATTCAATTTAAAGATAGTACCATGCAAGACTATTGGTTCAATGGTGCTTGGAAAAAAACTGAATTTAGAAAGGAAATTATTAAGGTGAAAGGTAAGACAGATGATGTTGAAACCATCGCTATGACAGTGTTTGGGCCAGTGATGTATGATAAACATTATCCAGCCATTAATAAAACAGATAAATGTTATGCGGTAAAATGGAAAGCACACGACGCTAGTAACGAACTACGAACATTTTACAAATTAGATAGAGCCAAGAATTATCAGGATTATATAGATGCGATATCAACTTATCAATGCCCAGGCCAAAACTTTGTATTTGCATCTAAAACAGGTGATATTGCCATTCGTCAGCAAGGTGCTTTTGTAGCCAAATGGCCACACCAAGGGGAGTTTGTAATGCCAGGAACCGATAGTAGTTATTTGTGGCAAGGTACCATCCCCAACGCAGAAAATCCACAAATGTATAATCCAGCGAGAGGTTTTGTAAGTAGTGCCAACCAAATGGCAGTTGATAGAACCTATCCTTACTATTTAGGTGAAGCAGGTAATTTTCCTATCTATCGGGGTTTAATTATCAATAAAAAATTGGCAGCCATGCAAAATATTACGGTTGGTGATATGCAATTAATGCAGACGAATAATGATAATATGCTGGCACAAGAAGCAATACCAGTAATGTTACCTCTAATAAATGTATCAAAATTGAGCCCCGAAGAAAAACAGTATTTTGATTTGGTGACATCTTGGGATTTAAAAAACACACCTGAGTCAAAAGCTGCTACTATTTTTAAAAATTGGTGGGATACTACAATGACATTGGTGTATAATGATGAATATGCATTAAGTACATTACCATTGCGAAGACCCTACGAAAGTACCTTGCTTGAAGCCTTAATTAAGGGTAAAGGCAATTATGCATTTGCTGATAATATTAACACGCCAAATGTAAAAGAAACCATGGCTGATGTGGCATTAGATGCATTTAAACGGGTTGTAAAATTGGCCGTAACTTTGGATAAAGACAATATGTTGGTTTGGGGAAATTTTAAAGATACCAAAGTAGCACACTTTACTAAAATAGATGCTTTGAGTAGATTGCACGTTATCAATGGTGGAGGTAGTTATAGTATTAACGCTACCAAGCCAGACCACGGCCCAAGCTGGCGCATGATTGTACATTTAACCGATACAATAGAAGCTTATGGCTTATATCCAGGCGGACAAAGCGGCAACCTTGGCAGTAAATATTACGACACTTTTATCGACTACTGGGCTGCAGGCAAATATTATCCTTTATTATTTATCAAAAAAGTAGAAGTAGCTACAAATAATCGTGTAAAGTGGCATATGACTTTTAGTAACGCATAAAGGTAAAAAAAGAAAGCTCAATACTGAAAAAGGAAGATCAAAAAGGGACATAAAACTCACAACATCAAACCTATAATCAACGACTTAAAACTCCAAACTAATTATATTATGAAATTTATACTTGCCATTATTGTAACGGCTTTATTAAGCTATGCAGTTGGTCTTTTTACATTTTTACCTTGGTATAGCTTTGTTTTTTGTGCTATCATTGTAGCTATGGTCATTTCCCAAAAGCCTTTTAAAGCTTTTGCTGCTGGTTTTCTTGCAGTGTTCGTGTTGTGGTGCCTATTAGCTATTGTAAAAGATGTACCTAATGAACATATTTTATCTACCAAAGTGGCTAATATTTTACCCTTAAAAGGCAATACTACATTGTTGATTGTTATCACTGGCCTAGTGGGTGGCTTAATAGCAGGTTTTGGTGCATTAACAGGGAGCTATACCAGAAAAAAAAACTAAAACTGGCATTATCGTCTGCTTAAAGTTGCTTCATTTTTTGAGAGTTAATAAGCCATCTCATTTCTATTTGCGTAATAAAACAAACATAGGCACAAAGTTTGGATGGCTTCATGCTTCTCATGAGATTGTTTTATTACTAAATACCGAGAAGCCATCAACCCCCTCAACCCTAACGCTTTTTTTAGTGGTTGGGCGCTCCTTTATTATGTACTTTTGTGATATTTGGTAAAAAATAACAGCGAAACTGAAAGCTACTGATCTAAATTTCTACAATTTATTGTTTTGTAGGTACTAATTTATCTATAAAGATAAATGCGAGGTAAAAAATAGGACTCATCAATACATGCTTTAGCAGCTTAAGTGAGTGGTGTTCTGTAAAATGCAATACATCATATAAAGCATAATCTACAATAGCCGCTATTATACAAACTAAGATTGAAAGGATATAAAGTATTTGATACCATTGGTATCTCAGCAGTCGTTCTTTATCTTGTAATCCCCATCTACCTATGATAAATACTAAACCGAGTAAAACTATCTGAATGCTATTTTTTAATGGTTCGCTTAATAGTGTGGTATTAAAAAGACCGCCTTTAATGGCTAAATCAGTCACGGTGATCACGACTGTAATACCCAAAAGAGCCAAGAATGGTTGTCTATATTGCTGCATCTGCGGTAACAGATTTTTTTCGAGTAAAAATTATCCATAAAAATAATACAAAAGCGTACACAATTGTGCTGAAGACATAATGGTGCATCACATTAACCGATGTACTGTGTGAGATATACAACGTAGCTAATAATACACATCTCAAGACATTCATTAAAAAAATACTGATAGCCCCTAAAACGATAAAGTTTATCTTCCGCCCTACACTATTTGGATAAACAATAATAAATATGGCAAAATCTACGAATACAGATAAGGCATTGCAAGCATCTGAAATTCGAAATACAGATTGTCCATTATATAACACACGAGCATCATGGCTTAATGCTTGATAAGTAAAACTGCCTGTAGTATAAAACTGCTCTAAAACTTTTACGATGGTTACTGTTGTAAAATTGGTGATGGTACCGTCAAAGATTCTATGTGGCTCTAGGTAGCCTATATTGATTATCTGCCATAATAATAATAGCAGGAACCCTTTTATTAAAAATTTTCTGGCTACTACAGGCGTTTGATGCCAAAGCGCTTGTATGTCCTTCACTATTATCATAGCTATATTTCATTAAGTAGACTAAATACGCAAGATACAGAACCTTCTTATTAATAAACTGCGCCTTGTAGCATCTACCAACTTTATTTTTCTTGTTTAACCCTTTTTTCCTTCAGCTTTTTAATGCCATAGCCTGCGCCTGCCATAACCAATAAGGATAAACCACCATCGATTGGCGCATCAGGATCAGTCCCTTCAACTTGTGCCAAAGCTACCAGCGGCATTAAAATACTAACAAACATTGCTAAGTAAATAAAAAGGGTCTGTTTTTTCATAGTCTTGTTTTTTAGGTATAGCCAATAAGGGTTATTTGTTTGGTAGTTTGTGTTTTACGTCCGAGGATTAGAGTTGTAGGTTCGCTATTCACAACCCACCTTTTACTTAAATTATTCCTTCACAAAACGTTGTATTTGTTTCCCTTCTGCCGTTTGTATTTCTAATACATAATTACCAACAGTTAATTGCGTAATTGGTATAGATATCGATGTGGTACCTGTTGGTAATTGTGTTTTTTGTGTTGTTACTACCTTGCCTTGTGCATCTAGTACCCGTAATTGTACAGCACCTGCTTTGGCTACTGTTACTTGTGCCAATAAAGTGGCTTGTACTGGGTTTGGATAAATGGTTAATGCCTGCTTATCACTATTGAACAACGAACAACTTACCACTTTGCTATAAGTGCTGTTGGCATTGTTATCTACACTTTGTAGGCGGTAGTAAACAGTTGAAGGTAAAGGATGGAGAAATGATAAATCATCGTTATAAATATAGTTACCAGAACCTGTTGCAGTTAGTTTATTGACTGTGTTAAAGTTGCTACCATCAAGGCTGCGTTGCAGGTTATAACTAGCCAAGTTAACTTCTGTCGCACTTGTCCAGCGAACGGCTACTGTTTTGTTGTTTTGTAATTGTGCGGTAATATCTGTAATAGTTACAGGTAATACTGTGGTACTTAATAAGCTTATTTCAAATCGATTCTCACTTTTGGTAGCGGTATCTGCTGTAATAATAAAGCTGTAGCTATCACCCACTTGGCTTAGAACCGTTTTTGTTTTTAAGTATTTGTCTATTAATACTACTTGTGTGTTTGGTAAGCCAGAAAGTTCGGCCAAACGAAGTGCATACGTACCTGTAACACTAGTAGCAATACCTAATGGAATAATGCTATCGAGTTGGGCACTATTTCTATAATCAATGGATAAACGTTGTTTGTCTGCTGACAAGCTATAAAAATCGAATAAACTATTACTCAATTTAGGGGCATCGAAAAAGTCGTGTGCTAACGCAGTGGAATTGGCATTAAAGCCAAATTTCAAATCATCTACATTGCCATTTACTGTGCCAATAGCTAACCGGATGCGTGGTGTTGGTTGGTTATTACCAAAAATAGTATAGGTAGGTGTTGTGGCTGTGGCTTTATCGCTCTCGTTGAATGTGATACTTTGCCCTGTACCAGTTGCTTTTATATAAAAGCCACCAAGACTTGGGATGATAATATCAGTAGAACCATCATTACTATAACTATGGAAGCCACCACGCATGGTATATGAGTCTGTCAAGCCTGTATTGGCTACAGGATCATATACATATACGGTTCCAAAACTACTTATTCCAGTTACGTTTTTAAGATTGATAGGACAAGGGTAAGGGTTACCAATCAAGTTAAAATTATCGGTAGTGCCATCCCCATAAGTTAAGTTTACAGTAACAGGACCTTGATTAATACTACCCCCAGCCATACCCAAAGTAACTGGGCTGATAGTACCACTGCTGTAATTGCCCACGCCTGGACCGCCAGCACCCTCCATACCATTGCCCCTTACAAACACATAGAGTGCACTACCTACTGGCCAATAGGCTGTAGAATTGGCATCTCTAATGGGTTGCAACACACTAGATGTGCCAGCAGGTTTGGTAGGATCGTAATAGAAAGCCGACGGATTACCGCTACTTACTGCATAAGTACCAGTACCTGTGGCAGTTGTTAAGCCAGTTACCCGGATAATATTGGTCAATTGGTTCAGCGACTGTGCGGTTGTAAAAGGATTGGCAATGGTGCGGTAGCCTCGCTGTGCTTGGGTGAAGCGTTGTACATTGACTGTCCCACTAATATAACCGCCACTACTATTGCCTTGCCCAATGGCACCACCACCACTAATAGTTGTAGATGTTAAAGTTAAAAAACCGCCCGTAGTAAGTGTCCCTGCCGTTGGCGTTAACACACCAGTTAGGTTGAGCGTACCGCCTAATGTTACGCCAGCCGTATTATTAATAGTAAGATTTTGTACTGTATTACTGCTAAAAGTATTAGCTGGTATTGTTTGCGCTGTGCTGCCATTAAATTCTACAGTGCCCGATGTGGCTGTTAATGTGCCATTATTGGTCACGCTACCGGCTATTTTTATCGTGCCTGTGACCGTAAGGCTTGCACCCGAATTAATAGTGAAATTATTTACTGCATATGTACCAGTAATGATAGGGTTATTCGCACTGCTTGCTACAATAAAATCATTCACTACATTAGGTACCGTACCGCTGCTCCAGTTACTAGGATCGTTGAAGTCAGAACTCGTGCCGCCCATCCAAGTGATGGGACAATTATTCACAGTGGCAGTTAAGGCGGTTCTAGTGGCAGAAACACAACCAGTAATAGTGTTTCTTGCTTCTGCATAATAAGTGGTAGTGGTAGATAAGGTTGGGGTTGTAAAACTATTTGAACCAGAAAGTAAAACGGAGCCACCAGATGCCGCCGAATACCAATCTATGGTTTCATTGGTATTCGGAGTTGCTATTAAAGTAACAGTTCCAGTATTACACACGGATGGCACATAATTGGCTGGTGGTGTAATTTTAGAAACGCTGCTACCAGAATAGTTGGCAACATAAAATAAGTTAGCGGTATTATCATATAAAATGCCCCTTGGACGGTTGAGGCCAGTTATAGCAAAGTTTGTAACTGTCCCTTCTTTACTTACCTTACTAATGGTACTATTACCGTAGTTAGAAACGTATAAATTGCCAAAACTATCAAATGCAAGCCCGGCAGGGCTTGATAAGCCAGCGCTTACAAAACTTGTAACCGTACCATTGGCACTAACTTGACTAATACTATTGCCATTATAATTTGCAACGTATAAATTGCCAGAACTATCAAATGCCAAAGCCGAAGGACGATTTAATCCAGAAGAAACAAAACTCGTAACAGTACCATTTGTACTAACCTTAATTATACTATTACCATTAAAATTTGCTACATATAAATTGCCAGAACCATCAAATGCTAAGCTAGATGGGCTTGACATGCCGGAACTAGCAAAACTTGTAACAACGCCACTTTTACTTACTTTACTAATACTATTACCAAAATAATTTGCTACAAATAAATTTCCAGAAACATCAAATGCCAGAGCCGAAGGACGATTTAGACCAGAAGATACAAAACTTGTAACGGAACCGCTTGTATTTACTTTGCTTATACTATTTGTACCATAGTTTGCAACATATAGGTTACCACTAGCGTCTTTTGCTACGCTATAAGGCAAGCTCAATCCAGAAGTAACAAACGCAGCAGTACTAGCTACTGGCCCGTTAATGGGTGCAGTAGGTAATGGATTAACAGTTACTGCTTGGCTTGCCGTTGCTGTACAACCAATGGCATCGGTAACGGTAACAGTATAAGTATTAGATGTACTAAATGTATTGGTAGCTGTATTGGTTGAATTGCCACCGCTCCAGGCATAAGTAGCACCGCCACTTGCGGTTAAACTAACGGTATTACAGGCTGTTGCCGTACCGCTAATGTTGGCTGTTGGCGACAGATTTACTATAATAGCATTGGTCGTACTCGAAACACAGCCTGTGGTTAAATCGGTTACTGCTAAAGAAATATTTTTTGTGCCAGAAGTGGAGTAAGTGTATGCAGTACTACCCAAATTAGCGGATGCACCACCGCCAAAATCCCAAGCATAAGTAGCGCCCGTAGGCGCACCTGCAGTTAACCAATTGGTGCCAGTTAAGGTTAAACCATAGGCATTACCACTACCATCATTTGCGGTAGTGCCTGTACCCTCATTAAAGTTCCAATAAGCCAATAGACCGCTTTGAGGGCTTACACTACTGGCGGTCATATCAGCTTGAATATTAGCCGAACTTCTCGCAACTGTCCAAAATGTCACTTCATCTATTGCCCCATAAAATAAATGGCCAGTACCACTTTGGTCTACCCCAACCATTGTTTGATTGCCCCCAGCAACAGTAGGAGATCTTGGTGTTGTGGTATTATTCGACACTGAATATTGCACTCCATTTACATATAAAGACCAGGTACCCGAATTTCGTACAATGGCAATATGCGACCATACCCCTGGGGTAAGATTTTGCGATGAGCCCAAATAAGACAGGCCGCCAATTAATATTTGTAAATTACCATTTGCGTCCATTAAAATACCATAGCCACCATTACCAGTATGCCCATTATAAAAGATCATTTGATTATCTCTGTTGCTATTAACACCACCAGACCATTTTGCCCAAACCTCCATGGTAATATTATCAATTTGTGTAGTTATGGTTGATCTTAGTGCCGAAGAAGCTGATCCTGAAAAGTTAAGTGCACCGTTTGAAGCACAAGCCGAAGCCCCATTAAACTGAACTGGAAAGCCTGAACACGCAACAGATGGCGAAGTAGTAAATGTTGCAGTTGGCAAGGCATTAACAGTGACAGCCCCAGATACCTGGCTAGTTGCCGTTGAAAGATCGGTACTTACAACAATAGCATAATAATACAAAGTGCCAGCCGTTGCTGTAGACGGTGTATAAGCATTACTGGTAGCGCCATTAATAATAGTGCCACCTGTGTTATTATTGACGGTGTTACTATACCATTGATAAGTTAATCCAGTACCTGATGCTGTGATACTAAGCGATGTCGCAGCCGTACCTACACATACTGTTTGAGGCGCAGTTGATGGTTGCACGCTGATTGTTACTTGTGAAATGGCTTTAAAAGAAACCAATAACAAAACAAGCAAAGCGAGATTTTTCATAATCTAGTGTTTTAGGATGTTGGGAATAATGCTTAAAGCCACCCATGTAAGCGCATGCCATAAACATCTGGCACCGATAAATAGACGCCAAGGATGGCGATTAGCTACCAATAGAACCAATCAAGTCATACTGAATGGATGCGCCAAAAGCGCGTCTAGTAACTAGCTAAGACAAAAAATAATCGCTATGCGATTTAAAAATGAAGGATGTTTTCATGATAGTGATAGTTTTTTATTAAGGATAATTCAAATGCTCAACCTTTGGTACTAGCAATCAAATTCAAAACTATTTCTAATCAAGTCTATTAATGTTAGTGCTATCTGTTGTGCATAGCTAAACATACTACTACAAGCTATCGATGGATGTTTAGAAAAGATAATTGATAGCTTGTAGTAGTATTGTCATTTATCAAGGTTCTAAACCATGTTATAATACAGCAGATGGCTTTTTTTGCGCAATGAAGTTAATAGAATGTACCTCTAGTTATGATTTTCTTGCATAGATACTGTGAAACTTGCTAATATGTGTTCGGGGTTGGGGCGATTGGTATTGTAACATGGCTAGGTACCACTGACCAAAAACAGCCATGCCAACCTTTAAAAGGTTGGCATGGCTGGATATAAAAAGTGACTGTTAACTATTATTTTTCTACACGTTCTTCCTCTTATTTGGCGGCTCCTTTGCGTTCTTTCAGCTTTTTAATGCCGTAGCCTGCACCTGCCATCACCAATAAGGATAAACCACCATCAATTGGCGCATCGACTTCACCACCCTGAACAGGTGAGGATTGAGCTAAAAGTGCAAGAGGCATTAGAATGCATATAAATATTCCAAGGTGAATATATACGGTATGTTTTTTCATGGTTAAGTTTTTTTGTTTTATATATTAGGGGGGGGATAATTCTTGATTTTAAACTAAGGATTAGCTAATAAAATTGTTAACCCCTAGTTCTTTATCTATTTTAGGCTCAATATTTACTTTTCAATTTCCTCATTCCTTTACAAAACGTTGTTGTTGTTTGCCATTTGCACTCTCTATTTCTAGCATATAATTACCTGCTGTTAATGGTGCAACTGGCACTGCTATTGAATTAATGCCTATTACTACTGTTGTTTTTTGCGTAGCAACTACTTTCCCTTGTGCATCTATTACACTTATTTTTACTGTACCTGCATTGGTGGCGGTTATTTGGGCATGTAAAATTGATTGTACAGGATTTGGATAAATATTGATGGATGTACTAGTAGCCGCCAATTGACAATTAACCACTTTGCTATAGGATTTGCTACCATTGTTGTCTACTGCTTCTAGGCGATAATACAGGGTTGTAGCTTGTGTATTAATAGATGAAAGGTCATCGATATAGTTGTATGCACCTGCACCCTTAGCCGCTACTTTGCCTATGGTGCTAAAGTTGGTACCATCTAAACTGCGTTGTATATTATAATTAGCAAGGTTGACTTCTGTTGCACTTGTCCAATTAACGGCTACTGTTTTATTGGTTTGTAATTGCGCTGTTATATCTGTAATGGTTACAGGCAGTACAGTAGTACTTAGCAAGCCTAGCTCAAATCGATTATCACCTTTTGTAGCTGTATCGGCTGTAATCGTAAAGCTATAGCTATCACCTACTTGGCTTAATGGGGTTTCGGTTTTTAAAAGTTTGTCTCGTAATACTAATTGTATGTTTGGCAATCCAGATAATTCGGCTAAGTTTAGTGTATAATTACCCTGTATATTGGTGGAAATACCTAATGGAATGATGCTATCTAATGTATTGCTGTTTCTATAATCTATAGCCAAACGTTGTTTATCTGATGACAAGCTATAAAAATCAAATAAACTATTGCTCAATTTAGGGGCATCATAAAAATCCTTAGCCATTGCTGTAGAGTTAGCATTAAAGCCAAATTTCAAGTCATCAACGTTGCCATTGGTCGTGCTGATTGATAAACGGATATGTGGTGTTGTAGTACCTACTCCAAAAGTGGTGTAAGTAGGTGTTAAAGATGTCGTTTTATCACTTTCATTAAAAGTAATACTTGTAGGTGTGGTTCCGGTACTCTGAATGTAAAAACCACCTAAAGTTGGAATGATAATATCGCTGTTCGTTGAGTAGACATGAAAACCACCGCGAATGGTATACTTATCAGATAAACCTGTATTGCCTAATGGATCATAAACGTATACGTTTCCAAATCCACTAATATTAACTACATTTTTAAGGTTGACAGGACAAGGATATGGGTTACCGATAAGGTTGTAATTATCTGCGGAAGCACTAGTATAAGATGGTAGGTTGACTGTTATACTGCCTTGATTAATGGTACCGCCAGACATGCTTAATGTTACAGGGCTAATACCGCCACTATAATTACCAGATCCTGGGCCACCAGAGCCTTCCATACCATTACCACGAATAAATACATATAATGCACTACCTACTGGCCAATGACTTGCATCTGTAGCACTAGTAATTGGTTGCAATACGCTTGAAGTACCAGCAGGTTTAGTAGGGTCGTAATAGAACGCAGAAGGATTACCAGTATTTACACCATAAGTACCATTAGTAGCAGTTAAACCCGTGATGCGTATGGTGTTGGTCAACTGGCTAAGTGCTTGTGCAGAATTAAAAGGGTTGGCAATTGTGCGGTAGCCACGTTGTGCTTGCGTATAGCGTTGTACTGTAACACTGCCTGTAATATAGTTAGTTGTAAATGTGTTGCCAGTCGCTGCACCAATTGCACCGCCACCAGTATTAGTAGTGGAAAGTAGTGTTAAATTATTGCCTGCGGCTAACTGACCAGCAGTTGGTGTAATTACACCGCTTACATTTAGGGCATTGCCTAGTGTAATAGCTGCGCCGCTAGTATAGCTGTTGTTTATGGCTAAGTTGTTTAAAGCATTGTTTGCAGCGTCAAAGTACAATGTACCTACCGCACTGCTACCACCAATTGATATATTAGAAGCAGTAGTGGTTTTTAAGCAGTTGCTTGCATCACCGCTAAATGTACCGTTTAAGGTTAAAGTATTGCTTCCAATTACAAGCTTAGTACCACCACTTAAAGTTAACGCACCAGTAATTGTTTGGTTACCGTTTAAAGCCAATGAGGCATTACCGTTGCTAATAGTTAAATTATTTACCGTAATTGGTAATGCAGCGCCAAATACTTGGCTACTAGTACCATTAAAAGTATAGTTAGCACTTGTAGAAAAAGTTGAACTACTTGAATTAGAAACTGCACCATTAATACCACCTGGTTGTGCTACGGCAAAGGTTGCGCCACTTTGTATATTTACCATGCCAGTAATTACATTTGAGCTTGTATTTGTATTTAAAGTAATGCCAGTAGGTACAGCTAGTGTACCTATTGTAACGGTTATACTGCCACCTAAAGTTCTGGAACCCGCACCACTTAGAATTAAATTACCGTATGTAAGTGGTGAAATAACTTGATTACCCGAGGCCGCATTATATTCTACTGTTGAAGTAGGATTTATAGTTGGAGCATTCATCAAACTACTACTAAATCTTATAGTAGTATTATTTGTAGTGCCATCATATAATCCATTCACATTTGTTGTTTTTAAAGTACCTGTACTACTAATTGTTACACTTCCATTTCCTCCAGTATTAGAGTTAGTATTTAGTCCAATATTTGCACAATCTAAAGTACCGCTTATTGTGTAGGCTTTAGCATCTAGATAACCTGTTGTACCACTTAGTTGTGTATAACCCGAGAAGGTTAAATTTAGTAATGATGAACTATATTCTCCATACATAGTACCACTATTCGAGAATGTGGTTGGTGAAATATTAGTACCGCCAGAAAGTGTTAGTGTTGTACTATTACCTTTTAAAGCAGTTCCAGTACCTAAAGTAAAATTTCCTGTGATTGTTCTTGATGATGCTAAAGCAATGAAAGAATTAGATTCACTAGACAAAGTAATATTTGTTGGACTATTTGATGCTGGCCATTCTAAGCCTACATTGCTTGGGTTAAAACCTGATGCATTTCCAAATCCGTTATAAATTAAATTAGCCCCAGAGCTATAAGAAGGTGAGTTATTTGATACGGTTCCACCACTCAATCTTAGAGTTGAACCACTTGCAAAAGTAATTGTTGTAATATTACTTGGGTTAAATGTGCCTATAACATCCACTAATACATTATTGCCAAAAGTGAAAGTAGGTGTACCTGTGTTACCATTTTTTGTAATAGTCGTTGTTTTAGTAGTAGGGATAGTTATAGTGCCAGTTCCACCAGTGCTTATTATAGACTCTGTACTTGCTGTATTACTTCCAGTACCTAGCTGAATATTCGCACTAAAATTATTAAGTGTAAGTGTTTGTTGATTTAAATCTAACGTACCTGTAAACAACTGTAAATCATTAGCTATACTTACTGCATTTAACAATTGTACATTACCCCCCGAATTATTTATTGCTAAATAATCAAAATTGTTTGGCGGCGTACCTGCGGATATTGTTTGTGTTCCAGTGCCATTAAATGTTACGGCTCTACTATTAAAAGTAATTACGCCTGAGGCTCTTGACCAATTACCTGTTAAGTATATATCTCCACCCACATTGCTGCCTAAAGTAAGATTACCTGTACCATTTAAAGTAACGTCGCTATTCACTTGCAATGGTAATGCGCTAGTTCCTAAACTAAATGTTGTACCTGTACCAATTGAGAGTGCTGATGTTGTAATAAATTTTGAGTTAGGGCTACTACCGCCGTTCAGTAAGTTTAATATATTACTGCCTGTTGTAGTAATGCCAGCAGTAGTAAATGTTTTGTCTCCTGTAAAACTAAAATTATACGTGGCACCACTTCCAAGTGTAAAATTTGTACTTATTGTGGTATTGGTTGCAACATTTACAGTTGAACCAGTAGTAAGAGAGATAGTATTTAGCGTTATAGCACTTGTACCAGAGAAAGTTATATCTCCCGAACTACTTAAAGTACTTCCTGTTGTTACAAATGTTCCACCACTATTATCAATAGTACTACCAGCACCCATAGTAAGCGTGTTAGAACCTAATGTAAGTGTTCCGCTTGTAATTGATATTGAGCCACCAGATGCAACACTAAAATTACCTGCCGCTGTGTTTGTACCACTTGAAATTGATACTTTACCATATGTTGCACCTGCTGCTGGGTTACCATTTGTTAAAATGTCAGTTATTGGAGTATTGGTAATGTTTTTAGGTATACAACCTGCACTACTAAGACCTATCCCACCAAAATAATTAGTAATTGTGGGATTTTGAACTGCAGATATGTTTGTACCAGGGGCATTAGAATAAAAACCATTCATATACCCCATCCACATGGTAAGATATATAGAATTTGGACTACCGATACTACTAAAAGGTATCTTAACCTCTCGCGATGTAGTAGTTGTATAATATGTCGGTCCAGTAATGGTACTAGCCCAAGATGATCCAAAACTTCTAGCTTCCTGATAACTTTGTTCCGCATGTACATTATAGTTGGCAGAAAAAGGAAGAGAAACAGAAACACCGTTGTATGTTTGCCCAATACTAGTTCCAGTTCCACTTGTAGGTGTTGCATTTGGATCAGTATCAATATATATAGCTAAATTATCTGTAGACCCAAAAGTACTACCACTGGTTCTAAATGCCCCAATATATAAATTACTTCCATCAAAAGTTATATAGTAATCAGTATTTTGCCCACTTCCTTGCGCACTATACTTCTCAGATCCGTTAAAATCCGAACTTGAACCAGTAAAATTTACAGTGTGATTACTTTGAGCAAAGCCCCAATTACTAATCATAATTAGTAGAAAAAGTAGTGTTTTTTTCATATGTATATATCTAAGTTTAAGTGCAGCAATCGGATGGCAAAACAGAGGATGATGGACTATTGTGTATAAATTACACGTTAAAAATATCCTAATTTAATAAAACCAACCTTAAAATTCGATTAAAATTTTAGTTTTTGTTGTTGCCATAATCCCTACAATAATTTTATCTACTACCTTTGAGATAACACATAATTTGATAACAATTTCGTTTACAGCTATTTAAATAAGTCCATATCCAACGATAAACAATGTTTTTTAAAGTCTAACTTACTTAAAACCGAATCAAGATCCACCTATGATTTAAGCTGATTTCAGCTAGACCATACTAAAATCAACCATTTTTCGTTTAAAAAGTAAAAAAGACATTGTATGCGTTTTCCAAATTTTACAAGCAAGCATTTTTCTACAAAAGCTATCACTATTAGAAAACAATCATCTCTTTTTAGTCTCACAGGTCTTCTGGCTATTGATTTTGATATCAGTATTTTATTCATCGTTTTTTTATTAATTGGTGTGGTGACATTTTTAGCGGGTACCGCTTATGGCATTTACCTCAATAATAAATTATCTGAAAAAGATGCCAGCAACCAACTGAGCAGAAGTTAATCCTAAAAATTAGATACCGATACCAAGCGCTGCAATTTTGTAGCGCTTTTTTGTTATTTGAGTATTGCTGTTTGATCCCTATCAACGCCAATTTGGTGTAATGATTCTGTCCTATCAAGTACCGCATTTTAATATTTGTGTAACAATCTGCTAAGCAATTACAAGGTATATTCGTGTTAACCATTATTTATGAAACAAAGTTTCTCACTGCTATTTCTGTTGGTACCTTATTATATGTGGGCAAGCACAATTACGGGTTCGGTAAAGGACACCAAAGGCAATGCCTTACCTTATAGTTCCATATTAGTAAAAGGCACCGCCAAAGCCACCACTGCCAATGCCAAGGGCTTGTTTAGTATCAATTTGCCGAATGGTAAATACACATTGGTATGCCAGCATGTGGGCTACCAATCAGTAGCACAAACAGTAACCCTCACCGCTGACGTAGAACTGGCTTTTGTTTTGGCAGAACAGCAATACCAGCTATCGGAAGTGGTGGTTAAAACTGGTGCCGAAGATCCTGCCTACGCCATCATTAGAAAAGCCATAAAAAAACGCAGCGATTACGACAACGAAAATCAAAAGTTTGAATGCCAAGTATACATTAAAGGTCAGCTGCAATTGCGCAATTATCCTAAAAACTTTATGGGCGAAAAAGTAGACTTTGAAGACGGCGATACCAGTAAGCGCAAAATGATTTTTTTATCTGAAACCTTGGCTAAATATGCAAAAAACGGTAAAGACCGCAAGATTGAAGTGCTATCTACCAAAGTAAGCGGCAATAGCAGTGGTTTTGGCTTTGCTAGTCCATCTATTATTTCTTTGTATAGCAATATTGTACCCATTGGACGAGGGTTAAATCCGCGTGGCTTTATTTCGCCGATTGCAGATAATGCCTTAAATTTTTATAAATACCATTTTGAAGGTACTTTTTACGAAAATGGCAAAGAAATTAGTCGTATTAAAGTAATACCCAAACGCAAGTACGAGCCACTTTTTTCGGGGTACATTACTATTATTGAAAACGAATGGCGCTTGCAAAGTGTACAGCTTAGTATCTTGAAAGAACAGCAAATGCAGTTATTAGATACCCTCGTATTAGAGCAACTATATGTGCCCATGAAAGATACTTGGGTGATAAAACAACAACTTATACAACCTGCTGGTAAAATTTTTGGCTTTGATTTTTTTGGTAGCTTTTTACAGGTCTATGAAAATTTTGAACTAGAACCCCAATTCAAAAAGAAATTTTTTGACAACACCATTTTGAAAATACTTGATAGTGCCAATAAGAAACCAATGGCCTATTGGGATAGTATTAGGCCCGTGCCTTTGTTGGAAGCGGAGGTTAGGGATTACAAAAAGAAAGACAGCCTTGAACAAGTGCGAAAAGATCCTAAATATGTAGATAGTTTAGACAGGGTTCGTAATAAAATAACGAGTAATAAGTTATTATTTACGGGCATGAATTTTAGTAAAGAACGCAAAAAAGAAAATCTTACGCTGAGTCCTTTAATTAATTTGGCAGGTGTATTGTACAATCCAGTAGAGGGTAGGTATTTTGAGTATAATATTAAGTACAATAAGCAATTTGAAGGCCGAAAAAATCTAGCTATTGAGCCGGTGTTGAGATATGGCTTTTCGAATAAACATGCCAATGCTTACGTGAATACCGATTATAATTTTGGTAAAAAGTACCTCAATAATATTTCCTTTAGCGCTGGGCAAAAAGTGTTTCAGATGGATAACGCCAATCCGATAGACCCCATTAATAACACTTTGGCCGCCTATTATTGGCAACACAATCATATTAAAATATATGAAGCAGCTTTTGCAAAAATTAGCTATAGCAAAGGTTTAGGCGATGGCTTTACGGTTGGTTTGTCTGCCCAATTTCAAGACCGAAAACCGCTAGAAAACACCATTGATAGTTTAAAAGGTAAGGCATTTACACCTAATTATCCTACCAATATAGTTAGTAGTAATATCACGGCACATCAGGCTTTTACTGCAAGTGTCAATATTACTTGGCGTCCAGGCGCAAAATACATTGAGCTGCCCGATAGAAAAATAGCGCTTGGATCAAAATACCCCACTTTTAACCTTAATATCACCAAAGGATTGGCTACGATATTTGGTAGTGATGTTGATTATACCAAATGGAAATTCTCTATATCAGACAATTTAGATTTTAAACTGGGTGGTAGATTCAGCTATCGTTTAGCTACAGGTGGCTTTATTAATGCCAATAAATTGTCAGTAATAGACTATAACCATTTTTTAGGCAATGAAACCGTTTTGGCAAATACCTATTTAAGCAGCTTTCAACTAATGCCGTATTACCAATACAGCAATACTGCTAAAACTTATGGCGAAGCACATGTTGAGTACCATTTAAACGGCTTGATTACCAATAAAATCCCACTCTTACGCAAATGGAATTGGTTTTTTGTAATGGGCGGTAATGGTTTATATATCAATCAAAATAGCCATTATTACGAGGCGTTTTTTGGAATCGAAAATATCTTTAAGGTTATAAGAGTAGATGCTATTAAAAGCTTTGATGCAGCAGGTACTACTGCAACAGGCATTCGTGTGGCATTGCCATTATTTGGCAGAAGAGGTAATTAAACGATTTTACCACATAGGGAGATAGACACAAAGAAAAGCTTCATTAATCCTTAAATAAAAGTAATTTTAATTTACTATATGTTATTTTCTTTTGAGGTAAGCTATGTGTCTTTGTGACTATGTGGTGATTTTTTTCTTTATTTTTGCTGTGCAAATTTTACCTGCCCTGCAAGCAGGTTTATAAAATTTTATGTATGGCAGCTTTATACAATCGTATCAACAACGAAGAGTTGAAGCAACTGATGTTGCAAGAAACTGAACCAAGAACTACCCTTAGTTTTTACAATTATTTCCACATCGACGATCCCAAAGCATTTAGAGATTATTTGTACAAACACCTAGATGAATTATCGGTGTTTGGGCGAATCTTTGTAGCACATGAAGGCATTAATGCCCAAATAAGCGTACCATCCAATAATTTTGAAGCCTTCAAAACATTTTTATATAGTATAGAGCCACTAAATGGTTTGCGATTAAATATTGCTGTAGATGATGATGGTAAAAGCTTTTGGGTATTGAAAATTAAAGTGCGGGAAAAAATAGTGGCAGATGGTATTGCAGACCCTAATTTTAATATGAATACCAAGGGTAAGTATGTGAATGCCAAGGAAATGAACCAATTATTAGAAAGCCCCGATACCGTGGTGATTGATATGCGCAACCATTACGAGTATGAAGTAGGGCATTTTGATAGAGCATTAGAAATTCCATCTGATACCTTTAGAGAACAACTGCCAATGGCGGTAGATATGATGAAAGGTAATGAAGATAAAAATATTATCATGTATTGTACTGGCGGTATTCGTTGCGAAAAAGCGAGCGCCTACATGTTGCACAAAGGCTTTAAAAATGTATTTCACTTAGAAGGCGGCATTATTAATTATGCCCAGCAAATAAAAAAAGAAGGCATTGAAAGTAAATTTATTGGTAAAAACTTTGTGTTTGACAATCGACTAGGGGAGCGTATTACTGAAGATGTGATTGCAAAATGTCACCAATGTGGCAAGCCTGCTGATACGCACACCAACTGCGCCAATGACGGCTGTCATTTATTGTTTATACAATGTAGCGACTGTGCGAAAGCCTATGATGGTTGTTGTACCGTAGAATGTCAAACCATTGTTCAAATGCCCTATGAAGAACAAAAGAAATTAAGAGCGGGCATCGATAAAGGGAATCAAGTGTTTAACAAAGCCAAAGCAAGATTAAGGCCAAGGCTTGGAGAAGAAGCCTAACTCATATGATTTACACATGATTTACACAATAAAAAATGCATTCGATGATTCGAATGCATTTTTTATAGACTTCCCAAGTTTATACAACTTGGGAAGTCTAGTCTAAATATTTTTTAGCTATTCTTTTTAGCGTCTTCTAAAAATTTAGCCAAACCGATATCCGTTAAAGGATGTTTTAACAGCCCCAAAATTGGTTCTAATGGGCAAGTACACACATCTGCACCAGCTTCTGCGCATTGGATAATATGATTGGCACTGCGAATAGACGCTGCTAAGATTTGAGATTCAAATCCTTGCATGGTGTAGATATTAGAAATTTGTTGGATTAATTGAATACCATCCCAACCGCTATCGTCAATACGACCGATAAATGGTGAAATATAAGTAGCACCCGCTTTAGCTGCTAAAATAGCTTGACCAGCACTGAAAATTAATGTGCAGTTGGTTTTAATGCCATTATCTGTAAAGTATTTAATGGCTTTAATACCATCTTTTATCATCGGTATTTTTACCACAATATTTGGGTGAATAGCAGCTAGTAATTTACCTTCAGCTACCATTTCATCGTAAGTAGTAGATAATACTTCCGCGCTAATATCGCCATCTACTAAGTCGCAAATCGTTTTATAGTGTTGCATTTGTGCTTCTACACCTTTAATACCTTCTTTTGCCATTAATGATGGATTGGTAGTTACGCCATCTAATATGCCAAGATCGTTTGCTTCTTTAATTTGAGCAAGGTTTGCTGTGTCAATAAAAAATTTCATGTAATAGTATTTGAGCTTGAAAGTGGAAATCTAATGCTAGCTTCAACCGCCCCTTTGGGGATTAAGAGGAAAAAAAATGGCAGACTACTCACATCGCACCGCTACAACCGTCTATCCTTGCTGTATTCCTACCCTGGGGAGGTTCAACAGGAGCTGGTCGTGTAAGGCCTGCCGCTGCAAATGTAGGGTATGCGAAGTATTTCCAAAATATTTTTCTATCACTTTCTAGTATGTATACTAAAATTGTCAGCGGTAACGAGTATTTAGAATCGTAATTTTCCGTATGAGACTTACTTCTAAAATAGGGTTTGAATACCGTTTTGTAGTCTGAATTCGTGTTGAAGCAACCATTTTTTACGCCAAAGGCCGCCGCTGTAGCCTGTTAAGCTTTTATCTGTACCTATTACCCTATGACAAGGTACGATGATGGCAATATTATTTTTACCATTGGTAGTGGCTGCAGCCCTGATACATTTAGGGTCGCCAAGTTGCTTGGCAAGGTCTAAATAGCTAATTGTTTTGCCAAATTTGATGCTTAAAAGTTCGTTCCATACCCGTATTTGAAAATCAGTACCATCTTGATGGATAGGAATATCAAATGATCGTCGGCGGCCTTGAAAAAATTCAATCAATTGTTCCGTACAGTAATGGATCACATCGCTGATACCTGGCTCACCGTGCGATAGTTGTTGTCTGCTATCAACAAAACTTAATTCATTGATATACGTATCTGTGCCACCAATCTTTAATAGGCCTACGGGACTTTCGTAGTAGGTGTAGTAAATATCCTGACTAGTTTTAATAGAACTTACAGTAACTGCCATCGCTATTTTTTTAATTTGAAATGATAAGCGCCACTACATCCCTAAATGATAACGGTTTTGTACAGTAAGTATTGTGATTGTTGACTTTTCAGGCATATTTCTGCTATTTTCTCGCTAAAAAGTTGAAGTAACTAAAAAAATATCTTTACCCATCATAAAAGAAATGTTTGCCGAAAGGGAGAATTGCCTATTTTGCCGAAAATAAAAATCACGAAAATTTAACTAATCTTTTATGAGTTTATTCCTTAAAAAACCTCTTAGTGCTTTTGAAGAGGATATGAAAAAAAGTGAAATGAAGCGGGTTCTTGGTAAGTGGAGCCTAACAGCCATTGGCATTGGTGCCATTATTGGTGGTGGTATTTTCGTACTTACAGGAACGGGCGCCTATTTTCATGCAGGTCCTGCTTTAGCACTTTCTTTTGTAATCGCTGGTATTGCCTGTGTGTTTGCGGCACTTTGTTATTCTGAATTTGCCAGTATGATTCCTGTAGAAGGTTCTGCTTATGCTTATGCCTACGGTACGATTGGTGAAATATTTGCATGGGTAATAGGTTGGGGACTAATATTAGAATATGCCATGGGTTCCATGACTGTTGCTGTAAGCTGGTCAGGTTACTTTAATAAATTATTACACTTATTTCATTTAGAATTACCTAAATATCTTACCCAAGATCCTGGAAGCTATACGGGTTCTGGCTTTTCAATGAATTTGCCAGCTACAGTTATTGTGCTTTTAATTACTGCGTTATTGGTAAAAGGTACTAAAGAAGCGGCAAAGGCCAATAATTTGATTGTTATTTTAAAAGTATCAGCGGTCATTTTTGTGATTATCGCAGGTGCTTTTTATGTACATGTCTCTAATTGGACGCCCTTTATCCCGCCTGTAGCTAAAGTGGTAAACAATGGCGAAGTACATGATGCCTATGGTTGGGCTGGGGTAATTTCTGGTGCGGCGGCTATTTTCTTTGCCTATGTAGGTTTCGATGCGGTATCTACACAAGCTGGTGAAGCTATTAATCCTAAAAAAGATGTGCCTTTTGCCATTATCATGTCGCTTTTAGTATGTACAGTTCTATACATTTTGGTATCCTTGGTATTAACTGGTATGATGAAATATACCGATTTTAATCCATTAGGTAAATATCCTGATGCCATTAAAGCGCCAGTAGCGGCGGCCTTCGACCTAGCTGGTATGCCTTGGGCTGTTTTTATTATTACTATAGCTGCCACTGCCGGTTTAATTTCTGTAATGATGGTAATGATGCTTGGTCAATCAAGAATTTTTATGGGTATGAGCAAGGATGGTTTAATTCCAAAATTGTTTAGCGATTTACATCCAAAAAATAAAACACCTTACAAAAGCAATATTCTTATTGGTGCGATTGTAGCATTTGTAGCAGGTTTTACACCTATTTCAACATTAGCAGATATGACAAGTTTTGGTACTTTGTTTGCCTTTACTATGGTTTGTGCAGCTGTATGGTTGTTAAGAGTAAAAGAACCAGGATTACAAAGAAACTTTAAAGTGCCAGCTTTGCCACTCATTGCCGTACTTGGAATCTGCATCAATGTATTCTTAATGTCTCAATTAAATATCCATGCAATCCAGTTGTCTGGTGCTTGGTTAATATTGGGTATTTTAATTTACTTCTTGTACAGTAAAAACAATAGCAAGCTGCGGAAAGCGCAACAAGCTTAGTTATAAAATATTTGTGTTTAGCGTGCCACACCATCATGGTGTGGCACGCTTGTTTAAAGAAAGTTTTTTATTGGCATACAACTGTTATTTTTGCCGCCGCTTTGCTGCATATTGCTACAAGCGTACAAGTGTGCGACGCAACAGACGTTCAATAGACACCCTGTTGCTGGTTACCAAAATATTTCAGACGTCAAAATAGATAATAATTTATGGGAAGGATTTTTGAAGTTAGAAAGGCCACCATGTTTGCCCGTTGGGATAGGATGGCAAAACAGTTTACCCGTATTGGTAAAGAAATTGTGATCGCTGTAAAAGCGAGTGGCCCGGATCCTGCCACCAACCCTGCTTTGCGTAGATGTTACCAAAATGCGAGAAGCGTAGGTATGCCTAAAGACCGTGTAGAAGCGGCAATTAAACGTGCCATGGGTAAAGATACGGCTAACTACGAAGAGATTTTGTACGAAGGCTATGCACCACATGGTGTGGCATTGCTTGTAGAAACTGCTACTGACAATCACGTACGTACAGTGGCCAACGTAAAAAGCCATTTTAACAAAGGTGGTGGTGCAATGGGTAATACTGGTAGCGTAAGTTTTCAGTTTAAAAAAGTAGGTAGTTTTAAATTGGCGCCTGCTGGTTTAGATATGGATGAATTAGAACTTGAATTAATAGACCATGGCTTAGATGAATTGGGCGAAAGTACCAATGATGATGGTAGCGAAGTATTGGTATTGCGCTGTGCATTTACCGACTTTGGTAACCTACAAAAAGCACTTGAAGATAAAGGTATTACACCATTGAGCGCTGAGCTAGAATGGATACCTACTACTACCGTACCTGTTACCGACGAACAAGCAGAAGATATTAGTAAATTAATTGAGCGCCTTGAACAAGATGAAGATGTGAATAAGGTGTTTCACAATATGGGATAACCGCTGATTGTAATGATTTGAATGAGGATAATGATTTTTTTCTGCGACGTCAATCAAGCTAACAATCATCGCTCTCATTCAAATCATTAAATCACAAATAAAAATTGCTATTGCCATGCGTATTATTGTAACCTCGCTTTTATTGTTCATTGTTACTACCGTTTTTAGCCAATCGTCTTATTATTTATTTGTAGGTGGTTATACCACAGGTAAAAACGAAGGCATCAGTGTGTATACATTCAATACCGTTAATGGCAGCGTACAATTTGTCAGCAAAATTGCATCAGACAATCCCTCTTATCTAGCGATTGGAGCCAAAGGTAAATATCTCTATAGCGCCAATGAAGCCTCCAAAGTACGCCCTGGGTCTGCAAGTGCTTTTCGGTTTAATAAAAAATCGGGCAAGCTTACCTTGCTCAATCAAGTTTTAGTGGGAGGTGATGGGCCTTGTTATGTAAGTGTTGATAAAGCGAATAAATGGTTGGTTACGGCCAACTATGGCAGCGGTAGCGTCAGTGTTTTAAACCTTAAAAAAGATGGTGCTATTGATACGCTAAAGCAATTGTTTCAGCATACAGGTAGCAGCGTCAACGTGCAGCGCCAAAAAGAACCGCATGCCCACATGGCTATTTTTTCGCCTGACGAAAAACTTTTATTCACCAACGATTTGGGTAATGACAGGATCAATATTTATAACTTTAACAACGCTAATAGAAGTACACCATTTACAGCTGCTGCCGATTCTGTGATTTTCTCGGTAGTAGGCAATGGTCCTAGACATACGGCTTTTCATCCATCGCTGAAGTTGCTCTATGTGATTAATGAATTAAGCGGTACGATAGATGTTTTTAACTATCAAAACGGCATCCAAAACGTACAAACCATCAGTACCGATACTAGTAATAACCTAGATAAAGGCAGTGCAGATATTCATTTTTCGCCCGATGGTAAATTTTTGTATGCTACCAACCGTGGTAACTACAACAATATTGTTATTTACAGTGTAGATGCCATCAACGGCACATTGACATATATTGGTTTAGAGCCAACAAGAGGCAAAACCCCTCGTAATTTTACCATCGACCCTACAGGTCATTATTTACTAGTGGCTAATCAAAATTCTGACAATGTTATCATTTTCAAAAGAGATAAAACCACTGGTTTATTAACGTTTGTTAACCAATTTGAAACTGGTAATCCTACTTGTTTAAAGTTATTGGCAATAGAGTAATGGCGTTGAAAATACCGTTAACCCAGTCAAAAATGGATGCGATATGCATTTCATGTAGATGTGTTATTTCATTTCAAACGTATGCGTAATTATAAAACGATGTATGGAAAGTGTACAAATTGATATTGAGAAGTCAATTCGCTCTAATAAACTTAAGATGATCCATGTGGGCTTTGATCAAATGCTTGGTCAGGTATTCTATCTCCTCTTTTCTGTTTTTGTTATTTCATTAGGCATTATTTTTCCTGTTTTTTTAAAATTAAAAGCCATTAACGAAGGCGGTGAAAAGTTTAGAATGCCTTGGATAATATGGTTGCCAGTATTTTTAATAAGCTTATTAACACTGTATGCTTTAGCTAATTATAATAGATTAGAACGTTTTCATGGAAGTGATAGAAATGCTAATCGTAGACTGATAGTTGAAATTTTAGAGAAACGTTTTAATGTGCAGCTACCAGCACCTGAAGGACAAATTTTTAGATTTTATAAGAGGGCAAGTTTATGGAAGTGGGGTACAAGAGTTATTATAATTTTTGACAACGATGACTTATTAATCAATATTTCGCGGTTTAATGATAGAGGACTGAAATCTCCATTCCATCCATTTTTCGACAACTTCACAGTCAAATCTATTTTTAAAACATTAGCAGCAGAAATAAGTAATACAGCTTGAAAATATTTAATTCTACTGCTATTTGTGTTATTTTTTGATTCTCTACATTAAATAATACTATCTACTCATCAACCATTCTTTTAAGTCCTCAAACTTTGCATCCATTACTACACTTAGTTTTTCTTGGCTCAATAAGTGTTTTACTTGTTCAGGATATTCAGGTGCAATGCCTGTAGCTTGTTCTACCGTATCAGGAAATTTAATAGGGTGAGCCGTTTCTAAAATCATACCCCTAGCCCCAGAAGGGGAATTTTTAAGATATTGTTCCAATGCGTAATAAGCAACTGCACCATGCGGGTCTAAAGTATAGTTGAATTGTTGATAAACGTTTGTAATAGTTTGGGCTGTTATGGTATCGCTGATACTTACACTACTAAAAGCCGTTTTTAGCTCACTAAACTGCTGGTGAAACAATTCTAAAATACGAATAAAATTGCTGGGATGACCTACATCCATAGCGTTAGAAAGGGTGGCTACAGCAGGTTTTGGCTCGTACACCTGTGTGTTCATATAGTTAGGCACAACATCGTTGGCGTTGCAAGCCGCAATAAAATGTTGTACAGGTAAGCCAGAAATATGTGCTAAAACACCTGCGCAAATATTACCAAAGTTGCCACTTGGTACACAAATAACAGGTGCTTGTTCGTGCTGCCATTGTTGGTAAGCAAAAAAGTAATACAGTTGTTGTGGTAGCCATCTAGCTACATTAATCGAATTGGCAGAGGTAAGAGATAGTTTATGGTTCAGTTGTTCATCAGCAAATACTTGCTTTACCATGGCTTGGCAATCGTCAAAAGTACCTTTTACTTCAATGGCTTTAATGTTTTTACCCAAAGTAGTCAACTGTAATTCTTGAATTTTGCTCACTTTGCCCGATGGGTATAAAATCACCACATCAATACCATCAACGCCTAAAAAGCCATTGGCTACAGCACCCCCTGTATCGCCTGAAGTGGCTACCAATACGGTAGTATGGTGGTAAGCATTGCGGTTGAAATAGCCCAAACAACGGCTCATGAATCTTGCACCAACGTCCTTAAAAGCGAGTGTTGGGCCATGAAATAGTTCCAGCGAAGCAATGGCGTCAGTCACTTGCACCAAAGGAAAATCGAAATTGATGGTTTGGTTTATAATCTCTTGCAACACATCATCAGGAATGCTATCACCAACATAAGGCTTCATGACAGTAAAGCCGATTTCTTCCTTGCTGTATTGCTTGATATTTTGAATAAAATCAGCAGGTAGGGTAGGGATGCTTTCTGGGAAATATAAACCTTTATCGGGTGCTTGGCCACGCAAGGCAGCTTCTGCAAAATTGACTTTGGGTGATTGGTGGTTTAAACTGTAGTAATTCATGTGCTGTATTAATTAACCCTTGGCTTTAGCCTGGGTGCTAGTAATTTGTTGCAGTGGCTTTAGCCGAAGTCTTCTTTGTAACCAAGTCTGCTTAAAAAGTTTTTATATTCTTCTGTAAATGTTTGCTTGAGATGATGTGTTTGTTGATTGTCAATATAGGCTCTCACAACATCAATTTTATCATTACTTACTGATGCTGCGAAATACTTATCAGCCCATTCAAATTGTTTTTTTAGAAGACCGGTTTTATTAATCCAATAAGCACTTTCACCTTTCAATAATTGCATTTGTTTTGAAATACTAAAATCAGATTTTAATAGCATAAGAACATGTATATGTTCATCGTAGCCATTAATTCTATCAATGTAAATACCTTTTTCCTTTGCATTGTTGGTGATGTGTGTGCATACTTTTTCTAAAACAGGTTGCCTTAATAAGGGCATTCTGTTTTTTGTTCCCCATACCGCATGTATCCATATTTTGATGTATGACATGTCTTGTGTTTTAACTCACTTTGGCTAAAGCCAATTCTATTTTGTCTTTGTCCCAAGGCTAAAGCCTTGGGTTAAGTGTTCTTATTTTTAACCCTAGCTTTTAAGCTAGGGTTAGTATCTCAAAAGTTCTTGGCTTTAGCCAAAGTTTTTCTCCATTTATTTTTTTTGTCTAAAGCCAAGTTGTATTTTATGTTTTGTCCCAAGGCTGAAGCCTTGGGTTAGTGTATCGTTCTATGTTTAATAAGGTATCTAACCGTACAAGTGTCCGCCTCAGGCGGAACGATGCTAAATAGTTGTTCAAAAGCTGGTCACACAAAAATTATCTTTAAAATCCTATAAATCCTACAAAATCTAAGTTTAGACGACTTGCTTAACCCCTTCTTGATTGATGGTGGTTAAATGGGTTTGATAATCTAGACCAATGCGGTTATAGACATCTTTCATTACCTCTTCAACTGCTTTAGCGGTTTCGGCATCTTTACTCAACATAAAAATAGAAGGGCCGCTGCCACTAATACCACCACCTAGTGCACCTGCATCTTTGCATTTTTGTTTTACTTCGTTAAAACCAGGAATTAAAATGCTACGAACAGGTTCTATGATAACATCTTCTAAACTACGACCGATTAAATCGTAATCCTGCTGTATAAGACCAGCTACCAAGCCTGCAATATTGCCCCATTGTTTAATGGCATCTTTTAGCAACACATGTTGCTTTAAAATTTGGCGCGCATCGGCTGTGCGAACTTCTATTTGAGGATGTACCACCGTTACGTGTAAAGGCGGCGCATCAATACTGATAATATCTAATGGGAAAATTGAACGAATTAAGGTAACGCCACCGTAAATGGCAGGTGCAATATTATCGGCATGTTTGACACCGCTTGCTACCTTTTCGCCAAACATCGCAAAACGAACCAAATCGCTTTTTGAAAAGCGATTTCCCAACAATATATTAGCGGCCACGACAGGCCCAGCAGCACTAGCCGCACTAGAACCTATACCGCTACCTGGTTTGACCACTTTCTTACTGATGACTGTAAAGCCTTTAACATCAGGGCATTCCTCTAACATTGCCAGCAAAGCCGCACCAGATACATTTATCTCAGGATTGGTTGGCAAGTTAAAATCATCGTCGTTGATGATATGTACGCCCACTTCATCGCTTAATGAAACGGTAAATTCATCAGTAGGATTGTTGAGCGCAAATCCCAATATATCGAAGCCACAAACCACATTAGCTACAGTGGCAGGTGATAGAACAGAGACAGCCCCCTTTCCCCCCGAAAGGGGGTTCAAAGAAGGTTCGTAATACTTTATAAATGTTCTCATTTGTTAGGTTTTTATGTCCCCCCTTTGGGGATTAGGGGGCGGTTACTCTCATAATATCTGCAAAAACGCCACTTGCTGTAACATCTGCACCAGCACCTGCACCTTTTACCACCATTGGTTGCTCAGGGTATCGTTGGGTGTAAAATAATACAATATTGTCTTTGCCATACAAGTGATAGAAATCGCTGTTAGAAGGGATGTGTTGCAAGCCCACAGAAGCTTTGCCATTCTCAAACTGAGCCACAAATTTTAGCTTGCAATTTTTTGCAGCGGCTGCATCATACAAAGCCTTAAAATGTGCTTCATGTTTTTCCATCGCTATATAAAAATCAGCAACGCTACCTTCAAAACATGCTGCTGGTAAAAAACCATTGTTGGTAATGTCTTCCATTTCCATTTTGTTGCCAGCTTCTCTTGCCAAAATCATAATCTTACGCATCACATCAGTGCCACCTAAATCTAAACGTGGATCTGGTTCGGTATAGCCTTCATCTTGTGCTTGTTTTACCACCTGTGCAAATGGTTTGGTGCCATCGTAATTATTAAAAACAAAATTTAAAGTACCTGATAAAACCGCTTGTATTTTATTAATTCTATCGCCACTTTTAATTAAATCATTCAAAGTGCCAATGACTGGCAAACCTGCGCCCACATTGGTTTCGAACAAATAGGGTACGTTGTATTCTTTAGCTAAAGATTTTAAATGTTGATAGTTGGTATATACACTTGAAGCAGCAATTTTATTACAGGCCACTACGGCAATACTTTTTGATAACAATTGCGCATAAACACCTGCCACTTCAGCATTGGCAGTCACGTCTACAAATACGCTGTTACGTAAGTTTTTGGCAATAATACCATCTACAAAGCCTTGCAAACTCATCGTTTCAGCGTTAACCAAAGCATCTTTCCAATGGCTTACATCTATTTCGTTACCATTATCTACAAACAACATTTTTTTGCTAGTTGCAATACCTGTAACACGTACTTGTAAGTTTAAGTTTTGTAACAGATACGCTTGCTGTTGTTGTATTTGATCTATTAATTTACCACCAACATTACCTGCGCCGCAAATAAATACATTTAGTTGTTTGTGTGACGTTTCAAAGAAAGCCTCATGTAAAACATTGACTGCTTTTTTGATATCATTGAATGATACCACTGCCGAAATATTGCGTTCAGAAGAACCTTGTGCAATAGCACGGATATTAATACCATTTCTACCCAAGGCACTAAACATCCTGCCTGCAATACCAGGGTGACTTTTCATTTTATCTCCCACCAAAGCAATAATAGAGAGTTCTTTTTCAACCTTAAGGGGCTCTACTTTTTTGCTCATTAATTCTATCTCGAAAGCATTGTCTACAGCGGCTTTGGCTTTTGCTACATCAACAGTATTTACCGCTACACAAATTGAATGCTCCGATGAACTTTGGGTAATTAAAATCACGTTCACTTGTTCATTGGCCAAAGCTTCAAACAACCTTTTAGAAAAACCTGGGATGCCCACCATGCCACTACCTTCTAGGCTTAATAGCGCTATTTGATTAATGCTAGAAATACCTGTAATTATCTCGCCTTCTTCTGATGGTTTATTCTCAATTAAAGTACCGGCTTCACTTGGAGCAAATGTATTTTTTATCCAAATCGGAATATTTTGATCCATGGCAGGCTGAATCGTAGGTGGATAGATAACCTTAGCGCCAAAATGGGATAATTCCATGGCTTCTCTGTAAGATGTGTGAGGAATCGTTCTTGCATTGGCTACCCAACGAGGGTCAGCCGTCATCATACCAGTGACATCTGTCCAAATTTCTACCGCTTCTGCATGTACAGCCGCTGCATATATCGAAGCGGTATAATCGCTACCACCACGGCCTAAGGTTGTGGTAAAACCATTGCTATCGCTTGCTATAAAACCTGGCGCTATGAATAGGGTATTGCTTGATGCAGCAACAATTGCTTTAATACTTTCGGTAGTAGCTGCAAAATCAACCGCTGCAAAACCAAAATTGCTATTGGTTTTAATGGCTTTTCTACTATCAATCCAACCTATTTTACTACCAGTTGACTGTATATAAAAGTAGATAATTTTTGAAGATAACAGTTCGCCAAAACTGATGATGCGGTCTTTGGTGCGGCCAGATAATTCGCCCAAGCGAAAAACCCCTTCGCAAATATCTTCAAGTTCGTTAAAGCTTTGTTTAACACTGCTAATGCAAGCACTTTGATTATTAATTGGTAACAATGCTTGAACCGTTTCTATATGTCTTTTCTCAAGGTTAAGCAGGGTTTCTTTGTATTGCTCTTTGGCATTTGCAGCATCAGTACCAACTGAAATAAGTAAATCTGTTACCCCACCTAAAGCCGAAACAACGACTATGGTAGATTGGTATTGCGGTTGATTAATAATATTGACTACTTTTTTGATGTTCTCTGCATTGGCTACAGACGAGCCGCCAAATTTTATAACTTTCATTCAATATTTTTTTGAAAAATGAGTGTTGCGAAAAGGTATATTCTTGTAAGATGTAACAGCGTTAAGCCCATGGGGTGATATGACAATTTTCAATCCGCTTTAACGGATCGTCGTAGTAACAATAGATGTGGTAGCAATTGTTGCAATTGCTCTAAAGAAAAACGATATTTTTTGCTGTTTTTTCATGTAAACGCTGCTAAGGTAAGAGATTATACAATAATCGTCAATAATTTTTATTATTTTTATAGCCTCGATTATTGCAGCCATTATTATTAAAACCAAGATTAAACACTATTTCTATGCACAGTGCATCAGGACTGCAACCGTTTAAAAACCTAGTAGGTATTAAATTTCAGCTGTACAATAGCTTATTCGGCTCATTGCCCTTTCATCGAATTGAAAAAACAGGTATTCTCGCTTCGCTCTTATTAGTAAATTGCGAAGAAGGCTATAACAAAAAGCAAAGCCCAGTTGAAATTATCGACGAATTTTTTGCGAAGCAAACCAGTTTTGTAAAAGACGAAGAAAAGGCTGACCAATTATTTCGTTTTGTGCAATACATCGAGCGCCAAGTGGTATTGTTTGACGCCCTTGAAGACGCTGCTTTTACGCAAGTCAACGATATGAATGGCAAGGGGACGCTTAAAAACCTTGAGTTTTTGGTAGACCAAGAACGTGGCGCAGAAGAAGCGCTTGCAAAAAAACTACAAGACTTTAATATTCAGTTGGTACTCACAGCGCATCCCACACAGTTTTATACAGGTGCGGTTTTGGGCATCATCAACGATATTTCTAAAGCGGTTAATACCAACGACGAAACCAATATTTATACCTATCTACAACAGCTAGGTCGTACCCCATTTTTCCAAAAAGCCAAGCCCACACCATACGATGAAGCGATGAGTTTGTTGTGGTATTTAGAAAATATTTTTTACCCAGCTACAGGTAAAATTATTAGCAATCTCAAACGCACTTATCCGGGCATGATACCTGCCGAAAATCCTGTCATCAAGATGGGCTTTTGGCCAGGGGGCGATAGAGATGGCAATCCTTTTGTAACGGCAGAGATTACGGCACAAGTAGCCGATGCCTTACGTATTGGTATTATTCGATGTTACTATTTAGATGTGCGCAGATTAAAACGTCGCTTAACATTTAGAGGTGTCGATGTCTTGTTGAATAATTTAGAAAAAACCTTATACGATCATTTAATTGTTCCAGGCTACCAATCCACGCTTACTAAAAAAGACATTTTAGACGTGATGGAAAAAGTACGCCACTTGTTAATTTATGAGCATAATAACTTATTTATTGAGTGGGCTGAAAACTTCATCAATAAAGTACAAGTGTTTGGGTTGCATTTTGCTTCTTTAGATATCCGTCAGGATAGTAAAATTCATGTTGAAGTCATAGATATTTTGGCGAAGAAAACCAATATATTGCCTAGCAATTATGCTAGCTTAAGTGAGGCCGAAAAAATAGATGCATTATTTGCCATTACCGAACAACCTGACAGCAGTGTGTTAACAGATAGTGTACATATAGACACACTAAAAGTAGTGAGTACCATTAAAGACATTCAAAAAGCCAATGGTGAAGAAGGTTGTAACCGCTATATCATCAGCCAATGTAATAGCGCTCTGAACGTGATAGAAGTATATGGCTTATTGTTGATGGGCGGTTGGAAAGCGGATGCATTAAGTGTAGATATTGTGCCATTGTTTGAAACCATTGATGACTTACAAGCTGCAGCCGACATTATGAAAACCTTGTACGAGCATCCTTTGTATAGCCAGCATTTACAACGGCGTGGCAATAAGCAAACCATTATGGTAGGCTTTAGCGACGGTACAAAAGATGGTGGTTATTTAATGGCCAACTGGAGTATTTATAAAGCCAAAGAAGAACTTTCTGCCATATCTAAAAAATACAACATTGATGTGGTGTTTTTCGATGGTCGTGGTGGTCCGCCAGCGCGCGGTGGTGGTAAAACGCACCAGTTCTACGCTTCTATGGGTAAAAATATTGCCAATAAAGAAATTCAATTGACCATCCAAGGGCAAACAGTAAGTAGCAATTTTGGTACAGTAGATACTGCCCAATTTAACATGGAGCAATTACTGAATGCTGGCTTAAGCAATAATATCACTGCGGCCAATGAAATTACCATCTCTGAAAAATCGGAGGCTTTGGTAAAATCACTTGCCGAGAAAAGCTTTCAAAGCTATATCCAACTAAAAGAACACCCCTATTTTGCTGACTATTTAAGCCATGCGAGTGCTTTGCGATTTTATGCACAAACCAATATTGGAAGCCGCCCAGCTAAGCGCGGCGGTGGTACCAAACTCAGCTTAAAAGACCTCAGAGCCATCCCATTTGTAGGTGCTTGGAGCCAATTAAAACAAAATGTAACAGGCTACTATGGGGTAGGTACAGCCATGCAACAAATAGAAGCAGAAGATAAGTGGGACGAATTAGTATCGCTCTATCGTAAATCACTATTCTTCAAAACCTTGCTAGACAATTGTGAAATGGCCATGCAAAAATGCTTTTTCCCATTAACCGCCTTTTTAAAAGACCACAAACAATATGGTGAAATTTGGAATATGGTGCACGATGAGTATGAACTCACCAAAAAATACCTGTTAAAATTATCTGGTAATACAACATTGATGGAAGATTTTCCTGTTGACCAATTATCGGTACAAATGCGTGAACGCATTGTGTTGCCATTGGTAACCATACAGCAATACGCCATTACCAAAGTGCGCCAATTAGAAGAAGGATTAATTACCAATGCGCCCATAAAAGCCACTTACGAAAAATTGGCCATGCGTTGTAGCTTTGGTATTATCAATGCTGGTCGAAACTCAGCCTAGCATTGGGTTTATCTCAGCGAAATATGGCGCTGTATACTGAAATGTATCAGTGGCGGCGCTTTTTTAGTAGCAGTATCATTAGGAAAATGATGCATTTGACTTAGGTGTTTACCAAAATTGCAGTTGTTGTTTGGAAATGATGAAACGGTAATGCTATCTTAAATTTTTGTCAATATATTTATCCTATATTAGTATGGCAAGCTTTTAGTATAGTAAGGTTTAAATTTTCGGCACATGACTATCCAAACGGTTATTAGCGGCTTTACCATTGTTATGTTTGTGGCAATGCTCGTTATTTTCTTTCTTAAAAAGAAAAGCACCTAAACTTAGGTTCGTTTAAGTGCTTTTATCCGTTATTGCTGTTTGGTATTAAGCTTCTTCTACTGGTGGCAATGGGTTTCTTCTGGTTGGTATTACCATATCTTCTTCATCACTTAGATATACCCAAAAATCGTGTAATTCAAAAATATCGCCAGGCACTTTACTGCCGCCTTCTTCATTTGGTCTATCATAGCTACCCAATAAAGTACCGTGGTATTTTATTTCAGACAATTTTTCAGCGTGGGTAAGTGTTTTAAAGTGTTCAATAGTCATAGTATGTCGGTTGTAATTTGGCGGTAAAAATAGTTAAATTACTAGGTAAAACCACAGCTAAAACACAAGCTTTTCAACAATTTATGCTGAGGCTGTTAATTTTTCTAGGGCGCAGACAATAAAAAACCCGCAATAATTGCGGGCTTTAAAACAGTATTAAGGTAAAAACTACGCTTTCTTTTTAGCGGCTTCTTTGTTTACTTTATAACGCATATCTGGTGTACCATCTTTTTTAAGAGGACCAGCAGGCGCAGCTGGTGCTGCTGCTTTATTGTCTTTAAAGCGTTTATCAGGCGTGCCATCTGCTTTTAGTTTGGTAGCAGCTTCTTTTTTAGCAGGTGCTGCAGGCATTGCAGGTTTAGCAGTTGGTGCTACTACTGTTTTTTTGGGGGCAGGAGCGGCGGCTGTTTTAGCGGCCTCTTTCTTTGCTGGTGCAGCAGCTTCTTTTTTCGCTTCTGGTTTAGCTTTTTCAGCCTTTTTTGGTTGTGCAAAAGATACAGTAGCAAAGCAAGCAAATGCTAACACTGTGGCAAGAATTTTTTTCATATTAGTTGTTTTTTTAGACAACTAATATACAGATATTTTGATAACAAACTAATTTGTAGCATAAAATTTGGCTTAAAAATTAATTTGGAAGTGGTGGGTATTAAAATGGCTGGCCATGCGTGGCTTTAATCAATTTGGTAGACAGCCACTTACTTTGTTGCATGGTTTTTAGAAACAAATACGTTACATAATTGCCACCAAATAGCCTTTGTACCATGCGCCCTATCCATAAGCGTTTACCAAAATGTGCTTTCCATTCGTTGGTAAAATTTTCTTCCATGTCTTTTCTTGAAATATCTTTTTGCAAATAAGCTTGTATTTGGGTAAAGGCTAATTTGCTGCCATGCAAGGCCATACTCATCCCATTGCCACAGAGCGGCGTGATCAAGCCAGCCGCATCACCTACCATCAGCATGTGATTTTCTACTGTAGCCTTAGGGCTGAAACTGATTTGCGAAATGGCTAGTGGCGCTTCGTATAAAAATTCAGCTTGGGTTAATATGTCTTTTAGCTTAGGATTTTTTTGTAAAACAGTGGCTTCCATTTGCTTAATAGACCCATCATTAGCTTTTAAATTATCAGCAGTGGTTAAGTAGCAAAGGCAATAAGTATCGCCCTCAATTTTAGAAATACCACAGTACCCATTTTTAAAATTGTGCAAGGCAATGGTATCTACTGGATGCGCATGTTTAATATGGTACTTAATGCCAATATAGTTGTGTAGCCGACCTTTATTTTGGTTAATAAAGGGGCGTTGTAGTTTTACATCTAGATTACTGCGCTTGCCAAAACTACCCACAGCAACGGTGGCTTTGTGTTGGTGATGGCTGGTACTAATGGCAAACTGTTGGTTGTTAAACACCACATTTTGTACTTTGGTTGCTGTAAAAATATGCACACCTGCTTGTTGCGCTTGCTGGTACAAAATATCATCTAGCATAAATCGACTGATGCCAAAACCACCAAGCGGGAGTGTAAAATGGTATAAATGACCGTAGCTATCTGTAATATGCAAGGTATTAATGATGGGTAATTGTAACGCTTCAATATCCACCCCCATATTTTTTAAAAAATCCTTACTTTCTAAGCTAATATACTCCCCGCAAACCCTATGGAACGGGTAGTGCTCTTTTTCGTAAAGTGCCGTAATAAACCCCGCTCTAGCACATTGGATAGCTAATGTTAAGCCTGCAAGGCCGCCACCAATAATGGCCACATCGTATTTGGTAATTGAGTCCATTAGTGTTGGTAAATGATTAAATAACGAAATGCCCATTGCCAGCTAATGCTAAAAGTTCTAAACCCCGCTTTGGCAAACAAGCGGATCCACTCTTGCTTGGTAAAACCTCTTAATACACTTAATGGCGCATCATTTTTTACGAGGTAAGATTTAGAAAATAGACTGGTAATGGCTTTGATGGCATAATAGGCGATGCTATTACGCTGTAAATCATTGATAAAAAAACCTAGCTTACTATTTGCTTGCATCCATTGTAGCTGTGTAATCAACTGTTCATCAGTAAAATGATGGCAGAATAAACTTGAAAAAATAATATCAGGTTTACTGTCAAAATAAACCAGTTCATAATCGCTTACAATCCAATCCGTGTTGAATTGTAAGGCCGTTTTGGTAGCAGCAAAGTCAATACAAGCCTGCTTGATATCAATACCAGCAAAATGCACTTTAATGTGGTGTTGTTGGCAGTAATTATTGATGGCGATTAAATTATCACCCCCGCCACAGCCTATTTCACACACATGAATTTCTTTCAGGTTGCCAATTAATTGCGCAATTCCTTTTACAGTAATGGCATGCCCCCCAAGCAAAGTATTGATGGTATTCAGTTCTTGCATATTCCTTTTTATGTCTGCAAAAGGAATATCTGGTGCGTCTAGTAATTCAGGTTGATAGGAACGTTGTATAAATGTCATGATTTTGTTGCGATAAAAGTTTCCATGGTAAGGCCAGGGCCAAAAGCGACGCCAAAAATAGTAGCGCCTGTTGCTATTGGCTCATCCATCATGGCTTTTAATACGAATAATATAGTAGGGCTACTCATGTTGCCATAATCTCTTAATACCTGTCTTGAATATTGTAGGTCGCTTGCTGCTAGCTGTAATTTTTGTTCTATCACATCTACAATTTTTCTTCCACCGGGATGCACACACCAATGCGTGATATTATCTTTTTTGAGGTGATTTTGCTGCAAAGCATTGTGTAATAATGTTTCAATATCCTGCTCTATTAATTGTGGTATATAGCCACTAAGCGTCATTAAAAAGCCATTGCTACTGATTTCCCAAGCCATATCTTTTTTACCCTGATAGGCAATTTGTGAATAAAAGTTTTGTAGCGTTAAGTGCTTATCTGTTGTAATGGTATTTGACAATAGAACTGCTGCACTGCCATCTGCAAATAACAAGCTGCTAGCGGCATTGTCAGGTGTAAATGCTTTTTGAAAATGTAGTGTACACAATTCGGTACAAACCACAACCACATTGGCTTTGGTGGTGGTACTATCGCAAATCATTTTGGCTAATTTTAACCCATGAATGGCGGCATAACAACCCATAAAGTTCACTGAAGTACGGAAAATATTAGGCGATAATTGCATGGCTTCAGCCACTTGTAGGTCCAGGCCGGGTGCACTCATACCTGTACAACTAACCGTAATTAAATGCGTGATATCTTGAGGCGTAATAATACCTTCAATGCATTGGGTAATGGCATTTACCGATAATGGCAACGCTGCCGCCTGATAGCGTTGCATGCGCACATCAATACTCGGAAAATCAATGTCTTCTGTTGGTGGTATAAAGGTCCAATCTGCTTTTGGTGCACCATAGTCTGCTACACAGGAATACCGCGTACGAATATGGCTTTGGTGGTACAAAAATGCCAATTTGCGTTTACCTTCCGCATCTAACCCATACATGTTTTGCATAAACTGCAAAATGCTTTCCTGTTGGTGCTGATAACTCGGTACTGCTGTTGCTATAGAAACAATATTTGTCAAAGTTGGTGCATCATTAAAAGTGTAATAAAAGCCAAATTGGTACAAGTACTAGCTAGCCAATTTAACTGCATGGTATGTTTAAAATCGGCTTTTGTGGCATCTTGCCACACCATATTTAGCCATTTACTCACATAAACGATAATTGGCGTAAAAAAGATGAGTAGCAGGGCAAAAACAGCTAATTGATGAATACTTGAAAAATAACTTAACAATAACCCCGCCACAATGCCATACATGGCGCCACAAAATAAAAATGTACCCCTAATACCTAATAAAATACTAATAGTGGTAACGCCGTCGTCGGCATCTTGCCGATGCTGGTACACTTGTGTAATAGGGTAGAAGCCGCCAATTAAAAAAGCAGCTGCTAATGCAGGTTGCCAAGGCATGGTAGTTGTGAGATCACTACTTGCGCCATGATAAACCATAAAAAAAGTGAGTGCCCCTTGGTTAATAATCACCGTTGCAAACCCAATAATGGGGTATTGTTTTAAGCGAATACCTCTATAGCTATACAATCTTGAACAAAGGATATAACAACTATATGCCACAAAAAAGGGAAGGGAAATACAAAATGCTAAGGCCATGCCAAGCACATCCATACCCATACTTACCCAAAATAGTTGTTTGGTAGGTGGCATGGGCTTTTCTACGCCGCCAATACTGGCTTCATCTCTATCCATATAACTATTATAGCCATTGCTAGCAGGGTAGAGCAAAAGATGTAGCAAGCCAAAAATAAGCGCCGCCCTACACCAATTGATATTTGGTACAAAAGACAGAGCAAACCAATACAATGGCATTAAAAAATAAGAAAATGGCAAGCGCAACAATTGCACCGTTGACTTTTGAAGCATGCATAAAACTAAGCCAAATTGTAAAATAGTGGCAATATTGTTTAAGGTAGTGTATGTTGTTATTTTATGATTGGTTTGTATAGCGTTGTTTTTTCAACTGCCTTTAGGGTATCTATAATGGGCGCTATAGAGATAGCTAATGGAGTCAAGAAATCTAGCTCACTAGCCCCTCACTACTGTTTAATTGCAGCGTCTGCTTTTTGAGGCACGCTGTCGGTAGGTCTATTTATATGCTTTGAGTGGCTCAAGATAATATTTGTTGTGTAGCCCTAAATACGCTTGCATACAACTAGCCTACTAGCGCAACAAAAGCTGACAGCTCTATAACTATTCATTCCTTTACAGCTAATTAAAAATAACCAAGCATTCCTAGCCATAAATATGAAAATATGGTTGTTCATGCGCGTTTTTCTGCTTTTCATTGAATGAACTTGCAAGACAACACCTATATAAGTTTTTTTACAAAGAATAATTATTTACTAATCAGTTATTTTAAAATATTAGCTATCAATAGCTTAAACGTGATACATTCCTCAGAAGGAGGTTTGTTTCATAATATCAAATTTCACACTGTTTCTACAGTGGGATTGTTTTATTAATTACCAGATTTTGTATCACTATACCCTAATATTAATCGACAGTGGGATGGGTTTAACTGTATGAAAATAGTTTAATTTAATGGAAATTTAATTTGTGTTTCATATTGCGTAAATTAGTTTTATCATTCTAATGTGTGCTTTCATAAGAATAGAAATAGCAATCCTAATAACTACAACCCTATACCTATTTATGAGAGTTTTACACTGTATTTCAAGCATGAACCCTAAACTCGGGGGCGTATCTCATGCCGTTAATACCTATTCAAAGCATTTGAATCGTTTTAATATTAGTAGCACTATCGTAACGGTAGATCCCCAAAATGTAGATTTCTATGTGGCAGCCAATCTTGTTACGTTAGGACCCTCGTCTCAGTTTTGGCGCTATTCTGCTTTGTACAAGCCATGGCTAGAAAACCATATTTTAGACTATGATATTGTTATGCTACATGGTATTTGGCTCTACCAAGATTATGCTTTGCTGAAAGTTATTAAAAAATACGCCAAAGGCAATAAAAGCGTACCCAAACTATTTGTAATGCCGCATGGTATGCTGGATCCCTACTTTCAGAAAAGCAAAAAAAGACTACTTAAAGCCATTCGAAATTTTATTTATTGGCAGCTGGTGCAAAAACAGGTGATCAATGAGGCGGCATGCGTTTTATACACTTCTAAAGAAGAAATGCTGGCTTCTAGTAAAACTTTTTGGGGCTATAAACCTAAAAAAGTGTTGGATATCGGCTTAGGCGTACCAGAACCGCCCAAAAAAGAACCGACGAACGCTTTTTTGTTACAGCATCCAAATCTTGCTGACACCCGATATCTCTTATTTCTTGGAAGAATAGATATTAAAAAAGGCATTGAGGAATTGCTTGATGCCTATGATTTGGTATATAATAAGTTTTGGGCACAGCGCAAAAATTTACCTAAACTCGTCATTGCTGGTCCAGGTATTGATACCAAGTATGGACAGCTACTCTTAAAACGTGTGGCGCAATCGGCTTGTTTGGTAGACAATATTTATTTTGCTGGTATGCTGTCAGGTGCTGTCAAATGGGGCGCTTTCTACGGGTGTGAAAGCTTTATATCACCCAGTCACCACGAGAGTTTTGGCATCTCGGTGGTGGAGGCTATGGCATGCGAGAAGCCTGTGTTAATTACCAATAAAATAAATATTTATCAAGAGATACTGGATGGCCATTGTGGATTTGTTGAAAATGATAATGTGGCTGGCTGTGTAGAATTGTTAACCAAATGGATGAGTGCCGATGCCATTGAGCGGCAATTAATGTCTGAAAATGCGCTGAAAACCTACCAACAAATATTTAAAGACGAGCAAGCCACTGCTAATCTCTACCATGCACTTGTAAATGAACAGTAGTGTGGCACTTTTTAAATATTATATCAAAGATTAAGATAGATGCATTATCAATTAAACATCCCCAACCAATCTTAAAAACTACTACCTGTAATTGATTAATGTAGTATTGTGTATTATTGAAAATACGTTAGATCATTCTACACCTACTATAGCATGCGGCAACTTTAGATGGTTTAAAATATCGTTACAACAATATATGAATAAGCTAATCGACATATTATTAAAAGCTTGGAATAGGTCTATTAACTACTAATGTATGTTTAATAAGTTGTATATTATTTGTAATAATCCCTAGCCCAAGCCGAGGTATAGCCGAGGTATACCCGAAGTATGGATAGTGTATGGGGAGTGTATGAAATGAACAACCCAGATTTGGCGAAAAAAGCGTTTGTTATTGTGTATTAATTTAATGCGAAACTTGACTACTTTGGCGCTTCTTTTACTTGTCTTCAATAGCACATTTGGTATATAGCAAAGAAAACCGTTGCGCCCTTTGCCTTCTTTGTGGCTTTGCGTGAAACCTACCAATTGTATATTAATTTACAATTTCGCAAATATGCCTGCCTAATTGCTAGCTGGCAACAATTACCTTTGCCAAAAACTACCCCTTGAAGCATTTAGCAGCAGTTAACAAATATTTATGGCGGTACAAAACCCGCTTATTTTTAGGCATTTTGTTTATTCTTTTCTCTAACTACTTCCGCATTTTGGCGCCGCAAGTGTCTGGTTATGTTATTGATAGGGTAACACAGGTAATTAATCTACAAAATGGTAATACCAAGGCTGTACCACATGCGCATAACGTGAGCTACGATTTGCTGGTGCAAAAACTGATTAGAGAAGTTGAAGGTCGAGAGATTTCGTTTGGTAATATGATTATTTTAAGTGGCATTACCTTATTGGTATTGGCATTGTTGGGCGGCTTTTTTATGTTTTTAATGCGTCAAACCATTATTGTGATGAGTCGCCATATTGAGTTTGACCAAAAAAATGATATTTACAAACATTACCAAAAACTGGATGTGAGCTTTTACAAAGTACACAGTACGGGTGATTTGATGAACCGGATAGCTGAGGATGTAAGCCGTGTGCGTATGTATACAGGCCCTGCGTTGATGTATGTGATTAATTTAACATCTACCATTGCGTTTTGTGTATTCTTTATGTGGCGTGCTAATGAAAAACTAACTTTATACGTTCTAGCGCCATTGCCCATTCTAGCCATTGCGATTTACTCGGTAAATACCATGATTCACAAGAAAAGTACGGCCATTCAAGGCTTACTATCCGACCTAACCACTACGGCGCAGGAAAGCTATTCGGGTATTAGAGTGATTAAATCATTTGTGCAAGAAAAAGCCATGCTGCGCTTTTTTGATACCAATAGTGAGAAATATAAGCAAAGTGCGATTAGTCTTGCCAAATTGGAAGCGGTTTATTTTCCTACCATGGCCTTGCTAATTGGCATTAGTACATTATTAACCATTGCTATTGGTGGTTGGTACCATTCAACTGAAACAGTAAGAATAGCTGCTGGCTTACAAAAAAGTTATACCGTAACAGCAGGTACTATTACAGAATTTGTGGTGTATGTAAACTTGCTTACTTTTCCATTTAGTGCAATTGGGTGGACGGCTAGCATGATTCAACGTGCCGCGGCATCGCAAAAAAGACTGAACGAGTTTTTAGATACGAAACCCAATATTGTAGACCAAGCACCAAGGCAGGCAGACACTTTGAATGGCGATATTGTTTTTGATAATGTCACTTTTACCTATGACCACACGGGCATTACAGCCATCAAAAACTTTAGCCTTACCATTAAAGAAGGTGAGAAAATATTGGTGATTGGTAAAACTGGTAGTGGAAAAAGTACATTAGCCCAGTTATTATTGCGCTTTTACAATCCAAACGACGGTGGTATTACCATCAATGGTCAAGCTTTGGCAACTATTAATTTGCACCAATTAAGGGAACAGGTAAGTTATGTGCCGCAAGATGTGTTTTTGTTTAGCGATACGGTTGCTAATAATATCAGTTTTGGTTTGCCTGCAAAAGCGCCGCAAGAAGTCATCGAATCGGCAGCTAAATTTGCCAGTGTACATAAGGAAATTTTAGGATTTGAGAAGCAATACGAAACGATGATAGGTGAGCGAGGCGTTACTTTAAGTGGCGGGCAAAAACAACGCATAGCTATTGCTAGAGGGTTGATTAAAAATCCTGAAATTGTGGTATTTGACGATTGTTTAAGTGCGGTAGATGCCAAAACAGAAAATGAAATTGTGACCAATTTATACCAATATTTACAGCAGAAAACGGCTATCATTATCACACACCGCATCTTTTCTACGTTTAGATTCGATAAAATTGTGGTATTAGACGAAGGGCGTATTCTTGAGCAAGGCACGCATGATGAATTAATGCAAAAAGAAGGGTATTATGCCGAATTGTATCGCTTGCAGCTTACTGCCAATAGCGATGACGATGTAGTAATGGCAATGGTTGTAGAAGATTAAACGCATCTTTTTCATTGCATGGAGCAAAATTTTTGTAATTCACAAACAATACTATATTTGTAACTCACAACATTCGCACAACAAAAACTTATTTTAACAGTGGCGTACGAGAACAACGACAAGCAGAAAGAAAGTGTTTATAGTAAACGCATAAGAGCAGGTAAAAGAAGAACTTACTTTTTTGATGTAAGAGAAACAAGAGGTAATGATTTTTACCTAACGATTACTGAAAGTCGTAAACGTTTTGATAGTGATGGCTACGACAGACATAAAATTTTTGTATACAAAGAAGATTTCAACAAATTTATCAAAGCATTAAACGAGGCTGTTGAATATGTGAAAACGGATTTGATGCCTGATTTTGACTTTGATGCCTTTAATCATGAATATCCAGAAGACAATGAAGGTGGTTATATAGCTGAAAATGCTGAAATTGTAACCCCAACAGTTACTGTAACTGAACCCATTGTGAGTGCAGTACCTTCTGCCAATTCTATAGAAGAAGTAGATAAATGGTAACCGCCATTTTGTAATAGTTTCAAAAGCCATTGACGAAGAGTCAATGGCTTTTTTGTTGCCCATATTTGTGGCACGCTTTTGTAAGAGCTAGGGTTAATGCATAAACAAGTAGCCACGTTTTGTAGTAGTTTGTTCAAATGTAGACAGTCTCATACTACTACTTGGTAGTTGTAGATGTGCCATAGCTTTGTTAAACATTCCTAATAATCCTTTTTTAAAATCCAAAACCATGATTACCAATCTACTCGCCATCATTCTTCTAACAACTTTTATCGTTGTGAATATTACAAAACGATTGCACATTGCTTATCTGATTGCACGTATTAATAAAAGTGCAGCAAAATTTGTACATCACTTACAAGTGCAGCAATCCTCATAATGAAGATATTGCTCATAAAAGCACTTTGTGAAAACCCCAAGATATCCCCATTTTTTGCGTATGTAAGACATGCGTAAAGCCCATATCCTAAAACCAATTTTATGAAACTTCGCAATTATTACTTGCTATTGATACTGTTAATCAGTTCAAGCGTTTCATTAGCACAGTACACCACTACGCACTATATAGCACCAAGCCCATGGAATTATTTTAATCGCTACAACGAATTAGTAGTGACTACGTTAAGTACAACGCCTGTAGCCGTTACCATCGCTGGTAGCGATGGTACTATTTATACCAGCTCACTTACAACTGTTGCTGGTACACCACTCCGTTTTCGTTTTGCAGATAGAGATGCTATTGCCAATCCTTCAAAAACCATACTAAATGGGAAAGGCTTAAAGATTACTGCTAGTGTGCCTGTAGGGGTGCAAGTGCGTAATATTGCATCAGATAAATACACCATCAATGGTAGTAGCCCTGGCGATTTAGATCCAACAGTGCAAAAAGGGAATACCGCCTTTACTAGTTTGGGCGATGAAGGGATTGGAACAGCTTTTAGAGTAGGGTATTATGCCAATGTCAATGTTACTGGTGCTGCTGGCGAAAATAGCGCACCACTTTATAGCGTGTTAGCTATTGCAGATAATACGGTGGTGTCTGTAAATGGCACAGTTTTAACCACGTTAAATGCTGGTCAGAGTTACTTGTTTCAAACGGCTTTAGGTAGTTTGGTAACTGCCACCAAATCCATTGTATGTAATGCGGGCGCAAGATCTGATGGAAGTTCTGGCTGCGCTGATGGCGTGCAAAGCCAAGTAATACCTGTTAATAGATTGGGTAATATTTATGTGGTAGTAAGGTCTAATGGTAATGCTGGTTATGAGCGCACTACTATTGTAGCCTCTCAAGCCAATACCACCGTTACGGTAAAAGTCCCTTCTACCAACGCCACTACGAATTATACATTGACCAATGCAGGTGATTTTGTAACCATTGCCAATGGCGATGGTACTACACCTTATTCAACCAGTTATATTACTACGAATAATCCTGTGGCTGTTTATTCTGGCTCTGCAGATGGTTGTGAAATTGATATGATTGTGCAGCCACCTGTAAATGGTTGTTCTGGTTCTTTTGATGTACAAACCGATCGCTTTTTAAATAATATTAATGGCAACAATGCTGCGTTTCCTTATTTTGGGTATGTATTGGTGCAAAGCGATACCGCTAAAGTTTATTTTAACGGAAGCACTAGCTTAGAATCTATTACTGCCAATAGAACTGCCATTGGTACAACTGGTTTTTATATAATACGTTATACCAACTCTCAATTGGGTAACCCAGAAAATATCCGATTTACATCAACCGCTCGTATGAATGTGGCGCTTATAGAAAGTGGCGCAGGGTATTCGATGAGTGCATTTATTTCTTCTATAAGTAATGCCTTACCACCACCCGCTGCAACGGCAACTAATGCTAGCTGTTTGCCTACTACTTTAACCGCACAATCTGGCTTTGATAGCTACCAATGGTACAAAGATGGTGTGGCGGTAAACGGGGCTGTTGCACAAGTTTATAGTGCCGCTAATGTTGGTAATTACACCGTTACAGGCACTAGTGCTTCTTGTGGTACCACTTTACAATCGCCAACGGTGGTGGTAAATGCAAGACCTAATGCTGGCGCAGATGTAGTAGCTTGTTTAAATGGTAATATTACTTTAACTGGTACATCACCCGCAAGTAATGGCGCATGGATTGCACAAAGTAATAACCCAAGTGGTGCTACTTTATCTAATACGAATAACAATATTGCCACAGCCACATTTACCAATGCTACCCTTGGTACTTACTATTTCATTTTCTCAGTAGGCTGTACGGATACTATGTCAGTTGTTGTGACTTCATGTGTAACACCACTCAGTGAAAATGGTACAGTTACCACAGCAGGTGGTACAGCTATTAATAATATTGCTAGCAACGATATTATGAATGGTAGCACTGCTATTTTGGGGTCTGGTGGCAATGCGACTATCTCACCATCAGGTGTATGGCCTTCTGGCATTAGCTTAAATACCACAACTGGTGCTGTTATAGTAGCCACTGGCACGGCGCCAGGTAACTATCCTGTGGTTTACCAATTGTGCGATAAACTATCACCTACCACTTGTGCTACGGTAGTTGATACGATCAAAGTAACACCGCAGGTAACACCTATTACTGAAAAAGGAACTGTGCCAGCCACTGGTGGTATTGCTATTACCAATATTAGAAATAACGATGTGGTAAATGGCGTTACTGCAACTACCAATAATAGCAGTATTAGTGTGGTAAATACTTGGCCTACTGGCATCACTTTAAATACAGCAACGGGCGCTATTACGGTGTTGGGAGGCGTAACACCAAGAACCTATCCAATTACCTATCAGTTATGCGATACCTTAACACCTAACAACTGCGCAACAGTGGTAGATACGGTGATTGTTACAGCCGTAGTAACGCCAGTAAGCGAAACTGGCACAGTTACTAAAACTGGTGGTACAGCTATTGTAAATATTGTAGCAAATGATATCGTAAATGGTAATCAAGCGACGCTTGGTACAAGCGGCAATGCAACCATAGCACCAGTAGGTATATGGCCCACTGGCATAGCACTTAACACCACTACAGGTGAAGTAACCGTTGCTGCAGGTATCGATTTAGGTAATTATCCTATCGTTTATCAATTATGCGATGCCTTAACACCTTCAACTTGTAATACGGTAACAGATACCATTAAAGTGGTATCACCAAATGACTCAGATGGAGATGGCGTTCCAGATACCCAAGAAGTATTGGATGGAACGAACCCTTTTGATGGTTGCTCTTATAATGCGGCTCACCAAATTTTACCTGTTTCAAGCGATTGGAAAAATGGCGACTGCGATGGGGATGGCGTTACCAATGGTCAAGAATTGATAGATGGCACCAACCCTAAAGATGCTTGCTCATTTAATCCTGCATCATTTAGTTTGCCTCAAAGCAGCGCATGGAAAGCCTTAGACTGCGATGGTGATGGCGTTACGAACGGCCAAGAATTAATTGATGGTACTAACCCTACTGATGGCTGCTCATTTGTACAAGCGCATAAAACCTTAGCTGCTAGTGCTGCGTGGAATACCTTAGACTGTGATGGTGACGGTGTTACCAATGGTCAAGAAATCATGGATGGTACGGATGCCGCTGACCCATGTTCTTTTGTGCCTACATCTAGAACTTTAACACCTAGTGCTGCATGGAATGCCTTAGACTGCGATGGTGACGGTGTTACCAATGGTCAGGAAATTATAGACAATACCAATCCTTTAAGTGCTTGTAGCTTTAATCAAACGCACATCACTTTACCTGTTATCAATATCTGTTCTCAAAACTGTACGTTGAAAGCAGATTTTGCTGTAAACAAATTGGCACAATGTGTTACAAGTAACCAATACGTACTTACCAATACAAGTACAGGTGGTACAGCACCATTTACTTACTTGTGGGATTTAAATGATGGTAATTTAGCTTATACTAAAGATGTAACACATACTTATGCCGCTTCTGGCGAACACGATGTTACGCTTGTAGTGACTGATGCAAAAGGCTGTGTAAGCCACGCCAATACCAAACAAATTTATATCGGTGCAAAACCTGCTGCTTCTTTCAATATTATTACGAATACTGGTAATGGCAATAGTTATACCTTCATCAGCGCATCTACCATTAGTGGTGGTTGGCTAAATTACTATTGGGATTTTGGAAATGGCACTAGCTCTACTTTGGTAAACCCTAGTGTTACATTTACACCAGGTACCTATACCATTAAATTAATTGCTACCGGCAATTTTGGTTGCAGCGATACCGTAACCAAAGTAATTAAAGTAGGCGCTGATAGTAATTATTGCGTTTTGCCAAATGCAAACTTTACAGTTAATTCTGCTACACAATGTTTGGCTACTAATAAAGTGATGTTCACGAGTACTAATACCGACCCTAATGTCATCTACGATTGGGCTTTTGGTGATGGTGCTGCTGGCACATCTAACAATTCAGTAGCGCATAGCTATCTTGTTACTGGCACGTATACTGCTACACTTACTGTAACCAATGCATGTGGCAGTAGCGCTACTTCACAACAAGTAACCATTACCGACCTGCCTGATCAGCCATTGGCTATTAATGGTACGACGGCGATTATGGTTGGCGTTACCTCTCAACTAACAAGCGCTACCCCAGGCGGTATTTGGTCAAGCGCCAATAGTAGCGTGGCAATGATAAATGCAAGTGGCTTACTTACTGGTATTACGGCTGGTACTACTACTATTCAATATACAGTTAGCAATAGTTGTGGCACTGCCTTTACCACCGTGCCTGTAACCATTGCAGTATCTAATATTGGTGCGCCTTGTACTGCACCTAAGGCAGACTTTACGGTTAATACTGCAACACAGTGTTTTACCAATAATGCCTTCATATTTACCAATGCTACGACAGGCAATACCCCTGTGTATGTTTGGAATTTTGGTGATGGTTCTGCTACCGCTAGTGGTAATAATCCTACACACAACTATACGGCTTCTGGTAATTTTACAGTAACACTTACAGCCGTTAATGCTTGTGGTGTAAGTACTAAAACTGCGCTTGTTACGGTAAAAGCGGTGTCTACTTCTACCACCACTGCTAGTATGTGTGCAGGCAGTAGCTATGTATTTAATGGTATTAGTTACAATGCTGCTGGCACTTATACGGTAATATTGACAAATGCGGTAGGTTGCGATAGTATTGCTACGCTGATATTAACTACCAAAGCCATTACAACATCTACCACTAATATGGCCATATGTGCAAGTAGCTTACCTATTACTTGGAATGGCATTACTTGTTCAGCAATAGGTAATTATACTGCACACCTTACCAATGCTGCGGGTTGCGATAGTGTGGCTACATTGGTACTCACTGCAAAAACGGTTACAAACTCTACTACTTATGCAGCTATTTGCGCTGGTAGTTTCTATTGGTTTAATGGTAATAGCTATACTACTGCTGGTACTTATGTAACACATCTTACCAATGCAGCAGGTTGCGATAGTGTAGCTACGTTAATCATCACTGAAAAAATACCGACTAGTTCTATTACTACTGTAAATATCTGCGGCGCATCATTGCCCTATACTTGGAACAATACGGTGTTTACTAGTGCTGGTAGCTTTGTGGTGCATCTTACCAATGCGGCTGGCTGCGATAGCGCTGCAACATTAATACTTTCAGTAGGCAATGCACCCGAACCTCCTGCGGCCATTGTTGGTCTTAGCAATATGCAAGTGGGCAGTACTTATACATTTGCGAGTGCTACACCTAACGGCGTATTTACAAGTAGCAACATGGCTATCGCCACTGTAGATGCTGCCACAGGTGTGGTTACGGCTATTGCGCCTGGCATTACCACGATTACTTATACAACAAGTAATAACTGCGGTGCATCAAGTGTAAGCATGGTGGTTACAGTTATTGCGGTTAGTTCACCATGTAAGTTTACGGCAAGCTTTACCGCAAATAATACGAACCAATGTATTACCGATAATCAGTTTGTATTTACCAATACTACTAGCGGCGGCACTGCACCATTTACTTACTTATGGCAATTGGGCGATGGTAGTACCGCTACCACTGCAAATGTTACCAAGGTGTATGGTACTTATGGCGAAAGAGATGTACAACTAAAAGTAAAAGATGCGAATGGTTGCGAAAGTGATGCGAGTGCGCTACATATTGTAGTAGGGGCTAAGCCTTCAGCTAGCTTTACGGTACTGTACAATACTGGTAGTGGCAGTAGCACCACCTTTATCAGCTCAAGCACCATAGCGGCTGGCAATATGAGTTATTTGTGGGATTTTGGTAATGGCGCTACCTCTACTTTGGTCAATCCTTCTGTCACTTTTACACCTGGTACTTATATTGTAAAACTAACAGTGAGCGGTATTGGCACTTGCAAATCTGAAGCGGTGCAAACCATTAACCAAATCATCGCAAGTAATTTGAGTATTTATCCAAATCCTGTGGGTGGTAGTTTAAACGTTGCTTTTAAAGCGGCGTCTACCACACCTACAACGGTAAGAATTATAGACCTAGCAGGCCGAATCATTCAAACCCAAACTGTGATGCCAAGTGCGGCTGGGGCTAGCGTGACAGCTAACTTTAATACAGGCGGTTTAATGAACGGCGCATACATTATAACGGTTACAGATATTTCATATGGCATCATTGCCACACAGCAAATACTGAAACAATAAACTCACTTGGTTTTGGGTTTATGGGGTATCAAGTATCCCGGCTACGTCTGTAGCTGGGATTTTTTATTTACATAAATGATTAGCGGTAGTAATTAAATAGGGATGGTTTTGAGTAAACTATTTTTTGATGTTTAGTTACGAGTATCAGACAGATATCTGCTTTATCTTTAGTGCGAGAAGCCGCAAGTGAGCATCTCGAAAAGAGAAAAAATAAAAATATGTCTAACAAAAATATTTGCTGCGAAATTTTAGAATCTAAAATAGAAACAGCAGGCAAAAGAGGCTTAGCAGTAATTCCATTTAAAAGCCCTTATAAGCCATTTAATTATATATTTTTCTTACAGTCTAGAAATATTGATGAAGAAAATAAAACAGGAATTCACACTGTTATTGATATAGCAATTAAATATTGCCCTTGGTGTGGGACTAATTTGTCTACTTTAATTGAAATAGATGAAAAATTAATTGAAAGTATTGCATTCAGAAATAAGCATTTAATTAAACTATTTTAATTTCCACTAAATCGATGTTATTATTTTTCCTTTTGCGAAGTATCTCAAAGGGCATCTCGAACAACAGATAAAATGTATCTCTGACGTACTAACAATATCTAACTCAAAATTTATTAACCCAAACGGCGGCCTTCTAGCCTCATGCAATTTTACTTGGACCCAAACGGCGGCCTTCTAGCCTCATGCAATTTTACTTGGACCCAAACGGCGGCCTTCTAGCCTCATGCAAATTTACTTGAACCCAAACGGCGACCTTCTAGCCTCGTGCAAATTTACTTAAACCCAAGCGGCGACCTTCTAGCCTCTTGCAATTTTACTTGGACCGAAACGGCGACCTTGTGAGAAGATATATTATTCTTCTATATATGCAATAACCTTTTAGAATAAAAAGCGGACAGATAGTTGAGAAAACGAGAATATCCCCAACATAAGGTTCTATATTATTTACCTGTAGACGTACCTATGGTTTTATTATCTAAAGAGTATTTGTAGCGTTTAATAGCGTTTACAATAGATTGTGCGATGGTTTCTTGGCCTTCTTTGCTGTTGAGGTAATCTTCCTCTTCTGGGTTGCTGATATAGCCTGTCTCTACTAATACAGCGGGCATGGCTACGGCTTGTAATACCCAAATGCCTTTTTGGCGTTGTAGGGCTTGTCTATTTACGCGGCCTGCTTTTTCTAGTTCTTCTTCAATGGTTTCGGCTAATGATTTGCTTCTATCAAAGTACAATCTTGTTCTTAGATTGATGGCTGTCATTTCTTCTACCGAGCCTTTGGTAAATTCTCGCACGCTTTGGGCAGACGTACTATCTAAGTACAAACTCTGATTCTCTCGCATGGCTAGTTGCTTATCATCGTTTTTATGCGCTCCCCAAATATAGGTTTCTGTGCCTTTGGCGGGGTTGGGCGTGTAATACGTATGGTATTGCTTTTTCTGAACTTTGTGTTTCTTTTTGCCTTTGCCTACGGTTACAGTTTCATAGCCTATAAACTCGCTGTGGCGTGTTGGATCGGCACTATTGCAGTGAATGCATACAAACAAATCGCCCTTGGCTTGGTTGGCAATATTAGCCTTGGTTACTGGCGAGTGGAAAATATCACTTCTACGTGTTACCACTAATTCTACTTCTGGCATTTGGTCACGCAGTAATTCTTCTAGCTTTAAAGAAATAGCTAAAGCTATATTTTTTTCGTAAGAATATTTGCCAGGCGCACCACTATCCGCACCGCCATGACCAGGGTCAATCACTATTTTTCGTAAACGAGATTTTTGTAAATTGGGTGCATACGTAGTGAAGGAAGTACAAATAATGGTTAGAAAGCTTAACAAAAACAACGCAGCATATTTTCTTACAATCATATCTAAAAAGTTAAAGCATTTTAATTAAGAGGTCATTTACATTTCAGCACCTATTTTTGCCATCATCTTATATGAACAAACAAGGTAAAATTAACGAAAAAAAGGTTTGGGCTATTGTGGCCTTGGTTGGTTTGTTTATTTTAACAATGCATGTAAGTGCAAGTGTAGCTAATAAATTTCATTTTTCAGAATCAAGAAGCATATTAGATACCGTACCCAAAAATAGAAGAAAACCAATTGGCACTGCATTACCGAAAACAGTTGATACTACTAAAAAATTATCTGCCATAGATAGCGCCGCAAAAGCGCAAGCGGATAGCATTCATACCATTGATACATTAACCATCTCAAAAGACTCGTTAGACGCACCTATCAAGTACAAAGCATCAGATTCTGGTGTGTTAATAATACCTACCAAAGAGTTCATTTTATATGGTAAAGCCAATGTGAGTAATAAAGATGTATCGCTTGATGCCGCTACGATACAGTACGACCAAACTGGCCAAATGGTAAAAGCTTATGGTGCAAGAGATACCACAGGCAATCCTTACAGCAAGCCCAACTTGAAGCAGGCTGATATGACAACCATTAGCGATTCTATATTATTTAGCCTAAAAACGTTTAAAGGGCTTACTAAAAATACCTATGTACAACAAGGCGAAATGTTTGTGCATTCTGATGTGTCTAAAAAAGTGAGTGCTACGGAATATTATGGTTATAGAAACCGCTTTACCACTTGTAACCTCGATACGCCGCACTTTTCCATTAGCTCACGCCGAATAAAAATGATTAGCAATAAGCTAGCGGTAAGTGGGCCTGCAGCACCCGAATTTGAAGGTGTTCCCATACCCATTGGTATTCCTTTTGGTATTTATCCCTTGGTGCAAGGCAGGCATTCTGGTATCTTGCCTCCTGCTTTTAACGTCAGCGAAGATTATGGTTTGGGGTTAGAAGGCTTGGGTTATTATAAAGTGATTAATGAATATATAGATGTGGTTACAAGGGCAAATTTATACAGCTATGGTGGCTGGAGTTTGAATGTGAGCCCGAAATACCAAAAGCGCTATCGCTTTAACGGTGGCTTAAATATTACATTTCAAAATACCAAAGCATTGAATAGAAGCTATGGTTATAGCGCTTCTAGCTTTCCCGCAGATGAATTTAACAGTACCAAATCGTACAGTATTAACTGGCAGCACTCGCAAGATGCGCGTGTACGACCAGGAACCAATTTTTCTGCAAGCGTGAACTTTGCCAGCAGTAAGTATAATCAAACAGTGCTAAATAATCCTTACTTGAACTTTCAAAACCAATTAAGTTCTACCATCAACTATAGTAAAGATTTTAGAGGCAAAGCCAATCTCTCTATTTCGGCCAATCATAACCAAAACAATAGAACACGTTTGGTAAATTTGAGTTTGCCAAATATTGGATTCAACGTTAATACCTTTTATCCTTTTCAAAAGAAAGAAAGTGTGGGTGCTAGCAAATGGTACGAGAAATTGGGCATTGGCTATAGCGGCTCATTTAGCAACCAAATTTCTTACTACGATACTGCAGGTGTAACACTCAAAAAGCTATTGGATACAACAAGATGGGCAGCTACACATAATATTCCCATTAGCATAGCATTACCAGCTTTAGGACCAGTTACCATTAGTCCTAGTGTTTCATATTCTGAAAACTGGTATGCCCAAAAAACGATTTTAAACTGGAACAATTCGAATAAGCGCCTTGATACGTCTATGGTAAAAGGCTTGTATCGCTCTTCGCAAATGAGTTTTGGGGTGAGTGCCAACACGAGAATATTTGGAACGTATCAATTTAAAAAATCGAAAAATATCGTAGCCATTAGGCACGAGATAAGACCAACCATCGGCTTTACATATACGCCAGATTTGTCTAGCAAATTCTTTTATACAACACAGGTTGATACATTTGGGCACACTGCGCGTTTATCTCAATTTGGTTCTAGTGGCTTCGGAGGCACCAATGCAGGTAGTATTAGTTTTGGTATAGATAATTTACTGGAAATGAAAGTCAGAGATCGGTCAGATTCTACAAAACCGAAAGCTACTAAAAAAGTAAAACTCATTGATGGTTTTGGTTTTAATTCATCCTATAACTTGTTGGCAGATAGTTTTAAGCTAGCACCTTTTCAGTTTTATGCCCGTACTACTTTGTTCAGCGTTGTAAATATTACGGGTGGGTTTACCTTAGATCCCTACCAAGTAGATTCAACTGGCTTTAGAAGAAATATATATACTTGGGCAGCAAGCAAACCAAGTTTAGGTAGACTTACATCGGGTAATATTGCGTTATCAACACAGTTTAAAAGCAAGCCAAAAGACGGCAAAAAAGATAGCGAACGCATTCCAGTAGACCCGTTTTTAACACCTGATGAGCAGCAGCGTCAGTTGCAATATGCACGCAGCAATCCGGCAGAGTTTACCGATTTTAATATCCCATGGAGTTTAAACCTTAGTTACTCACTCAATTATACCAAAACATTTGCAGCTAATTATCAATATGTAACACAAGTGTATAGCAGTGTCAACTTCTCAGGCGATTTTAGCTTAACTGAAAAATGGAAGGTAGGGGGTAATGGCTACTATGATTTTAAAACGAGCAGCCTGCAACAGTTTAGCATGTTTGTAACTAGAGAAATGCACTGCTGGCAACTAGCTATTAATGTAAGCCCAATAGGGTTATATCGTTCATTTAACATTACCCTAAGCCCTAAGTCAGGTATTTTACGCGATTTGAAAATTAATAGAAGTAGAACTTTCTCTAATTACTAGTAGTTACTTTAATACAATAAAAACGGCAGTTCACTGTGTTGTGACTGCCGCTTTTGAAATTTGAATATTTTTTATTTACAACTTGTTGATAATTTCCAAAATATCAGGTAATGGTTTTTTGTAAGGTAGAAGGCCAATAGGGTTGGCACTTGCATTTTTAATAATTCTACTATCAAAATAATAATCGTCATTAATTTTTGAAACAGCCACCAAAGTAAATTCAGTATTTACTGGAATATTCAACGTGAAAAAAGTTCTGTTATCAGGGTTACTTAATAAGCTAATAATTGTTTGTGTATTTTTTAAGACTGCATAAACAACTGTATTTTTATTAGTGAAATTAGGCGGTAGAATTATATTTAATTTGGTTTTTGGTACACTACTGTCTGCGTAATTGGCCGCACCAAACCATCTAATTCTACTTGTGGTAAATTCATAACCCCAAATTTTACCTGTACTGTTATCTTGTAAAAGCGCTATTTTACCATCGCTTGATGGTGACCATGCAAATACACTATCTCTTGCATACTGAATAGCATTGCCAACAAAAAACTTCATGTTACTATTGGCAGTAGTGTCTTTACATCTAATCTTTACTTGCGCATTTGGCACTATTGCTACTTCTTGACCATCTTTTGTTAGTCTAATATCGCAATAATTACTTGCTTCTAGCAGTGAAAAAACGTTGGTAGTAGGCATTGCATATTTAATAAAATCACCTTTATTTTTAAGCCAACTTATTTCTGCTGTTATCTTACTGCCGTTGTTTGTAATTGGGCTGCCATTGATAGTCATGCAACTATTAGCTGGAACAAGGATTTGTAAACTATCGCCAAAAATTAATTTACTATCCCCTAAACAATCAAAACTGTCTATTACAGTTGTACCCTTGGTTATTTCTGGAAAAATGATCTTATTGAGAACAGTTGAAGTGTAAGCCACATTAGACCAAGTTGTATCGTTAAGTGGGTTGTTGGCGTATGATACAAATTCGTCTGATATAGCTTTGTTGCAAGCGCAAAAGGCGATTACAACTGTTAGTGAGACGACAATATATTTGAGAAATGGTTTCATGTTAACTTCTTTTTTGCAATCGTTATTGCTATCAGTTTTGCAAATACTATGTATGAATGGTTTGTGTAGATGATGCATTAATTACCTACACCGCTGCCTTTATTGTTAAGTTTAAAACGTATACCGAATGTTAAACCTGCTGCATTAAAGCGCTGATTGTAACCCGCCACAGAAGTATTGGTGTTCGAAATACCATATCTAAAATATGGTTCCGCAAACATATCTAAGCGCTCGCTGATATTGCGAATAATACTCACACCTGCATATAAACTCAGGTTTAAATTGCTTTTATAAAAACCATTGGCGTTTTTTGCACCAAGTGGCACTAGTTGAAAGGACGTATCTAAGGTTTCGCCTTGATACCAAGATGTAAGATTGGCAATAATTCCGCCATTGATTGCATAATGCCATTGTTCATTACCATTTTCATAGCTTAATAACAATGGTATTTCTAAGCTTTTGTAATGATTATTAGTAATGCGTTTTCTATAGCCAATTTGCTGAACTGTTGCAGTGTCTCTTACAGTTGTATCGCTAAGGCCGCCACCCCGCACAATGGTACGAACGGTAACCACGCTTGTAGTAGTAATAATACTGTCTGATTTACTGCTAAACTGCTCGTTGCGTTGTGTATATTGAATGCCCGACTTTAGTAAAAAATTATCGCTTATGGTTTTGCTTACTCTTAAACCAAATGTAAAGCCACCATTCATTTTGGTTGTACTGTCTATACGTTTCAAATAATTATTACTAACGCCATACGCAAATACATGTTTCATAGTATAATCAGCTGAACCATAGGCTTCTAAATACCAAGTAGCAGGTTTGTAATTTGGGCAGTCTAAACCAAAAATTTTATTTTGGTTATTTAACTTTAGTGACGTGATATCTTTTGTATGATAGTTAAATAATTTTGATAATGAGATGGTATTGGCTTGTTCAAATTTTGATACTAAATGCTCTGAATTATCCTGCGTTAAAGCATCGGTTTGTGTGAATGGTAATTGTTCTTGTTGACCTATCCTATTAGAAAAATAACCATTTTTGTCAGTTACGATGCCAGGCTTTTTAGTGCGCTTGTTGTTTAATGCCTTGATATCTATATTACGCACTTTATTTGAAATAATGTTGCTTGCATTGTTGCAATTATTATTATCATCATAAGTATTGTTTGTTACAGTATTTAGGCTTGCATTTTCGTTGTTGTCGTTATTTTCATTTAATGTAGCGTTGTTATCTATAGTGTTTGTTTTTAGTGGTTGAGATGGGTTATGGTTGAGTTGTTTGCTTGGTATTTGGCTTTTCGTGGCAACTTCTTCTGTTTTGTTTTTGTTGTTAATGTAGAAGCAAGTGCCGCAAATCAGTATCAGGCAGGCTGCTGCTACCATGTACCACCGCTTATCGGTCCACCAATATACGATGGGCTTTTTGGTTTCTTTCTCAGCCACAATTTTATCCCACAAGCCATTGGGTACCGGGCTTTTGTGGTTGTGAAGCATGTCCTTCACAAAGTCATCAAAATTTATCTCGTTCTGCATTACACTGCAATTTTTTCTAATTGTAAAATTTGGCTTTGTAGCATTTTTCTTGCTTTTACTAGTTGGCTACGGCTTGTACTAGCTTGAATACCAAGCATGTCGGCTATTTCTTCGTGGCTATAACCTTCTATCACATTTAAATTAAATACTATTCTGTAGCCGTCAGGTAGTGCATTAATTAATTTCATTAATTCTTCTTGCCCTAAACTACTATACGCATAGGATGGTAGTTGTGGGTCGTTGTTACTATCGTCTTTTATTTCTGCAAAATGGATCCGTTTTTTTTGTAAATGCTTCAAAGCAACATTTACCACAACGCGGCGCATCCAGCCCTCGAAAGAACCTTCAAACTTAAATTGATGCATGTGTTTGAATATACGAATAAAACCTTCCTGTAACATATCTTCTGCCTCCATCGCATCATTTGCGTAGCGCATACATATAGACATAAATTTGCCAGCGTATTGGTCAAATAGCATACGCTGACAAGTCGCATTGTCATTTACACAACCTTTAATAAGTTCGTGTTCAGTCAAGGGGTATAGTGGTTTTAAGATGTACACGAATAAGACTAGATGCCTTACGAATTATGTTTGATGCCTGACCAAATCATAATTTTGACATGAAGGTAGAAAAAGCAAGTGAATAGCTGTTAAATTGCATTGTTAAAGATTTTGTTTAAAAACATTTCTCTTAGGCATTTAAAAATATGTCTATTTGATTTGCCTTAATCAAGATAATGCATTTGTATTTGAAGAAATATTTGAAATTCTGCAAAATCTGCGTTTTACGCGAGCGCTAACACAAAAATTATGACGCAATTTGATATAGCAATTATTGGTGGTGGGCCTATAGGATTGGCTTGCGGTATTGCAGCCAAGCAAGCAGGTTTAAGTTATGTGATATTAGAAAAAGGGTGCTTAACAAATAGTTTATACAACTATCCTTTAAACATGACTTTTTTTTCTACACCAGAAAAATTAGAAATTGGTAATGTACCTTTTATGAGCCTCAATGCAAAGCCCACAAGGGCCGAGGCTTTGGAATATTATAGACGTGTAACGCAATTACACCAACTCAACGTGAGGTTATTTGAAGCCGTGACTAGCACCGAACGTTTGCCTGATAGTAGGTTTAGTATTACGACTTCGAAAAACATTTATCAAGCTACAAATATTATTATTTCTACAGGTTTTTATGATATACCAGTATTGTTAAATGTGACCGGGGAGCATTTACCTAAAGTAACACATTATTACAAAGACCCACATTTTTATGCCTTTCAAAAATTGGTGGTGGTTGGCGCTAATAATTCATCAGTAGATGTGGCATTGGAAACTTGGCGTAAAAGCGCCGATGTAACTATGGTGATTCGTGATGAAGAAATAGGCACAAGGGTAAAATATTGGGCAAGGCCTGATATTATTAATCGCATCAAAGAAGGGAGTATTAAAGCTTATTTTCAATCGTCTATAACAGCAATAACAGAAAAAACAGTGACCATACAAACGCCTGATGGCTTGGTAACTATTGATAACGATTTTGTAATGGCTATGACGGGCTATCAACCAAATTTTACTGTACTCGAAAATTTAGGTGTAGCCCTAAGTGATGATGCGATTAAACAACCTGTTTACAACCCTGAAACAATGGAAACAAATCAGCCCAATGTATATCTAGCAGGTGTGGTTTGTGGCGGCATGAACACGCATAAATGGTTTATAGAAAATTCTAGGGTACATGCAGACATGATTACAAAGGCTATTGTAGGTAAATCAGGTACTTAAATTATAATTATTGTGTATAATTCCTGTGGTATATAGGTATAACATGCCTATTTATTAGGTACAAAATGTTAATTTAATAGGTGTATTATGCCTATTTATTGGGTGTAATTTGTGTGATAAATAGGTGTAACATGACTGTTTAATAGGTGTATTATGCCTGTTTAATGGGTGTAAAACACCTGTTTATTAAGTACAAAATATCTATTTAATAGGTGACATTTGCGGTTTTAATCTGAACAATAAGTAAAATACTCCTGTTTAATAAGCAGAATAAACTTGTAACCTACCAATTGATTAAACAGTAGACATAGAAATAATACTGCGTTACAACTATATTTAAAGCAGTACATCTACAAATGCACCACAACAATCCTAAAACTTTAAGTACTTTCGTCCGCAATAACAATTATAAAACAGCGGATATATGGGTTTCTTCGATAAATTATTTGGCAAAAAAGAAAAAGAAAGCTTAGACGAAGGACTGCAGAAAACCAAAGAAGGTTTTTTTGCCAAAATAACCAAAGCCATTGCAGGTAAAGCTTCTATTGATGAGGAAGTGTTAGATAATTTGGAAGAAGCATTGGTAGGTGCGGATGTAGGTATTGAAACTACACTAGCCATTATTAAACGCATAGAAGCAAGAGTAGCCAAAGATAAATATATAAGCACCGGCGAATTAAATGCCTTGCTACAAGAAGAAATTGAAGCAGTATTAGTAGATGCTGATAACACATCATATAAAAACTTTGAAATACCCGAGGGACAAAAGCCTTATGTAATTTTAGTAGTAGGGGTAAATGGTGTAGGCAAAACCACTACAATTGGTAAGCTTGCCCACAATTATAAAAAAGCTGGTCATAATGTGATATTGGGCGCTGCTGATACTTTTAGAGCTGCGGCAGTAGACCAATTGACCATTTGGAGCGAAAGGGTAGGTGTGTCTATTGTAAAGCAAGCTATGGGCAGCGACCCAAGCGCAGTGGCTTTTGACACCGTTACAAGTGCTGTAGCAAAAGGTAGCGATATTGTAATTATTGATACTGCAGGTAGGTTGCACAATAAGGCCTACTTAATGGACGAATTGACTAAGATTAAACGGGTAATAAAAAAAGTATTACCAACTGCTCCAAACGAAGTAATGCTAGTGTTAGACGGTTCTACTGGGCAAAATGCCATTGAACAAGCGAGGCATTTTACAGCAGCTACAGATGTTACATCACTTACTATTACCAAGCTAGATGGTACTGCAAAAGGTGGTGTAGTATTGGCTATTGCCAATCAATTTAAAATACCTGTAAAATTTATAGGTGTTGGTGAAAAAATAGATGACTTATTGGTATTTGATAAACACGAATTTGTTGATAGCCTTTTTAAACGCTAACTTCGAATGACTAAAACTAAATAATACAACAAATGAAAAAAATGATTCTTGCCTCTGCTATTTTACTAGCAGTTGCTACAACGCATGCACAATTTAGCGGCATGTTAGATAAAGCAAAAGCAGCAGCTGGGGCTGTAGGTTTTGATGCTAATAAATTAACTACTAGCATCATGGGTAAACTTACACCAAGCCTTAATTTGACTGCTGAACAGAAACCAAGAGTTACTACAGCAATTAGCACTTTCTTAGCTGCAAAAGCACAGATAATGCCTTTGTTACAAAGTAATAAAACCGATTATACAGCCAAACAAACCTCTCTGTTTAGTAATTTAAAAACAAAGCTGACAGGCATTTTATTACAAAATCAAATGAATAAATTTTTAGGTTTAAAGCCAGCCACCAATACACCAACTAACGTTCTCTCGCAGTTATTTTATTAATCAAATAGCCTATTTTTTGTTGTTGCATATTCAAATTTAAATGGCTTGATGCGTTTTTGGATTACTTAACAAATTTTTATTATCTTCAAGTTTTTAGGTGTAGGTATTATCAAACCAACTAAAAATCTTGTTATGAGATTAAAACTAAAGCCTAGTGTAGACAATGCTTTAATTATTGGTATTATATTACTACTATCCACACTTGTGATTGTGGTTGGTTATACTTTTTATTCGTCTAAACAATTGCGATCCGCAACTGATTGGGTAGTACATACACATGAAACTTTAGCAAGTTCTCAAAAAATTTTATCCCTAGTAGTAGACAATGAAACCAGTGCTAGAGGTTTTATTATTACTAACGATACCGCTTATTTGCTACCGCTTAAACTAGCACAAGCATCTATATTTCAACATCTTCAAATTCTGAATGATCTTGTTAGCGATAACCCTACGCAACAGCAAAAAGTACGTGTTTTGAGGGATTTAGTAAATAAGCGTATTGTCCTCTCCAATTTGTTGGTTTCAACTTACAGAACTAATGGACAAGTTGCAGCTACAATGCTTGTTAAAAACGGTGATGGAAAGATTTATACAGACAGTATAAGGCGTATTATCGACAATATTGATACCTTAGAAAATACCTTATTGGCAAAAAGACAAGCCAGAAAAAAATCTGAAACACTCATATTAACAAATGTTTTCACCATCTTATTTATTAGCGTGGTAGTGCTATTGGTAATGCTTATTATTAAAGTGCGAATTGATTTATTGGCGAAGAAGGATAGTGCGTTGGCATTAAAAAAACTAAATGCTGAATTAGAAAACAAAGTAGAGCAGCGCACACAACAATTAGTTAAAACCAGTAGGTTATATTTTTTTATCAGTCAAATCAACCAAATGATTGTTCGTACTACTGATAAAAAAACCTTGTTTAAAGAGGCATGCAGTATTGCAGTGCATTTAGGAAAATTTAGAATGGCATGGATAGGTATGATAGACGACGCTACAAAAATTGTAGTGCCAGTCATGCACGACGGTGAGGAGCAAAGTTATTTATCTAAAATAACACCTATTTCCTTAGACGCTAATATGCCAGAGGGCAATGGCCCTACTGGAAAAGCATTACGAGATGGTAAATATTTCGTTTGTAATGATATTGCAAATGAGCCTTATATGCTGCCATGGCGTGAAGCAGCATTAGATAGGGGTTATGCAGCATCTATGTCGCTACCTATTATTACTTTCGGCAAGGTAATAGGTGCATTTACTTTTTATGCATCGGAAAAGAACTTTTTTGATACAGCAGAAATTGACTTATTGTTAGAGGCTACTGGCGATGTGGCATTTGCGCTCGAATTATTTGAAAAAGAAAAGCTCCGGAAGGAGGCTGAAAAAGCAGTTGAAGAAAGTAAGAAACGTTATCAAACATTAACCGAGGGCGCACCCGTTGGCATTTTTCATACCGATATAAAAGGATTAACTACTTACGTAAACCCTTACTGGTGCCAAATGACAGGTCTTTTAGCAGAAGAAGCCAATGGCAATGGCTGGCTAGAAAATGTACATAAAGATGACAAAGAAATGCTTGCAAGCGGCTGGGCTACTGCAACTGCCAACGTCAAAATTTCTACATCTGAATATCGATTTGTTAAAAAAGATGGCAGTATCATATGGGTTATTGGCCAAGCAATTCCTGAAAAAAATACCGCAGGTGAGATAGTTGGTTATATAGGTACAACTACTAATATTACTGAGCGTAAGCTTGCTGAAGAGACGATTGCTAAACTAAATAAAGAGAAAGAAACGGTTTTAAATCGTATTAATGATGCGATGGTGTCGCTAGATAAAAATTGGCGTTATACTTTTATCAATGATGCTGCACTTGCAACTCATCCTTTAGGTAGATCAAATACATTAGGTAAAGTTATATGGGACGTGCACCCAGAAATGCGAGGTACAGTTTTTTACAGCAAGTACCACGAAGCAATGCAAACACAAAAAGTAATAGAACTAGATAGTTTTTACGAACCAATGAATATTTGGTTTTCTGTAAAATTATATCCTTCTGAAGATGGACTTACTATTTTTTATACCGATATATCTGCCCGTAAACATGCAGAAATAGCCATTGCAGAAGCGAATGAGCGTTTTGAACTAGTGGCAAAAGCTACCAATAACGTTATTTGGGAATGGAATTTGCAAAATAATACCATATGGTGGAATAGCAGTTTTTACAATCTATTTGGGTATACAGCCAGTATGCCACATGATATTACTTCTTGGACAACACATATACACCCGGACGATTTAGAGCGGGTATTAAAAGGTATTTATAAGGTGATAGAGTCTGGCGATAAAACATGGGATGACGAATACCGATGCGTATCCCAAAATGGTGATGTTTTGTTTGTTTATGACAGAGCTTTTGCTGTGCAAAATACGGCAGGTAAAACTTACAAAATGGTAGGTTCGATGATAGATTTTACATCATTAAAAAAGGCAAATGATGAGATTATAAAAGAGAAAATTTTATCTGATCAAATTATTAATAGCTTACCTGGCGTATTTTATTTATATAATAATAAAGGGAAGTTTTTGCGGTGGAACAAAAATTTTGAAAAAGTAACCAAATATGATGCGGCTGAAATTAAAAATATTAGTCCACTGACTCTATTTGATAAAGATGAACAACAATTATTGGCAGATAAAATACAAAATGTTTTTGCCAAAGGCGAAGACAATGTAAGAGCTAATTTTTTACTGAAGACCAACGAAAAAATACCTTACTACTTCACAGGTATTGCTATCGATTATGAGGGGGAGCAATGCTTAATGGGGGTAGGTATAGATATGTCAGAGATTGTAGAAGCACAAGAAAAAATTAAACAAACTACTGAGCAGTTACGTCAGCTTGCTGGCCATTTACAAAACATACGTGAAGAGGAGCGTAAACGCATTGGTAGAGAAATACACGACGAGCTTGGTCAACAATTAACAGCTATAAAAATGGATATTGTTTGGATTGATAAAAAAACACCCGAAGCGCAGACACTGGTAAAAAGTAAATTGCAAAATGTCATTACTTTATTAGATGGTAGCAACCAATCTATAAGACGCATATTGAATGAATTACGTACAGGTGTATTAGATAATAATGGCTTAATAGATGCAATACAATGGCTACGTCGCCAATTTATTACCAATACTGGTATTCCTGTTTCATTCACAACAAACGAAGAAAATTTACAAGTAAATGAAGCTATTGCTAACACTATTTTCAGAGCCTATCAAGAAGCATTTACCAATATTATACGCTACGCAAAAGCAACTAAAGTAAGTACATCACTAAACGTGCTGGATGATAATTTGGTGGTGATGATAGAGGATAACGGTGTGGGTTTTGATCCAAAGGCGCTGCATAATAAATTATCTTTTGGATTATTGGGTATGAGAGAAAGAGTACATGCGCTTGGCGGTGTTTGCGAAGTAACCTCTAAAATTGGCACAGGTACAACAATCGTTATTAACTTGCCATTAAATAGATTACAAGAAGATAAAATTAACTTGCCATGAAAAAAATAATTTTAGCTGATGATCATAGTTTTATTCGCTTAGGACTTATTCAAATTTTAAAAGATGAATATCCAAGCGTTGATATTACAGAGGTGTCCGACGGCGAATCATTGGTTCAAGAGGTAATAAAAAACGATTTTGATTTAGTAATATCGGATTTGGACATGCCTGGTCGAAGTGGCTTAGAAGCATTGGAACAAATTAAAATTAGTAAGCCAAATTTGCCAGTCATAATTTTAAGTATTTACACTGAAGATTTATATGCAGTACGTATACTCAAAGCGGGCGCTTCAGGCTATCTTAACAAAAATGCTGCACCTTATGAATTAATTACGGCTGTGCAACGTGTGCTGTTAGGTAAAAAGTACATTACTCCGGAAATAGCAGAAAAATTATTGAGTAGTACAAGCACGGATAAAAAACCACATGAGCTATTGAGTAATCGTGAGTTTGAAATTTTTAAATTATTAGCTTATGGCAAAACGATAACACAAATTAGTGAATCACTTTCTTTAGCCCTCACAACCATCAGTACACATCGAAGTCGCATATTAGAAAAATTAGTACTTACTACCAACTCCGAGCTTACACGTTATGCTATTGCACACCAAATTATTTCTGATATAGAATTGTAAAATACATATTAACCGTCCTGACTTTTAGTTCATCCCTTTAATAGCTTTTAAGTTTCATATTTATCTGCTCGATTAGCTTCGAAAATAATTATGCTGACGGCATATCAAATAGAAAAAAAGACCGTTAGCGTTGATTCTACACATCTCGCCCCACAAAATATATTCTCTTTAGAAAGGGTTACGATTAGCTTTTGCATTACACCGTTACCATTTTTGTAGTAATACTACTATCACCAATACTACAGGTACTACTATTATAGTAAGGTGTAAAATGCTATTGTATACCTACTGCTACTGGTAGTTCTTTGCACTATCAAATAATAATAATGCAGGTATTAATAGTTGACAATTCGATAGCAATAATTGAACGGATAGAAGAACTACTGTTAGACACGGTTAGTAATTTGTCAGTAGTATCAGCTACTTGTTACCTAGAAGCAGTGGCTATTTTACAACAGGCGCTACCCGACATTATATTGCTCGACGGTTATTTACCTAATAATTTATCCCTACAATTAGTAAAAGAAATCAAACAATATACTGATACAAATATCATTATATTACAAAATTGTAACGATGATTGTATGAGAAGTCGATATTTAAGTATGGGTGTAGATTATATATTAGATAAATATCTAGACTTTACTACCATACCTGCCATTATTAGGCATATCTCAATTATTAAATTACAGGTTGTACCAACATTATAACAATTACGAAAAACCAAAAAATGAACAAACAGTTAAAACACGTGGTAAATTGGCTTAGTAGAAAAGTTGTTTTGCTGTTTGTCCTTTTTTTCGCCATTATCCTCCTGGGTACATCGTTATACCATTTTCTAAAACAAAATGTTGTTTTAGAACGTCAATTTAAAACGCACCTAGCGTTAGTAGAAGAAAAAGTTGCATATGAACATTTAAACTTTACACTTATCACTGCAGAATCTTCTATTAAAGCTTATATCATCTCTGGTGATAAACGATTTTTAGGAAATTACATTACATCTATTGACTCTGTTGCTAATATCTACAGCCAGTTCAAATCTTTCAATAATAGCAGTAATTTATCTGAGTTTATTAAATATAATAATTGGTTATTAAGTAAAGTAACCTTGCTAACGCAGATAAAATTACTTTGCGATGCCAACAAAAATAGCGAGGTAAAATTGCTCATCTCTAGTAGTGAAGCCATGCGCATGGGTGATACAACCGTACAACTTTATGGACATATTTTAGAGCAGAATATCACAAAATCTAAACAAGATCTGATAGCAGCCAATTCTTTCTACAACACATTAGCTTATATAAGTATTGGTACTGCAATAGCGTTGTTGTCTGGTGTTTTTTATCTTTTAATTACGGAAGTTATTTCTAGAAAAAAACTTAACGAAGCTTTGAAACAACAAAAAGAATATTTTACAATTACTATCAATAGCATCGGCGAAGGTTTAATAGCGACAGATAAAAGTGGCGTTATATTATACATGAACGCAGCGGCCGAAAAGTTAACCCAATGGACTAATAAAGAAGCCAATGGCTTGGCATTAGAAACCGTATATAATATCGTCAATGAAAGTACAGGTTTACATTTTGAGAATGTGGTAAGTCGTATTTTAAAAAACGGGCGAACCATAGATTTTGAGAATAACACCGTATTACATACTAAACAGAATAAACAATTAATTATTAGCAATAGTGGTTCACCCATATTTGATAGTAATGGTAAGATATCGGGGGCTGTATTGGTTTTTAACGATATCACCGAGCGGAAGAAAATAGAAAAAGCATTAATCGATAGCGAACTGTTTAATCGTGGGGTAATAGATTCTGTTAGTTCACATATTGCTATCGTTAATACTGCTGGTACAATTATAAACGTTAATAAACCTTGGGAAAAATTTGCTTTAGAAAATGGCGTAGATCCTGCGGTTGCAAATAGTATTGGTAGTAATTACTTTTCCATATGTCAAAAACAAAGCGATAACGGAGATGCCATAGCTCTTCAAACGTTGGAAGGCATCCAAAATGTATTAAATGGTTCTATAGAGTCGTTTTATCTGGAATATCCATGCCACTCTGCTAATCAGATGCGTTGGTTTTATATGCGTGTTATGAAATTTGAAAGTTCAGAAACTTTAGCAGTTATTGAACATCACGATATTACCGAGCGAAAATTAGCTGAAGAAATAACCTTGAAAGCGATTGAACGCTATGAAATTTTGGCAAAAGCTACAAGCGATACTATTTGGGATTGGGATATTATTAACGATAAAATGTTGTATAATGAAGGTGTAACAAAAATGTTTGGATATCAAAAATCTGAAGTTGACAATGTAGTAAACTGGTGGCAGGAAAAAATTCATCCCGATGATTTGGAAGTTGTAGTGTCGGCATTAAACGAACTAAATGCCAATAAAACGGTGAACCTACAACTTGAATACAGATTTAGATGTACAGATGGCGATTATAAATATATTTACGATCGAGCATTTGTGCTATACAATGCTGAAGGCAAGCCAACCAGAATAATTGGCGCTATGCAGGATATCAGCTACGAGAAAGCAGAGGAAATGCGTATTACAAATGCCATGATTGCTGCACAAGAATTAGAACGTAGATATATCGGTGCAGAACTACATGATAATGTAAACCAAATACTTGTAGGAGCACTATTAAGCCTTGGCATTGCAAAAGACAAATCAGATGGTAACGATAGTTTTAACCAATATTACCAAATTACCAAAGGGCATATTAGCAATGCCATTCTAGAACTTAGAAAATTATCTCATCAGCTTGTGCCTTCATCTTTTGAGGAACGTAACTTAAAAGAAATGTGCGAAGATTTGTTTGCATCTGTCAATTTAAATAACGCCTTAAATATTAATTTCGATTGCAATATATCTGAAAACAATCTTATTAAGCATGATGTACAAATAAATCTCTATAGGATTTTGCAGGAAAGTTTTAAAAATATTCTAAAGTATGCCGAAGCCACTATAGTTGACGTATCGTTAGAACTAATACATAATTTACTTACCATGCGGGTATCAGATAATGGTAAGGGCTTTAATTTCAAAGATATTAGAAAAGGTATTGGCCTAAGTAATATTAAAAAAAGAGCGGAAGCTTTTTCTGGTAAATGTATGATTAACACCAACATTGGTAAGGGATGTGAAATAATTGTCGAGATACCAATCGTATAAATTTGTTATAAATTCGTTAAATACCCCCTGTAGTTAACCACGCGTCCAAAGCCGAAAGGTTTTGGGCGTTTTTGTTTGAATGTAAGTTGGAAAACTATTTTCATTAAAACTAAAAAAATAGTTGGTAAACTAAGAAATTAGTTATTACATTTGTTCAACTAAAGATTTAGTTATAATGACAAAGCCACTCACCAAAGCAGAAGAACAGATTATGCAAAGCATTTGGAAATTAGAATCTGCTTTTTTAAAAGACATAGTTGACGCTCAGCCTGAACCCAAACCACATAGCAACACCGTAGCTACCATTTTAAAAATATTGGTAGATAAAGGTTTTGTGGGCATTAATGTGATTGGTCGTATGCACCAATACTATCCTTTGGTTTCAAAGCAAGAGTATTCTAGCAATAGTATCGGCGCCTTGGTAGAAAGCTATTTCGAAGGTTCATTTAGCGATGTGGTTTCTTTTATGGTGCAACAGCAAAAGCTAAGTGTAAAAGAATTGGAATTGCTTTTAAACGAAATTAAAAAATCTAAAAAATAGTTTGTATGCTGTCAATTGCTTACTACTTTCTGCAAGTATCGCTTTGTAGCGCCTTAATGATGTTGTATTACGCATTGATATTGCGTAACAAACGCTTTCATCAGTACAATCGATTTTATTTGTTGAGTGTTGCTATTTTACCTTGGTTAATGCCTTTGATAAAAATAGACATTAACAAACCGAAAGAGGCTGTTTCTATACCTATTCAATTGTTTTCAGTAATAGCCGACACGAATTCTGAATTTGAGAAAACCGTTGCTGATAAAGGCTTTCAGTTTACTTGGGAAACATTGATTGTTACCATGTATATAGCAGTGTCAGGTGTGTTACTTACCATGTTGTTGATAGCGATGGTGAAAATTTACAAGCTCTTAAAGACTAATTCTTGTGAAAATTTAGACGATGTATATTTAGTATTAACGCAGGCAAATGGTACGCCTTTCTCATTTTTTAAATTTATTTTTTGGCATACTGATATTGATGTAACAACAAGTACTGGCAAGCAAATGCTAAGGCATGAATTGACACATGTGTACGAAAAACATAGTGCAGATAAATTGTTGTTGCAAATAGTATTGATTGTTGGTTGGCCAAATCCTATTTTCTGGCTTCTAAAACGTGAGTTAGAAACCATCCATGAATTTATTGCAGATAATAAAGCTATAGACAATGGTGATACTGCAGCATTGGCTACGATGCTATTGGCGGCAGCTTATCCACAACAGCGTTTTGCATTAACCAATCCATTTTTTTATTCACCAATAAAACGAAGAATTGCCATGCTTACCAACAACAAAAATCCAAGGTTCTCCTATGCTAGACGATTAGTGGTACTGCCTTTGCTAGTGGTTATAACCTTATTATTTGCCTTTAGAAAAAAAGAAATCAAGCCTATTACCTTATCTGTAGCTAGTGCTTTAGAAAATGTAGTTGATGCGGTAACAAACTCTGAAAGTATTGCTACTACTGGTTCTAATGCTACTGTTATAGGTAAGCTGACTAAAACCTATACTGTAGTGATAGATGCAGGCCATGGAGGTACTGATGCTGGTGCACCTGGTATTGATGGCAAAAGTTTTGAAAAAGACATTGCACTAAGCATCGCCAAATTGGTAAAAGCGCAAAATGCCAATGCCAATATTAATATTGTGTTGACGAGAGATAATGATGTGTTTTTAACACCACCGCAAAGAGTGGATTATGTAAATAAACTTGGTGCAGATTTATTTGTGAGTTTGCACTGTAATAGTGATGCTCCAATTAAAACTTCAAATGGCTATAAAGCAAGCCCAGCTAGAGGCTACGAAGTAGTAATTCCAAGTAGAGAAAGGCCAGGCATGGAAGATTGTAAGTTATTGGCTTCAAGTATTAATTCAGTGTTTAATAGTAGCAGTTTTGCAGTAGGTCAAGTAGTACAGAAGAAAGTTGGTATTTGGGTACTTCAAGCGACGAACTGCCCTGCAACGCTTATAGAATGTGGTTATGTGTCTAGCAAAGAAGATTTGAAGATGCTAAAGAATCTTTCGAATCAACAAATAATTGCCACCAATATTTTAAAAGGTATTGAAACTTATTTGGTGAGTAAAGAAAATAAGCAGGAAGTAGCAGTTTTGAAAGAGAAAAAAAGTGTTATATCTGGTGTCACTCCTGAAGAACTAGAGAAATATGATGCATTTGTTGAAAAATTTAACCCATACGCAGGTCATAGTATAACTGATGCGGATAGAGAATGGTTATTTAGTATTTACCAAAAAATGACATCTGAACAAAAAGCAAAAGCAAGAATTAGTTTTATTGTTACACCAAAAATTATTAAGAAAGTCCCAACGAAAACACAATGGAATGACTGGCTAACAAAAGACAGAAACACAGTTTGTGTAGATAATAAACTTGTATCTAAAGCAGAGTTATCTAAATATGCGTATACTGATTTTGTTGGTTATGCTGACTATGATGTATTAAAAAAAGGCTTTCCTAATGCTTCGTCAATGATGAATAACGTTTATTTATTTACAAAAGAGAACTTCAAAAAAACCAATGAAGAATATTCAAAAAGAAAATGGTGGACAACAATTATAAATCCAAAACCTGTAGATAATCAAATAAATGAAAACGACACCCTGAAAAATAGTATCGGTATTAATAACAAATATTCAAATGGCATCAATAAAATTTTCGAAGTTCAAGTTCCTTAGATATATTCACTATGTTTCTGGCTATTGGTTCTTAAAATAATCTTTCCAATTTGCGTTAATACATCTCTTCAAACTGCTAATCTTTTACCGATGAAAGATTAGCAGTTTTTATGGTAGCATATCATAAAATTGTTGATTTAGTTTAAGTTCTTGAGGTGATAATTGTATAGCACCACTTAGGGTATAAATACTATCATCCGACTCAAGTAACTGCAATAATATTTTTTTCTGCAACGCTAAGTCTAAATTCAAAAAAGTCTGTTGTGTTTGTTTTTGCGCTAACTCATTAGCATCTGCGAAAATAGTAGGATTAGAAATGAGTTGTTTTATCAAAGCAGTTGTTCTTTTTTTGGTAGTAACCTTAGCAATTTGTTCTGCCCATAATTGATTAGTCTGCTGTAATTCGCAATAGATAAAACTTCCTCCGCCTTGCCAGTTTATGGTTTTGCTAATGCCTGTATCGTCACCATGTATTACGTTTTGTAGTCTTACAAGGCTGTCGTTGTCACCATAATTTAATTGTTCTATCCCAATATAACGCCTATTTAATTTATGTGCTACGGCGGCTGTAGTACCACTACCCAAGTAATAATCAAGAACAATATCCCCAGGTTCCGTAGCCATTTCTATAATGCGCTTTAATAGCTTTTCGGGCTTTTTGCCATTGTTAAAACTAACGCCTCCCTCACTTGCCGTGGTGGTGCTAATATCTACCCATAAATCGGAAGCAAGAACACCAAAATAAGTTTTGCCATTTTCAATAACCAATCGTTCTTGCAGCGGTATGAGCATGCCACCATCATATACTAAAGCGATTTGTTTATTCGTAGTTTCAAAAATTTCTACTATACCTTTTGCTTTGTTGGCAGCAGCAAATGCTTTAAACTTTTTACCTGCTTTTTTGATGTTTCTTTCTAACGAATAGATGTTTGTAGCATGTTGTAATGCATAAGTTTCTACTGCTAACTTAATACTATGTAATTCAATGTCAGTAAGGGTTTTCTTTTTTTTTCCTTGCAGATATTTTTCGGTGATAGTCTTGTTAATGTCTTCTATTGTTAAGCTGTTATTGGTCTGCTTTACCTCGTATTTGTAATGGGTATTAAAACTAGCTTTTACGTAAAAAGGTTTAAACCGAAACGATGGTGATTTAGCATAAAATAAAATATGTTCTTTTACTTTAAACAAGCGTTCACCGCGTTTAACGTTAATAGCATTTACACCACTCTCTGTGCTTGACTTTAGTACAATATGTTCTTTAAAATTATCTCTGCCGAATATCTCATCACATAGCACTTTTAAATAGGCAAATTCAGTATCGTCAACTTGAATAAATATACTGCCATCACTCGCTAATAATTGCCAAGCAATTAGTAACCTATTTTTCATAAACGTTAGCCATGTACTACTGTTGAACGTATCGTTGTATAAAAAAACATCAGAGCCGGTATTGTAAGGCGGATCTATATAAATAAGTTTTATGCGATTGCGATACATTGTTTGCAAGCTGCGTAATACCGTAATATTATTACCACGTATAATAAAATTATCTTTCGCAGAAAGTATATCAGGTATGTAGCTACCACTTATAGCATACTTTTTGAATCCCTTAAATACTATTTTCGTTGTGGGATGGTTAGTCGGAATGATTAGCTTTTCTCTAGGTTTAAATGCCGTTTCGATTTCATTATCCTTATAGAATAACTCATTATTGATATATTGTTGAAATTTTATAGTATCAAATACCCAAATATCATATACTTTTTGAAAAAAGTACGCTTTAATAGTAGGTTGCGATAACAACAAAGTGAGTAGATGTGGTTCTAATTGCTTTGTAGCAGTTAGAATACTGCTTTTAAGTAATTGACCATCAGTAGCTACAAATTTTTTTTCTTGGGAGAGAAGCGTCGTTAATTGTTCTAATACATCTTGCATATAAGCATTTGAGACTATGACAGTGGCAAAATACAAAATACAATTGGTTAGCGTTATATTTGGATGTTTAAATATTGTTTGCTATGGAAAAACAACATCTCAAGTTACAGCTTATGCTGTTTATTATCAGTGTCACACTATCTTCTTGTTTATTCGCACAAAAAGGGAAAATACCTTTGTTTAATGGTAAAGATTTAGTTGGCTGGAAGCAATTAGGCGGTACTGCTACTTTTACTGTAGATAATGGTATGATAGTAGGCACAACTGTTATGGGTAGCGGAAATACTTTTTTAACAACTGAAAAAGAATACGGCGATTGCATTATTGAATTGGATGTGATGATTGAAGACACGAGTAATAATTCTGGTGTGCAAACACGTAGCCACTTTGACGCAGCAAAAGGCAGGGTATATGGCAGGCAAATAGAAATTGACCCATCTTCTAGAGCGTGGACTGGCGGTGTGTACGATGAAGCTAGACGTGAATGGCTGTACCCAATGGATTTAAACGAATCTGCAAAAAAGGCATTTAAAAACGGAACATTCAATCATTTACGTATTGAGTGCATTGGCAATGAGACCAAAACTTGGGTCAACAATATAGCAACTTCGTATGTGGTAGATACACTTGATGCAACAGGTTTTATCGGCTTGCAAGTTCATGCTATTAATAACGCAGCTCATGCAAATAAACGTGTGTTTTTTAAAAATATCACTATACAAACAGAGAATTTAAAACCTGCAAGTTTCAATAAACGCGTTTATGTTGTCAATCTTACTGACAATAGTTTAACAACATATGAAAAAAAAGAGGGTTGGCAATTATTATTTGATGGTACAACCAGTAAAGGTTGGAGAAGTGCCAAAGGCTCAGCCTTCCCTGCAAAAGGCTGGACAATTACAGATGGTTGCTTGAATGTACTCTCTTCAGAGGGTAAAGAAGCCAATAACGGCGGTGATATTGTAACAGATAAAGAATACACAGCATTCGATTTATCTTTCAATTTTAGATTAACACCTGGTGCAAATAGTGGTGTAAAATATTTTGTAACCTTGGCTGAAAAAACAACTGGTTCTGCTATTGGTTTAGAGTATCAAGTACTAGATGATTCGTTGCATCCTGATGCGAAATTGGGTAGAAATGGTAACCGCACACTTGCTTCTCTCTACGATTTGATTACCGCTAATAAACAAAAACGTTTTTTACATAAAATAGGTGAGTGGAATATCGGTAGAATTATTGTATATCCCGACAACCGTGTAGAACACTATTTAAATGGTGTAAAAGTGTTGTCTTATGTGCGCGGATCAGAAGAATTTAAGCAACTAGTTGCTATCAGTAAATACCATGTTTGGCCAAATTTTGGCCAAGCAAAGCAAGGTCATATTTTACTGCAAGACCATGGCGATGCTGTAAGTTTTAAAAGCATTAAAATAAAGACTTTATAAACAGATTTTTTTGAGAGCAATTTTTCTAAGGGCAGGTTAGTGAACCTGCCTTTTTTGTATTTTTTTCTCAATTATTTCGGTGCTTTTTGGTACAAATAAATTGCTACAAACATAAAAATGGTATTGGGTATCCAAGCGGCAATAACTGGTGGTAAGTTACCCTTTGTAGAGAATACAGTTGAGAACTGACCGACCACTATAAACAATGCTGCAATAATAAACCCAAGTGCTAAGTGACCACCACTACCACCTCTCACTTTGCGACCAGCCACTACGGCACCAATCAAGGTGAGTAATAGCACTGTAATACATGTGGCATCGCGTCTATATAATTCTATTTTTAGTTCATTGAGATTTTCGGCACCACGCTGTTCTTCTAATTTTATAAACCTACTTAAATCATCTGATGTAAGTTTATCTTTTGTGTACTTGTCTCGGCTTAAATCAAGCGGTTTAAAGTTAAAATTCACTACACGTTTTTGTTCCATCACTACCGATTCGCCAAGCGTATTTAACTTACGTTCAACCACATTCTCAAGAATCCATTTTCTAGTGGCAGTATCCCAATGTAAGTTATCAGCTCGTGTATTAATGGTAAGTTTATTGCCGATAATGCGGTGCATAAAAAATGGACCACCGCGCTTGCTTAGTGTATCATAATTATTAATGCCCGCAAAAGAAAAACTATCTACACGGATGTATAAATTGTTGTTTTGTTCACGCACAAGCGCGTTATATGAGTTGTTGTTGTCAATATACCTTGCTTCAAAACTTCCTCTAATTTGATTGGCTTTTGGGATAATGAATCTATTTGCAAAAAACAATAACGTTGCCAACATAACACCACCCATCCAATAAGGACGTAAAAAGCGAGCAAAGCTTGTACCACTCGCAAGTATCGCAATTACTTCGCTACGACCTGCCATTTTTGATGTGAAAAATATAACTGCAATAAATACAAATAAAGGGAATAGCAAAGCGATGATATGTGGTACAAAACCATAATAGTACATGGTAATAATTCTGATAAAACCAAGTTTAGATTTTACGAAATCATCTGTTTTTTCGCTCACATCTACAACCACAGCAATTACCGTAAATAAGAAAATGGCAAAAAAGAATGTGGTTAAAAAGTTTTTAAGTATGTACCAGTCTAGTTTCTTCATTGTTGAAAACGTAGCAACAAAGATAATTGGTGTTGCGAAAGTGAAATGTGAAAAATGGAATGGTTACTAATAGACTTCACAGCTTCGATTATAAAGTAGTTGAACTTAAAAATAATTCCTGTGATAATGGGCAAAAAAAACATCCTTATAGAAGGATGTACGAATTATGGTTCTTAAAAGGTAAACGGATTAGTAAGTATTGTAAAAGTAGCAGGTCTTTTTATCTGAAAGAACTAATAGTTGGTATCGTGAATAAATAAAAATGGGCTTCTTTGCTTATCCACAAAAAGCCCGTCCCTAGCGCATTCTAGCAATATTTTACAACCTTGTTTTTAAGATTTTAATCATCTCGTTCTTCCAATTATTAAAGGTGTTATTGATAATGTGTTGTCTTGCTTCTCCCACAAGCCATAAATAAAAGGCTAGATTGTGGATACTTGCCAATTGCAAAGCCAAGATTTCACCTGCCACAAACAGATGGCGTAAATACGCTTTAGAATAATAGTTACTTGTTTCGCAGGTAAAACCAGTATCAATTGGGCTAAAATCTGTTGCCCATTTCTTGTTCCTAATATTAATAATGCCCTTCGAGGTGAATAACATGCCATTTCTGCCATTACGGGTAGGCATTACACAGTCAAACATATCTACGCCTAGCGCAATATTTTCTAAAATATTCCAAGGCGTACCCACACCCATTAAGTAACGTGGTTTATCAGCAGGTAAAATATCACAACACAAAGCCGAAAACTCGTACATCAGCTCTTCGCTTTCTCCTACACTTAAGCCACCAATTGCATTACCTACGGCATTTTTGCTAGCAATGTATTCGCTAGATGCGGTACGTAAATCTTTGTAAGTGCTACCTTGTACAATAGGAAATAAGTTTTGGGTATAACCATATTTATCAGGCGTTTCATGGATTTGGTTGAAACACCTGTCTAGCCAACGGTGCGTTAATTCCATGCTTTTTTTGGCATAGGTATAATCGCTGGGATATGGCGGGCATTCGTCAAATGCCATAATAATATCGGCACCAATGCTGCGTTCTATATCCATTACTTTTTCTGGTGTAAACAAATGTTTACTGCCATCAATATGGCTTTGAAACAAGACACCTTCTTCTGTAATTTTTCTATTTGCTGCAAGCGAGAAAACTTGGTAGCCACCACTGTCTGTTAATATCGGTTTATGCCAACCATTAAATTGATGCAGGCCGCCTGCGGCTTCTAATACATCTGTACCTGGCCTAAGGTATAAATGATAAGTATTGCCAAGAATAATTTGTGCATTGACATCGTTTTTAAGCTGCTGTTGGTTAACAGCTTTTACGCTGCCGACAGTACCCACGGGCATAAATATGGGCGTTTTAATGTTGCCATGGTCGGTAGTAATTGTGCCAGCCCTGGCTTTGCTGTTGCTATCGGTGTGTTCTAATATAAACTCAAGTGATGCCATCGGGCAAAAATAAAGAAAACCAGCTACCAGTTTCTAGTTGCTAGATTTAAGAACCAAGAAACCAATTAATCGATAACCAGCAATCCATCAACCAATTGCTTCCCTTTTTTCCACATACACACAATGCTAGGGTAAAGGCATGTACGATATGTTACATTTGCAGCATGAGTGCGTATTTTTATTTAATAGGACAGATTATTTTTATTGTGTTCTGTGTTGTGGCTGCCGTACAGATTTTTTATTATTTATTCTTTTTCAGACGTTTGGCTTTTTATGAGCCACCTTTAAAAACAGCAAATATTTCGCAGCCCGTCTCGGTTATTATCTGTGCAAGAGATGAAGCAGATAATTTGGCAAAAAATCTTCCTGGTATTTTGGTACAAGATTATAAAACTACCCACGAAATTATTGTGGTAAACGATAATTCAACCGATGAAACCAAGTATGTGATAGACGAATATAAAAAATCGTTTAAAAACTTGGTAAATATTGAACTAACGCAAGAAGCGAAATTGATAATGGGTAAAAAATTTCCATTATCAATGGGTATCAAAAGCGCTAAATACGAAACTTTAATTTTAACTGATGCTGATTGTGTACCTGCCTCAGAATTTTGGGTAGACCATGTACAACAAGCTTATCATGAGAATACAGAAGTGGTGCTTGGTTATGGTGCGTATCATAAAAAACCAGGCTTGCTGAATAAGTTAATTCGTTTTGAGACATTTCATAGTGCGTTACAATACTTTTCTTATGCCTTAGCAGGAATACCATATATGGGTGTAGGTAGAAACTTGAGTTATAAAAGAGAGGTATTTATGCGCAATAAAGGCTTCTCATCTATGAACATGATACCAAGCGGTGATGATGACCTGTTTATCAATAAAGTGGCAAATAAACACAATACCGCTATTATGATTGACCCTGCATCACACACATTAAGCGAAGCCAAAAAAACTTGGAACGAATGGATGCGCCAAAAGTATCGCCACTATACCACATCAAAATATTACAAGCCCATTCATAAGTTTTTGTTGGGGCTTTATTCCCTTAGCTTGGTATTGTTTTATCCATTATTTGCAGCTAGTGTAGTGATGCATACTTGGTGGTTAGCTTTATCTGTAATGGGTTTGCGCCTATTAATACAAGCCATTATTTTGTATAAAACTATGAAAAAACTGAACGAGAAAGACTTGTGGCCGTTCTTTATTTTGTTTGATATTTGGATGTTTTTTTACTTTTTAATTACGGTTCCTGCTTTATGGAAAAAGCCCAAACAAACTTGGAATTAAAAGAGTTGGTTAACCATAATTGGTGTGATTTACGATCATTCGTTTTTGACAACATTCAACCCAAATAATAAAATCACTTCAATCGCATCCTTTCAATCATAGGTAATGGAAACAATTTTAAAATACTTTGCAGACTTTTCTCCACAGCAAATACAACAGTTTCAGGCTTTAGAAGGGTTGTATAAAGAGTGGAATGAAAAGATCAATGTGGTGTCTCGTAAAGATATTGATAGTATTTATTTACACCATGTATTACACAGCCTTACTATAGCTGCAGTGGCTGATTTTAAAGAAGGTATGGAAATTATAGATATTGGTTGTGGTGGCGGTTTTCCAGGCGTGCCATTAGCTATTTTTTTCCCAGAAGTAACATTTCACTTAGTGGATAGTATTGGTAAAAAGCTTAAAGTTGTAGAGGGCGTTTGTGAGGCTGCAGGCATCACCAATATCACCACACAGCACACAAGGGCTGAAGATATTAAAGGGCGCAAATTTCATTTTGCTGTGAGCAGGGCTGTTGCGCCTTTAAAAGAATTGTGGCAATGGGCAAGCCCATTAATTCGAAAAGGGCATACAGCAGAATTGCCCAATGGCTTGATATGTTTAAAAGGTGGCGATTTGCACCAAGAAATTTCTGAAAGCTTAACAAGGCCGAAAATGCTCCCTATCTACGATATCTTCAACGAAGACTATTTTCAAGAAAAGTATTTACTACACGTACCTAAGCTGTAAAAGAATTAATTGTTTACGCCCTGCTTTCATAATAGTTCCACATGGTTTCAAATACTTGTTGCTTCAAAGCATCTGCGTCTGTACCTGCTGCAATAGGTGGTAAAAAATGTATTTCCAATTTCTTTGGTAATAAATAAAATGTTTTGTGGATAGGCATGGCCTCTTTAGTACCAAAAATGATAGATGGCATTATTTCGTTTTGTGTATCTACTGCCAATTTAAATGCCCCATCGTGAAAAGGTGCTAATGGCTTATTGGTTTTATTTCTTGAACCTTCAGGATAAATACACATATGAAAGGTTTGTTGCAAAGCTGCTTTCATTAAGTCGTAACTTTTCTTTCTACTTGCAAGGCTTTTTCTGTTTACCAATACAGACCCACGTGCATAAAACCATCCGAATATTGGCACTTTAGCAAAACTATCTTTAGCAATGGTTTGATTAGCCCCAGGCACAAAAGGTGCAGACAGTGGTACATCAAGTAAAGCATTATGGTTGTAAGTAATAATGTAAGTTTTGCCTTTTTTAAAGTTTTGTTTGCCTACTACTTTCATAGGGCAACCTACCATATACAACCAAAAAGTAACCCAAAACTTTGATACTTTTATAAACCAATACATACCTTTTGGATTAGGGATCAGTTTGGTAGCTAGCGACGGAATAACAATAATTAGAAAAGTGACAGTAAAGCTTAAAAGCCCCCAAAAAGCCCAAATGCGGGCAAAGATTTCTATAAAAATATTGTCTTTTTTTGCAGCCATAAAATAATTTTAATTAGTTATTGTTGAACTCAAATTCCAATCTATCGGGTCTAAGCCATCTTTTATCAATAGTTGATTAATTCTGCTAAAATGCTTACAGCCCAAAAAACCATTGTGTGCACTTAAAGGCGAGGGATGTGCTGCTTTAAGAATATAGTGTTTGGTAGCATCGATAAGTACTTGCTTGTCCTGGGCAAATTTGCCCCACAAAACAAATACAACGTTTGTTTTTTCGTCAGATATTTTTTTAATCACTGCGTCTGTAAAATGCATCCAACCAATTTTTGAGTGGCTGGCTGGTTCATTTGCTCTTACAGTAAGTATGGCGTTTAATAATAATACTCCTTGATTTGCCCAAGGGGAAATATTACCAGTTTTGGGTATTGGTATGCCAATATCTGTATGCAATTCTTTGTAAATATTTACCAGAGATGGGGGGGGTGTTACACCATCTGGTACGCTAAAACTTAAACCCATTGCTTGGCCGGGATTGTGATAAGGATCTTGTCCAAGAATTACCACTTTTACCGCATCAAACGGGGTATGATTAAAAGCATTAAATATCAGTTGCCCTGGTGGAAAAATGGTTGCACCTGTTAGTTTCTCCGTTTTTAAATGGGTGGCTATTTGCAAAAAATACGGTTTGGTAAACTCAGATTTTAGCATCTCCTTCCAGCTAGCTTCTATTTTTACATCCATACTTAATTGGTTTTAATAGCAGCGAATGTAAATGATGATTGGCTTTGTTTAACAGTCAAGTTTTTTTTATCATCTAAAATAACTCGTTCATGTCAGCTATTTGCCATTGCTATATCTTAGCGTTTCTTTATCAATAACCTAAACTTTTATTAGTTTACATTTGATGCATTGTTATGAATAAAATAGTTGCTTTTATGATACAGAAAAAAGGTTGGGTGCTTTTTATAGTACTAGCGTTTGCAGGGGCATTTTTTGCATTTAGAGGAATCAATCCTAATCCTGTACCTACCACACAAAAACAAAAGTTATTGGCTGCTATTGGTCAGTTGTTGCAGGAACAACATTATAGCCCTAAGCCTATAAATGATGCTTTTTCTAAAGAGGTATTCAAGAAATTTATTGAAGAACTAGATGGCGACAAGAGCTTGTTTTTAAAAAGTGATATTGATGCTTTAAAAAAATATGAAACAAATATTGACGATGAAATTAAAGCTGCGTCAGAATTAAAATTTTTACCAGCTGTTGATGCTATTTACGATAAAAGAACAGCTGAAGTAGTTGCTATTTACAAAAATATTTTAAGTAAGCCTTTTGATTTTAAGGTAGATGAAACCTTGGTTACAGACCCAGAAAAACTGGCCTACCCAACTACAGATGCAGAACGTAAAGACAGATGGCGTAAGCGCTTAAAATTATTAACATTAGAGCGTTTTACGAATTTGCAAGAAGATAGAAATAAAAGCAAAGTTGATAGTATCAGTAACAAAACTGACGCACAGTTAGAAGCGGAAGCTAGAACAAGTGTGTTAAGAGCTCTAGATAGGACGTATAATCGTATTAAAGTGAAGTTTACAGAAGATGAGCGCTTTAATACTTTTATCAACGTTATTACCAATGCGATGGATCCGCACTCAGATTATTTTGCGCCAGTAGAAAAGCGCGCCTTTGACGAGCAAATGAGTGGTCGTTTTTATGGTATAGGTGCGCAGTTACAAGAACAACAAGATGGTAGTATTAAAATTATGAGTTTGGTACCAGGCGGTCCTGCTTTTAAAAGCGGTGAAATAATGGTAAATGATGTGATAGTAAAAGTGGGTCAAGGTGGTAAAGATGAAATGGTAGATATTTCTGGTTATGAGGTTACAGATGCGGTAAAATTAATTCGTGGCAATAAAGGTACAGAGGTAAAATTGGCACTGAAAAAAGCTGATGGTACTTTTAAAACAGTATCTATTTTAAGGGATGAAATTGTACAAGATGAAGGCTTTGCTCGCAGCGTAGTGGTTAAAAACGGTGATAAGAAAATTGGGTATATTGTATTACCAGATTTCTATGCAAATTTTGAAGACCCTAAAGGCGCAAGATGTAGTGTAGATGTGGCTAAAGAAGTTGAAAAGTTGAAAGAAGAAAAAGTAGATGGTATTGTTATTGATTTGCGTAACAACGGAGGAGGTTCTTTATACGAAGTAATACAAATGGTAGGCTTATTTATTAAGGAAGGTCCTGTGGTACAAGTACGCGATAGAGATGGGAAAAGTATGGTGATGGATGATAGAGATCAAAATGTTTTGTATGATGGACCTTTGGCTGTAATGGTAAATGAATTTAGCGCAAGTGCCAGCGAAATTTTTGCAGCAGCAATACAAGATTATAAGCGTGGTGTTATCGTAGGTAGTACCTCTACCTATGGTAAAGGCACTGTACAGCGTAGTGTACCATTGGGCAAAAGATTAGATTATTTCTCAGATCGGACAGAGTTTGGTTCAGTCAAATTAACTTTTCAAAAATTCTACCGTGTAAATGGCGGTTCTACGCAATTAAAAGGTGTTGAGTCAGACATAGTTTTACCAGATATTTACGAACTATCTAAATACAGAGAGAAAGAAAATAAATCTGCTTTGCCTTGGGATGAAATTAACAAAGCCCCCATTCAACCTTATGCAGGTTATGCAAGTGTTATTGAAGCTGAGAAACAAAAGCTTCAATTTGATACAACATTTAATCTTATTAAAACAAATGTAGAGCAGTTGGCAAAAAGTAATGACGCGCCAATTAATTTGCAATTAGATAAATACAAAGCAGCTCAAGCACAATTGCGTGCCACATCAACCCATATTAATAATCTTATTAAGCTCAAAGATTCGTTAGACATTTCTGTTTTAAAACCCGATTATGACAAGTTTTACAATAATCCATACAAAACCAAGCAAGATGTATATCAAGATTGGTTAAAAAGAATTAAAACTGATTTGTATATCAACGAAACAGTTAAGATTGTTAGCAATATGATTGCAGCACAAAATCAAGTGGCTATAACTAAATAGTTAATATTTGTATCATTTTTAAAAGCATTCACTCGAAGTGAATGCTTTTTTCTATAACCGAATCGCTTATTTACAAAATATATCTGACTACTTAAGGTATTTTTATTTTTTAAACCCCAAACTACCTTAAATTGCCGAACCAATAGAATACCCCTACTCTTGGAAAGTTTGCTACCGATTATATATGATACAAAATTAAAACGGTACTATGGAAACAACAGATGCAACAATGGAATGCGTAACCCAAGAAGAAAAAAAATGGTTTGTTATTTACACAAAACCGCGTTGGGAGAAAAAGGTAAACACGGCATTATTAAAAAAAGGTATCGATGTTTGGTGCCCAATTCAAAAAGTACAAAAGCAATGGAGCGATAGAAAGAAAATAGTGCATGAGCCACTTTTCAAATCATATGTGTTTGTAAATATTAACTATATAACAGAGCGCACTAAAGTAGCAATGACAGATGGTGTATTAAATTTTGTATACTATCTAGGCAAGCCTGCCGTTGTTAAAAATGAAGAAATAGACATCATTAAACGTTACCTGGATGAAGTAGATATTACCATAAATATTGTCTCAGCCGATGGCTTTAAACAAGATACAAAAGTACGCGTAAATAATGGTGTGTTTCAAGATCAAGAAGGTACAGTGTTGCGTACTGGTAAACGCAAAGTGTATGTTCAGTTAAGAACTTTGGGTCAAGTAATGGTAGTGGAATTTCCAGCTGCAGCTTTGATAGCTGTCTAAAATAATTAATAATTGTGTAATATAAACTGTAGATGTTTAAAAATATTAAGGTTTTTTTAAGTGATGTGGATGGTGTGATGACTGATGCTGGGATGTATTACACAGAAAACGGTGACGAATTTAAAAAATTTAATACTCATGACGGTATGGGTTTCAATTTGATACAAAAAGCAGGTATCAAAATAGGTATTGTTACTACAGAAAATACTAAAATGGTTGAGCGCAGAGCCGCCAAGCTTAAGATGGATTACTTATACCAAGGCAAAGGTTTTGGTGGCAAATTAGAATCGGCTTTAGATATTTGCAAAAAAGAAGGTATTACCATTAAAGAAGTAGCCTATATTGGCGATGATGTAAATTGTATTGAACTCTTAAAAGCCGTTGGTGTAGCGGCTTGCCCAGCCAATGCGACAAAAAAAGTAAAAGCTATTGAAGGCATTATTCACCTGCAAAAGAAAGGTGGTGAAGGCGCTGTAAGAGAGTTTATTGATATGATTTTAGACGAAATAGCACCCTAAATCTGCTTATGTTGCCAAGTGTCAGATGCTTGCCTTAGTTTTATATGCCCATGACTAAAATTAACTTTGCTATTATTGGCTGTGGAAGAATTGCTGAACGTCATGCAAAGCATATGGTTCGTTTTGGCAATTTAGTGGCTGTTTGTGACAATGTGGAAGCCAAAGCGAAAGCCCTTGCAATAAACTACAATACTCATTATTATACAGATATTTCAGTTTTACTTTCTTCTGAAAATGCTGTAGATGTAGTAGCTATTTGTACACCTAATGGGTTACACGCAATGCATGCTATTCAAGTATTGCAAGCAGGTTGTCATGCCTTAGTTGAAAAACCTATGGCGATAACCGTTGCAGATTGCGAAGCCATGATTACTGCCGCAAAAATAGCTAACAAACACCTATTTGCCATTAAACAAAATCGATATAATCCTCCTGTAGTTGCTGTAAAAAAAGCAATCGATGCTCATCAGTTGGGTCGTATTTACAGCATACAACTTAGCTGCTTTTGGAACAGAAATGCTGATTATTACCAAAATTCTTGGAAAGGCACAATGCCGCTTGATGGGGGTACATTATTTACACAATTCAGCCACTTTATTGACTTGTTGTATTGGATGATTGGTGATGTAAAGCAAGTGAAAGTCATCACTAAAAATCTAGCACATAAAGGTATTATTGACTTTGAAGATACTGGCGTAATTGCATTAGAATTTGATAATGGGGCAATTGGAACCGTTAATTATACGGTTAATAGTTATCAAAAAAACATGGAAGGCTCGTTGACCATTTTTGCAGAAAAAGGAACAGTGAAGATTGGTGGCCAATACTTGAACGAGCTTGAGTATCAAAATATCCAAGATTTTTCAATAGAGAATTTGCCAAAAGGCAATACAGCTAACAATTACGGCACTTACGAAGGCAGTATGAGTAACCATGATAAAGTGTACGAAAATGTGGTTGATGTATTGCAAAATGGAGCGCCTATGTACACGACAGCATTTGAAGCGATGAAAACTGTTGAGATTATTGATAAAATTTACAAAGCAGCTACATTTACCAATAAAGCTTAGTGTATGCCTTTGAAAGAATTAACCATCGCCATTAAGGATGTAGAGTTTGGCGAAAATGTAACAATTGTTCAACCTGTTAATTTATACGGCTGTAATATTGGTAATCATTGTTTTATTGGACCATTTGTAGAAATTCAAAAGCAAGTCAAAGTAGGCGATTATTGTAAAATTCAATCGCACAGTTTTATTTGTGAGCTAGTAACTATTGGCAAACATTGTTTTATTGGTCATGGTGTCATGTTTATTAATGACCTTTTTGCAAATGGTAGTCCTGCGAGTGGCGACAAGTCATTATGGAAAACCACAACCATTGGTAACCATGTATCCATTGGGAGTAATGCGACCATTTTACCCATATCTATTTGTGATAATGTGGTAATAGGCGCAGGTGCTGTGGTAACAAAAAATATCACAAAGCCTGGTATTTATGCTGGTAATCCTGCCAAGTTTTTAAAAGAAGTATAAATACTTCGCTTTATGCAGCGTGTATGTATAAAATATTATCGCCAACTATTAACGATATGCATATTCCTTTTGTAGATTTAAAAGCGCAATACCAGTCTATTCAACATGATATTGATGCAGCCATTGCATCTGTAATTTCAGAAACTGCATTTATAGGCGGAAAATATGTACAGCAATTTGAAGCGGCTTTTGCTGCATTGCATGGGGTAACACATTGTATTAGCTGTGCAAATGGTACTGATGCCCTATACATTATTATGAAAATGCTTGGTATTGGCAATGGGGATGAAGTAATTACCGCATCAAATAGCTGGATAAGCAGTAGTGAAACCATTTCCCAAACTGGCGCAACACCTGTTTTTATTGATTGCGATGCTGATTATTATGCTATCGATGAGACATTAATAGAGGCGAAAATCACAACAAAAACAAAAGCTATTTTACCAGTGCACTTACATGGGCAGATGTGCAATATGTTAGCCATAAAAAACTTAGCAACTAAGCACCATTTATTTATTATTGAAGATTGTGCGCAAGCGCATTTATCAGCTTTTAATGGACAGCTTGCGGGTACTTTTGGTCATGCTGCTGCATTTAGTTTTTATCCGGGCAAAAATTTAGGTGCTTATGGTGATGCGGGCTGTATACTTACAAATGATGCTGTTCTTGCTGAAAAATGTAGGATGTATGCTAGGCATGGTGCATTAGTAAAACACAACCATCAAATGGAAGGCATTAATTCAAGAATGGATGGCCTACAGGCGGCAATATTACTGGCTAAATTGCCTTATTTACACCTATGGACAGAGCAACGAATTGCCCATGCCACTTATTACACAAAAGTACTTACAGGTATCAAGCAAATTATATTACCTGCAATAAGAGAATTTACCAAACACACGTTTCATTTATATGTAATTCGATGTGAGCAAAGAGATGCTTTGGTGAATTATTTAAAAGAAAATGGTATTGCAACTGCTATTCACTATCCAACTCCCTTACCCTTATTGCCTGCTTACGATTATTTAAAGTACCAAGAAGAAGAAATACCCATTTGTAGTGCCTTCCAGCATCAAATTTTGTCCTTGCCTATTTACCCAGAATTAACGACAGAGCAAATTGATTATATAGCAAATACGATCAAAGCCTTTTACCAAGTATAGTATGTGATTACTACTTAATATCCAACAACACTTTTTTTACATCTTTGTACCAAGGTGCCCAAGGAATAAAATGTGGTGCGTTATGTAAAATGATGGTTTTTACAAATTTTGCATATACTAATTTTTTGTTGGCATATGTAACATTACCTACAGGTACAAAACTGTCTTTGTCACCATGAATAATCCATACGGGGCAAGTAATACTGGCAAATTGATTGGTAAGAGGAATAAGATCAGTTTTTAAATACCACAATTCTTCGTTGCTTGGTTTAAATGCACCAGGTAATATGATTTGCAGTGAAGAATGTAATAAAAATCCCCGCCAAGGTTCTTTTGGTTCTTGTGCAGGATCGAGCGCTGCCGCAAGTAGTACCATGCCAGCAAAAGTATTGGGATTATCAGCTACCAATTTTACTGCCATAGGTCCACCGAGTGAGTGACCTACGATATACACTGCTCGCCCATTATTTATTTGCTGTAATAGCGGGCTAATGATATCAGATTGTTGTTGAAGATTTTTAGCATTGCCAAATTCGCTATACCCAAAGCCAGGTCTATCGATTGATACCATTCTAAACTTTTTAAGAAGATCGGTATCTTGTAGATAAGTTTTAAAAGCATCCCAACTTCCTGGAGAACCATGGACAAAAAATAAGGTCGGTAGCGTGTCATTACCTGTTTGTGCATAATGTAGCTGGAAACCTTTACTGGTAATTGTATGCAATTGTAATGGAATATTTGCGGCTTTAAACTCGGCTTGAGCTTTACTATCGCTAATACGCATTTTCATACAGCTTTGAGCAAATATTACCCAAGCAAAAATTATTATTGAAATTCTTAATACAGACTTTTTAAATAGCGGCATTAATTGTTTTTTTAAGTGAATGTATAATTTTACAAACAGGCCTAAAGTGAATCTAGTTCTACTAGTAATAAAATTTTTTGTGTCTCTAATAGCATTGTAAGTACTTTTTAAGGGTAAAAAGTAATAAATAGCCATAACATTAATTTTAAAGGACGTTATTAAGCAACAATCCTTACAAAAATCCTAAATTAAAAGGGGATTTGTATTAATAAAATAAAAATATAAAACATTGTAAGGATTATTGGCCCAAATCGTACTTAGTAGCAAATTAATAAAATAATGAAACAGATTTTAGCGATACTAGTTTTTATGATAGCATCCATTAGTATTACCAAAGCACAACAGACAAAGTTTTACAACTCAGATGGTATAGCGATCAAGGGCTATGACGTTGTTGCCTACTTTACTCAGCATAAAGCTATTGTTGGGAGCGATGCATTTACAACAGAATGGAGCGGTAGTAAGTGGCAATTTGCAAGCAAAGCTAATTTAGATAGTTTTAAACTTGCACCTTCAAGATATGCTCCTCAATATGGTGGTTTTTGCGCTTATGGTTGCAGCGATAATCACCTTGCCCCAACTGACCCAAATGCTTGGACCATTGTGAATAATAAATTATACCTTAACTACAATTTAAAAGTTAAAGATTATTGGATAAAAGACACGTCCATCCTTATAAAAAAGGCCGATAGCCTTTGGCCTTTACTCAATAAATAATCTTATCAAACAAAATAAACCATTACAAAATGAAATCAATTGTTATAGCTATAATAGCTACCGTATTTGCTCTACATGTGCAATCGCAAACCGACACAAGGATCAAACAATTTAACCTAGAAAAAGGAGTGGCCATCCAAGGCTACGACCCGGTTGCCTATTTTACACAAAACAAAGCTGTAAAAGGCAATAAGCAATTTACTGAAACAGTAGAAGGTGTTACCTACCATTTTTCTAGTGCAGCCAATAAAGAGCTATTTGTAAAAGATCCTAAGAAGTATGAGCCGCAATATGGAGGTTGGTGTGCTTATGCTATGGGGGCAACTAATGAAAAAGTAGAAATAGACCCAGAAACTTTTAAAATAGTTGGTGGTAAATTGTATTTGTTTTATCACAGTTGGGTAAATAATACGCTTACCAAATGGAATAAAGACGAAGCCACATTAAAGCCAAAAGCTGATGCTAACTGGACAGCTAAATTTAAATAAACAAACCCCTTTTAGACTTCTTATTTTTATCATTTCAACCACAATTATTACCATGAATAAAGTCACAACAATTATTTCTTGGCTATTGCGCATTACAGCCGCAATTATTTTACTGCAAACCTTATATTTTAAATTTACTGGTCATCCAGAATCTGTTGAACTATTTACTAAATTAGGTGTGGAACCATGGGGGCGTATTGGTACTGGTGTTATAGAATTATTTACTGGTATTTTATTGTTGATTCCTGCAACTGCGTTTATTGGTGCTTTTTTAGGTATCGGTTTAATGAGTGGAGCGATATTATCGCATCTAACAGTAATTGGTATTGTATCTAAAGGCGATGGTGGACAATTATTTATGCTTGCAATTGTTGTACTGGTATGCTGTTTAGTTATAGCGGTTTTGCATAGACAACAAGGCTTAAAGCTCTATCATCAATTTTTTAAAAGGTAATACTTCATAAACAGTTTTTCTAGTTTAAATCACATTGTTACTAGCTTATGATTTTTATTCAATTAACACAACAATTGCAAGCACTTATTAAGTTGCTGCAATCATTAGAGCACGAGCAATACACGCACAAAATTGACCATTTAGGTAAGGCAAGTATTGGTGGCCACACAAGGCATATCATAGAATTATTGCAATGTGCTATAGACGGCTACCAAATAGGTAGGGTAGATTATGTAAATAGAAAAAGGAATCTTGCTTTAGAAAACGATAAACAATTTGCCTTAGAAACATTGCTAGCAATACAAGAAGTTATGGTATTGCCAGATAAATTACTAACAATGGTGGTTGATGAAATTGGAGATGCCGCGATACCTAGCATAAGTACTACCTATTTTAGGGAAATAGTGTACAATACCGAACATGCTATTCATCATTTAGCATTAATAAAAGTAGCTTTAATAGAAATGCAGTTACATGTAGTGGACGATAATTTTGGTATGGCGTATTCCACAATTGCTTATAAAGCTACATTAAAATAGTGCCTTAAAAGAGAGATAATAATATGTGTACAGTTGCCTTTTTGCCTAATAAAAACAAATATTATTTTGCTTCTTTGCGTGATGAGAACCCACTGCGTAAGTCAGCGTTACCTCCAGCTATTTACAATACGGATGGTATAGATATTATGGCACCTTTCGATGGACTTGCTGGCGGTACTTGGGTTGGTACTAATCATTTTGGTAATATAATCGTATTATTAAATGGTGGTTTTGAGAATCATTTTAGAGCCAAAGTTTATCGATTAAGTAGGGGTTTAATAGTGAAGGCACTATTACTTGAAGAAGCACCTGTAAATGCGTGGCACCAGATAGATTTACTTGGGGTTGAGCCTTTCACGTTGGTAGTATGGCAGAAGCAGCAATTGTTTGAATTGGTTTGGGATGGTGTGCAAAAATATTGTCAACAGTTAGCCATTACTACACCACATATTTGGTCATCATCTACTTTATATAATACGGCGGCTAAGCAACAACGTAAAGCTGCGTTTCAACAATGGTGGGCTACACAACCAAACCTTTCCAAACATTCTATTTTAGATTTTTTTAGGTCGTTAAAGGATGAACAGGATGGTTTTATTATTAATCGTGCGCCTACAATGAAAACTCTTAGCTATACTTTGTTGGTGCAAGATAATAATGCTACTACTTGCTATTACCATGATTTTTCAAACTCAAATAATAGCACTCAACAATTACTCATCAAGCAATTATCTGTGGCTTTTTAATCATTATAATGCATGCTATTTAGGCTAAAAATATTTTTCATTAAATTGGGTAGTTGGGAATATTGGCCTATGTGGGTAGTGTATTTCCCGCTAGCTTTTTATTATGTTTATCTTGCTATAAAAGCACGATCTCTTTTCTTCTTTTCCGCCTCAAATCCAAGTATTGAAACAGGTGGTATGTTTTTTGAAAGTAAGTGGAGCATTTTTAAATTAATGCCCTGTCATTATTATCCCTCCACTATTTTGGTTGAGCCGCAAGATGATTATACCATTATTGAGGCCAAATTAATTGCTGCTAAAATTCATTTTCCAATAATTGCGAAACCTGATAGAGGCGAGCGGGGCTGGCGTGTAAAGAAGCTAAACCATTTACAAGCACTAATAGATTATAAAACGCAAACACCAGTTCCTTTTTTAATTCAATCTTATGTTGATTATCCAGTAGAATTGAGTATATTTTACTATCGTCATCCTAAGAGCGTAAAGGGCAAGGTTACATCTGTTACTTACAAAAAATTATTATCGGTAGTAGGTGATGGTGTTACTAGTATCGATGGATTAATTCGTAAAAATAACCGTGCATTCCTGCAATATTTAAGACTAAAAAAAGAGTCTTTGATTAACCTCAATGAAATATTGCCATTTGGGGAAGAACGAATATTGGTGCCTTATGGCAATCATGTGCTTGGTACCATGTTTATTAACTTTAACCATATTATTGACGATGCATTAACTACTTCTATCGATACAATTAGTAAAAATATTGAAGGATTTTATTTTGGCAGATTCGATTTGCGTTGTGCAAGTATTGATGATTTGAAGGAAGGAAAAAATTTTGCAATTTTAGAATTGAATGGTGCAGGTGCTGAGCCTGCGCATATTTATCATCCTGGTTTTTCTTTTATTGAGGCACAAAAAGTACTGATGCAGCATTTTAAAATGTTGTTTGATGCTGCCAAAGCGAATCAACAAAAAGGCGTGCCGTATATGTCTTATCAATCTTATAAGCAAACCAAGCAGCTAGAAAAAGCTTTTAAATTACAAGTACAACAAGCATGAGTAGCATCGGTATTTTAGTAGGTTTTTATGGGTATTTATTTCCCGGTAATATCAACTTGATGGTAGTACATTTATACACAAGCAAACAGTACAAACTCTTATGGTTAATGCTTGCTTCTATTGCTTTTTTTGAAAGCTTGTATTGTGCTGCTGTATTGTATAGTTTGCAGGCGTTACAAAAACAAACTGGATGGTATCATGTTGTAGAGGTAATTTCTTATACGATGGTCTTGTTCATGGGTTTTTGGATGGTGTTGGAAAAAAAAGCAAGTACCAAAACTACAAGTAATAATACAGTTTATAGAGGCTTATTAAGTAGTATTATTCATCCTCAACAGATTCCATTTTGGATGGTAGCTGGCGTATTGCTTAATGGTGTATTAAAGTTTAGTGATGGTTGGAAAATCTTATTACCCTTTGTTGGTTTTAATGCGCTTGGAACAATTTTAGTAATGTTTAGCTACATGATTCTAGGAGGTAAACTGATTCATTATTTTAAGCTCAATTTGGCTCAAATTAATAAAGTAATGGGCAGCTTTTACATATTACTTGCCCTATATCATCTTATTTTAATAATTCTAAATCTCCAATCATAAATCCCCAAACTATTGTCCTTCCCATTCTTTATAAAATTGTGTTAGATATTGTTCCATAAATTGGTGACGTTCTTGAGCTAGCTGTTTACCTGTTTTGGTATTCATTCTATCTTTTAGTAACAATAGTTTTTCGTAGAAATGATTAATAGTAGGGTCGTTATTATGCTTGTAGGCTTCCTTAGTTTTATTTAAATTTGGGGGCAAATTTGGGTCATACAAAGGTCTGTTTTTGAAACCTCCATAATTAAAAGCCCTGGCAATACCAATAGCCCCAATGGCATCTAATCTGTCTGCATCTTGTACAATGTCTAATTCAATCGATCTGAATTTTTGTAATTCTTTACCACCTTTAAACGAAATATTGGCTACTATTTGTACCACATGGTCAATAGTATTTGGTGCTAATGGCAGAGTTTCTAAAAATGCTTGGGCTTTTGCAGGGCCAATGTTTTCATCCCCATTATTAAATTTTGAGTCTGCGATATCATGCAACAAAGCACCTAGTTCTACGATTAGTAAATCAGCATTCTCACCTTTTGCTATTTGCTTAGCCACTTGCCAAACTCTATAAATATGCCACCAATCATGACCACCTTCTGCATCCGCCAAAGTCTTTTTCACATAGTTAACGGTTGTGGTTATTATGTGTTGATGTGTCATATTCAATAATTTAAAGTTGAAAATTAAGAGTTAGCCTTCAATAACATGGTGTATTGCAAAAAAGCAAGCTAATACATTTTTTAAAATATATGTATTCCTATTGGCATTGATTTATGGTCTACCAAATACTACTTGGTTGTAAAACTATATAGCCTTGCTTTAAGTAAGGCTATACGAGGCTATAATGATATGTATTGGATACGTTTATAACGAAAGATTAACGAAGGATGAATATAGCTGAGATATATTAACCACAGGTACTTAGTATATTAGCATTTCTTAAACTATTGATAATGGCAATTGCAAAAGATATTATTGGTAAAAGTCTTCAAGGTACATTGGGAAAGCAATTGGTATTTAAACAATATGGTGATAAAACCGTAGTAACGGCTTACCCAGATATGAGCCATATTGTACCAAGCGATTTGCAAAAGGAAAGTCGCAATAAGTTTAAAGAGGCGGTTGCTTTTGCCAAGCAAGTCGTAAGAGATGTAAACTTAAAAGCGGTTTATGGCGCTAAGGCAAAACCTAAACAAACGGTATATCACTGTGCTTTACAAGCTTATTTAAAAGGGGAAATTTAGGGTTCTCGCTATCCCTAGAATATGGTGAATGGGCAAATAATTTGTGTTAAAGTAATAAGAAGTTTGCCCATGATAACATCATTTACTAGCTAAGGCTTGCTGTACCATATTTAATAACACTTCCAATAAAGGAAATGCATTGCTCATTGAAAAAATCAGGGTTATCAATATTTACAACATGCCCACAATTGGCTGCAATCATCAAACAGCTATTACTAGGGTTTTGCAGCACTAGCTTTTGTATAGAAGGTAGAAACATGGCATCTTCACTGCCCATTAAATAAAGCATGGGAATAGCATTTTTTGCGGTGCGTAGTTTTCTTAACAGTGGGTTTACTTGAACAGATAAACGAAACCATCTGATAAATTCTTGCTGTGAAAGTTTTTTAGCTTCTCGGATAAATAATTGCCTGGATGTTTTATGATTCTTTCTAGGCATAATGATAAAAGCAAAAAATCGATATAGCCACATATAAGGAATAAGTGATTTTGAAAGCATCCCAAAGCGCATCAATATCTGAGAGCGTACATTTAATCGCATAATAGCCCCTGCCATGGTTAAACTATATACACGACTTGGATGCATATCGGCCAATTGCCTGATGATAATGGTGCCTAAAGAAATACCTACAAAATGTGAGGTTGGAATATTTAAATAATTGATAACATTAATAATATCTTCAACTACTTCGTTAAATGACAGTGTATCGGTAGTGGGTTGCTGTTTTGAGTTACCATGACCTCTTAAATCGATTAATAATATATTATAATGTTCATGAAAGGCTTTAATTTGTTTATACCAAATAATAGAACTGCCGCCTGCACCATGAATAAAAGTAACCCATTGGGTGGTTTTTGGCTTTTTGTAAATATTATAACTTAGTAAGCAAGGGTTAGAATTTTGATGCATAGCAGTTGGTAAAGATATTGAACTAAGAAAGTAGTTTTTGTTTGTTATTATGATTTTATTTTAGGAATGTGTAGTTCAATCATTTTTTCCTCTTTTAGCAACTTACAACTTTGGTGGCTGTGCGTTTATCTTTTACATTGCCCCGCAAACAACTAATGCAATTATTTTTTGTTAGTATGTTTTAACGTTCATCTTACATAAAGAAAATAAACAAATATTGCTTTTACACAGCAATAACGAACATCTATTTCAACATTAGCAAGCAATGAATATAAAAAACATCACCACCTTAGGCAAATTAAAGGCAAGTGGTTACAAATCACTAAGTATTAAAGAAGAAGTTCGTAAAAATTTAATTGAGAAAATAAAACATAAAGAAAATGCATTCACTGGTATTCTAGGCTATGAAGACACCGTAATCCCTGATACAGAAAGGGCATTATTGAGCCGCCATAATATTTTGTTTTTGGGCTTGCGTGGGCAAGCAAAAACACGTATGGCAAGGCAAATGGTAGACCTGCTAGACGAACACATACCTGTAGTTGCTGGTAGCGAAATAAACGATGACCCGTTGAAGCCAATGAGCAAATATGCCAAGGATTTGATAGCTGAAAAAGGTGATGATACACCGATAGAATGGATTCACCGCAGTGAACGCTATGGCGAAAAATTGGCTACGCCTGATGTAAGTGTGGCTGATTTAATTGGTGATATTGACCCAATAAAAGCTGCCAACTTGAGACTAAATTTTGCAGATGAACGAGTGATTCATTACGGTATTATTCCACGAAGTAACCGTTGCATTTTTGTAATTAACGAATTGCCCGATTTGCAAGCAAGAATACAAGTTGCCTTATTTAATATTCTACAAGAAGGCGATATTCAGATACGCGGCTTTAAGTTGCGCATGCCTTTGGATATTTTGTTTGTATTTACTGCCAATCCAGAAGATTATACCAATCGTGGTAGTATTGTAACGCCACTTAAAGACAGAATTGAAAGTCAGATTTTAACCCATTATCCTAAAACTTTAGAAACATCTTTAGCTATTACCGAACAAGAAGCCAACCTGCTAGATGCCCAAAAAGACTTAGTAGATGTGAGCGACTTGGTAAAGCGTTTGATAGAACAAATAGCCTTTGAAGCGAGAACCAACGAATATGTAGATAAGAAAAGTGGTGTAAGTGCAAGGTTGACCATTGCTGCATTTGAGAATGCGGTGAGTAGTGCAGAACGACGTGCCATTATTCATGCCGAAAAGCATACGCAAGTGTGGATTAGTGATTTAATGGGCATTATACCAAGTATTACGGGTAAGATAGAATTGGTGTATGAAGGTGAGCAAGAAGGACCTTACCAAGTATCTGTAAATCTCTTAGAAAAGGCCATCAGAACGCAGTTTGTACAATATTTTCCTAACCCTGAACAAGCCAAGAAAAAGCGTTCAACTGGCAAGCGCTCGGTAGAAGAAAAAGAACCTGAAAATCCATATAAGCAAATAACACGCTGGTTTGATGCAGGTAATCATTTAGACTTATTTTTAGACATGACTGATGCTGATAAAATTGCAGCTTTGTACAAAGTAGATGGACTGTATGGTTTTGTAAAAAAACATTTCCATGCAGCTAACGATAAAGAAAATGCACTGCTGATGGAATTTGTTCTGCATGGTTTGGCGTCTTACTCATTAATTAGTAAAAAGACAATTGACGGTAAAATTGAATTCAAAGATTTAATGGGTAGTATGATAAATCTTGGTAATATCAACTTTAGCGATGATGATGATTTTAATGAGGAAGATTTTAAATAGTTTGTTTATACTTACCAAGTTTTAGAAACTTGGTAAGTATAAACAAAGCCCACATAGTATGCTGCTGTATGGGCTTTTTTACAAACTATTTTTTGGGGTTGAGTATGTTTACATAATATTCACTTCTCTCTCTAGTGTAATACCAAATTTGGCTTCTACTGATTGGATGATTTCTGTAGATAAATCAAATATTTCTTTGCCAGTAGCGTTGCCATAATTTACTAACACCAAAGCCTGTAGAGGATTACAACCTGCATCGCCCTTGCGAAAGCCTTTCCAGCCACATTGCTCTATTAACCAACCTGCTGCGATTTTAAAGTAGGTATCATCTACGGGATAAGCTGGAATTTTTTCATAATCTTCTTTCATTACATGTAGCCTAAACTTAGAAATTTGTGGGTTTTTAAAAAAGCTGCCTGCGTTACCTATTTTTTTAGGGTCTGGCAATTTGCTACTTCGAATATTGATGATAGCTTGTGAAATTGTTTGTATAGACAATTCTTTCACCCCCATTTGTTCCAATTCAGCATTAATGGCGCCATAGCTTGTATTGAAAACTGGTTGCTTATGCAGTTTATAGGTGACGCTTAAAATGACAAACTGCCCTTTGTATTGTCGCTTAAAAACACTTTCTCGATAGCCAAATTGGCAATCGTTTAAAGAAAATATTACAATTTTTCGATCTTGTATATGATAAGCCTCCAAACTGTGGAAGATGTCTTTAATTTCTACACCATAAGCGCCAATATTTTGCATGGGGCTTGCGCCTACATTACCGGGTATTAGGCTTAGGTTTTCGATGCCTGCATAATTATTAGCAATGCAGTGCTGCACAAATTGTTGCCATACCTCGCCTGCAGCGGCTTTTACGTAATAATAATCTGCGTCTTCATTTATTAAACTAATGCCTTTGAGTTCGTTTTTTAATACAAGACCATCGAAGTTTTGCGTAAATAAAATATTGCTGCCGCCACCGAGTATCAATTTATGATTTGAGATTTGAGATGTATGATGACTTAATAATTCAGACAATTCATCAATGTTGGAAAAGCTAGCAAAATATTTTGCTAATACATTGATGCCAAAGGTGTTGTATGGCTTTAACGAGACGTTTTGTTGTAGTTGCATAGCTGCAAAATAAACATTTTAGCGGCTGTAACATTTTGAGATATATGAGATTAGAAAATATGGTATCTGTTTAAGAAACTTTGTATCGATCTGTTCTTATGGTTCAATATTCGATTCGGTAAAAGCTCAGAAGAGAACTCAACGTGCAAGAGTGCGACGCAAGAAAAGTTTCATAGCAGTACTTATGTTTGTATCATGAAAAATATTTTACTGACAGAACGACTTGAAAATTTATCGGTATTTGGTTTGCTATATCTTTAACACGAAAATTTTAAAACATCATGAAAACATCGAACTTGGTTTTAATTAGTATTTTAGGTTTTATACTGCTTTTGGGTGGCTGCGTAGGTTGTGGATCTATTAATTTTCAAAAAAGTGCTACAGCCTTACAAGAAAATGTAAACGAAAAATGGGGCAAGGTACAAAGTGCTTATCAACGTAGAAGTGATTTGATACCAAACCTTGTAAACACTGTAAAAGGCGAGGCAAACTTTGAGCAAACAACCCTTACCAATGTGGTAGAAGCAAGAGCAAAAGCAACACAAATGCAAGTAAATGCAAGTGATTTAACCCCTGAGAAATTGCAACAGTTTCAACAGGCACAAGGACAAATTTCACAAGCTTTGGGCAAGTTGTTAAGTATCACAGAAAACTATCCAAACCTTAAAGCAAACGAAGCGTTTAGAGGTTTGCAAGCACAGTTAGAAGGCACTGAAAACCGAATTAATATTGCTAGAAACGATTACAACGAAACTGTAAAAGATTACAATTCGAAAATTAAATCGTTCCCCAACAATATTTATAGTGGCTGGTTTGGCTTTAAAGACAAATCTTATTTCCAAGCAGAAGCTGGTAGCGAAAAAGCACCTGAAGTGAAATTTTAAAATCTCATCATGTTTCAATTCTTTAAGCGTAAGGCGGCAGATTTATTTACTATTGAGCAGAAAGAACGCATTGTAAACGCTGTAAAAACAGCCGAGCTACAAACAAGTGGCGAGGTGCGGATTTTTATAGAAAGTAAATGCCGTTTTGTAAACCCAATAGACCGTGCCAAAGAAATATTTGATGAACTAAATATGTACAACACCGCAGAACGAAATGCGGTGTTGGTTTATATAGCGATGTCTCATCGTCAATTAGCTATATATGGCGATGTTGGTATTTATCAAAAAACGGGGGCTACTTTCTGGAACGAACAGGTAAAAACTATGATTAGCCACTTTAATAGTAGCGATTATGTGGAAGGTATTTGCGAAGTGGTGCTTTCAATAGGTGATGCTTTAGCCACACATTTTCCTTACGATAAGGTAAACGATGTTAACGAATTGCCTGACGATATTGTATTTGGTATTTAATAGGAACGCTGGTGACGCAGATAAAGTTGATTTCTGCTGATTTTTTTGTGTAATTCGTGAAATTGTTCATAATTAGAGTCATGTATTTTTAATTCGTATAATGATTAAAAAAATTCTTCTCTTTATACTGGTAGTTATTGCCGTGTTCAATACCTCGGCACAAAAGTTTATTCCTAAACCTGTTCCACAAAGGTTGGTGGTAGATAACGCGAATATTTTATCTTCCACAGAGCAGGAAACACTTGAGCGAAAGCTAATTGCATTAGATGATAGTACTAGTAATCAGATTGCAATACTTACTGTCAAATCTTTAAATGGCGAGTCAATTGAGGATGTTGCGAATGCTACTTTTAGAGAATGGGGCATTGGAAATAAAAAAACAAAAAATGGTATACTTGTTTTAGTAGCAATTGAAGATAGAAAAATACGCATAGAAGTTGGCTACGGTTTAGAAGGCGCTATACCCGATATTACGGCAAATGATATTATTGACAATGATATAAAACCCAACTTTAAACTAGGCAATTATTTTGATGGCTTGAATACTGCAGTTGATAATTTGAGTAAAGCCGCAGCCGGTGAATACCATGTAGCTAGGGAGAAAAAAGCAATAAAAGGTAATGGTGGCGGTGGTACTATTTTGGGGATTATCCTCATTGTTATCATTATTATTGTGTTGTCTAGTAGAGGTGGCGGTAGTGGGGGACGTGGTGGCGATTTTATTACACCGTTCATCATTGGTAGCATGCTTGGTGGTGTAAGAGGCGGTGGTGGCGGTTGGAGTGATGGCGGTGGTGACAGTGGTGGCGGTTTTGGTGGTTTTGGTGGTGGCGACAGTGGCGGGGGTGGCGCAAGTGGTAGCTGGTAATTTTTTTTAATTAATAATAAATATAAATGAAACAAATAATTGTTAGTGCAACGCTGTTAATTGCTATAGTAGCTAAAGCCCAAGTAAGCAAAATACCTTTGGGTAAAATAGTACACCTTGAAAGTAGTTCCAAACTATCTACGAAAGTAAATATGATGGGGCAAGAAATGGAAATACCCGCAACCACTACATTAATGGTAGATTTAGTGCCAAAATCTATTGACGCAAATACCCTAAATACAGGTGTAACGCTTCGTAAAGTGTTTGGAAGCAGTAGTATGATGGGGCAGGAAATGACATTTAGTAGTGATGATAAAAGTGTTGCATCTATCCCACAGGCAGCAGAGTTGATGAAAAATCTTAATAAAGAAGAAGATGTTGCCTTAGAAGATGGTAAAATAAAAGGGAAAGCTAATGTTGGAATGAGTGGCTTACCTACAAATGCTGAATTAGCGAAAATGGTATTTTTAACACTTGGTGCTGCAAATATTAAAGAAGGCTATAAATGGACAGAGGAAATAAGCAATGATGGCTCAAAAACAAATACCATTTATACAGTTACTAAAGTAACAGCCACTGAAATTGAAGTTACTGCAACCACTAATATGAAAGTAGAAGGCACTGTTCAACAAATGGGAATGGATGTAAAGCAAAACCTCACTGGAACTACCACTTCGGTGCGTGTTTACGATGCAGCCACTGCTATTTTAAAAGCAGATGCCACAAAAACTGAAATGTCAGGTACTGTATTAGCTATGGGCAATGAGGCGCCAGTTAGTATTTCAACAATAACAACTACTACTGTAAAATAGGGCGATTAAATTTTTTTTGCCATCAATCCAACCGTTGATGGCAGTTTTGTGTTTTATTGCATGTTATTAACGGTATTGTTTGTTGCCATTCAAACCAATAACTTTAACCTCTAAAATAGTAATAAATGAAAATGTATGTAACTAGTGTTTTATTGCTTGCAGCTACTGCATCATTTGCCAATTGTTCCGGCGGTGATAGTACTAAGGCGGTAAAACCCAATACAACTGTAGTTGCCGACGCCGACAATGCAGGCTTGAAATTGCCATCTGGCTTTGGTGCATTAACAGTAGCAGAAAATGTAGGTAGAGCAAGACATTTAACCGTTACGCCACAGGGTAATGTTTACGTAAAAAGTAGTAAGCTCGTAGATGGTAAAGGTATACTAGAACTAAAAGTAAATGCCAATGGTAAGGGCGAAATTGTAAAGTCTTTCGGCACATTCACAGGTACTGGTATCACCATTAAAAATGGTTATTTGTATGCTTGCAGCGATGAACAAGTGTTTCGCTATAAGCTTGATGCAAATAACGAAGTGATTAATCCAAATGCACCCGAAGTGGTTATCACTGGCTTATTAAACCGTCACCAACACGAAAATAAAACTGTTGCGCTTGACGATGCTGGTAATATATATGTAAATATTGGTGCCTATTCAAATTCTTGTCAAGAAAAAGATAGAACCAATAGTTCTAAAGGTATGATGCCTTGTCCAATTTTAGATTCTGCAGGCGGTATTTGGAAATTTAAAGCCGATAAGCTTAACCAAACCTATAGCGATGGCGTGCGCTATGCAACAGGCTTACGTAATGTGGTTGGTTTACGTTGGAACACCCAAACCAATTCATTATTCGTAATGCAACATGGTCGTGACCAATTGTATCAAAACTGGCCTCAATTTTATGATAGTATTGCAAGTGCAGAGTTACCTTCAGAATGTATGTTTGAATTAAAACAAGGTTCTAATTGCGGCTGGCCGTTTACCTACTATAACCATTTGATAGGTAAAAAAATGGTAGCACCAGAATATGGTGGTGATGGCAAAAAAGTATCAACCGACCCAGCTTTTCAAGATCCAGTGGCGGCATATCCTGGTCATATGGCACCAAATGATATCTTATTTTACACAGGCAATCAGTTTCCAGAAAAGTATAAAAATGGCGCTTTTATTGCATTTCATGGCAGCTGGAATCGTGCACCATTGCCACAAAAAGGCTATTTTATTGTATTTCAGCCGTTTAAAGATGGTAAGCCAAATGGTGATTGGGAAATTTTTGCTGATGGTTTTTCAGGTAAAGAAGTGGTAACCTCAACACGCAGCGCCGAGCATCGTCCTTGTGGTTTATCTCAAGGTCCAGACGGTTCGTTGTATGTAAGCGACGATTCAAAAGGTACTATTTATCGTATTGTATATTCTGGTAAATAATTTTTGGTTACCAGCTGTAGATTATTAATAAGTTTCGTTGCGTTGCACACTGCATGGTTTGTTCGCAACGGAGCTTTTTTTATTTTATTATTGCATTTCAAGTAATACCAATCATTAAAAAATTACACATGAAAAAAGTGTTATTACTCAGCTTCTTTTCAGTAACCGTTTTATTTTGTGTAGTGGCGCAGGTGAAAAAGCCACAACCAAAAGTGGTAGTCAACAATGCAGCTACGTCTATAGAAAGAGGTAAAGTTGTTTATCAAAAAGAGTGTTTAAGCTGCCACCAAGCAGATGGAGGTGGTGTACCACATTTAAATCCACCGTTGTACGAGAGCACAGATGTAGTAGGTGATAAGAAAAAAATTATATCAATTGTGCTAAGAGGTATGACAGATAGAGTACCTATTGATGGTGAATATTATAGCAATAATATGGCTCCGCATCAAGAATTATCCAACCTGCAAATTGCAGATGTATTAACCTTTATTCGCGCTAGTTGGGGCAATAAAGCGAGCGCTGTTACACCCGCAGAAGTTCAAGCTGTGCGAGGCGTAAAAAAGAAATAGATTTAATTTGCTATTTTTGAGTAAAATTATAAGTGATGGAAGCAACAATAACATTACACGATGATGATTTTACACTTGAATTCTTTCATAAACTTAAGGCATTTGTACAAGGTAAACAGGTTTTAATAAGCGTGAGAGAAGAAGAGGAAACATCTAATGCTTTGCAGGAAGATGCTACAGAATACCTCATGCAATCAAAAGAAAATCATCAGCAATTGCTTGATGCAATCCACCGTATTGACAATCAATCAGATCTAGTAACAGTTAATGCCAACGACTTATTATGAGGCTAATTTGTTTCGACGTATTAGCCTTTCAACAGTATCAAGAATGGGTAACTCTAGACAAGAAAATAGCTATTCGAATAGGCGAATTGATAAAAGATATCCAAAGAAATCCTTTTGAAGGCATTGGTAAACCAGAAGCTTAAAGCATTTATATAAAGGCTATTGGAGCAGAATAATTACTGATGAACATCGGTTAGTGTATAAAGTAGATGATACACATGTTTACATTGCACAATGTAAATACCATTACACAAAATAGTTCCCCTAAGCTTATTATGAAACGAATTTTATTTATAGACAGAGACGGTACGTTAATAAAAGAAAAGCCACCTACCTATCAAATTGATAGTTGGGATAAAGTAGAATTTTACCCAAATGCCTTTCAGTATATGGCTCGTATTGCCAAAGAATTTGAGTACGAGCTGGTAATGGTTACCAATCAGGACGGGCTTGGTACTGCTAGTTTTCCAGAAGAAACTTTTTGGCCAATACAGCAGTTTATCATGCAGGCTTTCGAGAATGAAGGTGTTGTGTTTTCTGCTGTGTATATCGACAAATCTTTACCGGCCGAAAATTTACCGACGCGTAAACCAGGTATTGCTATGCTAACGAAATACTTAAACAATGATGCCTACGATATTGCTAATAGCTATGTTATTGGCGATAGAATTACCGATGTGCAATTGGCCAAAAATCTAGGTTGCAAGGCCATTTGGTTAAACAACGATCCTAACCTTGGTGGCGCAGAAATAAGTGATGCCGTAAAAGATTTGCAAGCGACTATTGCTTTAGAATCCATCCATTGGGATGAGATTTATAAGTTTCTCAAGTTGGGTCTGCGGCATGTCATCCATGAACGCAACACCAATGAAACCAAAATACGCGTAGAACTGAATTTAGATGGCAGTGGTAATGCGCATATAGAAACAGGCTTGGGCTTTTTCGATCATATGCTAGACCAAATTGCGCGTCATGGCAAAATGGATTTAAACATTGTTACCAAAGGCGATTTACATATCGATGAACACCACACCATTGAAGATACAGGCTTGGCTTTAGGTGAAGCTTTTGCCAAAGCTTTGGCAGACAAACGTGGCATGGAGCGTTATGGTTTTGCATTGCCAATGGATGAAGCCGAAGCGAAAGTATTGATTGATTTCGGTGGTAGAAATTGGCTGGTATGGGACGCTGAATTTAAACGAGAAAAAATTGGTGAAATGCCAACTGAAATGTTTTGTCACTTTTTTAAATCGTTCAGCGATGCCGCCAAATGCAATTTGAATATTGAATGTAGAGGCGATAATGAACATCATAAAATTGAAGCCATTTTTAAAGCTTTTGCCAAAGCCATTAAAATGGCTGTAAAACGTGATCCTTTGAGTAATTATTTACCGAGTACGAAGGGGATTTTGTAACTTTTTTTGGCACTTACAATTCATCAACCCATATTTGCATCTCAAATGAAACAAACAACTTCAAATAATCAGTGGTGGTGGCATACAAACCTAATAGGGGTATTGTAATGTCATGAACATTACTGATTTGAAAAAATATATTTCAAAGAAAGCCCCGACAGCATGTTGGGGCTTTTTTCATTAGTAGTTGTCTGAACCAAGATTGTGTAAGATTTTTTTGATTAAAAAGATTTAAGAAGGAAACATATTTAGAACAAAACATAATAATTCCCTTTGGGGCTAGGGCAAATGAAAAAGATAGTAATAGAAACCAAGGTTAAAAAAATGCTTGCTGATGTGTATACACCAGTAGGTATTTTCTTGCGCGTTCGTGATAAATTTCGCGATACCATTTTGCTAGAAAGTACCGATAACCATGTAGCAGAAAATAGTTACAGTTTTATTGGGATTAATGCCATTGCAGGTATAGAAATTACCGATACCAAAAGCATTGAATTTAAATTGCCAGCGCAGCAGCCAGAACGTATGTTGATTAATAAAATTAACGAAGTGCCTACGCATCTCTGGCATTTTATGAACCGCTTTGAAGCGTCTGAATCTGTCGATAAAGCTGCCAAATTTGCCCAAGGCTTATATGGCTATACCACTTACGATGCGGTACAATTTTTTGATTCTGTAAAATTAACCACCCACGATACTCAACATACAGCCATTCCTTTAATGCGCTATCGCTTGTACCAGTATGTTATTGCTATCAATCATTTTAAAGATGAATTGTACTTGTGCGAGAACAAAATTGTTGGCCTAGATAGCGATGTGCAAGTAGTAGAAAGCTTGATTAAAAGTAAAGATGTACCTACTTATCCTTTTGCGGTAAGCGGTGTAGAAACGTCCAATATTACCAACGAGGCTTATGTTGAGATGGTGAAAAAAGGCATTCAAAGTTGCTTTAGAGGCGATGTGTTTCAGATTGTATTGAGCCGCCGCTTTCAGCAAAGTTTTACAGGCGATGAATTTAATGTGTACCGAGCTTTACGCAATATCAATCCTTCGCCTTACTTGTTTTTCTTCGATTATGGTGATTATAAATTAATGGGTTCTTCGCCTGAAAGTCAGTTGGTAATTGCCAATGGCAAAGCTACTGTTCACCCAATTGCTGGTACATTTAAGCGCACTGGTAACGATGCTACCGACCATGAAGCCGCAGAACGTCTATTGCTTGACCCTAAAGAAAATGCAGAACATGTAATGTTGGTTGATTTGGCTCGTAACGACCTTAGCCGTGTGTGCGATGATGTGCGTGTAAGTCACTACCGTGAGGTGCAATATTATAGCCATGTGATTCATTTGGTAAGCGAGGTAAACGCAACCGTTCGCCCTAATAGCAATCCTTTTGAGTTATTGGCGAAAACCTTTCCTGCTGGCACTTTAAGCGGTGCGCCTAAAATCAAAGCCATGCATTTAATAGACAGTTTCGAAACTACCAATCGCAGCTATTATGGAGGCGGGATTGGCTTTATGGGTTTTGATGGCAATTGCAATCACGCTATTATGATTCGCACTTTTTTAAGCAAAAACAATACACTGTTTTACCAAGCAGGTGCAGGTGTGGTAGCTGCTTCTAATCCTGAAAGCGAGTTGCAAGAAGTCAATAACAAACTCAATGCACTTAAAAAAGCTATTGAATTCGCCAACGATATTGGTGCATAATTGTTTTATGTAACCAGCATCAGTACTGCTATGTAGCTGTTGTTGCGTCGCACACTGCGGCGGTTTAATCTTTAATCGGCAACCTAAGCGAAGCAATGAACAAGTATTCGTTTGGTTTTAAAAATAACAATGATGAAAATTTTGGTTTTTGATAATTACGATTCTTTTACCTACAACTTGGTGCATTTGGTAGAAAAAATTACCCATCAAAAAGTAGCTGTTTTTCGTAACGATGAAATTGCTTTAGAAGATGTGAACCAATACGATAAAATCATTTTATCGCCAGGACCAGGCATTCCAGAAGAAGCAGGTTTACTATTGCCTCTCATTAAGCAATATGCGGCTACCAAATCTATTTTGGGTGTTTGTTTAGGGCACCAAGCTATTGGTCAGGCGTTTGGTGGTAAGCTTACCAATTTATCTTCGGTATATCATGGTATCGCAACGCCAATACAGTTAGTCAATAGTGAGTCGTCAGTAGTCAATCATTCACCATTCATTACGCACCGTTCACGAAACAATTTATTCGCAGGTTTTCCTAACGAATTCACTGTTGGTCGTTATCATAGTTGGGTTGTTAGCGATGAGGATTTTCCTTCAGAACTAGAAGTTACTGCACGTGATGAACATAATTTCATCATGGCATTGCAGCACAAAACCTACGATGTACAAGGGGTGCAATTTCATCCAGAAAGTGTATTAACACCAGATGGCGAAAAGATTATGAGAAATTGGTTAAACTTATAGTTATGTCTTGGAATGAGAGAATTCAAAACGTTTATCAAATTCTTAGAGAAAATAACCGTTCATATGTTATTGATGACATGATTACAGAATTTGGTATTGGTGGAACAGTTGGGGAGCAATTCTCTATTATTTGTACTTGGCTTGCAAGACTTAGAAATCAAAATGCAGAAGTTTATCAGTTATTCAGACATGATGCTGATGAAATTTTAAAGGAAGGTATTGCATTAAAATATTTTACTGAAAGCGATTATAAAAGACAATGAAAAAGATACTACAATACTTATTCGAACATAAAACACTTAGTTATCAGCAAGCCAAAGATGTATTGCTAGGCATAGGTAGAAGTTTATACAACGAACATGAAGTAACAGCTTTTATGACGGTGTATTTAATGCGCAGCATCACCATAGAAGAGTTACAAGGCTTTAGAGATGCTTTGTTAGAACTTTGCGTAAAAGTAGATTTAGGCGACTATAAAGTGATGGATATAGTAGGTACAGGTGGTGATGGTAAAAATACCTTCAACATTTCTACACTAAGTTGTTTCATCGTAGCTGGTGCAGGCCAAAAAGTAGCGAAACATGGTAACTATGGTGCATCCTCTATCAGTGGTGCAAGTAATGTCATGGAACAACTTGGGTACAAGCATAAAAACGATATTGCCAAATTGCAACAAGAAGTAAAAGAGGCCAATATTTGTTTTTTACATGCACCATTGTTTCACCCTGCGTTAAAAGCAGTAGGAACAATCCGTAAAAATTTGGGTGTGCGTACCTTTTTCAACATGCTTGGGCCAATGGTAAATCCTGCCAATCCGAGTTATCAACTAGTAGGTGTGTACAATTTAGAAATGGCACGCATTTACAATTATTTGCTACAACAAACGGGCAAGCCATTTACAGTTATTCACAGCTTGGATGGCTACGATGAAATTTCGTTAACCAACGATACTAAAGTAATTACTAACGAAGGTGAAAGCATCAAGACGCCGCAGCAATTGGGCAAACGCATGGTAATGCCCCAAGATATTTATGGCGGCAATACGGTAGAAGAAGCTGCTAAAATATTCGAAACCATTATTAAAGGTCAAGGTACATGGGCCCAAAATGCAGTGGTATTGGCCAATAGTGCGATGGCTTTGTATTGTACAGGCCGTTTTACAAGCTATGATGATGCTTATAATGCAGCCGTTATTAGCTTAGAAAGTAAAGCGGCTTACCATTGTTTGCAAACGTTGATAGCCTTGCAGTAAAATTTTAATTATGCTGTTTTATGCTGTTCGAAGTCTCGTTTTATGCTGTTCGAAGTCTCTGACTTCGAATGCTCTATGTTCTTTTAAGTCTCTGACTTTCTTAAACATAATCACAGACTACAAAGAACATAAAAACTGCGAAGTCAGAGACTTCGCAGAGCATTTAGGATGATTTGAAGTTTTAATGTAGATTAAAATTTTACTTATGCTGTTTTATGCTGTTCGAAGTCTCTGATTTCGAATGCCCTAAATTCTTTTAAGTTTCTGACTTTCTTAAACATAGTTGCAGACTATAAAGAACATAAAAACTGCGAAGTCAGAGACTTCGTAGAGCATTTAGGATGATTTGAAGTTTTAATGTAGATTAAAATTTTACTTATGCTGTTTTATGCTGTTCGAAGTCTCTGACTTCGAATGTTCTATGTTCTTTTAAGTTTCTGACTTTCTTAAACATAGTTGCAGACTATAAAGAACACAAAAACTGCGAAGTCAGAAACTTCGTAGAGTATTTAGAATGATTTGAAGTTTTAATAGAGATTAAAATGGAAGATATTGTAGCCAAAGGCGGTTACCAGATACGCAACCCACAAGCAAGGCACTTTTTAACACTAACGGTTTGTGGCTGGATAGATTTGTTTACACGAAAAGAGTACAAGGATATTCTGGTTGAATCTTTTAACTATTGCATAAAGGAAAAAGGATTAGAGTTAAATGCTTATGTTATAATGAGTAATCATGTGCATTTGATAGCAAGAGCAACAAAGCAAGATACACTAAGTGACATTGTCAGAGATTTTAAAAAGTTTACCCATCGCTCTATGATGAAAATTATAGAAAGTGACAAAGAAAGTAGAAGATTATGGATGTTGCACCAGTTTAAGTTTTATGCAAGTAGACATAGTCGTAATGAAAATTACCAAATTTGGACAAATGATAACCATCCAGAAGAATGTTTTACAGAAGATTTTACTTTAACGAAACTGAATTACATTCATCGAAATCCTGTGAGGGCTGGGATAGTTGCAAATGCAGAGGATTATATTTATTCAAGCGCAGCAAACTATGCTTTGAGAAAAGGGATTATTGATGTTTCATTATTATAAATAGTCGCAGACTATAAAGAACATAGAAACTACGAAGTCAGAGACTTCGTAGAGCAAGATTCAAGCGCAGCAAATTATGCTTTGAGAAAAGGGATTATTGATGTTTTATTATTATAAATAGTCGCAGACTATAAAGAACATAGAAACTACAAAGTCAGAGACTTCGTAGAGCAAGTTTTGACCATGTAGAAGCTCTGGCGAGCGTGTAGAAACGAATTTTGACCATGTAGAAGCTCTGGCGAGCGTGTAGAAATGAATTTTAACTGTGTAGAAGGTCTGGCGAGTATATAGAAATAGCATTTAACTGTGTAGAAGCTTTGGCGAGCGTGTAGAAAATTAAAATTGTGTAGTTGGCGAAAACGTAATGCGTTAGAAAACTGTCATTGAAAACGAAATAATATTGAACAAGTAGAAAAGAACACAAAATATTTATGAATATTCTTGATAAAATAGTTGCCTATAAAAAAGGTGAAGTGGCTGCAGCAAAAGCCAATAAAAGTATTGCCGAGCTAGAAAAAATGCCGTTATTCTCAAAACCTGTACTATCGCTAAAGCAATTTTTGCTTGATGATGCCAAAACAGGCATTATTGCAGAATATAAAAGACAATCACCCTCAAAAGGCATTATTAACGCCACGGCAACTGTAGAAGATGTTACGGCCGCTTATGCACAATATGGTGCTTCGGGTATTTCTGTATTAACTGATACTAATTTTTTTGGTGGTAGCTTAGTAGATTTACAAAAAGCAACCTTTAATCAAGTGCCTTTGCTACGCAAAGATTTTATGATTGATGAGTATCAATTTATAGAAGCCAAAGCCCACGGTGCAGCAGTGGTATTATTAATAGCAGCTTGCTTAACGCCTAAAGAGGTGCAGCATTTTGCCACATTTGCCCAAAATATTGGCCTAGAAGTATTGCTAGAAATACACAACGAACAAGAACTAGCACATATTTGCGATGAAGTAGATTTGGTAGGCGTAAACAACCGCAACTTAAAAGATTTTATAGTGAATATTGATGCCTCTATAGAGCTGATAAAAAGTATTCCTACTAGTAAAGTAGCTGTAGCAGAAAGTGGTATCAACAGCACCGATACTATCGTAACTTTACGTCAAGCTGGTTTTAGGGGCTTTTTAATTGGCGAGAATTTTATGAAGCAACCCCAACCTTCTATTGCTTTTGCCGACTTTGTGCATGAACTGAAAACAAAACTGCCATGAGAATAAAAGTATGCGGTATGACTGATTTAGATCAAATACATCAGTTAAGCGAAATAGGTGTAGAGTTTTGTGGGTTTATTTTTTATCCTAAAAGCCCGAGGTATGTGTTTAAGCATATGCCAGCGGTAAGTATTAAAAAAATAAAAAGCAACATAAATAAAGTTGGTGTGTTTGTAAATGCTAATACAGAAGATATTTTGCAAACAGTGGACGACTGTGGTTTGTACCTCGTACAATTGCATGGTGATGAAAGTCCAAGAGCCTGCGAACGTATTTCTGACTATGTATCGGTTATCAAAGCATTTCGATTGTCGGATGATGACAATATTTTGTGGAAAATAAAAGACTTTCAAGATGTTGTAGATATGTTTTTGTTTGACACCGAAGGCGTAGGTTATGGCGGAACAGGAAAAAAATTTAATTGGGAAGCGTTGATGGATTTGAATATTAACAAGCCATTTTTTATTAGTGGCGGTATCCAACCAGAAGATGTGGCAGCTTTACAAGCTTTCAGTAAAAACAAGGTAGGTAAAGATTTATTTGCTGTAGATGTTAATAGTAAGTTTGAAATTACACCTGGCTATAAGGATATGGAAAAAGTAAGGACATTTGTATCGCAATTAAAACAAGGATAATACGTTATAAACGCAATGAAGCTACTCTTTTTATTGATATTTTGTACCATCAGTGTGTTATTTGTAGATGCACAATCGCAAATAATCACTGGTACTTTATTGCCAAAAAAAGGAGAATCAGTAACGTATTTACCCAAAGCAACAGACAGCCAAAAGTCAGGTGCAAACAAGCAAGAACCCTTGCAACAAGCTCCAAAAGCTCAACAAGATACTTCAGTTAAGAAAATAGCTGCAAAAAAAACAATACATTCTGGCAACGAAAAACCAGTTGTGAAAACAAAAGTTCCAGCCACCAAAGCACCCATTCCAAAAGGGTTTATTTTTAATCTGCCAGTAGTGCAAGGCGCTAACAATACACCAACCGCTGCGCCAGCAATACCGCTTTCTATTGATGAATCAAAGCCTGTGGATATACCAAAATCTAATACAGTAGCTAAACCTGCTATAACAGTATCTGCTGCACAATCACAGTTTGTTGCGGCTACTAATTCTTTATCGACTACTGCTACAAAAGCAAGTAACGAGCCTTTAAAATACGAAGAGCCGCCAGCTGGTACGGGCTCATGGTCTGCGCCGCCAACTAATGTGTCGCCAGCTAAGCTAGAACCATTAGTGTATGGACCGCCACCTGTAGCCAATACAACTACATCTTCGCCCTCAAATGATAATACAGTAGGCGATAAAAAGTCAAATTTGCGTTCGCCAAAGTTTAAAGGTGTATATAAGCCTGCTTTAAAAAAGCCAATTTTATTAGTACCAATGTCGCCAGATGATTTAGAAGATGGGGTACCTAAAAAGAAAGAAACAGAACCAACAGCCAAAGTAGTTGAACAGCCAAAATCTGTTGAGGATTTGTATCCGCCTCTAAATTATACGGTACCTGCGCCAGCTACGGCTGCCAACTTGCGTTCGCCGAAAATTCAAGGCGCTTATGTTGCAAGTAAAAATAATCCAATGATTTTAATGCCTGTACCTCCAGAACCAACTAGTGGTCAGCAGGCAAGCGGTAGTGGTTTGGTATATCAAGAACCGCCTGCACAGACCAATAATAGCCCTATAAATAGTTCTAGCAATAATAATGCGACTGCAAATGCGCCATCCCTTTCGTCTCAACCCAATATTTTTGACGAAAATTATAGGGGGAAGCCAGCAGTTGCAAGTAAACCTATTTACACAAAGTATAAGAAAACAGCGCCTAAATCAACAGCTACAAAAGCAGCAACCAAGCCAGCAAACACAGCAGTACAACAGCCAGTAAAAAATAAGTTCAAAAAGACGTTTTTAAAACCAGTAAGGCAAACTGTAACTGGTAGTGTGTCATTTAATCATCAATTATTTAATAAAAATATAATTAGTTTGGTGGCATAAAATTGCTAATCCAAACAATATGAAACGTAATAAAAATTCGCAGCGATATGATAAGTGAAGCAACATTAGAAGTGAAAGAAACAGTATACGAATCATTTCAAAATCCCAATGCACAAGGTTACTATGGCAAATTTGGTGGTGCTTATATACCAGAAATGCTACATAGAAATGTAGAAGAATTGAAAGCTAAGTACTTAGAAATAATGTACGAAGACAGTTTTCAAGAAGAATTTCAACAACTACTTACAGATTATGTAGGTCGTCCTACACCGCTGTTTTATGCCGAAAGGTTAAGTGAAGAATTTAACACCAACATTTACCTAAAGCGTGAAGATTTATGCCATACTGGTGCGCATAAAATTAACAATACCATTGGGCAAATATTATTAGCTCGTCGCTTGGGCAAAACCAGAATTATTGCCGAAACAGGCGCTGGTCAGCATGGTGTAGCCACAGCAACCGTTTGTGCTTTAAAAGGCATGGAATGCATTGTGTATATGGGCGAAAAAGATATTGAACGCCAAGCACCAAATGTGGCAAGAATGCGCATGTTAGGCGCAACGGTTATCCCTGCAACAAGCGGGAGCAAAACCTTAAAAGACGCTACCAACGAAGCTATTAGAGATTGGATTAATAATCCTAACGATACGCATTATATCATTGGTTCAGTGGTTGGTCCGCACCCATATCCAGATATGGTGGCACGTTTTCAAAGCGTTATCAGCAAAGAAATTAGAGCGCAATTATTAGAAAAAACAGGCTCAGAACTACCAACACATGTAATTGCTTGCGTTGGTGGTGGTAGTAATGCAGCAGGTGCATTTTATCATTTTCTAGATGAATTATCGGTGCAATTAGTGGCTGTAGAAGCGGCTGGTCATGGTGTCAATAGCGGTATGAGTGCTGCTACATCGCAACTCGGTAAGCCAGGGGTGCTGCATGGTAGCAAAAGCTTGGTAATGCAAACCGAGGATGGGCAAGTGGTAGAGCCACACAGTATTTCAGCGGGTTTAGATTATCCTGGTATTGGTCCAATGCATGCTAACTTGTACAAAAGTGGTCGTGGTACATTTTTAAGTGTTACCGATGACGATGCATTGGCAGCAGCATTTCATGTATCTAAAACCGAAGGCATTATTCCTGCACTTGAAACGGCACACGCCTTTTCAGCATTGCACCAAATGCAGTTAACACCAAAAGATACGGTGGTAATTTGTTTAAGCGGCCGTGGCGACAAAGACCTAGCTACTTATATGAAAGTGATGTAGCTCCCTAAATCCCCCTAGGGGGGACTTGGAAATTTATGTAACCAGCAGTTATAATGCTATTTAGCTACTGTTGCGTCGCACACCGGAACTGATATAACATTTTTCAAAAAATAAATAGCCACAAAAGCACAAAGACACAAAGCTGCACAAATCTTAGTGAAACTTATTGCCTTTCTGCCTTAGTAGCAAAAAATTATGAGCCGAATTAAAACCTTGTTTTCTCTCAAAAAACAAAATGTTCTAAACGTTTATTGTACAGCAGGTTATCCAAAATTAGATAGCACATTATCTATTATGCAAGCATTGCAAAGCAATGGTGCAGATTTGATAGAACTAGGTATGCCTTACAGCGACCCTTTAGCAGATGGGCCTGTAATACAAGCTAGTGGTGCTGTAGCTTTAGAAAATGGCATGACCATAGCTGTATTATTTCAGCAATTACAACAATTACGACCCAATATTACAGTACCAGTTATTTTAATGGGTTATATGAATCCTGTTTTGCAATATGGCTTTGAGCAGTTTTGTAAAGATGCAGCGGCAGTAGGTGTAGATGGCTTGATTTTACCAGACTTACCAGAGTACGAATTTGAAACAGAATACGGTGCTATCATCAAAGAAAATGGGCTAGACTTTATCTTTCTAGTAACACCAGAAACAAGTGAAGAAAGATTACGCAAACTAGATAGTTTAAGCACAGGCTTTTTGTATGCAGTGTCTTCATCATCAACCACAGGTAACGAGAAAGACTTTCATGCTGTAGAACAATATTTACAACGCCTACAAAGCATGAATTTACAAAACCCTGTTTTGGTAGGTTTTGGTATTAAAGACAAAGCTACTTTTACGAGCGCTTGTAAGTACGCTAATGGTGCCATTATCGGTTCAGCATACATTAAAGCATTAGAAGGCAAAACAGATGTTGCAGCTGTTACTAAAGAATTTTTACAAACTATTTTACAATAATGGATACTGTCATCATTAAATATAATGCAGGCAATATTCAAAGTGTGTTGTATGCCTTAGAACGAATTGGGGTAAACGCAACTGTTACCGCCAATCACGAAGCAATTTTAGCAGCAGACAAAGTCATTTTTCCAGGTGTGGGCGAAGCAAATAGCGCCATGAATAGCTTGAAAGAAAGCAACTTGCATCAGTTAATACCTACGCTTAAACAACCTGTTTTAGGTATTTGTGTAGGTATGCAATTGTTATGTAAATATTCTGAAGAAAATAATACAGATTGCCTTGGCATTTTTGATGAACCTGTAAAATTGTTTAAACCAAATGCTGAGGATAATTTAAAAGTACCAAAGATTGGTTGGAACAATATTTATGATTTAAAATCGCCTCTAATGCAAGGCATTGATGAAAATAGCTTCTGCTATTTTGTACACAGTTATTATGTGCCTTTAACAGAACATGGTATTGCTACAGCAAACTATGTACAACCTTATAGTGCTGCCATTCATAAAAACAATTTTTACGGTGTTCAGTTTCATGCGGAAAAGTCTTCGACTGTAGGCGAACAAATCTTACAAAATTTCTTAAAAATCTAAAGCCCCCTAATGATTATTATTCCTGCTATAGATATAATTGATGGTAAGTGTGTGCGCTTAACACAGGGTGATTATGCCCAAAAAAAAATCTATAACGAACAGCCGCTAGAAGTAGCAAAAATGTTTGAAGATGCAGGCTTACAGCGCTTGCATTTGGTAGATTTAGATGGTGCAAAAGCAGGTGCTGTTAAAAACTGGAAGGTTTTAGAAACAATCGCGTCTAAAACAAAATTGACGATTGATTTTGGTGGCGGCATTAAAACCAATCTTGATGTAGATATTGTGTTTAACTCTGGTGCTGCTTTAGCTACTGTTGGTAGTATTGCTGTAAAAGATAAAGCCACATTTGTCAATTGGTTACAACAATATGGTGCGGATAAATTTTTATTGGGCGCAGATGTAAAAGATGAGAAAATAGCTGTTGGTGGCTGGCTAGAAACAACCGATGTATGGATTTATGATTTTATTGAAAGCTATGTACAGCAAGGTGTTCAGCAGATATTTTGTACCGATGTCAATAAAGATGGCAAGCTTGAAGGGCCTTCCAATGAACTGTATAAAAATATTATTGCGAAGTTTCCTGAGTTAAATTTTATAGCAAGCGGTGGTGTTTCTTGTGTAGAAGATTTAGAAGTTTTGCAAGAAATAGGTTGTAGCGGTGTAATTGTGGGTAAAGCCATTTATGAGAATAGGATATCTATTTCTGATTTGAAATCTTTCATTTGAAATTATGGCAACCATTACTAAGTTTGAAGATTTAGAAATTTGGAAAGAGTCTCGTAGACTTTCTTATATAATTTTTACTTTTTCTTCAAACCAATGGTTTAGCAAGGATTTTAGATTCAGAGACCAAATTAAAGCCGCAGCTGGTTCTGTAATGGATAATATTGCAGAGGGCTTTGAACGTTCAAGTAGGCTTGAATTTATTAATTTTCTAAGTATATCAAAGGGTTCTTGTGGTGAAGTCACAACTGTATCGGGCAAAAGATCAGTTATATATTTCGGAAGATGAGTTTTTAGAAACATATAATGCTTATGATAAATTGGCATGTAATATTGCTGGATTTATCAATTATTTAAACCAATCAGAAGTGAAAGGACAAAAGTTCAAAGACCGAAAATAATAGACCCAATTTCAAATCATAAATTTCAAATTAGAAATAATAAATGCTTACAAAAAGAATCATTCCTTGTCTTGATATACGTGATGGACGTACGGTGAAAGGTGTGAATTTTGAAAATATACGTGACGCTGGCGACCCAGTAGAATTAGGTGCTTTTTATGCTGAACAAGGTGCTGATGAACTAGTGTTTTTGGATATTACTGCTACCAATGAAAAGCGTAAAACATTGAGTGAATTAGTAAGACGCATAGCTCGTAATATCAACATACCTTTTACTGTAGGTGGTGGTGTTAGCTCGGTTGAAGATGCGTCTGTTTTGTTAAAAAATGGTGCTGATAAAGTGAGCATTAATACGGCTGCTTATAAAAATCCCCAACTGATAAAAGACTTGGCTCGTGAGTTTGGTAGTCAGTTTGTTGTGCTTGCAATAGACACCAAACAAGAACTAGATGGTGAGTGGTATGTATATTTGAACGGTGGCAGAGTAAAAACTGATACCAAATGTATTGATTGGGCAAAGCAAGCGGTGGCTTTAGGCGCAGGTGAAATTTTATTGACATCGATGAATCATGATGGCACTAAACAAGGTTTTGCGCTTGACATTACAAGCAGGTTGAGTGAAGTATTGCCCGTGCCAATTATTGCAAGTGGTGGTGGTGGTACTATGCCTCATTTTGTAGATGTGTTTACAACTGGTAAGGCAGACGCAGCATTAGCTGCAAGTATTTTTCACTTTAAAGAAGTGGCAATACCTGACCTGAAAGAATACTTGAAGGCGAGAGATATCAATGTGAGATTATAGTTTGAACCTGGATTTTGTAGGATTTATTTGATTAAGAAGGATCTTATTGCCGAAAATTTCATCCTCCGAATCCCAATAATCTTCCCAAATCTTGGTTCAGACAAAGATGAATAAAGTATCCAACCGTACAAGTGCGACCGCCTGAAGCGAAGGATGTTTGATATTAGTACAGAAGTTGTTACAAAAAGAAAAAATAATTCGTGTGGTTAGCTCAATTCGTGTAATTGGTGCAATTGCCTTTAATTCTTGATTTATATGATAATTGATTTTAAGAAATACGCTGATGGTTTGGTGCCTGCAATCGTGCAAGATGCGGTCACTTATAAAGTGTTAATGCTTGGTTTTATGAATGAAGCAGCTTTGGAAGTGACTAAAAATACCAAACATGTAACGTTTTTTAGTCGTAGCAAACAACGTTTGTGGACAAAAGGCGAGCAAAGTGGTCACTTTTTAAATTTGGTAAGCATTGCTGTAGACTGTGATAAGGATTCTTTGTTAATAAAAGCGCATCCTATTGGGCCAACTTGCCACACTGGTGCAGATACTTGCTGGAACGAAACCAATGAACAGAAAGATTTTTTGTTGTACTTAGAGCAAATAATTGAGCAGCGCAGTAAGGTTTCGCCCGATGAATCGTATACAGCTAAAATGCTTGGTAAAGGCATTAATAAAGTGGCGCAAAAAGTAGGTGAAGAGGCTGTAGAATTGGTAATTGAGGCAAAAGATGATAACAAGGAGTTATTTTTGGGGGAAGCAGCGGATTTAATGTTTCATTATTTGCTGTTGCTAAAAGCGAAAGGCTATAAATTGCAAGAGGTATTAGAAGTTTTACAAAAAAGACATAAGAAATAAAATGAAGAAATTATTATTTGCGTTGCTATTGCCTGCAACAGTTATTGCACAAAAAAACTATGCCATAAAGGGCAATATTAAAGGCCTGAAAGATAGTACGTTAGTATTTTTACAAACTAATCAAGGCAATACCTTGTCGCAAGATTATGCTAAGAATGGTAGCTTTACTTTGGCAGGGAAATTAGATGGTGCAGATTTGTACCAACTTAGTTTTATTGGCTATAAAGAAGGGGTAGAACTCTTCATGGATAATGATAATATTGTGGTAAATGGCGATGCTACTAACCTAAAAGCTGCGGCTGTTACTGGCTCTCAATTGCATTCAGATTATATTAGTTTTGTAAAAGGGTTTACGCCATTAAGTGAAAAATTGGGCAAATTGGCTGGTACAATTAATGCAGAAAAGGAAGGAAAGAAGCGTGATAGCCTGATTAATGTGTTTAACTCAACACGCACAAAACTCATGGTTTATACAGATACTTATTTGAAAACTAAACCAGGTTCAGCGGTAAGTTCTTTTGTATTATTTCAGCTAAACAAGTTATATGGCGACGCAAACGCACTCGAAGAAAGATACAATAGTTTGTTGCCTTCAGCTAAAAATATTGTGTATGCAAAAGAATTAGAACGTATTATTTCAACGGCTAAAATTGGTGCCATTGGTTCGATGGCTGTTGATTTTACACAAGCAGATACGGCCAACAAACCTGTGAGTTTATCACAGTTTAAAGGCAAATATGTATTGGTAGATTTTTGGGCTAGCTGGTGCAGACCATGCAGGATGGAAAATCCTAATGTAGTAGCTGCTTATCAAACGTATAAAGATAAAAATTTCACGGTGCTAAGTGTGTCGCTAGATCAAGCAAAAGACAATTGGTTGAAAGCCATTGCTGCCGATAAATTAACGTGGACACATGTAAGCGATTTGCAATATTGGAGTAATGCGGTCGCTAAGTTGTATGGTATTCAAAGCATTCCTGCAAATATGCTGATAGGGCCAGACGGAAAAATTATTGGTAAAGATTTGCGAGGCGAGGAATTACAACAAAAACTAAAAGAATTATTAAAATAACTAAAAGCGCGGTTGCAATTGCAACCGCACTTTTAGTTTTACTCATAAAAGGCGTTTTCGTATTCTTTCTCGTCGTAGCCGAGTGCCGCAATCGTATTATTAGATTCAATAAGTGGACGTTTAATTACGCTTGTTTTACTCATCATTAATGCTATTGCCGTTGTTTCACTTATAATAGAATTTTGTATTGTCTCGTCTAGGCCTTTCCAAGTGGTGCCACGTTTATTAACTAATTTCTCCCAGCCAATTTGGGCAATCCATTCTTTTAATTTTGTTTCATCGATGCCTTTCTTTTTGTAGTCGTGAAACTGAAATTCAATCTCATTTTTTTTCAGCCAATCAATAGCTTTTTTAACCGTATTACAGTTAGGAATTCCATACAATGTAAGCATGTGTGTATTTAGTTTTGGTGTGTTGTTGCGTATTATTGGCTTTTAAAAATAGTATTTTTACCGTTCAAAAAAATAAATTGACTATTAAAAACAGTTTAATATATTTTCAAACCAAAGCAAGCTTAATGAACAGATTTATTTTGGTTTTGTTCGCCGTTCTATCAATTATGCATCTAAAAGCTCAAACAGTGCAAAATACTACGGTCGGTACAAAAAAAGATTTAGGTCTTATCATTGGTAATGTGGTAGATATACAAAATGAAAAACCGATTGCATTTGCCACTTTAATACTGTCCTATAAAGGAGATTCTACTAAAAAGATGGTGCAAGTAGCCGATAAAAATGGCGCTTTTGAATTTGAAAAATTAGCTTTTGGCTATTATCGCCTCACTATTTCTGCTACTGGCTTTGCTAATAATATTTTAGATAGTATCAATATTCGTAGCGAGCGGTACGATTTTAATTTTGGGGATATAAAAATGAAGTCAGCAAGTTCATCTAATCTAGAAGAAATCATTGTATACTCAGAAAAACCATTGATAGAAAATACAGATGGTAAAATTACGTATAATGTGGGTGAAAGTGCTTTAAGTAATGGCTCTTCTACAGCAGAGATTTTAAAAAACATGCCCTTAATTAGTAATGACCCTGATGGAAAAATACTTTTAAAAGGTAAAGAGCCTAAAATATTAATTGATGATAAGCCAACCGATTTAACAACCGATCAATTGAAAGATTTACTGGAAAGTTTGCAAGCCAGTAGCATTGAAAAAATTGAGTTGATGACCAATCCGCCACCACAATATGCCACCGAACAAGGTGGCGTTATTAATATTATTACAAAAAAAGGTAAAATTGGTCTTACTGGAAAAATAACTATCAGCGCTGGTACTAGAGGCGAGGAGAGTTTGGCCGCAAATGCAAGTTATCGTAATCAGAAGTTTTCTACCAATAATATATTAGGTATTTCTGGTAGTGAACTTGCAGGTAATAGCTATTCAAAACGTCAAAATATATATGCCGATTCAACCAATTATTTCAATACCGAAACCAATTGGAAAACCAAAAATCTAAGACCCAATGTACGATCACAATTTGATTATGAAATTAATAAATTCAATCAATTAAATCTGGTGTATCAAGGTAATCTCAATTTTTTTGACAATATTTCTAATACCCAATATACCAATATCAACCGTTTTTTAACGCCTTATAAAATTAGCACCCGAGAAAATAGTAGTGATGGTACAGGCTATAATCATAATCTTACATTTAGTTATACCCATAAAGCTGCTAATCCAGCAGAAATATTACGTGTGTCTGTAATTGGTGGCTTTGGTAAAAATGATAATGGCAAAGACTATTTTCAACAGTTTTTAGATCCTTTTTACCAACCAACTGGTGTAGATTCTACACAATCGCAGTTCTATAATTCTTATAGCAAATCGTTACAAGCTCGTTTAGGATACGATAAACCAATAGATTCTGGTAAACTCTTCTTAACCACAGGTGCTACTTATCAAATTGCTAGTTACCATAATAGCTTGAACACTAAATTTTTCAGTAAGCAAGACAGTAGTTTTGTACCCAACGATTTGTTGAGTAATGATTTTAGATTTAAGCAAGGCATTTTCACAGTCCGTCTTGGATTTACTTATCTGTTTAACCAATCGTTGCGCATAATTGCAGGCGCCCAAGCAGAAAATACCACCACTAATTTTAATTTCATCAAAGGCAACTCAACCGATGTCGGTAATAAATATTGGAATGTGTTGCCCAACGTTACCATTCGTAAAGAATTTAACCGAACATTCAATACGGCATTGGTTTATAGGGCAAGTATTCGTAGGCCAGATTTGGGGCAACTCAATCCAAATATCGATTATAGCGACCCATACAATATTCGTTTTGGTAATCCTTTTTTGTCGCCTTCTTTGGCTGATAATTTCGATTGGAACCTTAGCTTAATTAAGGGTAAATATTACATCAATACATCCCTTGGGTATAACAATGTAAAAAATGTGGTTTATCTAATTCGCACCTTATTAGATGCTGGCAAAACGCAACTCACTTACCAAAATATTGCTAACCGTCAAGAGTATGAGGCGAGCATTTGGGGTGGCTACACGTTCACAAAAAAACTACGTGTTAATGCAAGTGTAGGTTACACATTTAATAAATATAGCGATGCCGAAAAACAATTGTTTAAATACAAGGACGGAGGCAGCTTTTACACCAGTTTCAACTACAGTTTTACACCTACCAATTTGCTCACATTTGAAGGTAATACCAGGTATAATAGTTATGCTGACCCTCAAGGACGCAGCCGTAGCAACATAACCATGAATCTAGGTGTGCAGCGTAAATTTTTTAATAAACGTGTGATTGTTAGCTTTAATATTTTCGATCCATTTACCACACAACAATACACCACCTACACTTACGGCAGCAACTTTAACATAGAAAATTACAGCAGTACAAACACCCGAAATTATCGTTTAAGTATTAGTTATCAGCTTAGTAAAATCATCAAAAAAAGCGCCCTAAGTGATAAAGAGCGCCAAGCTGCCTTAGATAAACTGAAAAAGAAAGCGTAGATTTTTAATGTCACCAACAGTTGTGCTCTACTACAATGATGCTTCCGTTGCATCGCATATTTGCATGTTGTTGAATTGAATGAGGCTTTTGCTAGCCTTGGCTTGCTATCGCAAATTTGCTGGCCAACCAACTGTTATTAGCGGGTGCAATCCATTTGCTTTCAAGTTCTTGCTTTGTAGCTACAAGGTTATTAAAATACAAGGTTTCTGGTTTGATAAACCCATTAGTAATGGCGTGATTTAAATGTGCCAATGGCAGCAATTCAACCTTGTCTTTCAATATAAAAGCTAAGTTTTGGCGGTTAAACATATCCACCTTAAAGCGTTGTTCGATGTCTTTTATCAATCGTACACTACTATCTGTACTACAGCCACTTACACCTGCAGCCGTTTCATCGGCCATGATTACTATAAACTGCCCAAAAAATAAATTGGCATAGCCTTTCACAGGTGTGCCATGCGTTTTCCAATCCGCTACAAAACTGTTGAGCATGGGTTCTATTTCAAAAGCTTCGCTCATGCTAAACAAACGGCTACTTTGGTAAATCCAAACTCTTGAATTATCGTGAAAATCTGCTGGTAAGTATTGTTGAAAATCTAAGTTCATAGTTGTGAAAAGTGAATTGTGAAAAGTCAATGGTGAGTAGTCAATAGTCCATGGCAAACAGGCAATGGTAAATAGTCTATCGACTATCGTCTTTCTTTGGTTCGCTATTAAAAGTACTAATGAAATAAGCACCGACCAAGGCCGCTGCTACCTTAAAAAACAAGTTTTTCATTGCCCATATTTCAGTCCAAATTAATTTGCCTTTTATGGTATCAAAACCTATATCTATCAATAATAAAATAGGCAATAGTATTATAAACCAAGTTGCCAATTTCTTCCAGTTGATGGATTGTTTCATACATTATTTGTTTGCAACACCTGTCAGGTTTTAAAACCTGACAGGTCTGAATGATAATACTAGTTAACCCAAACTTTCAGCTATCAATTCTGCGACATCCATTACCACTACCTCATTTTCTTTCTCTCGGTTTTTAACGCCGTCGCTCATCATAGTATTGCAAAAAGGGCAAGCAGCAGCAATAATACTAGCGCCTGTAGCTAAGGCTTCATCGGCTCGTTCTATATTTATTCTTTTATCGCCAGGTTCGTCTTCTTTAAACATTTGCGCACCACCAGCACCACAGCACAAACCATTGGTACGGCAACGTTTCATTTCTATCAATTCTGCGTCTAACGCTTCTAATACTTGTCTTGGTGCTTCGTATATATCATTGGCACGACCTAGGTAGCAGCTATCGTGGTACGATATTTTTTTACCCTTAAAAGTGCCACCGCCTTGTAACACTACTTTACCTTCATTAATCAATTGTTGTAAAAAAGTGGTGTGGTGTATCACCTCGTAATGTCCGCCTAATTCTGGGTACTCGTTTTTAAGTGTATTAAAGCAGTGTGGGCAAGTAGTTACAATTTTCTTAATGCCATAGCCATTCAACACTTGTATGTTTTGGTAAGCCATCATTTGAAACAAAAACTCGTTACCAGCCCGTCTCGCAGGGTCGCCAGTGCAAGCTTCTTCTTTGCCCAAAATGGCGTAGTTAATACCCACTTTATTTAAAATGGTGGCAAATGCCTTGGTTATTTTTTGGGCTCTTTGGTCAAAACTACCAGCACAGCCTACCCAAAATAATACATCTGGTGTTTGTCCAGAAGCCATCATTTCTGCCATTGTATTCACCTTCATATTCATCCTATTATTTGCAACGAAAGTAATTGATTTTATCCATCACCAAATAGACAGAAAGACACATAAATATGTTTGTAAAGGACATTACTTTCTATTGAGCCTTTGTAGCTATAAGGTGAGAAAATTTAAAGCTAAACCTTGCTTGTTTTTGATTTACCAAATAGACAGATACATACATAAATTTATTTGTAAAATGCATTACTTTCTATTGTGACTATGTGGTGAAAAAACTAATACCCAACTCTACCAGTTCTAGAATTAACGGTAGCAATGCCTACTAATTCATCGTGGCGTGCGCTGTAGCTGCGATAATATACAAATATGGTATAGTCATTTTCTGTTTCCCAATAGTTGCCTTCTGTAAACGATGCTTCGGTTTTTTTTGTGGCTTTGTCTTTAGCCACAAAAGCATAATCGTAATAGCCTTGCTTTAAGTAGAGTGTTTTTTCGTACACGCCTTTGGTTGCGTTGTACACAAGCGCACTATTGCTATTGAGTTTGTTATCGGTTAATTCGCCCAATAGGTATAGCTCTTTGTCTGCATATGGTTGGTTACCTTCAGGCACAAACGTGAAGGTAACATTGGCATAATCTGTCTGCCACCAATTGTTCACATTTTCAGTGCTTACAATATTCATCCAGCCATTATAGTCTTTGTAATACAAATAGCGCTGTGCAATTCTTGGCCCATCGGGTTTTACAAGCACGTTATTGGGTTGCACATTTTTATCAATGCTTGCAATGCGTTCGCTTTCAAAACGAAAGCTTCGTAAATCCACCCAACGGTACTCTTTACCTGCTTCAAAAATACCACCATGTTCGCCATCGTATTCTAGCAAATTACCACGTACAAAAGCTATTGGCACATTGTAATGCATATTATCAGTACGATTGTTTTGCATGATGCAAGTGGTGAGTTGCTGCATGGGGTTTTGCGCATTTAGCCGCGATACATCTACACTAAACTGTACTTTTTGGTGCGTTCTACCTATCTGGTTGTCAAATGGCACCATTATTTGCCCACCCACATTGGCACGACTATCAAGCACATACAAGCGTTTGGTAAAAGCAAGTTCTGTGGTATCACCGTTTAAAAAAACTTTCAGTAAATAGTTGCCGCTTTTGGTAGGCATACAATTTCTGTCGGGTAGCGTGGCTTGGTAATGTACATAATTGGTTTGTGCAATTGATGATGGTCTGTATTGATTCAAGCGTTGTTGTTGGTAGCCTTTTAAGTAGTCAAAACCACTCAAGTCAGCAGGTTCCCAATTAGCATTGCACAAAGTAAAGGTGTAGTAATAGTTTTTTACATAGCCATCCATATCATCAAAATGCAGCTCCAATAAATCGGTAGAATTAAGGTTGATAATAGGCAGACTTTCTTGGTTATTTTCTTGAAATAGTTTTACCGTTTTAATGCAGGGCATTACAACATTATCTGTATTTGTTTGTGCTGATACACTAATAGACCACAATAATATGCTACAAAAGAATAGGCGTTTCATTTGGTAAAAGTAAAGGGTGAGGATGGTTTATCAACCTAGATTTGATTTAAGAGCTAGATTATTATTTCTTTTGAAATACTTAAAAAATCAAGGATTAGGACTCTCAACTTTCCATCCATTCTCTAATAATTTTTTAATAAATTCATTTTTATCTAAAGCTTCATACGGGCTTAGAATTTTATATTTTAGACTTAAAACTATTTGAATAAGTTTCAATAAATCAGAATTTGAAGATGAAAAACTACTATATGATATAATTAGAAAATAGATAAGATATATAATACAGCTGAACACAATCAGACCTAAGGGCATTCGATTTATGTAAGAAATTGAAACAAGTATATAACCAATACAAAACAAATGAAAAGCTATTAAAGTTAGAATCGATTGTCTTTCAATCTTTTTGTGTAAATCTTTACATGAGGTACACCTTGGAATACCAAGATTTATTTCGCTGTATTTTACATTACGATAGACTATTAAATCAAGCCTACTTTTTTCTTTGAAAATTTTAAAATAAAAACTTTCATCTTCGTTATTGACTGTTGCGTTACCGCAATAGCTACAAATTCTATCTAAAGGTTTGAATCTTTGCTTGTCTGTGTCAAAGTAATAATTTTCAAGCATATTAATTCCTTAGTTGATTTCTTATTGTTTAAGTATTATTAAAAATGGCCAATCTTTATGATGTTTCAACTTGTTACTAGGAGGTTTAATATTATTAAACTAGTACCTATGCAAGATATATTCTTTGTCTCAAATTTTTGCTTCTTTTTAGTGCCAAATACCTGCTTCTATATTGAAGAGGATAATATGCTTTCTCAAACGGCTGCCTTTTGAGTCCAAGTAAATCTGCATGAAAGTAAACGGTCGCCGTTTGGGGTTAAGTCAATTTGCATGAAGGTAAACGGCCGCCTTTTGAGTCCAAGTAAATCTGCATGAAAGTAAACGGTCGCCGTTTGAGCCCAAGTCAATTTGCATAAAGGTAAAAGGTCGCTTTTTGGCTTTAAGATAGCAATGTTTGTCTTTATATCTTTAGTTATCAATAAACTAGAACTAAGAACAACCAAATTTGGTGTTATTGATTTTCATATTTTATGTCAGCAATATTTATCCAGCCATACTTTTTTATCTTTTTCTTATTCCTAATACTCACTAATAAATAATTTCCACACATATCAAAAACGTATGCTTTCTCACCGATGCTATATCTGTTAAAAGTCTTGTATCTATCATCAGGCATAGATTTGAAATACCCGTTTTTTTTGATTGAAACAATAGTAGGCCCAACTATATCATCTGGTTTGGGTTCAAATGTTGCGGCAGGCATATTTTGTTTGCTCACATTTGTATAACTGTAACAAAATCGACAACCTGCACCTGACCATGGATCTAAAACTAAATTTTTACCTTTTAGAGATAATTCAATTTTTAATTCACCGTGTCGTAAACCATCGAATCCGTTTGGTTTCTTGGAATAGTAGGATGAATTAGAGAGAAATTCGGACGCTGTTACAGTGTTTATTATACAAAACACCTTCCCCTTGTCATTGAAAAGAAAGCCACAATAAATTGGCGTTCTATATATTTTCTTTGAAGCGATTTCTAGAAAATAATCACCTATGTTGGTTCTACATATTTTTACATATAATCCACCATCATTGCCACTTTTATAGCTCCCCACAAATGATGCTATATCTTGTGAAAAGCCCATAAGAGTCGCAATAAGTAGTACAAAACTCAATAACAATATTTTCATAAAGCCTTCAATTAAATTATAAATGGTTATTTCTAAATGGTTTCTCTCTATGTCGCCAAGAGGTTGTTGCAACTCTTTTAACTCACTGTAACTTAAGCAAGCTATTGTCTTTTCTAATATTTCTATGTCATTTTTGCTACAGCCTAACTTTTTTCAATTCTTAGCTTTATACCCTAGGCGTATTTTACTTTGCTAAAAAAATGTTATCGTTATTTCTAAATGTTATCGTATTTAAACTTAAAGAAAAGCACCGAGTCTTTACTACATTACCAAATAAAAAAAACAAACAAACCATGAAAAAAGTAATTTTAATCGCAGCCACAGGCCTTTTGTTAAGTGTAGCATCAATGGCGCAAACGACTACACCTTCTACCGACAAAAAAGCCGACATGAAGGATTTACGTAAAGACATTCGTGCAGAACGTAAAGAGAAGCGTGAACGTGCCGCTGATCTTAAAGCAGGCAATAAAGCAGCTGCAAAAGCAGAAACCAAAGAAATAAAAGCTGACAAAAAAGATGTTGCGGCTGACGCAAAAGATTTGAAAAAAGATGGTGTAAAGCATCCAATAAAAAGAGCTGAACGCCAAATACGCAAAGCAAACAAAGGTTAATACCTTAATGCTATGAAGCTTTTACAACAGCCTGTTATGTTACATAACAGGCTGTTGTGTTATTTGTAGCTTTTTACAACCCACAACATCCAAAACATTTGTAGTTTTAGCCACTAAATAATCCCACTATTTTGAGTATTGCTATTACTATTGCAAAGCGGATTGCTTTTAACCAACAGCAATCTTTTTCTCGCTTTATTATTCGCTTATCTATTGCTGCTACGGCTTTAAGTGTGGCTGCTATGATTATGACTTTGGCTTTTGTAAATGGCTTTGAAAAAACCGTAAGCGAAAAGGTATTTAGTTTTTGGGGACATGTAAGGGTACAGCATTATTCTAATGCTAAAAATCTCATTAGCGAAGAAACACCTATCGACAAAAATGACACCGTGTTACGCATCATAAGCCAACAACTCTTCTTTAGATCTGTGCAAGCTTTTGCCACCAAAAGTGCGGTGCTAGAAAAAAATAAAGAAATAGAAGGCGTCTTGTTTAAAGGTGTGGAAGCAAACTACGACAGTGTCACGTTTCGTCAATTTTTAAAGCAAGGTCGATGGCTACACTTTGGAGATAGTAGCTATGCGAAGGAGATTATCGTCTCTATGCCTATGGCTAAAGCCTTGCAAATAGCGGTAAACGATACGATTAAAATTCATTTTATATCGCAAGACGCAAGTATTGCCAATGCTGCTAGAAAGCTAGTGGTAGTAGGTATTTTTAACACTGGTATAGAAGAGTATGATAAAATATTTGCTGTTGGCGATTTGCGATTAATTCAACGTTTGAACAACTGGCAGCCCAACCAAATAGGTGGTTATGAAATATTGATGAGCGATTACTCAAAAATGAATGCGTTTAATGCGCAACTAAAAGACCAACTGCCTACCGAATGGCTAAGTAGAACCATCAAAGAAACCTATCCTAATATTTTCGATTGGCTAAATGTGCAAGACACCAATAAGTATGTGGTGTTTATTATTATGGGTATTGTGGCCATTATCAATTTGGTTACTTGCCTGCTGATATTGGTACTAGAACGTACCCGCATGATTGGTATATTGAAAGCTATCGGCGCTACCAATACCGCTATTCAGGAGATATTTTTGTACTATGCTAGTTTTATTTCTTTGGCAGGAATAGGTTTGGGCTTACTGATAGGGGTGGGGCTTTGCTTGCTGCAACAATCTACGCATTTTATTCATATGGACGAAGCCTTGTACTATGTTGCGTATGCGCCCATTCATATTATTTGGTGGCAAGTAGCCACGGTATGTTTGGTAGCTGCGGTGGTATGCTTTTTAGCGCTCATTATTCCAACCCTCATCGTAAAAAATATTAAGCCTGTAAAAGCGATACAGTTTAGGTAAGCTATCTGTCTGAACCTTGATTTGATAGGATTAAATTGATTAAAGGGATTTAAGCGTTGATGGCATTATTCTGCAAATCCAAAAAATCCTTCCTTCCAAATCCCAGTTTAGACGATTAAATGCGATACAATAATACCTGTTGCTACTGCTGCATTGAGGCTTTCAGCGCCACCAATTCTTGGGATGGTTACTGGGTGAGAAATAAATGGTAATAAGTCATTACTAATGCCATTGCCTTCGCTGCCTATTACCAAAATACCTGCTGTTGGCTTTTGTATTTGGTAAATAGATTTGCCCGCAAGCAAGGCGCCAAATACAGGTACTTGAGCTGTTGTAAGCGTGGTAGCAAGGTCTTGATACCACAATTTGGTACGTAAAAAACTACCCATAGTACTTTGAATCACTTTAGGGTTGTACAATTCCACTGTATCTAAACTGCAAATAATTTGTGTGATACCAAACCAATCTGCAATGCGAATAATGGTACCTAAATTACCTGGATCTTGAATACCGTCCAATACCAAACTAAGGCCGTTTGAAAAATTTGCTGCAGTATTGGCTACTTGTTGTTTAACAATTGCCAGTACCTGATTAGGGCTTTGTAAGTTACTAATCCGGGCTAATTCTTGCTCAGTGATGGTAATAATTTCTACCTGTTTGGCTGAATTATTGGCTTGCCATTGTTCAGTAGCGTAAATAGTGTTAATGGTAAAATCACTTGTTAGCAGTTCGTTTACTAGCTTCGGACCTTCGGCAATAAACAAGCCTTCTTGCTGTCTTTGCTTTTTGTGGTACAAACTTTGAATATATTTGACTTCATTCTTACTTAGCATCATTTATGATTTTTGTTAGCAACAGCATTTCGCGTCAAAAAATACTTGGTTTAGTCGGTATCACCTTACTATTTGCTGCTTGCAGTAGTGTGAAAGAATTTCCTATAGACAAACCTTTTGTTTTCTCAAACAAAATATCGCTTAAAAATAACGTGGGTAAAGATGAGAAAAAACGGCTAACATTAGAACTTGATAATTATTGGGATGATAGTTTGAAAGCTAGAAAAGTACAGCAATTTGGCTTTATATATCGTTTAAAAACGCCACCCGTTTACGATAGCGCCAATATAAGCCGCAGTCGTGGATTCATGAACGCCTATTTAAACTCCCAAGGCTATTACTATGCCACGTTTAAAGATTCGGTAACCATCGATTCTGTTCATGTAAAAGAAAGAATCAGCGGCATTTTAAGCAAGCGTGTACCAATGGTACAATTGCGAACCAATATTGAGTTTTTGATAGATGTGGGTAAACGTATAACAATCGATTCAGTAGGCTTTGCCATGATAGATACCTTACACAAGCCAATAGACTCAACCTTGCAAAATATTACATTGGCACAAGCAACGTATAGTTTGTTGAAAAAAGGTAATCCTTACTCCAAGCAATTAGTAAGTGATGAGTTGGATAGATTGGCATACTTATATCGAAGCAATGGGTATTATAATTTAAATAGAGAAGATATTTATGCGCTTGCAGATACTTTAGATACTAAATTATTAACGCTTTCAATCGATCCATTAGCGCAGGTACAACTTATCAATGAAGCTGCCAAAGCTCGTAAAGAAGACCCCAAATGGCGCTTTACAATAATGCTAAAAAACAGCAATGATACGCTAAAATTGAAGCAATATCATATAGGTAATTTGTACTATTACCCAGATATTAAAAATGTGTATTACAATGCCGATTCCTTGATAGCAAGAAAAAACTTCAAAACGTCTGTTTATAAAAATGGCGTTATGCGCTTTGATGAAGACAAGTTTGGATTTAGGCCTTTGCGCGAACACACTTATTTGTCTCGTGGCGGATTATATGATGAAAACGCCTATTACAAAAGCATTAATAAACTCAATCAAATTGGGTCTTGGAAGCAAGTAGACGCAAAAGCCGTTGTGCGACCAAATACAGACAGTATTGATATTCACTTTTTTTTATTGCCAGCACCAAAACAAAGTTGGGGAATAGATTTTGAAGGTAGTAGAAACACTGGTGACATAGGTTCGGGCAATTTATTGGGCCTAGCAACTAATTTAACTTATAAAAATAGAAACGTATGGAAACAAGCCATACAATCGATAACACAAGCAAGGTTTGGCTTTGAGTTCAATATTGATAAGCAAGTAGCGAATGCTGCGCCAAAGCCTTTTGTGCAAACCCAACAGTTAACAGTATCTCACAGTTATAGTTTCCCCAGAATTATTCAGCCATTTAAAAACTGGAAATGGCTGAACGATAAGATTAATAATCTTGATAATAAGAAAACCATTTTCAGTGCGCAAGGGTCTTATACCAATCGCATTGATTATTATCAACTACGTTCGTTGAACCTCAATTTTGGCTTTGATTATACCAAGGGTAATGTCTCTACGCAGTTTCGCTTTCCTAATATAGAATTGTATAAGGTAGATACTTTGGCTGGGTTAATTCAGTTATTCAAGGACAATCCTTTTTTGCGCAATTCCTTCAGAAATGGGAATGTAGTTGGGGTAAGTTTGGCAAAAAATATATTGTTTAGTGGCGACGATAAATCTAAGATTCATAATATCAGATTATTTGCCGAGGAAAGTGGTTTGCTTACAAGTTTTTTACCCAATATAAGCGATCAAATATTTTCATATTTAAAGCTTGAAGGCGAGTATCGCTACTTAAAAAAATACACCAAAGATGAGTTGGCTTTGAGGGCTTTTGTAGGTGCTGCTTTGCCTAAAAATGGACAAACCATTCCTGTTTTCAAACAATATTTCGTAGGTGGCCCCAATAGTATGCGGGCATGGGGACTTCGTCAGTTAGGGCTTGGTTCTTCGCTCAGTGCAGATACAAGTACCTCAGGTTATACGGATAGATTTGGCGATTTTAACCTTGAATTCAATACAGAATATCGTTTTTTATTAGCCACTATTGCTGGTGTAAAAGTGGGCAGTGCTTTATTTGCAGATATTGGTAATGTGTGGAATATTCGGCAAGATCCCAATAATGCAGATGCTACTTTAAGCCTCAAAAACTTTGGACGAGATTTAGCAATAGGCGTGGGTACAGGTGTGCGCTTAGATTTTTCTTTCTTTTTAATACGGGTAGATTTTGCCTACAAGCTCAAAGATCCGGCTAGAGTAGCCAACAATGGCTGGACTGATTTCAGAAATTTTGAATGGACGGATACAAGATTGAATGGTGTAAAAATTAAAAATTATGCCTTTCAATTAGGTATTGGTTTGCCTTTTTAAAAGGCAAACCAATACTGTTTTATTTCTATTCAGCCAGCGCTTTGACTACTATTGAGTTTCTGTTGCGTCGCACTACCGATAGCTATCAGTAAGCTCGTTTCGAACTTTCAGCAGCAACTTAAAATCCTTTTAGTGATTTAGCTATTATTTCTACGCTTTCTAACACCTGCTCTTTATTAATAATTAACGGTGGCGCAAAGCGAATTTTATCTCCATGCGTAGGTTTTGCAAGCAAGCCATTGTCTTTCATCGCAAGGCAAATATCCCAAGCTGCTTCCGGGTTTTCATGTTGAATTACAATGGCATTTAATAAACCTCTACCTCTGATGGTTTTTATTAAAGGCGATTGAATTTTTGCTAATTCCGCTCTTAATAAAATGCCCATAGCTGTTGCGTTTTCAGCCATTTGTTCATCTTTTAATACTTGCAAAGAAGCCATCGCAACTGCACAAGCCAAAGGATTACCACCGTATGTGCTACCATGTTCACCTGGCTTAATATTTAGCATGATGTCATCATCCGCAAGTATGGCTGCTACAGGCATGGTTCCACCGCTTAATGCTTTGCCCAATATTAAAATATCTGGTCTTACGGCTTCATAATCGCAGGCTAATAATTTACCTGTTCTACAAAGCCCCGTTTGAATTTCATCGGCAATAAACAACACATTGTATTTTGTACAAAGTGCTCTCACTTGTTGTAAATAACCATCATCTGGCAATACTACACCAGCTTCACCTTGTATAGGTTCTACCATAAATGCTGCCACATTACTGTCTTGTAAAGCAGCTTCTAAAGCAGCAATATCGTTGTAAGGAACTAAACCAAAACCGGGCATAAAGGGCCCAAATCCCTTATAACTACTTGGGTCGGTAGAGGATGAAATGGCTGCAAGTGTTCTGCCCCAAAAATTTCCTTCCGCAAAAATGATTTTTGCTTGATTTTCTAGAACACCTTTTCTATCGTAAGCCCAGCGTCTTGCCAATTTAATGGCCGTTTCACCACCTTCCACGCCGGTATTCATTGGCAGCACTTTGTCGTAACCAAAATAGCTCGTAATAAACTTTGAATATTCACCTAGTAAATTGTTGTGAAAAGCACGGCTGGTGAGGGTTAGCTTACTGGCTTGTGTGGTTAAGGCGGCTATTATTTTCGGGTGACAATGCCCTTGATTGACAGCAGAATAACCACTTAAAAAATCGTAATAACGTTTGCCATCCACATCGTACAAAAAGACACCCTCACCACGGTCAAGCACTACTGGTAAAGGGTGGTAATTGTGTGCACCAAATTGTTCTTCTAAATGTAAATAATAAGAGCTACGCTCAGATAAAGTATGCGTGTTCATAAACGTGGATTGTGAGAAGTGATCCCGATAGCTATCAGGAGTAAAATATAAAATTGGAAATCGTTAGTAGTTAGTAAGTTATTCAATAAAATAACTTTGCAACCAATGGCAAACAAATTGCCTTAGTATCTGGGGTGCGCTAATAAATCTAAATTCTGACGGAGAAAAATCATTGTAAGCTATATTCTGAAGCAATGATACAGAAATTACTTTAATTGCAGCTCACGAATTATTTACAATTACTCTATTGGCAGGAATTCTGAAGTGAAAAAATCAGTGTAACGTCATTCAATCTGCGTTATTTTCAAAGATTATTTGTTTAATATGACTCTGAAAGTCGTGCCTTTGTTCACTTCGCTATGTAGAACAAATATTTGTCCCTTATGATATTGTTCTATAATGCGTTTGGTAAGTGTTAAACCAAGACCCCAACCACGTTTTTTTGTTGAAAAACCTGGCTTAAATACTTTGGCGATATTGGCTTTTGTAATGCCTTTTCCTGTATCTGAAACATCTATAATTATTTGTGAAGCAGTATCTTTAATACTAACAGCTATTTTGCCTTTGCCTTCTATCGCATCAAGGGCATTTTTAAGCAAGTTTTCAATCACCCAATCGAACAATGGCGGACAAATAAGCGAAGGAATATTGGTTTCATCAAAAGCTTCAAGTTCAAATATTACTTTGCCACTAGCACGTTTTTTTATGTAGTCTATCATGTTTTGCACCTGCTCAATGATATTTTTTTCTTCAAGGTTTGGTATACTACCTATTTTACCAAAACGGTCGGTAATCAATAGTAAACGTTGTACATCTTTTTCAATTTCAGGTACAATTTTTTCATTGCCTTCAATATCTCGCATCATTTCTATCCAGCCTTGTAAACTGCTTACAGGTGTACCTAACTGGTGAGCCGTTTCTTTTGCCAGGCCTGCCCATATTTGATTTTGTGTACTTTTAAAATTGGCTCGTTGCGCCATTACTAAAATGATGATAAATAAGGCTACTATAACAAGCTGTACTATGGGATAATATTTTACTTCTTTCAGTAATTGACTTTCGCCATAATAGTATTTATTAGCGGTATATGGCTTTTCTTTTATAACGAGTATTACAGGTGGTGCGTAAGCTTTAAATGTTTCTAATGTTGTGGCAAGATAATTTTTATCTTGCTTGATAGCTATGGTATCGAGATTTAAATAGTTATAAGTAAGGCTATCTTTTTCGTTGGTTTCTATAATAGGAATACTTTTATTTTCGCTAGCTATTTTTGTGGCTAAGTTAATGCTCGCAGTATCTGACGCATTTAGGATAGTGTGTTGGGCCTCAACCAATATTTCTACATTTTTACGCTCTTGTATGGCTATTTTTTTGGCTAAGAATTGGGAGTACAAAATAGTACCACTTATAATAAATACCGCAACTAATCCTAATATAGTGCGCCAATTAAGCCATTGTTGAATCATGACTCTAAAGTAAGGGTTTATCTTTTACTAAGTAGGTATAGAAAAGTCCTTTATAGGTTTGCTTAGGTAAAATTATATATAAGTAAAAATGTATATAGCAGGCTATCATAGCGTGGTGATAGAACAGCGGCATATGAGTACTAAATCTGGTTGTATAAATTTTTTATAAATAAATATTACTTTAAAATATTAGCATCTCAGGCTAATACGCTGTTGACAATTTTGCTATTATTGTTTGCTCTTGAAGTCTCCTCTTTTCCATGCTTTAATAAAATCTGCCCATGCAAATGGATTAAGAATATTCATTGGGGCAGTTTGGCCTGCGTAATAAGCCTTAGTTGCTTGCTGACGCAGTTGGTAATTTACAGCTTCTTTACCATCGGCAGGTAAAGTTGCAAGCAAAATTCTGCGTGCAGCTTCGTTGGTATTTTGTCGTGCAATTTCGTAGGCATCATCTGGTACACGGGTATTTACGAAGTCACGCTCAAACTGTTCACGTGATGGTCTTGGTTTTAAAATCGTGGCAGGTAAATAAGTGGTATCGTTTACTAATAATTGAATGACACTATATTGATTGTCGGTAAGGTTGGTAGGAATATCGATGATTTTTTCTTTGAAGCCAATAGATGAAAACATAATTCTGTCGCCTTTAAGCACCGCAATTGAGAAAATACCATCGTTATTTGTAATGGTACCTCGACCTTTACCTAAAACAACCACACTCGCAGAAGGTACACCACGTAAGCTATCGGCTGTCATAACCACACCAAATAGTTGAATCACAGAATCTTTTGATGGCTGTGTTTGCTGCGCTTTAATAGTTGTGATAGTGGCAAGGCTAACCAACAACAAAATGATGCGTATACTTTGTTTCATGCGGTATAAAATTACGGAAGTTTCTACTAAAATACAAAACAGGGCTAGGCAATTTTTGTTGATAAGCTTTTGCATTTCGCAACAAAGTAAAGCGGTGAGCCGCTAATTTTGCTACCTATTATCTTTTTTAACAAAAACTTGCGTGATGACAGAAGCAGCGATACTACAAGCTTTGAGTAATGTACAAGAGCCGGATTTAGGTAAAGATTTGGTGACGCTAAATATGGTGAAGGATATCAAAATTGATGGTAACAATGTAGCTTTTACCATTATTTTAACCACACCTGCTTGCCCAATGAAAGACATGATGCGTAAGGCAAGCGAGAATGCAGTGAAATTATTGGTGAACAAGGAAGCGGTTGTGACGGTCAGTTTTACGTCAAATACAACAAGCAATCGAAAAGATGCGCAACAAGTATTGGGTGGTGTAAAAAACATCATTGCAGTAGTAAGTGGCAAAGGTGGTGTAGGTAAAAGTACGGTATCGGCTAATTTGGCTTTAGCATTGGCAGAAGGTGGTGCGAGTGTAGGCTTGATGGATGCTGATATTTATGGGCCAAGTGTGCCAATTATGTTTGGTGTACGTGGCGAAAGACCCATGATGAAAGACGTAAACGGTAAAGGCGTGATTATCCCTTTGGAAAAATACGGTATTAAATTGATGAGCATTGGCTTGTTGGTGGATGAAAGAAATGCCGTGGTTTGGCGTGGTCCAATGGCAAGCAGCGCCATTAAGCAATTTGTAACCGATGTTGATTGGAGCGAATTAGATTATTTGGTAATAGATATGCCGCCAGGTACAGGTGATATTCACCTCACGTTGATGCAGACAGTGCCTGTGACGGGTGTGGTAATAGTAACTACGCCACAAGCTGTAGCCCTTGCAGACGCAAAAAAAGGTATTGCGATGTTTGCCCAAGCGCAAATAAATGTGCCAATTATAGGGCTAGTAGAAAATATGGCTTACTTCACACCAGAAGAATTACCAAATAATAAATATTATTTGTTTGGTAAGGAAGGTGGTAAGCGCTTAGCTGACGAATACGACTTGCCATTTTTAGGTCAAGTGCCTTTGGTACAAAGTATCAGAGAGGGTGGCGATGCAGGCGTGCCTGCAATGGTTGGTACGGATACCTTGTCTCAACAAGCATTTAGAGATGTGACTGCTACTGCCGTAAGAAATATTGCCATGCGCAATGCCAATGTGCCTAAAACAAAGATGATAGAAGTGACGGCGTAAGTTTTTTGTTGTGTAAATAATTTTGAAGTTTCCATTGAAGCATTATTAGTTTTGATGGAAACTTTTTTATTTGATGATTGACTCATTTAAACTACAAATTCTAAGCTAGTGTATGTACCATCTTAAACATTTTAAAGCTGAAAGCGACCAAGAAGTATTGGCTTTTATGAAAGCGCATCCTTTTATTACGCTTTGTGGTATTGATGAAAATAATATGCCAGTAGCTACACATTTACCAATATTGCTGGAAGAAAGAGATGGTGAAGTAATTTTATTGGCTCATGCTATGCGCAAGCAAAATCATACCCTTGCTTTTGCAGAAAACCCACATGTACTGGCTATTTTTAGTGGTGAAAATGCTTATATAAGTGCTAGTTGGTACAACAATAAACACGTAGCAAGTACTTGGAATTATAAAGCAGTACATGCAAAAGGTATTATTAAATTTCTAGATGATAAAGGTTTGTATGAAGTATTAGTAAAATTGACCAATCATTTTGAAGGCACAAACGACAGTCCTGCTGCAGTAAAGCATATGGATGAAAAATATATAGCTGATAATATGAAAGCTATTGTAGCTTTTGAGATAGTGCTAACTGATATACAGCATGTGTTTAAGTTAAGCCAAAACAGGCAAGAAGCTGATAAAGCAAGGATAGCGGAAGTTTTAACGAATATCGGCCTAGATGCCAATGAGCTAGTGAAGTGAGTTTATACTGTGTAAAACATTAAATCAACTTATTGTAACTTTTTTTAAACTAGAATGATTTGGATACAATAATTTTTGAATATTTTTTGCAAGAGATAGGACTCACCTGAATTAAGCTTCCATATCAATACCTATTTTGCGCATTAAAATAGACGCATTTAGGCTTTTACAAATGCCGTCTTTCAGTTTGTAATCAAAGTACAATTCATCATTAGCTACTTGTACATCAAAATGGTAATTAGTAATGTTTTGTGGATGATTATTTGCTTCTTTTGCTAGTTCTACATCGTGTGTGGCTAGTATGGCTACAGCATTTTGTTTGATAAGTTGTTGTATTAATGCCTTACTACCTGTATGTCTATCTAAAGAGTTGGTACCACGTAAAATTTCATCTAGTAAAATAAAGAGTTTTTCGTGGTTGTTAACAGCTTCAATAATGCTTTGTAGCTTTTTTAATTCTGCATAAAAAGTAGAGGTGTTTTCGGCTAAATTATCAGCAATGCGCATACTACTCATTAAGCGAATGTGTGATGTAGTAAAGCTTTCAGCGCATACAACACTGCCCATTAATGCTAGTACGGTGTTACAACCAATACTTCTCAAAAAAGTACTTTTGCCAGCCATATTACTACCTGTAATAAGGGTAATATTGGCTGAGCCAGTTGTTGTAAAGTTATTGGTGATACACTTATCATCTACAATCAGTGGATGACCAAGTTTGTTAGCGCTAAATATAAAATGTGTATCAGTAATCGTTGGTACACACCAATTTGGGTGGTTGAATGCTAGCACTGCTAGCGTATTGATTACTTCCATCTCTGCAATCACTTCAAACCATGTTTTTACATGCTGTTTATGAGTTGCTTTCCATTTGTTTAGTGCTCTTATTTGCCAAATATCCCATAGGAATAAGGTGTTTAATGCAAGAAATAAATACACGTTTAATCTTACATCAAAGCGGTTAAGAATTTGCTTCAATTCATTAATAGCTTTTGATGCTTTTATGTTATTAATATTGAGCTGTGATTGTAAACTTTTTAATGCAGCTACTTCAAAATTCGATTGCTCTATGGTGGTAATTAATTGTTCTGCTACGGTTAATTCTTTTACAATATTGTTAAGTAAGGTATATGATGCCATTACTTTTTTACTTTGCGCAAAAGCAAATACCAAACACAGTATAAGGATACCTGAGAATATAGCTGTTGATAGAATATCAATAGCATAAAGTATCACGCAAGTAGTGGTAAAAATGCCATACAATGGCAATAGTATTTTCCAATAGTCGGCTTGTAAATGTTGTTCATCGGTTTGTAACCATTGGTTGATTTTCTGTTCTGTATTAATTGTTATTGGTGATTGTAGACTAATGGCTTCAAACTGCTGCTGCCATTGTGTTTGTTGTTGCAGTGCTTTAATAGCAGATTGCCTATTTTGTATTGCTTTTTTGGTAATGACTTTTTGTAAATTATCTGCTAATAGTGCTTTGCCTTGTTCGGTATTGCAGCGATTGATGTATTGAAATAAAGATGCTTTGCCAAATATGTCTAAATCGTTAGTATAAGAATGGGTAGGCTGCGCAAATTGCTCACCAGAGTCTCTGTGAAGATATTGGTGGTTCAGTATAGCCAACTCTTGATGGTTGATATCAATGAGTGTCTTGGTATGATTGATGGCTTTGTTATTGGCAACATCTTTAGCAATAAAGAATAAAAAAATACTAATGCCAAGGATAATTGCAATGATGCCAAATAATATGTCAGTTTCAAAGCCTTTGAAGGCACCAATAGCTGTGAAAACAACTGTGATAAACCTAAGCCAAGCAAACTTTGTTTTAGTTTTTTGTAAGGCTTGTAAAGTAGCTGTGTGTGCTTGTAAATATTGCTGATAGGTAGTTGCAGGCATAGTAAATGTTATAGGCGTTGAAAGTAGGTAATGATTGATTAGTGTAGAAAGAAATTTGTACCTATTTTTGCCCACTGATTTTAAACTAGACTTACCAAGTTTTTAAAACTTGGTAAGTCTAGTTTAAATGGGGCTGTACTGGTTTCGACAGCAAAGTTCTTTGTAGGTATAAGCATGCAGTGCGTTGGATAATTAGCACTTAAATCTGAATATTCAAAACTCAAATGGCAATACACAGTATGCCATGGCTGCTTAATCAGTGATTAAGTAACCATTCGGGCCGCCGAACAGGTTGTTCTGTTACCAAGTTCCGCCGCCGACTCAAACTAAACACAGGATGCTGTTTCAGAAGGCTGTGACTGAAGCAAATAGTCCCGATAGCTATCGGGAATTCAGCTAAGGATGAAATTGGTTTGTTCACTCCCGGTTTTATCTCGACAATTAATAATGAACTAAGCATGTAGAAGACTTATGGCGGATTTGTTTGGACAGGGGTTCGACTCCCCTCAGCTCCACCACCCAAATTTTCACCGTTTTTAAAGGGTTGCTCGTCTATGATGAGTAGCCCTTTTTCTTTTAGTATCAATGTGTTATGTGTAAAGATTGGTAGTAAGTACGGTGTTCGATAGGTATTGTTAGAATAGTATAAACGGCTGTCGAACACTAGCTTGATGAACTGTTGTTTTTGCTGTAAATTGGCTTGGTTGTATATGCTATTTAAGTTGCTGAGGCTCATTAATTCGTCTTTTACGGTATTAAATAAATGTGTTTGCTGATTGGTTAGGGCTTCTAGTTGTGCTGTGATGGCTAGGCGCTGGTTGGTTAGTTCTTTTTGCCAACGGTTATAGCTATCGCTATTCAATTGGTTATTAATAAACTTTTCTTCTACGCTAGTTATTTGCTGCAAGCACTTTTCTAAATCTTTTTTTAGTTGCTTTTGCTGCACTATGGCTTCTTGCTCGGTGGCTTTTAGGTCTATTTCTACTTTGCTTACAATAGCGGTAATTAAGCGCTTTGGTATGCTTAAATAAGTAAACACTTGTTGCAACTGATCATGCGCTTTGGTGGCACTAAGGTTTAAATGCTTAGGGCCGTGGCATTTGTAGTAGTTAAACTTGCGCCCATACTTACCACTACTTGCTGCACCGGTTACGGCTTTACCACAATGGCATTTTAACACGCCACGTAGCGGAAAATTCTCGTTTAGCAATTGCTTTACCGTGCCTTTGCTCAGCTTTGCCTGTACCTCTAGCCATTGTGTGCGGCTAATAATAGGCTCGTGGGCTGCTTCTACTATTTTGGCAGGGTTGTTTTGGTAGGCATTTACCGTAAGCAAACCTGTATAGGCATGTCGGGTAAGCATTTTGCGAATAATGCTGTGGCTACGCTGTGGCATACCCATTTTAAAAGCCGTTTGCGCAATTACTTGCATAGGTGTATCTGCCAAGAAAGCATTGAAGATGTAGCGCACAATAGCAGCCTGTGGTGGGTTGATAACCATAATAGGTACATTATTAGCATTGCGCTGCTTGGTATAGCCAAATGGTGCTGCACCTATGTAGCGCCCATCACGTACTTTGGCTGTGTAAATACCAGCGTTTATTTTGCCAGCCCTACGTATATTATCATCTTCTGCAAGTAGCAGTTGCAAGCCTGTGCGAAACAAACTACCAGGTGTGTTATAGTCAAACGTGATGCCTTCATTTACACCTACTACTTGTATTTTGTAGGTTTTTTGCAGGTCTTTTATCATTACCATTGCTTCGCCTGCGTTGCGGCTAAAGCGGTCAAACTCTTGTACTACTAGGTAATCTACCTGCTTGTGGTACTTTTTTATAAATGCCAATAGCTTATTAAAATCTGGTCTATCTAGCGTTCTTGCGCTTTCGCCATTATCTATAAACGTATCTATAATGGTTACATTATTGCGCTGGCACCACTCTAAGGTGCGCATATCCTGCCCCTTGATGCTGAAGTGGCTCTGCTTGTCGGTGCTTATTCTCAGGTAGCGAATGGCTGTTTTGTTCATGGCTTTGTGCTTTAGTTTTTGCTGATGAAATAATGATTGAGGATATTAAAGCTACAAATTGTTCTTCTTCTTTTGATAACTCTGGTACAATGTGCATAATGAAAAAATTAATCAATCAGGTGAAAGCACTCTAAAAACACACTTTTAGCCTTAGCACTAGTAAGGTTTTCCCATATAGGAAAAACTTTGCGCCCTAGCATGATAGCAGCCCATTCGTGCCTAAGCATTAAAGTATCTGCTTCTTTTACTGCTTTGCTTAGTGGATAATCAAAGCCAAACTTGGCAGCAATCACTTTCATCAGATTATTTTCTATGGCTTTGTAATCTGGTAAATGTGCTTTTATAGGTGTAGGTATATCCATTAAATATGCCTCGCTTGCATCGTGCATTAATGCTTGCAGCACAAACTATTTAGGTACTAATGCTGCTACATGGTAACTATGTTGCGCTACAGAATAAAACTGCTTAGTATGCCCACTAAACCTACATTGATGGCTAAGTGCATGGGCAATATCTTCTATGCAAATCATTTCTGGTGTGGGGTCAAATACATTCATGTATAAGCCTGTGTAGGTGCGTATGCAGTTGGGTTTATATAAATCTTCTAGCATTGTGGTTTGTTTTTTGCATCTTCTGCATCTTGCTGAATGCATAGGGCAGAAATGGCTCTGAAAAAATAGCTGTTGGGATTTTCGGCCCAGCGTAATATGTAGCTAGCAATTTGCCATTGCTCTGGGTGTAGCTGGCTAAGCCTATTGATAAAATCTACCCTGTTGGCAATAATTTCAGCCATCGAGTCTTCAATTTCATCGTTGCCTAGCAACTCTGCACCTGCTACTAGTGAAATACTATCCAGGCTTTTAAACAAGGCTTTGGCATTCTTTTTAATATCATGCTTGTACATGCTAGTACGTTCTAGCTTTTGCAAAAAATCTTGCAAAGCCAATACTGCTATGGTAGCATTTAGAATATCCAAACTTTCTTGCTCGTTAAGCCTACGTGCAGTGCATTGGTTGCGACGCATTTGGTCTAGCGTAGAAAGCCCTTTTGGTAAGGTGGGGTTAAGATGCTTTTGGTTCATTGGTTTGCTCTTTTACTTGTGATGGCTTTACGGCAAATACTATTTGCTTGCTATTTTTTACTATCCACACATCATCGCTGCGCTTATTAGTGATGGTGACGGTTTCACCTGCTCTACCATAGCAAATTTTGTTTTTGCCAAAGCTGATAATGTCTTGCAGTAAGGTGGCTTTGCTATTGCTCATGTAATTAGTTGTTTAGAAAAATGGTGCTGGCTTTTCGTACCGTGGTTTTGTACCAGCACCGGGTCAAAGAATAAGAAGTTATCTAACCTGCATTATGCCATATACTTTCTCGTAGGCATGGTTTTGTTTAAACCATTCTAATGCTTCAAAAATGTCATTGGCATCATCAACTGTAGAAGAATAATAGCCATATTCGCTATGCTCATAAAAAACAATAAACTCGTTCATACTTGGTATTTATTTTGGTTAATGAAAAATCTTTTTACGCTACCAATAAATTTTGACTTCTAATAAACTCATCAGGGTCTTGGCCTTGTGGTAGGTTAAGTACTTGGGTTTTAAAATCTAGTTTCAGGCAGTTGTCTATTAGCTTATCCATTTTTTTAGTGCCTGCGCCATCACCATCAAAGGCAAGTACTAGGTGGTTGGTGTAGTGTTTAAGCATTTTCAACTGCAAAATATCTACCTCGGTACCGCAAGCGGCTACGGTATTGCATAGCCCTGCATCGTGCATGGCTTGTACATCCATATAGCCCTCGGTAATGTAGCAGTAGCCCATTTGCTTAATGGCTGCCTTTGCCTGCCAAAGCCCATACCATAGCTTGGCTTTGTGGTATATGATACTTTCTTTAGGGTTGAGGTATTTGGGGTATTTTTTATCGGCTTCTTTATTGCCGCTAGGTACTTGGCGGCCAGCCAAGCCAACGATGATGCCATTAACATCGTGTATAGGTATGATGATGCGGTTGTAGAAGAAATCTTTAGTAACGCCTTCTTTTACATTTACCAAACCTATTTCTACACTTGGGCCATGCTTGCCTGCATTAATTAAAGGTGTGGTAAGAAATTTATTATCTGCTGGTGCAAAACCAATATCCCAATGGGCTAAGCGGTGTGCATTGTAGCCACGGCTATTGAGGTATTGCAATACATCAGCCTCGGCTGGTAGGGCTTGCAAGGCTTTAGTGTACCTTTCAGCAGCCCATTTTACCGATGCCAGGCACTCAGTTTTAAGGTCTTTCTGCTCTTGGGTTATTTGCTGCGCTGCTTGATTGTACTCTAGGGTAATATGGTACAGGCTTGCCAACCATTCTACGGCTTCGTAAAAGGTTTTGTTTTCCTTTTCCATAATAAGGTTAAAAGCATCGCCACTTTTGCCACAGCCAAAGCATTTGTAGCGGTCATTACCATGCATAATGCTAAAGCTTGGGCTTTTCTCATTGTGAAAGGGACAGCAGGCTTTGCGTTGCTTTACAGTGGTGTAGCGGCCTACTAGTTCGGTAAGGTCGGCAGCGCTGCGCACTTGTTCTACTGAATGTTGTTTAATTGCCATTGGTGGTAGGGTTAAAGCGTTTACTTAAATCGTATAAATGGCACCAAAGGGTAGGCGATTTTCCGTTAGGCAATAATGCGCTCCTTGCTAAATCAGTACCAAGTAAATCAACTTCAATAGAATTAATAAGAACATGCGTTTTTTCAAATTTTTCAGCTATTGCCTTACGCTTTTCTTCTGGTAGCTGGGCAATAAGTTCATCTGTAATTTTTGGTCTCATAATAAAATATTTATAAATAATTGATTGGCATAAAAAAAAAGAATGAAAAAAGAAATTGAGAAAAGAAGCATACTACATGCGGTATGCTAGCGCCGTACGTCTTTCCGTTCTTGTCATTTTTTAACCGTAAACCAAAAGCCCTATGAAAAAACTAGTTTTTGTTATGCTTAGGGAAGAAATCGTTTTGCCAATCGTCAAGCTGTTGCTTGGGGTCTTTATTGCCACCGTATTTATATGGCTCGCTAGTGCCTGTGGCAAACCAAGCAATGAGCATTACAAATAAGAAAATGGCAGCAACTATGATAGCGTAGTACATGGCTTAGTTAAGTTTTAGCTTTTTAAAAAATACCACCGTATCGGCACCAAGTATGGTAATCATTACAGGTGGGTTGTCTTTTATTTGATCCTTTACCATGGTGGCAAGGGCTACATAGTTTACAGGTCTTTCTTGTAGGGCTTGCTTAATAGTATTAGCTACTAGGCTAGTACTAGTGATGGCTGCAAGCCTGTGATAAATTTTGCTTTGCTCGATGGCTGTTAGTGGCATAGCCTTTCAATTTTAAGTTGATTAAAAAATTGCGGTTGAAACGTGCTACAGCAGGGTTTGGGTGGGTAAGCAATTCTTTGGCAAGTGCTATTTTAAAATCCCAATACTGCGCAGGTGTAGGGTTGCTGATGAATGTCATTGGGCAAGAAATTGATAGTTAGTAGCTTCTACGGCATCTTGCAAAACAGATTGCCAATAAGCATTAATAAGGTTGGCATGGGCTTCAATATCTTTTGCTACCCAATGGTAAGCTACATAATGCAGCTTGGTAGCATTTGGGTACATGGTTTTAAGTACTTTGGTGTACCTATTTAGATCCATACCTGCATCAAGCCAAGCAAACACTTCTGGGATGTTGTTAATATCTACTTCTAAAGCACCATACACTTTAGCAGTGCCAAGCACCTGCCCTTTGTAGTTAATTACATGCTCTGCACCAGCAAAGTATTTTTCTACATTAAAAGCACGCATAGTAGAAAAATTGTTAGCGATAAGTTTGCCATTTGGGTTTGAGCTGAACGAAGTGGTTTTCATTAGTTTAGATTTTTTAAGTTAGAAACAATTTTTTCCTTAATATCTAAACTTACAGCGCAACCTCTTAAAATGTTTTTTAATGTGCTTGTACTTACACCAGTAATTTCTGTTGCCTTTTTAAGGTTGCCATGTTTAAGGCGTACAAACTTCTGTAGTTGTGTAACAGTTCGTTTAGGGATAGTTTCCATTTTGTCCTACAATTTTTATACTTTTATTTCGTTAATATCGTTATTGATATCACTATCGTAGAACAAACGTAAAACAATTGGTTAACAATTGGTAAACTTTTCACCAAAATATTTTTACAACTATGTTGCAAATCAATCAAAATCCACGCTGGATAAGCTTTTCAGAAGAATTAAAAAAGTTAAATCTTCGTTTCCCTATTGCTGAATTAAGTGAGGCAATGGGTTTTTCAAAATCAGTAGTAAGCCAGTTTGTTAGTGGCAAAAAATTGCCAAGCGAGAATTTTTTAAATAAATTCTACGATGTGTATGGCAAAAAGTTAGATGAGATTGATAGAAAAAAAGAAGCAGCCATAAAGCCGCTTGATGTATTAAATTTATTTAGAGAAGATGGTACGCTTTACAAGCAATTATGCCAAAAATGCGAAGAAAAAGACAAGGAAATTATTGAACTAAAAGCCCAAATACAAGTGCTAAAAGACTTGCTGAGCGCTAAAAAGTAGCAATATATTTAATATATATGAACAATAAAATACCTGCAAGCCAATAGCAATGCTAAAAAAAGGTCAAATAAAAAACCAAGCAAATATTTGCCCCACAAACAACAACTTCGTTCCCTATACGCAAGTCATCCGCCAAAAGGCTCTTTACAGAAATATGAAACAATAGTATCATCTAAAGCCCAAGCCATCACCAATAGCTTGCGGCCTAGTCATGTTAGCAAGGTTGTGGCTTAGGTAGGCAGTGTATAGTATATCAAACGCCTCGCTATAGTCAGTGGTTTCTTCAGCAGGAAAGCTTAGCAACTTCTCTTTACTCTTATCCTTTTTAGTTTCGCCACTGCTAGTAATAGTGCCAGCCTGTTGCATACTCTTTAGTAAGTACTCACATCTAGCTTCGTTAAACATTAAGCTACCTACACCTTGCTTTTGCATCGCCTTTTTAAACTGCTCAAACCTTGATGCATGTGTAGCAGCCTTGCCTATGTATAACTCTATCACATCAAACCTATTAGCATATAGAGCCTTCTTAGTCATTTCGTGGTACGGTTCGCTATCGGCTCGCTTGCCTATGGCTGTATGATCGTAACAGAACACTACCGTTCTATTCACCTTGTACTTAAACATCTGCCCTAGTTCTTTACACGTAGCTTCTATACCACCATCAGGGTGCAGTGTGTGTATGCCTGCCACTATGTTAAAGGTAGGGTAATCGTTACCAGGCAACTTACCATATTGCGCCACTACCATAGGCGTGATACGCCAGTTATAATCTAGCGCTACAAACAATGGTGCATTATCTTCTATATCTGCCATGTGCTTGTGATACATACGCAGCCTATCAAGCGCAGGGTAAAAGCAGTTTTCTACTTGGTCAGGGTCTTGGTTTTCTACACTTACACGATACTGAAAATCGCCAAGGTCACGCCTTAAATCACGGTAATACTTTTCGCCAAGGTTGGCAATATTCTCATAGGGTAAGCCCTCGCAGTAATACACCAAGTTCTTACGTACAGCCGTCAGCTTTGCATCAAACTGCCGCTTTATTTTTTCGTAGTAATTATAAGCCCCGGTGCGCCCTTCGTTCTCAGCAATAGCCATTTGGTTTTCTACCTTCAGTAGTTCTACCTGTAGGCGTATTACCGCTTCTACGGTTTGCATATCACACAGCTTCTTTTTGTTTAGCAGCCATTTAATATTCTCACCAAACTTATCAGTAAAATACCAATGGCTACGGTATTCTGACAAGTGGCCAAAGCGTGTATAAGCACCACGTAACGCATTCAATACCTCACCCACATTTTCTTCTTTTACATACTTGGCTTCATCTACAATTAAGGCTTGTGCATTGTAGGCATTAGCACTACCTTCTACCTTACCGCTTACCTCACACAAAGCCATACCATTGCGAAAGCTAGTAACATGGTCGTATTTCTTTAACGGTATTATCGGCTTGTCAAAATGCTCAGGTGGCTTTTTATGCACCACAAAATCTTCGCCCTCAACCATACCAGCTTCATTAATAAAGTAGTTGAGAATATTGGGCAAAATTCTATCGTGTATGCGGTCATAGCTATCACTCATCAGTAATATTTGGCTGCAAGGCATCGCTTCGCTCAGGTGTTCTATTCTATCGCCTACGGCAAATGTTTTACCTGTAGCCCTTGGCCATAGGTTGTAGCAAACATTCGCATTGCAAAGCTTAATGCGTGCTTGGCTATGAAGTAGTTTGATTTTTTTTTCTAGGCTCATTGGTTACTCGCTTCTTCTATTTTATTATCTAAAATCTCAAAGGCAGCATCAGCCGTTAAGCCATTTTCTGCCACATTACCAGGCAATACAAATACCTGCATACGTTTCTGTGGCTTGTGCTTTTGTTCTGGATAAGCCACTATGTATTTTAATAAAATAGCTTCGTAAATGGCAGCCGTTTCAAAGTCTTTACGTTCTACCGCTTCAGCAATTTGCCTTTCTACAAATTCTATTCGTAGGCTTATTAAGGCTGCTTTGTTTAGTGGGTTGCTAGTGCTAAAAATGTCTTCTGCATAGCGTATATAATCGGCAGCACTGCGCCTTGTTACCTTAAAGCGCTCACGTATAATGGCATTTATTTGCTCACGCCCTAGCTTACCATTATTGCAGCGCAATTGTTCATCAGCAAACTCAATTCTATCTTTCAATTCAGCTTGCACTTGATTTAGTGTTACCGCTTCGCCACCGCTTACAAACCATGCTTTTATAATATCTACATTATCATCTTCTGTAAGCGATACTTGCACCTCTTTTAGTAACGATGGTGGTAGGTTAAACTTTGGTTTGCCCATTTGCTTTCGGTTTAAATTGGTAAGGTTGACCCGTAATGCGTAAGTGTAGTGCCAGCATATCTTCTAAGCGCTTGGCATCTTTAGCATTTGGGTTTTTAGCTAGATTATTGTTAAAGCGCCTTATATCTCGCTTGCAATTGCTTATCAGGTTAGCAAGCTGCAAAGGGTCGCTTGGTATTACTTCTTGTATGGGTGGTTTTATTTCGGGCAAAGTGCCATGTTCTAAGTAGTAAGCCCTTTCTGCCCATACTTTCATAATGCGCTGCTCTAGTGCTAGTATTTGAAAAGCAATAGGCTTGCGGTAGTTAATGGCTTCTTCAGTATTGGCATTACCGTACTTATGTAGCAAGCTGCGTAAGTGCTGCATTTCTTTATACGGGTGCAGCCATTTATCATGCAGGGCTTTAAGTACCACATCATCAGTATTGCTAGGCATTTCTGCTAGTGGGCTAGCTGCTGGTGCTGGTGCAGGCTTGGTAAGTAATTGCTGCATAGCTTGTAGCAGCGCATTTTCTGCCACAGGCGTTTTAGGGCCTTGCAGTAAATGAAGTACATGCTTATCGCTACCAAGGCTTTTATAAATAGCCACGCCTACATGGTAGTTTCTTGCGCCATTAAGCCAATTGGTAACTAGTTTCATGGCATAAAATTGCCTGCATTTATCCGCCACACAAAGGACGGTTATATAATCACGTAGGCAGCACTAGGTGCTAGTGCGTAGGTATTTTCAATGGTAAGCCCATTGCTTGCATACACTTGTAAGCTACGTGTTTTATCGGTTACTATCGTGCCATCTGGCAGCGTTACATCATCTTGAAAGTAGGTAAACTGTTGGCTAGTGCCATTCATGCGCTCAACAAATGTGGCATCGCTATCAGTATAGCCTAAGCCTGGTGTGTAGGTGTAATAGCGTGTAATGCTTACAAGCAAGTTTACGGCTCTAAATGGTATGGTAGCGGCAGCATCAGCAAAGGCGTAAATTTTTAAGCGCTTCACTTTGTACTCAGTAATAGGTGCGCTACTAGGTGCAGCTACTTGTTGGTAGGCTGGTAAGTCTGCATCGTAGGCAATGGTTTCTTCAGCATCAAATACTAGGCGTAAGTAAATAGTGCCATTTGGTGGTGCTACAGGTATTTCTTGCGGTAGTAAGTAGCGCTTTAGCGTTACCTGTATTTTATTTAAAAACGGTATTGGCTCTACTATTTGCGTTAGTATGTAGCTAATGCTATTTATCAATAGCGGTGTTTCAAAATTAATATTGGCTAGTTCGTATAGTGGCAAGCTTAGCGTAGTGGTTTCAGTAGCTTGTGTATTGGTACTTCTTAGCCATCTATTATGCCAAAAGGCAATAATGCCGTAATCGGTTTTATCAATAGGGTTGATGTGCTTAAATACATTACTCCATTGGGCTTTAAAGTTGCCCAAATTATCTACACATAAATTGCTTAGCATTGGGTATTGTATGGCACCAATGGTAGTGCCATCAGCTAGCGTTTCATCACACAAACCTAAATACAATAACGTACGAATGCCCCACTTTTCGCTATTCTTTTGCTTGCAATAAGGTAGGTGTGCATAGTAGTCTGTACCACCATTGCTACGGTATTGCACTTTGTACACAGGCAAGGTACTGCAAGCCGTTTCTATGTTTTTAATAGTAGGTGCAGTGTTTAGCCCAGTTACTCTTGGTATGGTTGGCTCATAATCGTAAATATTATCGGTAAAAACTACCCAAGCAGTACCATCTACTTTATAGTATTTATTTTCAGAAAATACATATACCAATACATTATAGTAGCTGCTCAAATCGCCACTTGGCAGGTCGGCAATAGTATTCACAGGGCTTAAAAAAAGCCAGTTGGTAAATTCAGGGTTGCTTACAGCAGCATCATTACTTGGCAATGTATTTTTAAAGCCATACACTATTTCGCCTGCGCTGTAATCGCTTGCTAGTTCGCTTGCTGCATAAGCAGTTACATCTTTATAAGCACCTAAGCCTACGGTTTTTAGTGCTACAAGCGTTACGGTTTTAGCTGCATTGTTTGGCAAAAGCGTCCAGCCATAGCGTAAGCAAATAGCTACCACAAAATCTATCACTAGCAAATCTTTATCAAAGCAATCTGCCAAGTTTAATGATAGTGTAGTGCCATTTGGTGTAAATGCGGCTGCATTAAATACTACTAGCTTTTCCCAATCGGTACCAGATAGGTTAGTGGTATCAAGCTTCCAACCAAATTCGCTAAAAATGGCCGTCAATACATAGCTAAGCTTTGGCTGTATGGCTATTGGTTGGTTGGTTTTAAAATTACCATCACTATCTAGGCTATTCATAATGCCATCAAACGTAGTGGCTAGCCATTCATTGTTTTGTATGGGTGCAGCAATGTAATCGTAAGTATAATTCCAAGTATCTTTTAAATGTGTGTAGCAGTTTACTATGGTACGTGTACCACCAAACTTTAAATCTTTCATCAACACATTTTTTGCTTGCAAGGCAAATACAGAAATACCACCAAGCAAGAAACCCTCTAAGGTACTTTTGCTTTTAAAGCGCTCATTAATATTGCTTTTATTAATCACTAATGTGCAGCTATACTTATACGTTAAGCCATCGTACACATCTACCGCTAGGCGTAGCTGCGTTTTTATAGGGTATTGAAAATATCGATCACCAATTAACGCTACATTATTTGCACTATAAGCAATGGTAACAGGCATGGTATATTCACCACTGCTTTCGCTTAGGTAAAACAAAGGGCTTTGGCGCTGCAATTCTACAGCACTACCTTTTGCCAGGTCTATCGGTATATTATTGCTTAAAAGTCTTAGCATTTGTTATGGGTAAGTTTCTACATCAGTACCTATACCAAGGTTTACATCGCTAGGCGTAAATACTTCGTTGGTAATAGCAGTGCGCCACTCTATAGGCAAGCTGTAGGTTTTAGCAGTGCTTAATCGTAGGCTTGTGCTTTTTTGTAAATTAATCACAGGTAGCCAACGGCTATCTGCATATTGCCAAATGCTACGACTAATCAGTAATTCAGTCATAGCATCTTGCTCTGCTTCATCTTCTAAAAAACCAACATCACCTTTATAGCTTTGGTAAGTAGTAATGCCTACATGGCTGGTATCTGCTTTTTTTATAGTAGCAAGCCAATCATTTACATCTATACCATTATCTACTTCAGTGTAGTCTTTATTCAAAGCGGTTTCTACCTCACCAATTACACGTACGCTATCAAGTCCACCAAGGCTATTAAAAAAGTGTATATCGGTATAGCTATATAGGTGGTCATAACTTACGTAAAATTGGTATTGGCTTACTATACCATCATTAGTACCACTTTCGTAAATGCTTACTAGGTAGTAATCTATAGGGTTGCTAGTAAGCGTAGCTATTTGTAAGGCTGCCATGCTTACGTTAATATGCTTTAGCCAGCCAGTACTTGGCACTTCACCTAAATAATCGCTGCGTACATAGTCATTACCATAAATATCAGTAGCCACTATGCTTAATCGCAATATTTTACCAGCGTGCTGTGGCAATATCAATGTACTTAAAAATATTTGCTGATTATGGCTTACAGTTCTACCGCTAGGTAGCCAAGTAAGCCAAGGTTTTTCGTAAGCGAAGTAGTTTGCAAAAAAATTGTTGCGGCTATACTTTTCACGTATAATGCCCATATTAAAAGCCACACGTTTATGGCTGCTTTCTTCGCTTGTTACATATGCAGGCGTGCTTGCGTCGGTTACTTCACGGTAATGTATGTAAAACTCTACCGATTGTGCGCTATAAGCATCTGTAATAAACGTACTTTGATTGCTAGGTAGTTGGTACTTTAAAAAGCTATCTATATAGCCATTAATGTAGAAGTAAGTTTTGCCATTACTATCTGGTTTAAGGTTAGCCGTAAACTGTTGCCCACCAAAAAATAAGATAATTTGTATAGATAAGCCAGCAGGGCTAGTATCGCTTGTGATAAATACATAGAGCAATTCGTTTCTACTGAAACAAATTGCATGTGGTCTTTCTATAACTGAGGTGGTAGGCATTTGTTAATCCCAATTTTGATAGTCAGGTAATAGATAGCTAGCATCTGGTGCTTGCTCTGTAAATGTAAGTTGAAAGCCAAAGTGGTTATCGTACAGTGGTGGTAGCTTGGTGCAGGTAAAACTGCCTAAATCTACAAAGCCCAATGCGCCACAGCCATCATTCACAGTTGCGTCGTACATTATTTTTTGCTGCCATTGTTGCGCTATCGCAAATGCTTGATCATACGAATTTTCTTTTACCGATTGCTCACCGTAAACTATAGTAGCTTTTACGTAAAAGCGCAAGCTATGGGTGTAGGTATTATTTACAGCACCATCATTACTACCGCTAGTATTTGTAAAGCCCACTTGTACGGCAAACTTATCTGCCAAGTTGTTGATAATATCAGCTATTAATTCTTCTTCATCGCTTATGCTAATGAAGGCTTTACGCTGTACACCATCATCAAAGCCATTATGCCTAAGCATGAGATTGCTTTGCGCTAAGCTGGTAAAATAACTAATGGTATCAAGGTATTTACTCATGCTCTAACTGTTGCGCTGCTTGTGCAGCTTCGTTTACTAAAAAACTCGCTTCGTACAAAGCGGTGTAAAATGGTAGATTTTCAACCTTGTCAAACGTGCCAAACTTGCCATCAGCAGCTAGGTTACGCATCATTAAAAAAAAGCCGTGAAACTGTTCGCTTTCAGTTTCACCACCATCTTTAGAAAATACTGCTGGATTGCTTGCAATAAAATGTTCTCTGCATCCGTCGTAAAATAGCAGTATTGCATCCTTTACAGGTTGCGGCCACTTGGCTATTTGCTTGGCACGATGCTCAACCGTATTGCTATTATAAGCTTTGCGCACATCACCAGCAGCATCTATTTTAGTATTGTAAAACAATTTCTTTTCTCTATACAGCACTGCAATTAGCTTATCCAATGCATCAGGTACTTTATCTAGGTGCATACGGTAATACATTTCGCAAGCATGTATTTCTTTAAAAATAGTATTACTCAGTTCGCTTTTAGGGCCATATAAACCATTGTACTTTGGCAATACATTTACCGTAAGTCCATTGCTTTTAAATACCCAAGCAATGCTACTTATTAGCCTATACTTTACGTCAGCAGGTATAAAGGCAAAAGCAAAAACATTTTTACCCAATAAAATGCGTAAGGCTTTTATTACAGCCACATCAGTTTCTACACCACTATTAAACAATGCTGCTAGCTGCACAAGTTGCTTAGCGCTGCATTCGTTCCAGCTTTCGGGTAGTTGTACCTTATACTGCTTATGCTTATATGCAATGGTTGTTATCATAGTGCTACAAATCCTGTTCTACTGCTATTTGCATCTGCTACAGGTGCAGCAGCAGGGTCTTTATACAAGCTGCTATTAAAGTAGGTAGTAAATACGCTATTGCTAGCGGTTTCATTTAAGTAAGCCTTTAGCTGAGATAACCAAGCGTTGCCATCAGTATCGCATTGCAGTTGCAAAGCTTGTTTTTCAGTATAGCTACTATCGTTACGGCCTCTAAAATCCATATCGCCACTATCGCCCATTAATACCGTAAAGCCATTTACCCCAATATTAACCGATAGCTTTTTACAAGCATTGCTTATGGCAAGGCTAGCTACTGCATGCTTTGCCAGCATCAGCGCTCTTTTTTCTGCATCGGTAGGGTTTGTTTTGTCACGTAGTTCTATGGCAAAATCTTTACCAATAGCTACATATAAAATATGCTCTTCTACCTCTGTAATTACAGGCAGCAAGGCAGCAAATAAGCGGTGTGGCTGGTATAAATGAAAGTAATAAGCAAAATCTTTACCGCTAGTAAATAAGGTGCGGTAAGGTTGTGGGTTAGCCCATGCAAGCGTAGCAGCATTGGCTATTAAATATTCCCATACGGCTTCTAAGGCTTTGGCACCATCATTGGCAAGGCTCGTTTCTAGTTCTTTGTAAGCCCATCTTGTGGCGGGCATACTATTTTCTGTGCTTACCATGTGTAGCCCTGTATCGCCTATTTTGACTTGTCGGTTAGGCAAGTCTTTCATCATAGCTAAAGGTGCTACGGCTCTACGGCAAAGTTCCTTTAAGCGGTTGTAATTAGCATCGGTACTAGTAAGCATGGTGGTGTAAAATTCCTCACCCAATACAGGCCATAAGAAAGTTTCATCTGCTATTGCCATATTTGGCAACGTAGCAGATGAAGTACTAGTATAGTTAAGCTTTACGTAGCTTTTAAATTGCTCTATGGTGGTAATTAATGGCATGGCTTACAAGTTTTCATTTTTAGTGCTTTTGCCAGTATCTAGCGTAGTCAACAAACTGCTTTGAAAGCGGAAAACCAAACGCCCTTGGTTTTCATATTTTTTATCCCAGCCGTTAAACTTCTTTACAATGTTCATTATGTTGCTTACCTCTTTACGTGCTTGCTCTTGCATCATTATTTGGGTTTGCAAGCTTTCACGTATATTGCTCCCACCGCTTTGGCTGCCATGTGTGGCACTACCTACGCTACCAGCACCTAAAAAAGCAGGGTTCATAAGTGTAGCAATACATATTTCTACGTTGGCAGCACTGCTATCTGGTAGCAACTTGCCATCGGCAAACTTGTCATCTATTGCCTCTACTTTAATGTAATCGGTTGGCTGCGTATCGCCTGGTACGGTAAAGCTGCCTGTAAACAAACTTTTACCTGCATTACTTGTACCAGTAAGCCACCCATCAATCAAGTTGTAAACCTCATCTTGCTTTGCTTTACGTACATCAGGTTCTAAAGCATCCCATTTGCTATCTACCTTATCAATCCAAAATTGCTTGTGTATAGTAATCTTGTATTTAAGTAGTATTTGGTTTTTGAAGATGGCATTTTTTTGCGCTGGTACGCTCATCGCTACTTTTACCCATTCTTTAGCAGCATACCATAATGGTGTAGGGTAGTATTGCCTACCGTTTCTTTTTAAGCGATCTATAAAAGCCCATTCAGTTCTTGGGTCTTTGCTATCACGTACTTGGTTCAAGCAATCTAATTCAAAGCCCTCAATTAAAGCAGGTACGGTTACCAATTGCCCACCGTTTGGCTCAGGTGTTTGTGTACCTATGTTTTTATCCCAATTGTTAGAGATAAACACATTTTCAATCACGCCTTTATCGTTGTACTTACCAAGCCTACAGGTAAATACATCTTTACGTACTACCTTATTTATTCTATCGCTAGCCGCATTTAGCAAAAAGCTACCAGTACGCCAGCCATAAGCCATTTTATCAAACGTGAAATCTAGCGCCATCTTATACATATCGTTTTCCTCTAGCCAGTCTAGTATTTCAGTATCGTTAAGCCATTCTACTTCTTCAGTACCATCGGCTGTAATATTTTTAAGTATAAAAGGCTGCAAGCCTTTACCCACACCAATAGTAGCTTGTGCATTTAAAATAGCAGAAAGCACGCCACAGCCTTCTATCATAGTGCGCATTTGGTAAGGCAATTGGTTATTTTCTTTGCCACCCCAAGGGCTGTATTTGAAAGGTGTATAATCAGTAACAGGCGCTACCACTGTAGGCATATTAATAGCAGCTTCATTAAAAATAATGGCGCTTTTTGTAAAGCCTATATCGTATCTACTATCAATATTCATTACAATACTGTTTTGCCGTTAAATGTGGTTATCAATCGCAAATGCACTTTACGCTTTTGCAAGTTGGGCAGCTTTATATTTCTAGTGCTATTATCGTAGTGGTTAGGGTTCTTTTTAAGGGCTGTACTTGGTGCAGCTTTGGCTATGCTGGCTTTTTCTCTAGTGGTCATCCATTCGTACTTGGTAGCTTCTGGTATTTCTATCCATTCACCACCTTTATTCTGCTGCTTATCGCAAGTAACAAAGCCAATAGAAAATGGCTTGCCGCTATCCATCCACGCAATCACTTCTTTTAGTGAAATACTTTGCATGTAGTAAAGTTGCTACTATTAATAAGCCTAGTAAAGGACAGCAAAAAGCCCTGCATAAAAATGCAAGGCTTTCATTTTTCATTCAACCAAAACAAACACAATGAGAAAATTTAAAAAGGTAATCTGATAAAGCCTTTAATAGTACTAATTTTTCTACCACCAGGCTTGCTGCAAACTTCGTAACCTTCACGGCTGCCATCATCGTTGCTATTGCCTTCAATGGTTTCTATACGTTCATCGTACACTTTGGTTACAAAGCCTGTGTGGCCCATGCCTTTGCCAAAATCCATGATAAAAATATCGCCAGGCTGTGGCGCACCTTTTACCTTGTAGGCAGGGTTTATTTCGTTCCATTGGCGCAAAACCCCACCTGTTTTTACTAGTGGGTTTGGCTTGCCTAGCATTTTTGCAGCTTCGCTTGTACACCAATACACAAATGCCATGCACCAGCTTGCAGGAAAATCAATACCTACACTAGCCAAGTAGGTTTGTACGTGTGGCCCCCAATTGCTGCCTTTTGGTATTTCTTGTAAGCCCATTTGTGTTTGGGCTACTTCTAATGCTTTGCTCATAAAAAATCAACTTTTAAGTTTACTATTTAGGTTTAAACAACAAATACAGCAGCCCCAAAATCACAATTCCACCAAGTACACAGGCTACAATTAGCCAGGTAATTTTAGAAGATTGCTTATTGTTTGTTGCTGTTAAATCAGAAACGTTTTGGTTAAGTGCAGCAATGGTTAAGGCTTGGTTTTGAATAGTTTTAGCATCAATGGCAGCTTTCTGCTTATCCACTATCAGCGCTGTATCGTGAATTACCTTAGTAGTTGTAAATTTGACTTTTAAGGTATCTACACGAACCTTATTTACCGTATCATGGCTATGTATGTACGAAATAGCTGTATCATGTGTAATAGTTGTATCTCTAGTAGTTTTAAAAAAAGTATCATTTGCACATGGGTAAATACCTTGTACTACTGGTGCAATTTTATCTAGCAAGCTTCTTTTTGCTGTTACTCGTTCAAATGCTGCATTGTCTTTACGCTCTATTATTTTGGCAGAATTGCAACTATGCAAGCCAAATAAGGCAATTAAAAACATTACAAAAAACAATGTAATTGCTATTTTGTCTGCTGTTTTTTCCCAGTTACTTCCATCTTTTCTCATAACAATAAATTGAAGCCCCCACTAACGAGGGCTTATGAATTACTTAGTTTGTGTTGGTGGTACTGTAGTTCCTAGCTGTTTAAGAATGTACATAGCAAAAACACTACCTGCGCTTATAAACAAACTTTTCCAATCTACATGGCCTGTAGTAACTGTGCTTGCTGTATAAGCACTAAAGAAGTTGCCAAGCGTTACAAATGCGCCTTTTGCTAAATCTTTAAGGTTTAGCTCACCAATAATTGAAGTACTTGGAAACGCAAAACTTTGCGCCAAATAAATCAATACTGTGCCAAGCGTAGTAATGCCTAAAGTTTCCCAAGCAAGCGCAGTACCAGCAAAGCCACCACTAGCAATGGTAGATGCAATAAATGTGATTACGGTAATAAGTAACCCTTTCCAAACCTGTTTCATATTTGTATATTTTAGTGATGTGTAATTATTTTCTATCCACCTTGTCTTTAAGGCTTAGTTTCACTTCGTTAATACCTTCTTGCAGCTTGTCTAGCTTTACGTTAATAACATTATTATTCTGCTCTGCTTGCTGCATACGTAGTTCTAAAGTGGTAAGCCTTACATCGGTATTTTTCCAAAATCCCAAGCACACACTTACTACTACAATGCCTGTAGCCAATAATTCACCTAATGTTATACTTCTGCTTAGTTTGCTTGTTGCTCTTTCAGTCATTGCTATGTGCTTTATAAAGTATGATGTATTTTATTTTTTACGTTGAAATAGCCAATAGTACCCAAGGTTGAAGGCGAAGCCCCATGTAGCATAAAGTGTAAAATACTCCCACCATTTTAAGTGAGCAGGTATTACACGGCTAATGAAGATTAAGCCTAGCATTGCAGTTTTAGCAATATGCCACGGGTCTAGCACCATGATGCCCAGAAACTTTTTACCCATCCAAGAAAATTGAGGATTCCATTTTTCTTGCATTTTATTCCACCAAATGGAACTGCTAAAATGGTCTTTAAGCTTATCCATCACGCTATTCCAAAGCCCTGCAAATGCAATTAAGATATAAATGAGTAAGTGCGTTATCATCGTCTTATTAGTTTAAATAATGCCAAAATATAATCATCAATCAAAGTGTTATTAGTGCCTTGATTTTTGTATATGTAAAAGGGTACTGTTTTATTGCAACCATATACTAAGTTGGTGCTGCGGCCATAAAACGCAATGTAAAACTGCTTGGCGGTGGTATCTCTACCAAGACCATCGGTAATAAGCCATGTAACTTGATACGTCGTATCATTAGTTATCTCATTTACTTTTGGCTGTACTTGTATAGACTGCGGCACAGTATCAATTACTTGCGCATGTACACATACTACTGCGGCTATTAATGCCGCTAAAAGGATTAATTTTTTCATGGTAAAACTTGGTCTTTTTTTAAAATTTCAATAACAAATTGAGTAACTGGGTTAGCTGTTTTTGCAGGCAATTCCTGCAAGCCATCAATAATTTTTTGCAAGGTGGCAAATGATATGTAATTGCCTTTTTCTTGCAAACTTTTTATGTTTAAAACAGCACCGCCAACTTTTATAAATTTTGCAGTTGGCAAGTCCACAATAAAAAGCGTATCGTTTTTGCAAGGCAAAAACAATTTAAAACTGTCACTTTTTGCATCTAGCCAATAGCATTTGTCGGTACTTGTACTAGCAAATGGTCTTAGCGGCAAACTTTTGTTTACTTCTTTTTTTTGCGCTGTGGCTGCAAGGCAAAAGAATAAGCCTAAAATGAGCATTGTTTTTTTCATAATTAATATCCTTGAATGATTAAATAACCTGTTTGCATTGCCCCTGTAACCGTTACAGCCGTTGTACTTAAACTAGTTATTACACTAGTAGCTAATCCATTACTACTTATTACTATTGGTGTATTGGTAAATGCTGTTGGGAAAGTATAACTAGCTGTACCATTAAGGGCATTTAAGTAAATAATCACTTGCTTCATGCTACTGCCAGCAAATGGTTGACTAAATACCGCACTACCACTTGTACTACCGTTTACTGTTGATTGTGTCGATTTTGGTGAAATTGTACCTGTAACTTGTAAAACGCCTGTACCATCGTCAGTATTACTGCCTATTAATAGTTTTCCCGATAAATAATTATTCGCTGTGCCATCGAAATATAATCCCCATCTACCCGACGCACTAGCGACTTGACTTCTAAACGCATAGATGTTTGTAGCTTGTGTAAGTGGCGAAACAAAAAAACCGTTTTGCTCTGTTACAGTAGCGTTTAAAGTTCCTTCATTAGCACTAAAATGCGCCAAAGCTCCTAGAGTAGTACCTGATACTTTAGATGGTTGTGTACGGAAAATTACAGCACTACTAGTTACATCTGATTGTATTTGTGCTTGTGCATTAATAGAATAAGATGTACTTCCTCCCGTTATGTTTCTTGCTATTGACAAATTCACACTATTGCTAGCTGGGTTAGTAGAACCTGTACCTATTGTAAAATTACCATTGATGTAAGCGTTACCACCTGCTATATATAATGAATGAGGATTTGTATTAGTAACATTAGTACCTGCTGTTGGCGCACCAGCTATATAAACAGTAGCCGCAATACTGTTGGTTACACTTGTATTACTTGCTGCAAATGTTGGGATACCAAAACTATTAGCGGCAGCTATTACAACTGTGCCGCTTGTTGCAGTAGAATTATCAGTATAAGTGGAAGCCACCGTTCTTGTTGCCGCCCCTTGAACACCCCAAGATGAAAGAGAATTGCTTCCGCTGACAATATTCTGAATAAACGTTTGAGCAGCCGTCCAAGTATTAGCCGCACTTAACAAAGCTGACATATCAGTAGCTACCAAGTTTCTAAATGTAGGTGTGCCACTACTGCCATTTGGTGCAGCAAATACGGTATTAGCCGTTTGGCTGTTAAGGCTAGCGTTACTTATACCTGTTGTGCCATTTTTAGTAAATGTAGCATTGGCATACAATACATCTGCTGGCTGCCTAATGCTATCTATACCACCCAATCCGCTTAAAGTATAGGTAGGTATGTTAAATACACCTGTACTACTATTATAAGTTGCTGCGCCGCTACTGCCTGTTGTGGTTAGGCTTATTGCTGCCCTTGCAAGTGCATCAGTATATTGAGTAATGCTGCTAGATATTACACCAGTACTACTATTATAGCTTATTCCTGTACCTGCGCTTAAAGATGATAGGGTAATATAATTAGCACCATTTGTTAATTGACTATTGTTTGTAGGTATTGTAATAACGCCTGTTGATGAATTATAGCCACCACTTCCAGCAGTAAAACTTAAAGCTGCTCTTGCTCTTACATTGGTGTAAAATAAGTTTGTACTACCTTCTGTAAGGCTATCTGTATTAAGCTGTACAAATTGCTTATAGCCATTCCAGTATCTATTTACAAGATTGCTAGGTGTAATTATTGGCTCTTTGGTAGCAATTGCAGATGTATTTGTGGCAATGTTGGTGGTATTACCATTAATCAATCCTCGCAAAATACTACTATCATTAATCAATCGTGCAGTATCAGCTTTAGCCCCTAATGTTGTGTTTATGGTTGTAATGGATGCGGTATTGTTATTGATTAATCCTCTTAATACAAGCGAAGTATCTCGCAAATTTTTAGGTGTTACATAAGCCGTTAAACTATCGGCTTTATTTAACTTTAATGCTTCTGCTGCGGTAGCCCTTGTAATTTCATTAGCAATATTTGTAGCATTAGTAGATATATTACTTGTATTAGTAGCTATGTTAGCAGTATTACCATTAATCAATCCTCGCAAAATGATACTATCATTAATCAATCGTGTGGTATCAGCTTTACTGCCTAATGTAGTATTAATGCTTGCAATAGCAGATGTATTAGTAGCTATGTTAGTAGTATTACCATTAATCAAACCTCGCAAAATAATACTATCATTAATCAATCGTGTGGTATCAGCTTTACTGCCTAATGTAGTATTAATGCTTGCAATAGCAGATGTATTAGTAGCTATGTTAGCAGTATTACCATTAATCAAGCCTCGCAAAATAATACTATCATTAATCAATCGTGCAGTATCTACTTTAGCCCCTAATGTTGTGTTTATGGTTGTAATGGATGCGGTATTTGTGGCAATGTTGGTGGTGTTGCCATTAATCAAGCCTCGCAAAATAATACTATCATTAATCAATCGTGCAGTATCTACTTTAGCGCCTAATGTAGTATTAATGGTAGCTTCTGCTGTTGTGGCTCTATTAATCTCATTTAGTATTGATCCATTTAAAATGTTTTCAGTGTAGGTGGCTCTAGTTATTTCGTTGGCTATACTATTTGCGTTAGCTATAATTCTTGCGTTATGCGCTGCAATACTATCTGTATTTCTATTGATAGCTTGCCTATAAAGTAAAAATGAAGTATCGCTTATTCTTAACCTTGCTTGTATGCTATCTTTTACATCATTGCTCAAAGCATAAGTGGTAGTGTAGTTAGTTTGCGTTGGTTGGTAAGCTACATAATAACTACCTGTACCTATATACAACTGTGAGCCTATTAACCTAATACCATACTTGTTAGTAGTTGTATCACTAGAAGGCTGTAATTGCCCATTTACCCTTAGTCCAGAAGTAACAATATTGCCATTTGGTAACACATAAAATGTACTAGCTGAGTTGCTTATCGTGCCATCATTTAACACATATAAACGTGTTACTCCGTTGGTTTTTAGCTGTACATAATTATTATCGTTAGTGCCTATCACCATATCAGTACCAAAGCTGTTACCACCTTGGCTTATGCGCTTTTGTATGCTATCTTTTATATTATTACTACTATCGTAGTTGGTAGGGTAAATGCTAGGCTTACCAGAAATATTACCCCAAAGCACCACATCTGCAATAGCTGTAAAATAATTACCATTACCTAGCCACAGTTTACCACCTACTATTGCAAGCCCTTGCTTGTAAGTAGTGGTATCAGTACCAGGCTTTACCGTGCCATTGCTTTGCAATCTGCCAACAATATCAACCACGGTTTTATTACCAAGCCTTGCTTGCTGCTTAATGGTATCACCTTCAATTTTATAAACGCTTTGCGCTAGGCTACAAGTAGTAGTAGCAAGAACAAACAATAGTATTAGTATTTTTTTCATTGGTATATCTAGTAATTATTTTAAAATTATTTTACCTGCACCACCAGCATTTTGCACGGTAATGCTAGTAGGTGGTGTGCCACTTGTAATAATTGGCATATTGCCTATACGGTAAATCGTGCCATCAAACTCGTACACTTCTATTATTGGGTAATTGGTAAACCTTCCTATACGGTTGTTAATCGTTAAGTCTATCACCGTATCGCCACTAGTGTTAAAGTCTATTTCTTCATAATCAATGCGTGGTATTACTGGCGCTGGTGGTGCAATAGAAATAGGTGGTATGCTGTTAATGCCTGCAAAGCTTGGTAGCACTTGCAAGGGCTTGGCACTTTCTAAGCTTAGGGTTATTTTATTAATAGCAGCAGCTTTAGCGCCCTGCGCTGTATTGGCTTCATTATCAAATTCTAGCCCTTTTTTATTATTGCCAATAACTACCCAAAAATTACCACTGCGCAGCCTTGCCACTATTACAAATTGCTTACCTGCGCTATTGCTTAGGTTTTGCAGGTTGTTACTTGCAAAGCCTGGCATTTTGCACTCAAACTTGGTTTTGTAATAGTTACCTGCTTTGTTACGTGCGGTAGATTGCACAAAGCCAGTACTACCATTTGGCAAGCTTACAGGGCCATACCAGCTAGCACCGCTTACTAGTTGTGGCTCTGTGGCTAAGAAGCCAGTAGTAGCATCTACTTTGGGCCAGCCATTAATATTTTCGGTAAATGTGTAATACCAATCTATTACACCACCATTGTAGCTATCTGCTACAAGGGCAAAAGTTTGGTGTGGTAATAGTGTACGTGGCAGTAACATGCAATAAAAATGCCCCCAATATTTGGGGGCATCAAGGACAGTAATTTGAGATGTGCTTTACACAGTTTCTTGTGTTGCAAAAATTTTCTTCCTGCGTTTTAGGTTACGCATTTTAAGCGATGAATGGTAGTAATCGGTTTGCATGCCTTCATTATCTACAAACGAAAAATAATCATCTTCTGTGATGATTAAATGATCATGCAGCTTGCAATCTACTATGTACAAGGCTTCTCTGATATTCTCAGTCATTTGTACATCTTGCCTGCTAGGTGCTACATTGCCACTAGGGTGGTTGTGTGCTACCACTACACTATCTGCCAAAAGCTTTGCTGCCATTGCTGCTAGTAGTTTTATGTCTATTAGGCAATTGGTAAGCGTACCTGTATTTAATTGCCGCCAGCATAGCACGTTGCAATTTTTATCTAAAAATAACACATACACCTGCTCTTGCATGTACAGTGTGTGGCTTGCCCAAATGCTCTTAAAAAATAAGAAAGCATTAAAGCTATTATCTACTTGGTAGTTGTGCCTTAGCGGCTGATACATTACTTGCAATTCATTGCCTGTAATGGTGTTGGTGATTTCTCTTTGTACGTTCTGCATTTGTAAAAGATTAAAAATTAAAAAACGGCATCCGCTGCAGAACGTAACTCATCACTAAAAGCAATGAGCAAGAGATTGCGCTTCCAAAGCGCTCGGATGCCTTATTTTGAGTCTCTTAAATTTTGGGTAATGATTGTTTTAGTTAATGAATTGAGTTACATTCTGCAAATGCAATTTACTTCATTTACCAACGCCTTCTATTATCATTCACAATACCCCATACAATTAAGGCTATTATACAAACGATGCCAAAGAACAAATATTGCACAATCGTATAACTTTTGTATAACAAATATAGAGATAATGCCATTGTAGTATAAAATTAGCGAACTTTTGTATAACTTTTGGTTAGATTTTATAGAAATTAAAATTTCCTTAAAATTTCTATTAGTGCTTTTCAAGTAGCTTTTTTTTCTGCGTTTCAAATTCGTCTTGTGTAATTACGCCTTTATCTACTAGGTCTTTCAACTTTAATAATTCATCAGATAAAGAAGGTGCAACTTGCTTTGGCTGCTGCTGTTGTTGCATAGCTTTTAAAGTAGCCTGTTGCGTTGCAAGTATTTGCTTTTGTCTTGCATCTTCTTCATTTGTTGGGAAAAACAAAGAAATAATTAGCCCAAGTAAAGGACTAAGTATTAACGACAAGAGAAAAGCACCGAAAAAGCCAATAGTTCTAGATGTGCCAAATACTAACCCTATAAATGCTGCACCGCCCACCCAAAAGAATAAAAATAAAATACTGCCCATAGTTGATTGATTTTAGTTACTACAATACTACAAATTATTTTAATGCTGCGGTGGCTTGAATATCACTAACCGTAGTTACACTATTATTTATTTGGTTGTAAGTAATATAAGCAGGTATGCCAGCTTTTACACTTTGCGTTAACTCTTGTATGGCTTGTAATAAGCTAGCCGTTAATTGTGTGTTTTGTTCTGCTGTTTGCGCCTCTGTTGCAGAAGTGGCATCGCTATAAATACCACCAGTAGCAAACTTGCGTTGCGCAGTTGTAACCGCTTGGTAGTTAAAGCCTTGGTAGGGTCTATTTTGCCAAAAAGGTGTAATAGGCGCACCATTGTTGTACAAGCTAGCATTTAGCAAGCTACTTACAAGCGGCCAGTTATTACGCACGGTGGCTTTGCTCAGTATCGCTTCACCACCTTCTATTTCAGCTACTTTGCTACCTGTATTTGGGTTAATAATTGGCATACCGCCTTGGCTATGGCTTGGGCCATCTAGTAAAGCACCTTTGGCAAATTGTGGTTTAGCACCAGAAATAGCTGCTATTTGCGCTGCCATGCTTGCAACGGTAAAGGCAATATTAATAGCCCTAAAAGCACCTAAGCTAAGAATATCAGTTGGTCCTGGTCTTGCTGCTAATACAGCAGTAATTGCCATTGCACCATTTACAATAGCTTGTGCTATTTGTATTTTTTTATTGCGTTCAAACTGTTGTAATTCTAACGCTCTTTTCTTGTCTTCTTGTGCTTTATCTAAAGCGGCTACTTGCTTATCGTAGTTCTGTTGCGTAATTACTTTAGCATCAAGCTGCTTTTTCAGATTGTTCTTTTTGGTTTCGTTAGCTTTAGCATCTCTAGCTAAATCTGCATTTTCAGCGGCAGTACGTATGCTGTTAAACTTACTTAAAAGGTCTAATGCTTGGTTAGCATATTTGCCAATAGTATCAACATAAGCTTTCCAATTTTCAGTTTCTGCATCTGCTCTTTTTTGTTGATATTCTAAGCGTATTTTTTCTTTTTCACTTTCTGTAAGGTTTTCTTTTTCAAGCGCCAAGCGTTCTTCTTCATCAAGCAATGCCAGTTTAGCCTGTAAACTATTTTGGTTTTTCATTACTTGCACTTGTGCAGCAGCTAAACTTTCACGGTTAGCATATTCTTTGGCTTTTTGGGCGTGTTCTTCCAAGCCTTTTAAAGCCTTATCAAGATTGGCTTTCATTTGCTTTTCATCAAGCTGTACAGCTAGCGGTATGGTTTCTACACTTGTATCGCCTCGCTTTTTACGTACTTCATCCCTAAAGGTTTGCACGGCTTTATCAATGTCTTTAAGGTTTACGCCTGTTAATTCTGCAAGGGCTTTGTCACGTTGCGCCTCGGTTAGTTTGCCATTGGCAAAATCATCCATAATGCGCTTTCTAAAATTGCCAATACGTACTTCAATTTCTGCAAAAGCTGCCTCTAATTTATCGCCACTAGCTTTAGCATTTTCAAGCCCAAGTTCTGCCATTATCGCATCAAAGGTATTAGTCACTTTTTCACCCTTACCAGCACCACCTTTATCTGCACCAGCACCAAGCACTTTGCTTTGCTCTTTAGCATCTTTCATGGCTTTTTGTATCGCTTCTACATTGGCTTTGCTTTGGGCTAGGTTTTGCGCAGCAGTTTTACCTTCAGCCGTATTTAATTGGTTGGTGGCTTTTAGTTGGTTATAGCGGTCTTGGTCTGCTTTTAGCAAAGCTTCTTCACCACGTAGTAAATCTTTTTGCTGTGCAGCCGTTTTTTTCATGGCATCGTTATAAATAGCCAATGCAGCAGATTTCACAGCAGCAGCTTCTTTAGCAGTTTGCTTATCTTTCTCAGCTATTTCAGCACCTACTTTAAGCTGCGCTACATAACTAGCCAAACCACCAGGCCCGCCAGTAAATGCAGCTTTTAAAGCACCAGCAATATTTTGCGTAAAGGTTAATACTTTGCCAATATTGGCAAGTTGCATGGCAAAAAAATCACCCAAGCCATCCATGCCTTGCCTTACAATTTTTAATAAACCGCCTAGTATTGGTATCAATCTATCGCCTATTTCTTCTTCAAGATTGCGCAAATCTTGTTTTGCAGTAGCAACTTGCCCTTTAAATGTATTGCCAAAAGCATCAGCAGCACCTTCAACCCTTGGTTTTAAATCGGTCATTAATATGCCAAAGCGTTCGGTAACATCGCTACCATCTTTTATATTAATACCATATTCTTTCAAGGCTTTGGCATTACCTTCTAGTGCTTTGGTCATTACACTAGTGGCTTCTTCTATGCTTATGCTTTGCTTAGCTGCAAAATCAACTATTACAGGTGTAAGGTCGCCTATTTGCTTTTCGGTTAGTTTGCCGTAGGTAATCAACTTGTTAAATACTTCGGTAACATCATCGTTATCTAAGTATTTAAACCTTTCTGCTACTTCGTTGGCTTTATCGCTTAATCTATCAAAGGCATCGGTACGGCCTACATTTTCAAGTGTATTTTTTAACCGTGTGCTTGCTTGCTCAGCTTGGTTGGCTTCATCTATAGAGGCGCTTAAAAAATCAGTTACTTTACTTGTAACAAAACCAATACTAGCAAAGGCCGCAAGGCTACCACCCACGCTACCAAGTATTTTGCTAAATGTGCCACTGCTTTCAGCAGCTTTTTTCTGTGCATCTTCTACGCCACGTATTTTGGCTTTCATATCATCAAATACGGCTGTGGCTTTGCGTAGTTCTAATACTTTTTGGTTATAGGCTTCTGTACCTGTAGCTAGGTTTTTTACTTCTTTAGTAAGGTCGTTTACGTACTTAGCCTGCTCTTTATACGTAGCGCCAAGCCCTTGTTCTATACGGTTGCGTATTTCAGCAGCTTGTGTAGCGGCTTGGTTGCGCTTGGTTTCTAGCGTCATTGCTTCTTGTGCGCTTAGCTTTGTATTTTTAAGCTTGGCATCGTAAGCATCTATGGTAGTGTTTAACTTAGTAAGGGCTGCTTGTGCGCTGCTGGTATCTAAAAACAGCGTGGCACCAGTTTTTGCTTTATTGTCTGCCATGAGTTATTTAATATGTAATCGCTGTAGCGATAGGTTAATAAAATAATCTGCCAATAATTCGCTCAATCGTTCGCAATAGTTATCTATCACCGGGTTAAACCAATCTTTCGGCTCTTTCAGTTTGTTGAGGCTTTTAGGGTTGGTGCTTATGGTAATACCTTTAGGGCTTACCCATCGGCTACCTTTACTACCACCATGGCCACGGCTTGCGCCTTTGCTCACATATATTAAGTATCTAGGGAAAATAAAGCGTATGTACCACACCATGCCATCTTTATAGCCAAACTTATACTTTACATTGCCACCGCTAGTATTAATGCCTACACGTTGCATTTCTGCATTTAATGCAGCTATGCAGCGCTTGGTTTCAGCTTCTACTAGGTTGTTTATGGTAATTACATCTTGCATGTGGTATGGCTTAATTAAAAAAGCCCTGCCCAAGTTGTAAGGGCAGGGCTTTTACTTCCTAATATACTTATGAGTTATTGCTGTGTCGGTTCGCCTTCAGCAGGTGGTGTAGGTGGTATTTTTTTACTAGGTTTTTCAGCAGGTTTTAATTGTATGTTAGGGTCGGCACAAGCTAGCATTATTTCGGCTTGGTCAAGCGTTATTTCGCTAAGCTTTGTGGGGTTGCCTGCACCTACAATTGTAATATCGCTATCAACCGTAGTAATAAAGCGTTCAGCCACTTGCTGATTGATAAAGTTAATCATGTTGCAATGGTTTTACTATGATGGGTAAACGCTTAGTGTAGCATTGTAGAAAAACTTCTCTTGTGCTTCAAAAGTAATTTCATAGCCAGCTTTACCATTAAGCGTTACGCCCACAACAGGGTTAGCAGTATCTAATATTGCAGGCGTGCATTTGCAACCATATTGTACTAGTTGCCCAGGGCAGCCAGTTTTTTCAAGCCACAAAATCACATTCTTGTTTAAGATATTTTTTACAAGTTCTAACGCTTCAGCGTTATCACCTTGTAAAAAAATCTTTGGCTTAAAGTTTAGCACTTTAGCGCCTTGGTCGCCAGCAGCTTCACCTGTTTGGTCGCCTGTTTTGTAAAAGCATTGAATAGGTAATGCACCTTTACCACTTACAAACGTGTGTGCAGTAGCTATTTTTACTTTATCACCCATAGCAGTGGGTGTATTTGTAGGCGTTGCTTCGGTGTCAATCCACCCAAGTTCTGAAATGTAAGCAGTTTGCTTAAACCCACTTACTGCGCCTACAGCAGCTTTGTCAGGGGTATATGGAGCGTAATTTTCCATTAATAAATTATTTAAAAATGAGGTAATTAAGGTGTACTAGTCAAGCAACTGTATAAAACTTGCTTCGGCTTCAATCAAGGCTTTTTGTAAGTCTTGGCTTGCAAGCACTTCAGTAGCAGTAATTTTTTGGCCATCAAACAATACAGCAGGTGTACTAGGGTGAAAGCCATATTTTTTACCATCTACTACAAAAGTTTCTTTACTTACTTGCGGCTTAGCTATTTCAGCAGCAGCTTTGGGTGCAGCTTGGCTTAAAGTAATTACTTGCTCTTGTAGGTTTTCGTTTACCTTGGTTAAGGTATCAATTTCTACATTGGCAGCATCAAGCTTTACTTGTAAATCTGCATTAGCAGCAGTAAGCGCAGTTACTTGTTCTTGTAATGTAGCCATAAGGCAAAATGATTTTCTATTTAAAAATGGTAATTGGCAGGTGATATTTACCTGCCAATTAGCTATTTACTATGCTTGATCGCTTACTACAATCGCATCCAAATCTTGGATTTGGCAACCCACTGGGAAAGTGATACGATTTTTTAAGTAATCAAGGTACGGTGTGCTGTAAATGCTTACTGCTTCTACATTAGTACCTAATACAAGGTTATTATCAATAGTAGCAATTAAGCGCTGAGAAGTACCCATCCATGCTACAGGTTTTAAAATAGCTAGGCTATTATCAATTGGGTAATCACCTGTAATGCGTGGCTCAAACTTAAAGCCGTTTACAGTACGGTAGTTAGTAGCATATTTTTCAAAAGTGCTATAGCTACAATAAATGGTAAAGCCCATTTGCTTCATCCATACTGGTACAGCATTTTTTACCAGTTCTACTTGCGCTACAGCATTACTTGTAGTAATATCAGCACCAGTAACAGGTATAAGGTTACTTGCAGCAATTTCAGCAGCAATAATAGTACCCCAGCCTGTAACGCAAGCAGCAGGTGTAGTACCGCTAGCATTATAAGTCCCACCGTATAAGCCATTAAGCATTAAACTGCTTAAAAACTCTTTACTCATTTGCCCTACTGCCATTTCCCAAAAAGGCATTGGCGCACCATCGGTATCAGCTAAAATAGTATTGCGGAAATTTTCAGGGTTAAACGTCCAATCTTGCTTGGTTTGATTTACCGTTAAAATTCTTTCGGTAAACTGTGGGCCATTACCAAAATCATCTTGCTCACGGTAAGGGCGTGGGCCGCCTTGCGCAGATAATTTTACCAATGCTTGTGGCATGGTAACATTTGTACGTACTTGAATGCCTTGATTTCTCAAATCCCATTCAACTACTTTTTTGCCAAATACTGGCGCACCTAGTTCTCTAAACTGGGTGGACAACAACGATAAATCTGGACTTGCCATTTTGTTATAATTTTTTTAGTGAGTATTAATAAGGTTTATTTCTTACGATTTTAGTTTGGCACGTTCTGCTTCAAGCTCTAAATCCCATTGGGTTTTAGCTGTTGCTAAGGTTTCAACCTTTGGTGCCAAATCATCATTTGCCAATGGTGCAGGTGGCGCAATAGGCAAAGCTGTTTTAGCTTTTAAAGTGGCTACTTCTGCATTCAATGCTTCAATAGTGGTATTAGCAGTAGCAAGATTTGCTTGTGCTTCTACCAATGCAGCGTTTGCAGTTTCTACTTGGGCTAAAACTTGCGTAGTGGCTTCTTTTTGCGTAGCTAATTCATTCACGTTTAACTGCAAAGCATTTTCAATAGCTTGTAAATGTGTAGCAGTCACCCAAATACCTTCGCCTACGGCTTGTGGTTCAAATGCAGCTTCACCTTCTGGTACAAGCTGGGCAATATTTTCAAAAATGTTTTCCATAAAAACTATGCTGTTTTATTTTTTGATAAGAAATAAGCACGGCTTACTGCCTGCTGAAACGTACCCATACGATCTATCAAGCCGTATTTAATAGCCTGTTTAGCATCGTAGGTTTTACCAGTCAATACATTTTCTTTAGCCAAGTCAAGCTTACCCATACGGTTAGCCTGTACAGCACTTAAAAAAGTATCGTTGATATTATTAAGCTGTTGCTTTAATTCGGTGTAATCGCCTTGGTTGGCTTTAGCAAAAGTTTGGTTTTTATCTACGCTAGCATCTGCGTAAACGGTGTGGGTTTTAATGCCTTGTGCTTCCTGCGCTTTGGTAGCATCTTTCCAGCTTACCATAGTACCAATACTACCAATGGTAGCGTTGTAGCCATTATTGGCTTTATCGGCAAAAATTTCTGTGGCGCTACTACCAATCCAATAGGCAGCGCTGCACATCATGCCATCTACAAAAGCTACTACAGGCTTGGTAGAGGCTTTAATTTCGTTGGCAAGGTTTTCGGTACCATCTACTTGGCCACCAGGGCTATCTATTACTAGTAGCATAGCAGCAATACTATTATCAGCATTGGCAGCACGTACAGCATTTTGCAAGCTTTGTGTACCAGCACTGCCACACATATCGTATTTGGCTATTGGGCCAGCAATATGTATTACTTGTATAGGGCCGCTATTATCAATAGTGCCTTTAGCATCGGTACGGTAAATTTCGCTGAGGTATTTGCGATTATCAAAAGTGGCTACACCAGTAATGCCTTTGTAAATAATATCGAAGGCAATGCCACGCCAATACTCACCGCTTTGCGGTTCTATAGCCCAAGGTCTATTAAGTATTGATAAAAGCTGTTTGAATTGCATGGCAGTATGGTATAACTTTTTTGCTATACCAAAACTGCTGCATTAGTTTAAGGGTAAGAAGGACAGTAAATTAATACGCCAATTCATGCACCATTTCGGTACTAGAAAGGGCTTTACCTATCAGCGCATCAGCCCACTCAATATTTTGTACTAGGCTTTCTTTACTAAGGTGTAAGTAAATTTCGGTGGTTTTAATATTGTTGTGGCCTGCAAAATCTTTTAGCTTGTAAATATCTACACCTTTCTCGCACAAATGCGTAAGCCTACTATGGCGCAAGCTTTATCTAGTCTAGCCGATATATAATCGCCTTCTTTTACATGACTATAAATAATCAACTCATTAAAGTTTTGTTTGCACAACTCTAAAGTTTTTATTGAGGTTGTCGTTTCTACAATTCCTATCGTATCTTCTTTTTCTTGATACAACTGTTTTGTTTTCTCTAAGTCTAAAATCGCCTTGTTTAATTCGTCTAAATACTTTTGCTCATTTTGCTCTTTTGCAATATCTCTTTTTACCTTTTGAATAAGCAATACGATTGATTGCCCTAAAAAAACGTTTTGTGAAAATGATTCTTGAATGTAATTCTCGCAATTATTTATTGCGTTTTGTAAACTCTCTTGATAAGCGTTCATTGTTATTGTTTTTTGTTTTATAAAATATTGTTTGACAAATACTAGTTAATCTCACCGCAGTTACATACAACATAAGGTTTTGTGCAATACAGGCTTGACGTTATTAATTTCAACTAAGTGCTACTATTTGGCTTTGTAGGTTATTTCAGCAGCAGTTTTTCAAATTCCTGTACTGACACAAAGCCCTGTTCGTTAGGCGAAACCCTGCAAAAGCCTCCGAATCTCATCCCAAGCATCATTTTTTGCAGAATGTGCGGACGAAAATGAAACAAATGATTTTTCAGGGTATTTATCCTGATACCCTACAAATGGCGGAGTTGCCTTTACCTGTACAAGTTTTTCAAAATCAATAGTCACAACATATGCATACTGAATAGGATGGTAATTTGTGATAAATCTTTTTGTTCTGACTTTTTTGAAAAACTCATTTTTAGACATATTTGCCAAGGGGTATTCGCCTAACAAGTGTTTTGCGTCAGGCGGCGTTGACCGCTCCGAATGAACATTTGTACTATGTTGAAGTTTCGTTTTCATATCATCTTTTGTACTTGAAATCCCGCCCGAACGCAAAGCCCTCGAACGTTAGCTGCAACCAATTACAGCGGCTCAAACGTTTCATCGTGGACAATTTGAAGCATTCTAAAATCTTCATCAGTTTTACCCCAAACAGACAACCAAAATGAGCCGTAATTGTCTGCCTGCTCAATAAACTTTTCTACTGTTAAATCTGCATCATCATCTAAACAATCTGAATAGTAAATATTGCCTTTAACATAGTTGTTAGCATCGCCTTGTAAATAGCGGTAATGAATATCAAATTTGGACACATTTTCACTGTCAATTAAGACAAGTGCATCTGAAAGTGTAATTTGTTTTTCGGACAAATCCGACTTCACTTTGGCAGCAGCTAACATAGTGTTGCCAATAGTGGGGCTGACGTTTTCCAATTTTGCTTTTTTCATATTTTGAACATTTGTTTTTCAATTAAACTTTGGTGGTTTAATGCCCCACCATCGGCAACACTCGGCACGTTAGCTGCCATTTAAGACAACTTACTATCATCAAAATCACCTATTACTATTTTTGCTTTCTCTCTTTGCATTTTTCCATTTTGATAGTATTCTACCCAAATATCAGTGCTTTCTTCACCTTCGCCAGATAGCTTAAAAATTACGTTTGGGTGTTTTTTAGAATATTCTCTCATATCTTTTTCGTGTTCATACCACTTTATGCTATCATCAAAACAATCATTGTAACCAGCTAATTCACTAATTTCTTTTTTGTAGTCTGTAACATAATCGTTTCCTTTTACTACTTCTAATTCGTGTCTTGTGTAATATCCCATTTAATTTGTGTTTTGCGTCTTGACTAAAAACGGCAGCTAACAAGTGTATTTGCAAAAGCTACGGTGATGAATTACTATTAGGCTAATATTTTACTCAACATCAGTAACAGTCATTGCGTAGCCTTCGCAAATACCTGCTCGTTACAGGCAAGCTACTACCAGCGTAACTGATAGCAGTTTACCGTAACTAATTTGACAATAAATTGAGGGAAAATTTTAAAAAGAAGTTGGCAATTGAAGTGCGTTGCGAAGCATTATATATTGCTTCATATTGAGCCAAAATTTGCCACTTTCAAATCGTTTAATAGTAGCAATGCCCATTCCGGTTTGTTGTGCTAATTCGGCTTGTGAAATACCTAATTCTTTGCGTTTATTTTGAATGAAAGCCGCTATTTGTTGGCGGCTTTCATTAAGTTGTTCATTAGTCATTAATTTAAAAGTTTACATCTTCCAATGGATAACCGTCTGCTGCTCTCATAATTTTTGACAGAGCATTGATAGTGATAAAATTTCTATCTTCTCCATAATATGATTTAGCAACATCAAGGGTAAAGGATTCTTTACTTCCATTGTCAATAAAAATTAAATCAATTTGGTCGCATTCATCTTCAAAGCAGTTATAAACTTTTACATTTTCTCCAGTTTGTAGTTTGCTGATTAAATTTTCAGAAGCTGTTGTGTTTTTTGCAATTGTAATCATTTTATTTTTCGCCGTGATTATTGAGTTGCCGCCTCATTTGTTATTTGTTACACAAAGATAGTATCATTTTTGATACCAACAAATATTTTTACAACTTTTTTTAAAAAATATTTTCCCCTCAATTTCAAAGAACTTTTGACGCCCGTAGCCAGCCTGTAACAGTGCATTGCAGCAATACGGGCGGACGAATAGAGCCGAACAATTATAAAGCCGAGCAGCATCAAGTCAATTCCCGTACTGCTTCAATGCTTTAACGTTAGCTGCCATTTAGTACAATAGCTGTAAAAACTCATCTATACTCATATTGCTATACCTGTTTTCTTCATCGCTATAATCTATCTTTATTTTTCCTTGCCACATTGTAAAATAAACCGTGTACAAATTTTCACCTATAAAAGCCGATATAGTTCTGTAATAATCCCATTCATCCGATTTTTCGCCTTCAAAAACATCTATATCGGTAGCTTTATTTTCCTTCAACCATTGTATAAATGTATTTTTTGCTTTATTTAATGGTCTTGCTATTTTCTTTATATTCATTACGTTACTTTTAATTTGACTAAAAACGGCAGCTAACAAGTGCATTTGCAAAATGGTGGCTGGACATTCTTAATCTCAACATTTGAATAATAATTATACTTTTTGGTGGGTTTTCAACTTTTGCAGCACTATTGCCACCACTTCGCAATATGCTTGTTCGTTACATCATCATCACTTGCATACCATTTTTGGTAATGCTATTCGGTTGGTTTTTGCGTTCTATTTTTTCACGGTAGCGGTATTCAATTTTTACAATGTTATCCATCGTAATATCTTCATCTATTACAATGTTATGCTTATTGCAAAACATTTCTAGGCTTTGCTGCCTGGTAATTTTTGCAGCAGCCAAGGTTTCACAGTACATATATAGTTCTCTCTCAAACATGTGAAACAAGAAGCGATTAACGTACACGGCTTGCTTATTGGGCAAAGCAGTACCGTAATAGTACTTTTTAAGCCAGTGCTTGCTTACATATAAATCTACATTATGCTCGTACTTAGAAAAAGCTTTGTGAATAATCTTACGGTTTTTATCTGGGTACACATTTTTATCTAGCATAGCGCTGATAAACATGCCAATACTATCATTGGTATTGATGATGATTTTAGGGCCATAAATGCTATGCAGAAACTTTTGCAAGTAGGCATTGGTAGGCAGTTTTATGGTAAAAAATTCGTTGGCCATATCATATTATAATTTTTATGAAAAATTGATTAAAAAATGATTTTTTTTTTTGAAAAAGTTTCTGAAAAGTCGATTTTGGGTATGGAACAGATGGAACAGATGGAACACTTTGGAACACGATGGAACAAAATGGAACAAAAGTTAGCTTGTAGAGAGATAAAAAGTATTGATTATCAACATTGTTCCATCTGTTCCATCTGTTCCATCGTGTTTTTGCTGTTTTTGACAGTTTGAAAAATATTTTTTCATTTTTTGCGTATTTTCTGTGGTTTTTTTTAATATGTTCTACTTGTTCCATAATTAAAATCCCGCATCTGTTACATTGTCAAGTTCTTCAAATGGTATTTCTAGCACTTCTTCAGCAGGTACTTCCATTTTTTGTTCAGTAGTCATTTCTGGTTTAGGATTAGTAGTTTTTTCAGGTTTATCTCTGATTTTATATGGTTCCATTGGTACACCCATTTCCTCATACCTTCTCTGTAAACGCTTTTCATACTCTACAGGATTTTCGCCACCATATTCTTTTACCCTAATCATATCTATACCAAGGTTGGCATATTTCATTTTATAGCACCAGTTATTACTACCATCTTCAAAGCGCTTACGCTCGTAACCAAGGTAGGTTTTGGCATCTTGCTTTAAATAATGTTCCATCGTGCTTTTACTGAGGTAGTTTACATCGCCACGGCTTTTTAATTCTTTCACGTATAATGGGTGTACGTTCATTAAGCGTAGGTACAAATAGCCATCAGCAAGCTTAAAGTCGGTATCTTCTTTAATAATACCTTGGTAATACAAGCTTTCAACCACGCCCCAAAACTTGCTTACATCATTATTGCCAGCTAGTATATGGTGCTGCTCTAGCATGTTTTTAATTAAAAAAGCTTTGGCTTCGCTGTAGGTAAATGGAAATTGCAGCACATCGTTTAGCAGCTTTTGGTAAGTAAGTAGAATGCTTATGTTCATCATCATTCTATCATCTACATCGCTATTGTTTACCTCACGTACTACTTCTTTAAAAATGCTATTAACCGTATCTTGAAAGCTATTTTGTATCAGCTTGCGGTGCTTAAAAATATCGGCAGTAATGTAGCTAAGCCCATAGCTTTCGTAATCGTTTTTTAGTTTAATAAAGCTGCTACGTTGCTTTTCGGTAAACTTACCTTCTGCAAAGCCCACCATTATACAGCGCATAAAAAGGGCTGGCTCTTGTGTCGGCATATCTTGGCCGCTTAAAATACAGCTACTACTTATAGGGGTACTTTCAGTAGCAAAATCATTCGTCATTTTACCACGTTCGTAGCCCTTACCATCGTAAATATTTTTAAAGCTTTCAATAAATTTTACAGGCAGGTTATTCTTATACTCATCTAGCCACACGATGGCATTTTTAAACTGGGCAAATTTGCGCATAAAGCCCACAATGGTGCTAGCACCACCAAGCATAATCTGGTCTTGCTTTTCGCCAAACATAGCCATGATGCTTTCAGCCATTTGCCCTTTACCTGCGCCTGGTGGCCCAAATAAATTCAACAAAGGGTAGCGCTGTATTTGTTTCATCGTTATATCACGAAACAAACTACCAATGTAGAATAGAATAGCGATGATAGACTTATTGCCGTAGGTATCTTTTAGCAGCTTTGCCCATTCGTTAAAGTAAAAATGATCTCTAGCCTGTATGTACTTAAACTTCTTTTCATTCACAAACTTATCATCCTTCTCAGCAAACATTTTGCTACCAGCAGGTATAAAATAGTTTTTACCTTGATAGTTTACAATGCCATGCTCATCGGTAGGCATAAAGGCAGTAATGTTTTCTTCATTGCTTTCTAGTGGCATAATACCATTGCACCAAGCCCAAAACTTACCCCTTGTGTGATATCCCAAGGTATTTACATACACGGTTTTTAACTCGTCTTTTTGCAAATATTCTTGCAGCCTGGTAAGGTCGCTATCGCTACCCTTAAAAATAAAATCGCCCTTACGTGCCAGCACTTTTTTAAAGCTGCCAAGTGCTACAAAATCATCTGTATTTAGGTTAATAACCACCTCAAAACCATATACGTTTTTTACAGTAATCAAGCGAAAGGAATTATCTTCAGACGTATCTACGTGGTACAAAATCTTCATAGTAAAATTACTGATAGGGTAATCACCATTTTTACCACCACGGCTATAATAGACATCATCATGCACATAAATGCCATATTTGAGTGCATTAAAAATATCATCCTTGCTACCTTTAAAATCACTAGGCAAGCCAGCATCTTCAGCATTGCTTACCTTATTAGCAAGCATGGCTTTTTCTTTCGCCTTGGCTTTTTCAGCTTCTAGTTTTTTAATGGCTTCATCAACTGCTTTTTTCAGTGTTTTTTCGGGTAAAGCAGTTGTGCTACTAGCTTGTAATTGGGTTAATGTTTCGGTAAGGCTTTCAACATCAGCTTTACAAGCGGTTAAGTAAAATGTATCAGCATCAGTAAGGTTTTTCTTAGCAGCAAGCTTGGTAATTTGTTTATTGTTGTCGGCAATCTTCTTTTTGCAAGTTTCAATTTCTGCCTTTATAGTAGCGGCTTTATCGCTAATGCCTTCAGCAATTTGCTTAATGTAGGCACTACGCTTAATCTCATTTGTGATGGCACTAAGCATAGTAGCCAAGGCTTCAATAGCAGCCGTTTGCTCATCTGGCTCACTTACATTTTGCCAAATGCGCTGCGCTTTCCACTGCACAGCATCGCAATGCATGGTAGTAAATAGTTGTACAGTATCTATAGGCATCTTTACGCAGCATTTTTAAGTGATGCAATAAATAGCCCTAAGTTTGTGAGGTGTTCGATTTGGGGTGAAGGAAGTCCACTCGCTTTAAAGCCCCGAAAGGGGCTTTTTTGTATTAATAATGTAATATATGCTCACTGCCGAAACTTTGGTCAATTATTTTAATATGCTGCCGCATCCTGAAGGCGGTTACTACAAAGAAACTTATAGAAGCGATGAGTTGATTGCTCATAATGCTTTACCAGAAAGGTTTTCAGGCGATAGAAATTTTAGCACAGCCATTTATTTTTTATTGGAAAAAGGTAATTTCTCTGGCTTTCACAAAATACAAAGTGATGAATGCTGGCATTTTTATGCTGGGCAGACTTTGTTTGTTTATGTGCTTCATAACAATGGCAGTTTGGAAAAAATTAAGCTTGGTAACCACTTATTGGATGGTGAGGTTTTTCAAGCGGTAGTGCCTGCGGGTTGTTGGTTTGCAAGCGAGCCTGCACCAAATTCTGAGTTTAGTTTTGTAGGCTGTACCGTTACACCAGGCTTTGATTTTGTAGATTTTGAATTGGCTAAAGCTGATGAATTAGTAAAAGAATTTCCAAAGCATGAAGCACTGATAAAAAGGCTTTGCAGATTATAACCTGATTAGATCAATCCTTTTAGATGCAACATGTAATAGCCTAGTAGACAAATGGCTAAAACGACACAAATGGAAATAACGAGCCACTGATTGTCTGCAAGTTTGCGTTTGGCTTTACGTTGTTTTTTGGTTGCAATTTGCTTTTGTAATTGCTGGTTCAACTGCTTTACGTAGGTATCTAGCTGCGCTTTGTTAGATACATTTTCTAAACCTTCAATCGCGTCATTTGCGAAATCATCCTCAAGCATTTGTAACTCTATTGCGTGGCGTTCCTCATCCGATAAATTGCCTACTAAATAATTTATCAGTTGGGCGTCTTGCAACGCATCTTCTTTTAATATATGGGTGACGTCTGCCATTGTTTACATTTTCTTTTCTACCAAGTTTTTTAAATTACGCTTACCATTTTGAATGTGGCTTTTAACCTGCATCATGGTAAAGCCTGTTTGTTCTACAATCTCTACGTAACTTTTCTTTTGTAAATAAAATAAAGTTACACAGGTTTTTTGGTCGGGTTGCAAGTATTGTAAACATTCTTCTATTAGCGATAGCGTTTTTTCTTTTTGCTGTAGAGCATGTATGTCAAATTCTTCAGTTGCCATAGGCTGCACATTATCTACATCTACAAACACATGTTTGTCTCTCAGCTTCATGAGGCAATGGTTTTTTGCTACCATGTATAGCCAACTTTTAAAGTAGTCTACCTTATATTTTTGAAGTTCAGTAATCGCTTTTAAAAATATTTGCTGTACTGCATCTTTAGACGCTTCTTCGTTTTTTAAATACTTCATACACACACCAAATAACAACAATGTGTAGCGTTGTAATAAAATGCCCAACCAAAAATTATTACCATCTTCGGCAAATTTTTGTAGCAATTCGGTTTCGGTGATATGTTGATATTTGTCTGTATTCACAAGTAATAAATCACAATAATAACAGTTTAGATGCGCCAAAGTATATTTTCCATAACTTGTTTGTAAAATAATGAAAACATGCGTTTTGTAGCAAGCATAGTGGCTGTTTGTCCTATTCGTAAAGAGCCCGACCATAAAAGTGAAATGACTAGCCAACTATTGCTTGGGGAACATGCTGAGGTATTGGAAGTGCAAAAGGAATTTGTACAAATCAAATGTTTGTACGATGGCTATATTGGTTGGTGTCAGCGTGTACAATTGGCGTTTACGAACGATTTTGTTACCTCAAATCAGTTTGTGGTGAATGCATTTGATAATGTTCATATCAATCAACAACCTTGCCGTGTAAGCTTTGCTATGCCTGTGTTTCGGCAAGCTTTGCTCTTTGATAATTTTGAGATTGATTATAAAAATATAGCAACGCTTGACGCTGTCACGAATACTTTTTCTGCTGAAAATATTACCCGATATACCAGCATCTTTTTAAATACGCCCTACTTGTGGGGTGGCAGAACATTGTTTGGAATTGATTGCAGTGGTTTTGCTCAGCAAGTGTATAAACTATTTAATAAACAAATACCTCGAGATGCATACCAACAAGCTGAACTAGGCGAGGCATTGGGCTTTTTAGAAGAAGCCATTTGTGGGGATTTAGCTTTTTTTGATAATGAAGCTGGTCTTATTACCCACGTTGGTATCATCCTTAATAATCACCAAATCATTCATGCAAGTGGTAGGGTTAGAATTGACACTATTGATAGTGCTGGCATTATTAGTAGCGATACAGGACTTCGAACCCATCATTTACGGGTAGTGAAGCGGTATTAATACATGTGTTTATTAATGTGAATTGAGAAACTATTACTCATTATCCACAAATAAAAGCGCCGCTCTACAAAGAGCGGCGCTTTAAATATGAAAAATAGGTTATTAAGCTGGTGTATTTTCGTCTATTAAATCCATTGCTTTCACAAAATAGGTGAATACACCTGGCAAGGCTAGCCAAAAGAATTTACGTGTAAATCCATTTACATCGTATAACATCACTATCATGATTGCTAACCATATAAAGAAGTACACCCAATATTTAGCAGTAGATTGTTTTGTTTCCATGTTCATTTATTTTTTGCAAATATAGGGTTGCTATAACAAGTAAGCAACCTGTTATTTTTTTTCTGTTATTATCTCTGTTGTTGTTTTATTAACCTGCTTTTCATTGGGTTTATCCCTATCTATAAACAGCATTTTTATGGCCGTTAAAATAAGCATCAGTGCAAATATTTTCTTTAATGTTTGTTCGGGTAATACAATGGCCAATTTGCTACCAAAAAAACCACCGATTAAAAAGCCCGCCGATACCATCAATACCACTTTTACATCTATATGTCCTTGCTTATAATATTCTGTTACTGCTAGTATCCCTACTGGCAGTAACAAAATACCAAGTGAAGTGCCTTGTGCCGACTTTTGCGAGAAGGCTAAGAAATAGACCAAGGCTGGTACTATTACGATACCGCCACCTACACCTACCATACCGCTAAGCATACCTGCTACTAGCCCTATGATTAATAGGATAATAATAGTTGTAATGGTCATTTTTCTCAAGTTAATATTATTTTACAAAAATTTCTTTATAATATTCGATGGCTTCTGTCACAATATTAATAGCCTTGGCTTTGTCGCCAAATTCTTCCACTTTCACACTTTTGTTTTCCAGTGCTTTATATTCTTCAAAAAAGTGCCTTAGCTCGCTAAAAAAGTGTTGTGGTAGCTCTTCAATATTATTATGATGGTTCACACTTGGGTCATTGGCAGCAACTGCAATTATTTTATCATCAGCCTCACCACCATCTATCATTTGCATAACACCAATTACTTTTGCTTCTACCAAAGTAAGTGGTACCAATGGTAATGATGTAATTACTAAGATATCAAGTGGATCTTTATCGCCACCATAAGTTTGGGGAATAAAACCATAATTCACAGGATAGTGGAACGATGAGTAAATAATTCTATCTAGTTTCAATAAACCGCTCGCTTTATCTATTTCATATTTGCAACGGCTACCTTGTGGTATTTCTATAATTGCATTTACTACTCTTGGTGCATTGTCGCCGTAAGTAACACCATGCCATGGATGAAGTACGCTTGTTGTTGTCATAGTTATTGTTTTTTAGATTGCTTTAAACTTAATAACCTATAAGTTAGGATTAAACGTGTACTTAAAATCTACTACCCATTTGTTATTTTGGTACACTACTTTTATTTTTCTGCCTATTTTGTCGTAAGAATTGCTGTAGTTGATGATGGTTTCTTTGTCAGTCACATCTGTAATTTCTCCAATATTAATAGAGGCTTGTCTAAATTGTTCTCTACCGTCTCTATCTTTTTGGCGGTAATCTGTTTCTATTTTATCTAAAAACTGTTTGTTTTGGGCGTCTTGCAGCATGTAGAAATAAGCTTTTGCAAAGTCACCTTTTAGCGAAGCGTCTATAAATTCCCTACCTGCGTCTAGTGCGCTGCTTGCGTCTTGGTAGCTACTACTGTTTTTGCAGGCTACAGAAAAAAATATGGTTAGAATCAATAAATATCTCATGCTAAAAATTGTCAACGCGTTCAAGCGAAGATAAGCACCTCTACGCAAATGATTGCATCAAATTACAAACTACTTATTTGTTTACTATTTGTTAATCCAATGTACTTAGTGATCGGTTTTTCGTTCAACAGCAACAATCTTTTTGAAAAAACTAAATCCAAAGTTTTCCTGCTGCCGTATCTAATTCTGTGAAATATTAAAACACATAAAATTAAACAAAATGAAAAAAATCGCATTAGTATTGTTCGCTGCTTTCGCATTCACTACCACTTTCGCTCAAAAAGAAAAAACTGTAGAAGTAGGTGGTGCACCAATGTATCCTTCTAAAAACATCGTTGAAAATGCAGTGAACTCTAAAGACCACACCACATTGGTTGCCGCTGTAAAAGCAGCAGGTTTGGTTGAAACCTTACAAAGCGCAGGTCCTTTTACTGTATTTGCGCCAACTAACGCTGCCTTTGCAAAATTACCAGCAGGTACTGTAGAAACTTTGGTAAAACCAGAAAACAAAGCTACACTTACTAAAATTTTAACTTACCATGTTATCGCAGGCAAGTATAGCTCAAAAGATATTGCCGCAAAAATTAAAGAAGGTAATGGTACAGCTAGTTTCACTACTGTTTCTGGCGGTACTTTAAAAGCTTCTATGAAAGGTAAAAAATTAATCCTAACAGATGAAAAAGGTGGTACAAGCACCGTAACTATCGCTGACGTATTCCAAAGCAATGGTGTCATTCATGTTATCGACACAGTTGTAATGCCTTAATATATTAGCATTAACCAAAAACCAATAGCCACTTGCAATTGCAGGTGGCTTTTTTGTACCTACCAAAAGAATTCTATCGTACAATTTTTAGAAAGGCAATAATTTGTTGTAACAGTAGTTTAACCCTTATCATAAGCACCGTTTTTTACCTAATCATTTCATACACTCCCCATACACTATCCATACTTCGGGTATAGCTCGGGTATACCTCGGCATTAGGGCAAAAGAGCGCGATACATTAATATTAAATAAAAAATTATAATAATGCATATTTCTCTATTTTGAACTACCTTTTTGTGAACATTTATCACCACGTCAGCCTCCTAGTCGTCTCCAGCTTTATTCTGGTCCTAGAGTTGTAAACCGAGTGCTTTTAGTTTTTTAGGCTGTACGCCAAAATATTTTGTGGGGCAAGGCCGATCCCCAACTAGGCGTAGGTGTGCCATCTTCGCACTCGGCGTACGGCTTGGCCTACGACGTTCTTAAACACATAGCATTTGCTACAACAAATACAAATTAACCAATCCTAACTACAAGTAGCATTAACTACCTTACCCAATAACGGTACAAAACAAAGGAACGATTACGTATATCTACGATGCAGCAGGTAATAAACTAGAAAAGCGCAGCTATGAGACGGCTATCAACACCACGACTACCACCAGTTATATTGGTGCTTTTGTGTACCAGCAAATCAATACTGCGACACCTACGCTACAGTTTTTTGGCCATGAGGAAGGTCGATTCCGTCCATCTACCTATGCAGCAGCGTTTGGAGGTTTTGCAGCTGACTATTTTATTAAAGACCATTTAGGCAATACCCGCACGGTATTAACCGACGAACAAATCACCAACATTTATCCTGCAGCTACATTAGAAGATGGGGCAGTCGCAACAGAGCAAAACTATTATAATATTAATACTGCAGACATTGTAGATAAATCTACATTACGAGACTTTCAATACCCACCTGATAATACGTTTAACTATGCCAACAACAATAAGATACCTAACCCTAACCCGAACAGCAATACAGGTTATACAAGTTCCAAATTGTATCGCTTAAATGCTAGTAACGGTGATAAGATAGGTTTGGGTATTACCTTACAAGTAATGGCAGGCGATAAAATAGACATTTTTGGTAATAGCTATTGGAAGGACTTTAACACAGGTGGTAATAACGCCAATAGCAATTTTACGCCTAATATCATAGCCAGTAGCTTTGCAGGTACACATGGCAGTGGTGGCACAAGCCAAGAAGCATTTTATGGCATACAAAACCAAGTGACAAGCTATGATTATTGGGCTATTTATTATGGTTTTTTGCAGTATGCAACTGGGCGCAACACTTATACTAACAATCCTAACTTGACGACACCTAAGGCATTTATCAATTATATGATATTTGATGAGCAGTACAATCTTGTAACTAGTGGTTGTGGCAGTAGTGCGGTTGGTGGGCCTAATACGGTAAAAAGTCACCACGATGATGGTGCGATGCAAGGAATTGCAATACCGAAAAATGGCTACATTTACATTTTCTGTAGCAACGAGAGTCCTGTGGACGTGTTCTTTGATAATTTACAAGTGGTGCAAACCAAAGGGCTATTGGTTGAGGAAACGCATTATTATCCGTTTGGGTTGACGATGGCAGGAATTAGTAGTAAGGCATTTAACAACTCTCCAACAAATAGATTTAAGTTTAACGGGAAAGAAGAACAACGGCAGGAGTTCAGCGATGGCAGCGGCTTAGAATGGTTGGACTTTGGAGCGAGGATGTATGATAATCAGATAGGGAGGTGGAACCATATAGATGCTAAATCTGAACTATACTTTAACTGGTCGCCTTACAATTATGCTCTTAATACTCCTGTTAATGCCATTGATCCAGATGGTAAATTAGTCATTTTTATTAACGGGATGGCTGGCAGTTCACAACAAGGAAATAGTAGTTATTGGCGTAGAACCAGGACTGTTATAGATAGATCAATATCGTTAGGTTCTAGCTCTTTCGGTATTCCTTTATCAAGAGATACCTATAAAACTGTTGTAGAAAATTTTGATGAACAGGTCATGAATCATTTCAATGATAAGAAATCTATGTATTTAGACGGATCTGTTGGTGGTGTTGGAACTATATTTTCTTCTCCTGATTTTTATACTGGGGAATACAATAATCTGAATTCTGCATTCCGCTATAATGCGGGCTATAATGATGGAGAAGCCCAAGTTGCTGCAATTATACAAAGCCTAGCAAAATCTAACGGAGTTATTACTGAAAGCATAAAGGTTGTAGCCCATAGTATGGGTGGAGCTTATGGAAAAGGCTTTATACAAGCCATTATAGATTATGCTAAAAAACACCCTGATGAGTGTATAGGATTAAGGATAACAGAGTTTGACTTTGCATCTTTCCAGCAAAATCAATCATCAAATAAGGGAGTTAAGGGAACTTCTTTAAAGCAATATGATAATAAAGGCGATGTTGTTGTAGGTAAAGGTTTATATGGAAGTGAGTTTGCTACCGAAGAAGGAGCAGAAGAAAGAGTTATGGATAATAGTTCGGGCAAAGGGCACTTTATATTTGATTTTTTAGACAAGATTAAAAACCTATCAGAAGGCACATATATTTTTCAAAACGGTGAATTTGTCAAAGTCAAGTAGATACTATGTTTAAAAAACTCAATCCCCTCAAACTGATGATATACTGGTTGCTTTTGCTTATAGTAATTAGCATCATTGTTATTCCAATACTTTTTGCCACCACGATAGGCGGGGAACAACGTCCTTTAACTTTTTTAGTTTATATGATATTGTTTGCTGTGTATGGAACTTTGATATTAAGCATTGTTACACCTGTTTTTTACTTTGATTGGTTTAAGAAATACTGGTACATTAATTTGCTTTTTTTTGTTCTATCAGGATATTATGTAATTAAAGATCAAAAGAGGAATACGAAAATTGAATATAGTTTTAAGGAAAAGACTGATCATATAGGGGATGATGAAATTAGAACAGTAAAAGAATATTATAACCTCGATCCGGAAGAAATTAGAAGTGAAAGTTATTGGAAGAATGGTAGGAAGGATAGTACGTGGATTGTTTATGCAAAAGATGGCAGTATCATAAGTAAAGAAAAGTATAAGGATGGGAAATTAATAAAATAGCAATAACAACAAAGCCGCATCACTGCGGCTTTTGTATTTTATGTAGTTAACCTTTTTGCAATAGCTTTTTTGTAGTTGTTTGCAGTTGAGCAGTGGTAAGGTAGTTGTCAACTACTTTTAAAATCGTTTCCCTGTCATCATCATCAATTTTATCCAAGAGCTCCAAGCGGTGCAGCATTTTTTTATCCTTCACAACAAAAGAAGAAGCACCCACCAGATAATCCAAAGACACATCAAGAGCATCAGCAATCTTTACAGCTACTTCCACGGAGGGCGTAATCCCCAACTAGGTGTAGTTTGTAACCTTAGCGTCTCGGCGTAAGGCTTTGCCCATAAGTGTTCGAAACCTAAAATAATAGTTTGCTGGATTACGTTTTATACTAAATGACAGCAAAAGAATTAATCAACTTATTACCAGCCGATTTGCTTAATGAGATTGGTATGGAGACCAAGGTCGATAATCAAGTTAAGAAACTTAAAGGTGATATTATATTCAAACTACTATTGTTTTCCATGTTGGGTACAGATAAATTTAGTTTGCGAGTAATGGAAGCATTTTTGGCATCTGCTAAATTTTTGGCTCAATTTAATTCCTCAATTAGGGTTTCAGACTGCAAATACAACTCGATAAGAGAGCGGGAATATTGCATAGGGAGTAGGCGAATATCTTGGTAAATTTGCATCAGAGAAGGGTCTTCAAACATGGGAAGAATGGGTTACTAAAGATTTCGTGAAAAGTTTTGAGGAGGTCGTGTTAAATAGCAATAATAAAATTCATTTTAATTTAAAGGGCATCCCTGATGTTGCAGCAGCTGTTGCTGAAGGGGCAACTAATGGGTCAAGAATTACTAGTTGGGAATTATACATGATTAAGTCAAATCCTCAGGCACTTGCAAGAACAACCTTTTATGATGAAGTTGGAAATATCGTTAACCCTTTTAAATAATTATAAGTTATGAATTACGAGGTGTTTAAGTCTGATAGGTATTTTACCTTGTTTGATATTAATGTTAGTCACGGACAATTATTGATACGTTCTCAAAAAAACGGCAATGCTTATAATATCGATATAGTTTTCTTCGGAACTACCTACATGCAGGTAAACAATCGTTTATCAAAAATTTCTATCAAGCTAATTGAGTCAAAGGATAATCCAATAGCCTATAATACAGTTAAAGAATATTTGACTTATAAAAATAGTAACCTTTTTCAGCTAGAAAGTAATGGAGAAGTTTATTACATTATAGCCTCTTTTGTCAGAGTTTTTGAAAACGAACTTAGTTTTAATGAAACGAGTCTAAATCATGAAGAAAAAGGACGTGAAAAAGAAATTGCAACAAGTATTATATCATTATAAACCGCTCAGCTTTGGTTCGTGTCCCCCCAACTCGGCGTAGTTTAGCATTCTCGCACTCGGCGTATGGCTTTGCCTACGCTGTTCTTAAACAAGTAGCATTCGCTATAATTATTGTACATTTATAGAAGAAATTCGGTCACAAGTAGTAACGTGTTCTTTGATAATTTACAAGTGGTACAAACCAAAGTGCCATTGGTTGAGGAAACGCATTACTATCCGTTCGGATTGACAATGGCAGGGATTAGTAGTAAGGCTGCAAACTCTACCCCTAATAAATTGAAATACAACGGCAAGGAAGAACAACGGCAAGAGTTTAGTGACGGCAGTGGGTTGGAACTTTATGATTATGGCGCTAGAATGTATGATAATCAAATAGGAAGATGGGGTACTATTGACCCCTTAGCAGACAAGTACAGAAAATGGTCACCTTATAATTATACAGTTGACAACCCGATAAGATTTATAGATCCAGATGGAATGGGTGTAACAGAATTTGTTAAGGATAACAATACAGGAAAAATACATTGGGATAAAAATGCAACTTCGCAAGAGACAACAAAATCTGGTGAAACCTATTTAGGCAAGACATTAACATTTAAATTCAACAGTTATATTGACAAGAAACTTTGGGATGGGCCATTGGGAAGCATACCAGCGGGAAATAAATTAACTACAACAGTAAATATAACAGGTAAATCAAATGCAAAAGGTGAGTTAACAGGGATTACTGCAACAATGCCACCTCCTGTAATTGGCTCAACACCTTTTCCACCAGGTGCTACAGGTAGAGACAGCTATCCGGGTCTTGGCGCAGATCAAAATAAATTTAGTGGAACTTCTAACTCAAACGGAAGTGCTACAATTAGTATGGAACAACATGCAAGTGTAAATAAAATGGAAGAGCTAGGTATGAATGTCATGGGTTACAACATAGTAAATGTTGCTCAAAAATTAGATATTGATATTTCTTCAAATGGAAATGTTAACGTATCCTGTGCAACAGATTTATTTCCTTCAGCAACGTTATCGGTAAATGGTTCTAGCATTATGCAGTACAACCAGCCTTCATTTGATAAGAATTTTGTGTTGCCAATTAAGTCCATCAATTCAGGCTCATTTAATGGAAATACTTTTTTCCAAGGAGGTGTTATTAATGATTATTCATACATGCCAGCAATTTGGTATAAAAGATTATAAATTATGCTAAAACCAAAATATATAAATATATTAATTTTTTATGTTTCGAAATATATATTTTTTTTTATTTTTCTTATGTTTAAATATAAGGATTACAGAGTATTAGAGATAAATGAATTAAAAGATTTTGCAGATTGGTTTTTGTACCTGTGGCTATTCTTATTTTTGCCTATAGCTTGTTCCATTATTTTCGGTATTCCAATGTATTATATTTTTAAAATAAACAATAATATATACATGGCTTCTTTGCTAAGTGCAGTTATTGTAGGGGAATATTTTTTCTATACCAATTTTGCTTCGCAATTAGATTTAAATAACGGGATTTATAATGTAGTACTAAGTGTAGTATTTCTTTTTTTATTTTTCTTCAAAGAAATAAGTCCTCTTCTTCAAGGAAAAAAATAAACCTATTGATTCTACCCGCCAGCGAGCATAGAAACAGCCAGTGCTTAGCGTTTGTTCGTGTCCTTTAGGGTTGCATTTTATTAATTCATCAAACAAATACTACTATTATCGTTTCTTTTTTTGGTACTTTTTTTCTTTAGTAATCCACATTTTTGTGTGGATAAGACTTAACTAACAGCAGCGGCACTTTATGTTCGTGTCAGGGTTAAAGACCCCAACTAGGCGTAGGTGTGCCATCTTCGCATTCGGCGTACGGCTTAGCCTACGCCGTTCTTAAACACATAACATTTGCTACAACAAATACAAATTAACCAATCCTAACTACAAGTAGCATTAACTACCTTACCAAATAACGGTACAAAACAAAGGAACGATTACGTATATCTATGATGCAGCAGGTAATAAACTAGAAAAAAGGACGTTTGAAACAGCCTTAAATACCACCACCACAACCACTTATATCGGTGGCTTTGTGTACCAGCAAATCAATACTGCGACGCCTACGCTACAGTTTTTTGGCCATGAGGAAGGTCGATTCCGTCCATCTACCTATGCAGCAGCGTTTGGAGGTTTTGCAGCTGACTATTTTATTAAAGACCATTTAGGCAATACCCGCACGGTATTAACCGATGAACAAATCACCAACATTTATCCTGCGGCTACATTAGAAGATGGCGCAGTTACCACGGAGCAGGGGTATTACAATATTAATACGGCAGCTATTACAGCAAAATCTACATTACCTGCTTTTAATAACCCGCCAGATAATACGTTTAACTATCCCAACAACAATGGTAATCCGCCAGTGAATAATAACCCAAGTAGTAACACGGCGGCTACTAGCGCCAAATTGTATCGCTTAAATGCGAGTAATGGGGATAAGATCGGTTTGGGTATTACCTTACAAGTAATGGCAGGTGATAAAATAGACATTTTTGGTAAAAGCTATTGGAAAGACTATAACACAGGTGGCAATAATGCGAATAGCAATATTACGCCTAATATCATTGCCAGCAATTTTGCAGGGACACACACTGCGAATACTAGCAGCGAGGCGTATTATGGTATACAAAACAAATTGACAAGTTATTCAGGTGATTATTGGGGTATTTATTATGGTTTTTTACAGTATGCTGCTGGACGCTATACCTATTATAGCAATCCAAACTTGACGACACCTAAGGCATTTATCAATTATATGATATTTGATGAGCAGTACAACTACGTAACTGGCGGCAGTAGTGCGGTTGGTGGGCCTAATACGGTAAAAAGCCACCACGATATTGATGGTGCGATGCAAGGTATATCAATACCAAAAAATGGCTACATTTACATTTTCTGTAGCAACGAAAGTCCTGTGGACGTGTTCTTTGATAATTTACAAGTGGTGCAAACCAAAGGGCCATTGGTTGAGGAAACGCATTATTATCCGTTCGGATTGACGATGGCGGGGATTAGTTCTAAAGCAGCTAATACTTTAGAAAACAAATATCTCTACAGCGGTAAAGAGAAACAGGACAAAGAGTTCAGCGATGGCAGTGGATTAGAACTATACGATTATGGTGCAAGGTTTTATGATGCACAGATTGGAAGATGGCATAAAACAGACGGAAAAGCAGAATTGTACTTTGCTACATCCCCCTACGTGTATGCATTGAACCAACCAACACATGCAATAGACCCTGATGGTAATGTTGTTATATTTATTAATGGTAATCATTTTAATACGCCTTCCCAAGGTGCACCAGGTGCAAGCTATTGGAGAACAACGCAAACGGTTATAACTGGATATCATAACGATCATGATGACTATTATAATTGGAGTGGCCCTATTTATGGAAAAAGAGAAGTTCAATTTGATGGTCTAGTAATGTCACAATTGAATGACCATCATACCCCAAGATATTATGATGGTTCTTTAGGCGGTAATCATGCTTTGGATATAACGGGCGAAGATAGAGGAATGTATGCATCTGATAGAATACAAGCAGGTTATAATCAAGGGAAAATAGATGCTGCAACAATTATTGCTAATTTGGAAAGAGACAAGAATCATAATATAATAGAAACTATAAAAGTTATTACCCATAGCATGGGAGGGGCGTATGGAAATGGTTTTGTAAAAGCTTTAAAGGAGTATATCCGTACTTTACCTCTTGAATTGCAGAAACAAATTAAAATTACACTTGTAGCAGATTTTGATCCATTTGATGGAAGTGAAATTATTGCCGATAGTGATATTAAAACTCAACAATTTAAACATAAAGGAACATTTTGGGAAAATTTAAAATTTTGGAATTTATCATGGTTAGCCAATGAAGACGAAAAAGGGTTAAATCAAGAGGATATTCTAACGAATAAGGGTACGAGCACAAGTCATATATTATCTAGTTTCTTGGGGGAAATCAGTTTGCTCTCAGAAGGTACTTATAAATGGAATAATGAGCAAAATAAATTTGTAAAACAATAAGATTTTTTTTCGATGAACCACAAAATAATTGTACGAATGTCCTTAATTATCTTTTTATTCCTATTTGCATCTTGCGATGGGAATAGTAGAAAAAATACACCTAATGAATTTTTGAACCGTACCGTAGTCGCTAAAGATAATTATAGTAAAGACAGTAGTGAAATTATAAGACAGTTAAGGAATATCTTAAAAAAACATGAAGGTTTTTTTTATAGTAAGCAGTATTTTGAGGGGACTGTTCTAATCATTGATACCTTTCTTTATAGCCCTAATTTGAATAAATTGGCAGTTTTTGTAATAACAAAAAACCCAACTTCAAGGCAATTATTTTCAACTAGTGAATATGCTTGGTATTATGATGCAACTTGCTATTTAGGTATAAGGCAAAATGATACCATTTGCATGAGTTGGATAGGACCAAGTTTTAGCAATTTTTCCGATAGGGATGAACTATCTGAAACATTAAGGAATGAATATTTTACCAAATATGCCAAAATAAAAAATGTGGAAGGAGATTATCGATATAGGTACAATATAGGCGATGTTCGTTTTTGGGATTGTCCAATATGGGCAGAAGTTGAGGAGAAAAAGCGAAAGCGGATAGAGTTTGAAGAAGAAAAGAAAAAACACCCCGAAAATATTTACGAGCCGAAGCAGTAACATAGAACATTAAGCCACTTAAATAGATGGCTTTAATGTTTTTAATATTCTACTTTATAGTCTTAACTAGGCGTAGTTTACCATCTTCGCATTCGGTGTACGGCTTTGCCTACGCCGTTGTCCTAATCGTAGCATTTGCTATTATTTCACTAAAGTTGTACAAGTAATTCAGTTACTAATAGTATCGTGTTCTTTGATAATTTACAAGTGGTGCAAACCAAAGGGCCATTGGTTGAGGAAACGCATTACTATCCGTTTGGACTAACAATGGCGGGGGTAAGTAGTAAGGCGGCAAATGCTTTGACCAATAAACTAAAATACAATGGTAAAGAAGAGCAACGACAAGAATTTAGTGATGGAAGCGGTTTAGAGTGGTTGGATTATGGTGCAAGGATGTATGATAATCAAATTGGAAGGTGGAGTGTAATTGATCTGAAAACAGAGCAGTTTAGAAAATGGTCACCTTATAATTATTGCGTTGATAATCCAATAAGATTCATAGATCCTGACGGAATGGGGGTTTACGATATTGTTTATTTTGACCAAAAAGGAAATGAAATAGAAAATATGCGTGTTAAGTCTAACACAGAATTCAAAGCAATGGTATTAGTTGATCAACCTCAAGGAACAGCTTGTACTAGTCCTACGTTTGTAGAAGCACCAATGCCCCAAATTATTCAAGATAAAAATGGTGAGAACGTTTCTACGCCTCAATATCAAAAATATGATTATCAAATTGCTGCCTCTACCTTTGTGTTTAACCAAGATAAGAATAATGGTAATTTGCAATTGTATACTGATGGAAATCAAAAAATACCACAAAGTGCCAATTCGCAAATACCAAATTTAGACCCAACAATAGTAAAAGCTATTGCTATGCAAGAATCTGGCGAAGGAACAGATGCAAAAATGAACGGGAAAAAAGATGTGATGCAAGTAAATAATGGTGTTTCTAATTTTCAAGATTATAGTCCTTATAAAGCAAATTATGGGTTATCAAAGGGAACTGTTCCAGACCCAGTAACTTCCATAAACGCAGGTATTAAAGATTTAGCAACTAAAGGCTTTAAAGGTGGTATTGGCTATGATGCACTGACAGGAGCTTCTACATTTACATTTAAGGGATGGAACAACGCTATTAAAAATTATAATGGAGGTGGAGTGGCAACATACCAATCTTCAGTATTAAAAATGATTAGTAATTCTACATTACCTAAAGTTGAAAATTATGTTCAAGGGCATTAAAATCATATTACTAACAGTTTTTATCTTTATCTCATATTTTCAAAGTAAGGGACAAGACCCATTAATTCAACAAATATTGGAAAAGAACAAGCCGATGAAGCTATTTGTTTTGGACTCATCGTTCTCTCGTTCAGGATATAACAAAACGTGTATTACGTATTTGGGTATTATTAAATCAAAGGAAAATAAAAGTTTTAAAATTTTATCTTGGGGAAGAATTTGGGGTACTAATAGACATACAACGGGAGTAATTTTAGTTTATGATAGTTCTAATGAGTATATCGGGAAATATATTCTAGGTAGTTTTTATGATCTTCCTAATAAGATTAAAAACAATAGGTTGTACTTTTTTAAAAAGAAAAATTCCAATTGTAACTCATTCCTAATTACTAAAATAGATTTTAATGATGGGCCTCCAAAAGAGATTTATATAAAATGCATGGGAAATTTAGGCGATATTTATTCTTTCAGTAAATAACATACTTTACTAGGCGTAGCCCAACTCTTATTAATTTGCCATCTTAGCACACGGCGTAAGGCTTTGCCTACGCCGTATTATTAATCGTGACATTTGCTGCTACTCCATTGCATTTATACAAGCAATTCGGTTACGAATAATAGCGTGTTCTTTGATAATTTACAGGTAACGAATACCAAGGAGCCATTGGTTGAGGAAACGCATAACTATCCGTTCGGGCTTACAATGGCGGGGATTAGTAGTAAGGCGGCTGGGAGTTTGGAAAATAATATTAAATATGCTGGCAAAGAAGAACAAGACAATGAGTTTAGTGATGGTAGTGGATTAGAGTGGTATGATTATGGGGCGAGGATGTATGACCAGCAAATAGGTAGGTGGAATCAGATAGATCCATTAAGTGAAAGTTATGACGATTTATCACCGTATCATTCTTGTGGAAATAATCCTATAAAATATGTTGACCATGATGGGCGGTTTTTTGGTACGATCATAGGAGCAGTAGTTGGGGCGGTGATAGGAGGGGTTAAAGCTGCGGTACACCATGAAAATATTTTAAAGGGGATAGGAAAAGGTGCAGTATCTGGTGCAGTAGCAGGAGCAATCGTAGATTTAACAGTAGCTACTGCAGGAACGGGTACTGTTGCATTAGTGGCAGCGGGTGCATTATCAGGTGCAGGTGGAAGTATAGTTGATCAAGCTTTAGATGGCAATAAGATTAGTTGGGGGCGGGTGGCATTGTCAGGAGCAATTGGTGGAGGCTTAGGTTATTTAGGTGCAAAAATAGCACCTATTCTTGCAGGAACAAAGGTTGGAGGATGGTTTGGAATGGGTGGTTCTCAAAGTGGCAATAAAGTAATAATAGGTGAAGTCGAAAATGCTGGTATTGCAGCAGAAGAATCAACGGCTTCTACCACGGCAGTAGGGAGTCCAAAGCCGCCATCTACACCAGTTGGTAGAAGTGGACAACATATGGATATTAATACCCCAAATGCTGCAACAGCAATCGATGGTGTAACTTTTAGTGGGCATGCTTTGGATCAAATGCAATCACGAGGTATAATATCACCTACAGCAGTAATTGATGTTATTAGGAATGCTACAACAAGGGCAGCAGGGAATACACCAGGAGAATTGGTTTTTATTAAAGATGGCCTTAAAGTTGTTACAGATGCTACTGCAACAAGGGTAATTACTATAATGAGACAACATTAAAAATTAGTAAATGATTATAACAGGCGACAACGGTGAAACTATAGAGATTTGCAATTTAGGTAGACTGTATCCACAGAGTACAGAGGAAGCAGAGGCAGATCTTATGAAATGCAAAGTAAACGTCAATTTACAAGGGTTTGCTGCATCTTTTAGTTTTCACTCTCGTAAGTCTGAATTGAATTATTGGAAACAGGCACTTCAAGGAATATTAAATCAGGAAACTAAAGATGTGCATCTTTCAACGTTGGAAGGCGACATTTCTTTATTTCTACAGGTTGATTTATTAGGTAGACTTTATTGTTTTGCCAATTTTGTTTACCCAGTTGAATCTGCAAACAAATTATCATTCAAAATGTGCATAAATGATATAAATTCTTTTATTATTGGGTTAAATGAAATTATAGAATAGAAAGACCCTAAACTACGCCTAGTTGAGCTCTGGCCGTGCCTATTGATGAACTGGTTTACGGGCAACCGAACGAGAAGGTCAAGGACAACCTTAAGGATGCCAATTTGCTCAACATGTTCACTAAGGTGCAGTTGCTGGACAAGCAGGATTTGGTGGCTGTTAAGTCCATGCTTAAAGCTTATATTTTCCAGAAGGACACACAGGCAAGATTGGCTCAATAACAACAAAGCCACCTAAACGGTGGCTTTGTTGTTTTATCAACCGTTTATTATTTCTTCATCTAATCGACCTGCTATCATTGCCTTTTCAAGATGCCCAATTGTAAAAGGTTTGATTTCTCGACTTTGCGGATTAAAAACACTTGGCTCATCATAAAAATACTTAGTAATATCAAAATTAGTAATATCAACATTATATTTTTTTGCAAAGTTGATTATCAATTCTTCTGCCTCATCACCTGTAACACCTAAACCATCTTCAATTAATGTTTCTCTAATTACAAGCAATTTATATTCGCCTATCTGTCCTCTTACAAAATCAACTAATTCAGTAAAGCGATTTTCAACTTCAATGTTCTCGCCCATTATTTATAAATTATCTGTTATTAATTATCTCATCTCCTTTCCCCTTATTTCTCTAAAGGAAAAGCTCGTGGTACAATAGGTATTCCTGTAGCTTGAGATTGCTTCTCTGCAAGCCAATTACCCATTGAAGGTGCAATATTGTATGTTGCATCCCATAACGTATAATATAAAGATGCTCGCCCTAAAAGCTTCGACCCCCATCTTCCCAAATACCTCCCCCATGTACTAGCATAACGTTCCGCCCCATTAAGCGTATGTGTATACAATCTTTTTTTACCCAAAATATCAATAGGTTTCTTCCACTTTCCTAAAGTGCCTGAAAGTGTAGTTGTCCATTTTGAGGAATTTGGCAACACAGGCCCAAACCACTTTTTAGGTACAGGCATAGTTAATAAATTAGTTACCCAGGAACCACCACGCAGCCACCAAGAGTTTAATCTATTACTATTGCTTGGATTGTTTGATTTCTTGCTCGGGTCAAGTATAACTGGTTGTAGTATTTGCATCTTACCTGTATCAAGTCCAAACGGATCTATAAAATTCATAGGGTTATTTAGAACGTATGCATAAGGACTCATGTTGTAATGTATTGCAGAATTTTCAGGGGAAATAAAATCGCTTTTATACATTAACTCTCTACTATCTTCACCATCTAAAGAAGCAAATTGTTGTTTAAAGGCGTCAGCTAAATTACCTGTTTTACCCATTACCCCATCTTCAGTAACTTCATGATTATCATCATTATCCCCATATTCATTTTCTTGCAATGGGTCTTGAACATGCCATCTTCCAATCTGCGCATCATACATCCTAGCCCCATAATCTAACCACTCTAACCCACTTCCATCACTAAATTCTTGTCGTTGCTCTTCTTTACCGTTGTATTTCAGCTTATTCGTTAAAGCATTTGCTGCCTTACCACTTATCCCCGCCATGGTTAATCCGAACGGATAATAATGTAATCAAGCACAACGCTTAGTAGTAAAGTAATTCAAAGAACAGTAATGCTTGTAAAACTAGCATATAATGCAATAAATAGACACTTTAGGCGACAGTTTTCAGCCATTTTTACATTAAGTCTTCATCCCCAGAAACTAAACGCTTGTGTGCGTTTTTAACTTGACTATTTAAGTAATCTTGCACGATTACTACGTAGCGGTAAAATTCCTTGCTGCCCGCTGCATGACCAGAAATGCGTCTCACTGAGTTTTCATCAACACCTAATAACAGTAACGTAGTAATAGCCGTGCGACGCATCGTATGTGCGGTAATATGCTCATAGAACTTGTAACCCTCACCTTTCCTCTTTTTAATTTCAACAGGTTCGCCTTGCTTTTGCTTGATTTTTGGAAGATTGTACACCCAGCCAGCACTTTTAATGAGTGTTTTTATTTGAAGATTTAAGTTAGTGCTTGATAATCTTGGTAATACAAAAACACCGGCTTTTTTCTGATACTTTTTTAAAATGGCCATCGCATAATCGGGTAAGGGAATTTTCACTTCAGTACCTGTTTTTTGTGTATGCAATACAATATACACACCATCTTCTGCAAACTGAATATGTTGTTTTTTCAAGCGCATTAAATCTTGATAGCGCAAACCAACAGTGCAGCCGAAAACAACAATATCTTTCGTGCGTTGCAGACTGGCTGGTAAGGATGATTCAAAATGCGTATCCGTAATAAGAAATTTTAATTGGGCAGGCGATAGCACAACAGGATTGGTATGTTCGGTGGGAATTCTGAACTGACAATGAAATACGCCTACAGGTAAGCATTTGTCTTTAAGCAGATAATTAAAGAACGCTTTTAAAATTTTGAACACAGAATTGGTGTATTGGTCGTAACAGTTTTTCTGCTTGTACAAAAAGGCGGAAAACTGTTTAAAGAAGCGACACCAGTAAAGCTTTTCTTTTTGCAGTACACGCAATGAATTTTTTGTTAATAGCAAAATTCGCAAGGGGTTTGGTTGCAATTGCTGAAACTGTACTAATAATAAAAGCACACATTGGTATTGTTCAATAGTACCTGCTCGCACTTTTTTACCAGAAGGCATTAAACGGCGACCTGATTTAGAGGCGGTAATAAACTTTTGAAATTCAATGATCAGCGATAGTTGTTTTACTGTTGTAGACATGATACGTATTTAGTTGTAAAAATTAAATACGTATCATATTATGTCACTTGACGCTCAGATTTTGAAAAACGCTGTTTTCATTGGATGCATCAAACAACTCTTTTTGCTTCAACATCGCCTTGGTCTCTGCTCTTACAAATGGTTTTATCAGCATCTCAATAAGGCATGGTTAGTACAATATCATCTCGGTAAAAGCAGTTGCATCAATGGTTTTATTTACAATAGACCAAAAAAGTTAGTTTATTTCACGAACAAGCGTTCCAATAGATCGATTTTTTGTCTCTTCGAACTTCACAATAGTCGTTTACGGCATGCCGAAGCGCAGGCAAAAGATATGTCTGAAGTTATAATGTGAAATATTGTATCTTCAAATTATGGCATTCTACTATAACATATACAGTCAATACCGCGCATACTTTATTATTTGCACTTTTTATCAATAGGTAGTGTTTGATAGCAACAAGGCATCTAACGAAAAATGAAAGTTAGAGGTGTTAATAATACAAAATTATTTGAATTAATCAGCCTCCTAGTCATCTCCAGCTTTATTCTGGTCCGAGAGTTGTAAGCCGAGTGCTTTTAGTTTTTTGGGCTGTACGCCAAAATATTTTATGGGGAAAGGCCTATCCCCATAAATAGTAGACCACATATACTTGCTGAACAATAGGGCATCACTGTCAATCAGGTCTGGTTTCGAAAAATCTATGCGCTGTGTTAGGGGCGCTAATAGTGCGGTTGTTTTGCTTAATTTATTTTTTGGTGGGTTCATTTCATTGACAGCCACCCCAGGCTTAAGGGCGGTATAGCCTGTAAAATCTGGTGTATTTACAAAGCAGTCGGTCATTAAAGGTGCCATTGCTACCAATTGGTTCATGGGTTGTACACCAAATATTTGGCAGATGGTATGTAGCACAGATGATTGGTTGTAAAATTTGCTCAGCAATAGGTGACGTTTGGCATAAGGACTTGCAATATAACACACACTTCTGTGGGCGTCTACATGGTCGGTACCACTTTGCGGGTCGTCTTCGTTTACAAATACAGCCATGTCTTTCCAAAATGGGCTTTTGGTAAGTGCTTCTATTACTCTGCCAGTGGCCAGATCGTTGTCGGCAACATAAGCGCGTGGGGTAGGAATGCCATCACCATAGCCGCTGGTGTGGTCGTTCGGCAAATAAATGATCATAAATTCTGGTAGGCTACCCTTGGCTTCATATTCATGCAGGGCGTTGATAAATCTATCAGCTCTTACTTGGTCGGTAATGGTTAAATTCCAGCCAGGAAAACGCAAATCGCTGTATTTTTCTAGATTACCTAATTGATAAGCACATTTGTACCAAACAGAGTCGCTGTTTGATTTCCAAGCATCATAAATATTAGTCCAGGTTTTGCCCGGTGTTACTTCTGCCAAATCGGTTTCGCCAAAATTTCTGAAAGAAATGCCTTTACGTATCAGGTGATCCCAAATAAATCCACAGCCAGCATAACACAATGGGTCTGTACCAAAATCGTAGGCGCAACGCCCAGCAGAGAAATCTTTTTCGTGGTAGGGGGTGGTAATACCTTGTATGGCCCATTGGTGACCGTCGCTAGAGTTGACGCCATTGCAGTAATAGTTGTCAAGCAGTACAAATTGCTTTGCTAGGCTATGTGCGTTAGGTGTTACGCTATCACCAAATTGTACCAGCTTGGGGTCGCAATTGCCCATACCTATATCGCCTAGCTCTTGGTCAAATTTTTTGTTTTCTCTGATAATATACACCACGTGTTTTATTGGCGAAGGTTCGCCAGTAGCCGCAGGAACTGGGGTAGGACTTGCTTTCGCATTAGCCTGAGTTTGTGCCCTTAACATATCAATAAAATGGAAACCTTTTTTGGCAGTAGCCGAATAGGCATCCAACTGGGCTTTGTTTTGTGGGATAGCTACTTTTTGTAAAGCCCCTTGCTTCAGCGGGGTTACATTACCTATGAATATCTGGTGTCCATCCGTACAAACAGCGCCTGGGAAACCACCCGCAGCTAAAAAGCCATAAGGACCATTTTGCGGGTGTTTGGGGTCAATCAATGCAATGGCGTTGTTACCTGCATTGGCGGTGTACAATACTTTGCCGTCTGGGCTAAAAGCCAATGCCGTAGTGAGGCTGCCATATGGTAAGGCTGCATCTGGTTTGGTGTTAAAGGTATTTACAACTGTCAACGTTTTGGTGTCTATCACGCTGATGCCGTCACCACTCTCGTCGCTCACATATAATAGGTTGCCGTCGGGGGATAATACCATCGATTCTGGATGTATGCGGGTACTAATTTCTGCTACAGTCTTTTTGGCTGCAATATCAATAACGGTAACCGAGCCGCGTAGGGCTATCGAGCGTTCATCTACCGCCACCTCTGTTCCTGCCGATTTTTCTGTTCTGTCGCCTTTTTTTGGATGTGGGCCTCCAAAATTACTGACGAAGGCCAATTTTTGGTTTTTGCTGATTACAATTGCATAAGGGCAAACGCTAACTGGTATACGACCTATTATTTTGCCTGCAGCAATATCCACCACGGCTACTTCGTTGGGTATGGCAAGGGCCACTAAAGCTATATGATTGTCACATAATCCGATGCCCAAGGGTGTGGTGGTTTTATCACCAACAGATACATCTATTTTTTTACGAAGTGTGATTGCGCCCGCATTGTTAATATTGCCTATATATAGGTTTTTCTTAGCCCCTGTAAAATAAACAGTAGAGTCATCGGCATCTACTGTAAGCCCGTACATGCTGCCGCCTTCATTTTTTTCGTAAGGTAGCTGGCTTACCACGGTAAAACTTTCGGCATTTACAACCGCCAATCCATTGTTTTTCTTCACCACCAAAAACTTGTTTTGTTTTGCTAGGCCAAGGTTTAATACCCTGGTCCCTTTTTCCATACCCAAGCTTTGACCCGCAGGATTGAATAAGTTACTATTAGCGAATAATTGGTCACCTACCGTAAAATGCCTCCAAGCGCTATCTACCTGCGTTCTTTTATTTTGGTTGTCCCTTGCAGTAATTTTTGGGTTTTGTTGTGCGATTGTTGTTAATACAAAAAGACAACTAACCAAGGCAGCGATAAGTTTTTGCGATTTCACCTGAAATGTATTTAAAGATGTTATTGGAAAAAGCAAATGTCAAGCTATCATTGCCTTAATTGACTAACCCAATATTAACATAAGAATAATAATTTGTTATCACAGCCTGCCATTCTACTTGTCTATATATTACATCATTAAAATAACGCTGTTTTGTTCCCGTAGGCTATAACTAGTCTGACATCCGACCATACATTATGCAACAACTAATTTGATAACCGTTAGCCCTAAAGACCCATAACGATGGTAAAACAGTGATGCGGATTTTATGTATCCGAAAAATTTATTTGTCTGCTTAATTGCTTAATCGTTATTTTGCGATAAATCAACGCTATGGGTGTTACAAAAGCAGAAGAATTTTCAGTGAAGGATAATCGTATTGCGCGCTACGCCAAAGCTTTATCCCATCCAGCGCGTATTGCTATTCTAAAGTTGCTTATTAAAAAACAAGCCTGTATTTGTGGCGATATTGTAGACGAATTGCCATTATCGCAAAGCACGGTTTCCCAGCATTTGAAAGAATTAAAAGAAGCAGGATTGATAAAAGGTGATATTGATGGCACCAAAGTTTGCTACTGCATAGATGATAAAGAGTGGGCGCTTGCAAAAATGGCTTTTGCTGAACTTTTTGAAAGTCTGCAAGCGATCAATACGACTTGTTGCTAATTTTTTTGATTATATTCATCGGTATTTAACGATAAATGCCACTATAAAACATAGAGACTATGAAACTGTCCGAGATTAAGAAGCACCTGCAAAACACAACAGCGGTACATTTTACATTGCCAAGTGGCGAGATGGTACCAGAACATTTTCACGTAACAGAAGTGGGTTTGGTAACCAAGCATTTTATTGATTGTGGCGGCACAGAAAGGCTTGAACGTGTGGTAAATTTTCAGTTATGGGATGCCAACGACTTTGATCATCGCCTAAAGCCACAAAAGCTATTGCATATTATTTCACTATCTGAGCAAAGATTGGGGATAGGTGATTTAGAAATAGAGGTGGAGTATCAGACTGAAACTATCAGCAAATATGGCTTGCATTATAATGGTGACAACTTTGTATTAGTACCAAAACAGACTGCTTGCTTGGCACAAGATAGCTGTGGAATACCGCCATCGAAGCAGAAAGTTACGCTTAACCAATTACAAACTGCGAAAGAAAGCGGTTGCACACCAGGTAGTGGCTGCTGTTAATAGTAACACATGCATATCATAACAATTACCCCCAATCATTATCCACAGGTAGCCGCCATCTATTTGCAAGGCATTGCAACAGGCCAAGCCACTTTTCAAACTGAAGCACCTACATGGCAAGAATGGGATAAGGGGCATTTGCCTTTTTGTAGGTTGGCAGCCATGGTAGATCATGCGCTAGTAGGTTGGGTGGCTTTATCGCCTGTAAGTGCCAGACCAGTATATAAAGGTGTGGCAGAGCTCAGTATTTATGTGGCTGCAATGCAAAGAGGTAAGGGTATAGGTAAATATTTATTGCAAGCAGCGATAAAAGAGAGTGAAGACAACGGTATTTGGACCTTGCAATCGGGGATTTTTAAAGACAATACCAGTAGCATTCAACTGCATTTGCGATGCGGCTTTAGAGAAATAGGTTATCGCGAAAAAATTGGTTGTCTTAATGGCGTGTGGAAAGACAATATCATCATGGAAAGACGCAGTACCATTATTGGACTATCAACTTAAAAAAAAATATATGTCAACTCAAAATTGTGCTCCAGTAGTGGAAAGAAAAAAGCTAGGTTTCTTAGATAGATTTTTAACCCTTTGGATTTTTATTGCGATGGCCATTGGCGTAGGGTTGGGGTATTTTTTCCCATCTTCTTCAACTTTTATCAACTCATTTTCTAGTGGTACTACCAATATTCCTTTGGCAATTGGCTTAATACTGATGATGTATCCGCCTTTGGCAAAAGTGCGCTACGAAAAAATGGGGGAAGTGTTTACCAATGTAAAAGTATTGGGTGCATCGCTGTTTCTCAATTGGATAATCGGCCCAATATTGATGTTTATACTAGCTATTGTTTTTTTACAAGGCTATCCTGAATATATGATTGGTTTAATATTGATAGGTCTAGCAAGATGCATCGCTATGGTAGTGGTTTGGAACGAACTAGCTGAAGGCAACCGAGAGTATGCTGCAGGACTCATTGCCTTAAACAGTATCTTTCAGGTATTGCTATACAGTGTGTATGCCTATTTGTTTATTACCGTATTACCACCCCTATTTGGTATTAAAGGATTGGTGGTAAATATTACCATTGTAGCGATTGCAAAAAGTGTAGGCATCTATTTAGGGATTCCATTTGCGGCTGGTGTTATTAGCCGATACAGCCTAATAAAACTAAAAGGCGAGGATTGGTTTCAAAACAAATTTCTACCTATTATTTCGCCCATCACCTTAATAGCTTTATTGTTTACAATAGTGGTCATGTTTAGTTTAAAAGGGCAATTAATTGTGCAAATACCATTAGACGTCGTGCGAATTGCCATCCCATTGGTAATCTATTTCGCTATCATGTTTGTAGTAAGCTTTTTTATAGGAAAATATTTTGGTGCCGATTATGCACGTTCTACTGCCATTGCCTTTACAGCTACTGGTAACAATTTTGAATTGGCCATTGCCGTAGCCATTGGTGTATTTGGCATTAATAGCGGCGAAGCCTTTGCAGGTGTGATTGGACCATTGGTAGAAGTGCCAGCTTTAATTGCCTTGGTCAATCTTGCTTTTTGGTTTAGAAAAAAATATGATACAGTACCTGCCATGGTATAATATAAAACCACAATGCGCTTAAAGCTTTGCATTTGTTTAACTTACAGAAAACCAAAGCATAGCCAAATCCTTGACACAAGTCCATAAAAAACCTATGCCGAAAGCTAGCGCAAAGGCATTTCAACAATCATTATCATGAAAATTGTATTATTCTCAGATATGCATGCAAACCTGTATGCATTTGAAAAAGCCTTACAGAGTATAGATGCACAACAGCCAGATGCCATTTATTGTCTTGGCGACTTGGTAGGCTACCACCTTTATCCAAATGAAGTAATTAACGCAATACGTAAAAGAGGCATTGCCACCATAGCGGGCAACCATGATGCAAAAGTGGCAAAGCTGACAACTGAACAACTAGCTGAAGGCGGTAAAAATTATGCCTATGGTTTAATAGGTGATAGCGAAAAAACCTATTTAGCCACTTTGCCGGCGCATATACGTTTAGAATTTAAGTTGCAAGGGCAATTACTCACTATTCTATTGGTACATGGTAGCCCAACTAGTAATGATGAATATTTATTGGCAGATAAAGATGAAGCAGAATTTATAGAAGTATTTGCCAAGGCAAAAGCTGATATATTATGTTTTGGGCATTCTCACAAGCCTTATCATAGAATACTTACAAACGAAATAAGTGGGCAAACGACTTATCTGCATGCCATCAATACAGGCTCGGTAGGAAAGCCCAAAGACGGCAACCCGCAAGGGGGTTATGTTGTACTTACTATTCATGACAATAGCAGTAGAACCAACAAGGATTCTGTTACTGTAGAATTTATACGCTTTGATTATGATGTAGAAAAAGCCGCAAGAGACATAGAAGATAGCCCTTTGGCCAATGAATTTGCCGATATGCTACGCAAAGCATACTAAGATGGTGCTTATGATAGATAGATTAAGTATCGCGGCATAAATTTGAATGCTAGGGGTGGTACTTTATAAAACAGCCTGAAAAGCGAGACTTCATATTTTAATAAAAAACTCAACCAAAAGTGGTGTTTGCTACTACCACCAACACCTATTTTTTCCAAAGTATAGCTATTAAACGGTTGCCGATCAGGTTCATGCAGATTTAATTGGAGGTAGACGGCTGCCGATTAGGTTCATGTAGATTTACTTGGAGGTTGACGGCCGCCGATTAGGTTCATGCAGATTTACTTGGGGGTAAACGGCCGCCTTTTGGATTCATGCAAATTTACTTGGGGGTAAACGGCCGCCGATTAGGCTGCGTGTCAAATGACATATTTTTTGTACAATCCGTTACTCGGGATGTTCGATTACGACATCCCGAAAATCAGCAATGGCGGGGTAATGCAGTTACAACCATTTTTTGAAAGTAAGTTGTGTAGTACATTCATCTCAATTCTGTGAGGGTAGGTGTTGTAATAACAGCAGACGCATATTTGCGTAGTAGTGCTTGTGACTAGTAAGGGAATAGAAATGGACTACTAATATTAAGTAACATGTAGTGTGGGGCAGATGAAATAGCTGCTTTATCTTTACTTTGAGATGCCGTAAGCGAAGATTATGATTAGCAGAGAAAACCTTACAGCTACTATCACATGCAAATAAAAATCTGACAATAGTAATTGTGTAAAATATTGATTATCACAAAATTTCAACTATCTACCTCATCTTTTAACAAAGCTGTTTCACTGCTGATAGATTGTATATATCAAAGTTTCTATGAACTTGCTGGTTGTCAATAATTAGCCAAATAAACATACGGATATCTCTATCTCGATATTGTCTTTGTGGGCAATAATTTATTATTAATATACAGCAAAAAAAGTGTTGATTGTCAGCAGCTTATTTGCTCGTGTAAAAATGGTACAAAATAAAATTACCATTGCTGCGTTATACTATTTCCCAAATAATGCCTCTTTATTATTGTGAACAACCTAAAAGGTTCATTGATATTTTTTCACAAAGTGGTCTAAAAATCAATAAGTTAAAATAAGGTCGTTAATATTACGTTAGAAATGCAATCACGTACAATGGATGCATGACAGTATCCAACTATCCTATCGATTTTTTTAACTTAATTTTTTAAAAAACCGACCTTATGAAGATGTTTGCCCAGGCAACGGATACGCAATTAATTAACGTATTCCAAAATGGCGATATCAATGCCCTTGAAGTATTGGTGTACCGTTACAAAGACAAAATTTATTCCTCCATCCTTTTTTTAGTAAAGGATAAGTACTTGGCTGAGGACCTTTTTCAAGAAGTATTTATTAAAATAATAGATACACTTCGTGGCAATCGCTACAACGAAGAAGGAAAGTTTTTGCCTTGGGCACTTAGAATTGCGCACAATTTGTGTGTGGATTATTTTAGGAAAATAAAACGTACGCACTTTGTGGCAAGCGACGAGCGAGACGTTTTTGAACTTATAGGTTCGGTAGGCGATGCGGCTGATACTAAAATGGTGCAAAGCCAAAGCCATGAAAAAATACGAAGAATGTTAGATTTATTGCCTGAAGAACAAAGAGAGGTGATTGTATTAAGGCATTTTGCTGGTATGAGTTTTAAAGAAATTGCAGATGTAACTAATAGTAGTATCAATACTTCTTTGGGTAGAATGCGCTATGGATTAATTAATTTGCGGAGAATGATGGCTGAAAAACAAATCGCATTATAGTACCTGAAATAAATAATTTTGCGTCCTGCTTGAAAAAGCAGGATTTTTTTTGCGATTTTACAGCTTTATGGCTGGCTTTTTGCACATTTTTGGGTTTGTCGCAAGCTCGAAACGATTTATTATCCACAATATTTTAAAAATTTTCCACTAATTTTTCTTATTTCAGTTCAATCTCTCTATCTTCGCAGCCCGAAAAAAAATATGTCTAAACAAGCACTCATTAAACAGGACGGTAAGATACTTGAAGCATTAAGTAATGCCATGTTCAAGGTTAAGTTAGAGAATGGTCACGAAATATTGGCTACTATCTCAGGTAAAATGAGGATGCACTACATCAGAATATTACCTGGCGATAAAGTAGGTGTAGAAATGAGTCCTTATGACTTAAGTAGAGGCAGAATTATTTTCAGGTATAAATAAGTAAAATCAGCCTGTAGCCCAATGGCAAAGGCTTTTAGCAAATAGGATAAATAAACTACAATGAAAGTTAGAGCAGCTATTAAAAAGCGTAGTGCAGATTGTAAGATTGTTAAGCGTAAAGGCAAGCTTTATGTAATTAACAAAAAGAACCCTCGCTTTAAACAACGTCAAGGGTAAAATCTCAGGTTTGAATTAAGCAAATCAGACATAGTAAATCACAAACAAGAAATAAATAATTATGGCGCGTATTGCCGGTATAGACTTACCAAAAAATAAAAGAGGCGAAATTGGACTTACCTATATTTATGGTATTGGTCGTAGTAGAGCACAACAAATTTTAACTGCAGCAGGTATTGATCTTAATAAAAAGGTTAATCAGTGGAATGACGATGAGCAAACTGCTATTCGTAATTTGATTAATGCTGAATTTAAAGTTGAAGGTGCCTTACGTAGTGAAACTCAAATGAACATCAAACGTTTATTAGATATCGCTTGCTATCGTGGTCTGCGTCACCGTAAAGGTCTTCCAGTACGTGGTCAGCGTACAAAAACCAACAGCCGTACTCGTAAGGGTAAACGTAAAACTGTTGCTGGTAAAAAGAAAGCCGCTAAGAAATAATAACTAAGAGTCAGGAATTCCAAGTCCAACCATCGGGCTTGGAATTCCTGCTTTTTTTATAGTTACCAAAGTCGCCAGATATTCTTGCAATTGGCAAAGAAAGTAGGGACTATTTTATTTTAAAGATTACCTCAAACAAAACAAAATGGCAAAACCATCAAAAGCACAGAACAGTGCTAAAGCCGCAGCCAAAAAACGCATCGTGAAAGTTGATGCTGCAGGCGAAGTTAGAATTAGTGCAACTTTTAACAACATTATCGTTGCATTTACAAACAAATCTGGTCAAGTAATTTCTTGGTCATCTGCTGGTAAAATGGGTTTCCGCGGTTCTAAAAAGAACACTCCCTATGCTGCACAAATGGCTGCTGCTGATGCCGCTAAAGTTGCATTAGACGCAGGTTTAAAAAGAGTAGATGTATTTGTGAAAGGGCCAGGTTCTGGTCGTGAAGGAGCAATCCGTTCTATCGCTCAAAACGGTATTGAAGTAACTTCTATTAAAGACGTTACACCTATGCCTCACAATGGTTGTCGCCCTCCAAAACAAAGAAGAGTATAATCTATTTGAAATGGCGTTACTGTGATTTCAAAATTATAATAATTGGGTGAGCGATTTAGTTTTTTGATTTTTTAACAATCGATCACCATTCACTAAAAAATCAATTCAATTTTAATTACACATGGCACGTTACACTGGTCCTAAGACCAAAATCTCTAGAATTTACGGTGAGCCAATTTTGGGCAACGGTAAATGGTTAACCAAAAACAGCAACCCTCCAGGTCAGCATGGTGCAACTCGTAAACGTAAAACACTTGGTGAGTACGCTTTACAGTTGAGAGAAAAACAAAAAGCAAAATACACTTACGGTTTATTAGAGCGTCAGTTTCGTAAAACTTTTGAAGAAGCATCTCGTATTAAGGGTGTAACTGGTGAAAACTTAATCAAATTGTTAGAAGCGCGTTTAGACAATACTGTTTTCCGTTTAGGTTTGGCTGCTAGCCGTCCTGAAGCAAGACAATTGGTAGCGCACAAACATATCACTGTAAATGGCGATGTGATGAATGTGCCTTCTTATTCTTGTAAACCAGGTGATATCATTTCTTACAAAAACAAAAGCGCGGTTAACACGTCTATCACTAGCAAAACACGTGGTAAAAATCCTAAATTTAGCTGGGTTGATTGGAATGAAACTGAACTAAAAGGTACTTTCATTACATATCCTGAAAGAGAATCAGTTCCTGAAAACATTAAGGAACAATTGATTGTGGAATTGTATAGTAAATAATAGCTATTAAGTTGGTAATTGGGTTGAATCAATATTTGGTTTACAGGATTACGACTAGCGACTTACGAATTTTTTCAAATCATACTCATACATTCTTAAATCTGCACAACAGGTTTAAGGTAAAATAAAAAACAAGTTTTAATATGGCCATATTAAGCTTCCAAAAGCCGGACAAAATTGTATTACAGAAAGTATCTGATTTCGACGGTCAATTTGAATTCCGTCCGCTTGAGCCAGGTTATGGCTTAACAATCGGTAATGCTTTGCGCAGAGTTTTGCTAAATAGTCTTGAAGGTTATGCTATCACTGGTATAAAAATTGAAGGCGTTGATCATGAGTTTGCAACAATGAGAGGCGTTACAGAAGACGTTACAGAAATCATCTTAAACTTAAAGCAAGTTCGTTTTAAGAAGATCGTGGACAGTGATATTTCATCTGAAAAAATCACGCTTTCTATTAAAGGTCGCACAGAATTTACTGCAGGTATGATTGGCGAAGCTTCTCAAAGTTTCCAAGTAATGAATCCTGATTTAGTTATTTGTGTAATGGATACTACTTCTAAGTTGGATATTGAACTAACTGTGGCTAAAGGTCGTGGTTATGTGCCAGCTGAGGAGAATAAAATAAAAGATAGTGTTTTTGGTTATATCGCAATCGATTCAATTCACACACCTATTAAAAATGTGAAGTATTTGATCGAGAACTATCGTGTGGAACAAAGAACTGACTACGAAAAATTGGTTTTAGATGTTGCTACCGACGGTACCATTCATCCAGAAGATGCTGTAAAGCAAGCGTCTCGCATCTTGATTCAACATTTAATGATTATCACTGATGAGAATATCACTTTCGATAATAAAGAAGAGAAGAAAGATGATGTGGTAGATGAGCAAATCTTGCAATTACGTAAGGTATTAAAAACACCGCTTGAAGATTTAGATTTGTCAGTACGTGCTTTTAACTGCTTGAAAGCTGCGAAAATTGATTCTTTGAGTTCTTTAGTTCAGTATGAGCAAGAAGACTTGATGAAATTCAGAAACTTCGGTCAAAAATCATTATCTGAAATTGAGCAAGTTTTGCTTGAAAGAGGATTGAGTTTTGGTATGGATTTACAAAAACTAGGTTTAGATAATTTAGATAATTAGTCCTTAGCTCCCTTAAAGGGTGCATTAAGGTCATTCATTTTTATAACCGCTTTCTAGTTATCTCTTAGTAATTAGAAGCAACCTCACAAATCCTGACACGGTGTGAGGCTTAAAACAAATAGTCATGCGTCACGGAGACAAAATCAACAACTTAGGCCGCAAGAAGGCACACAGAGTAGCTTTGTTAAACAACTTAGCCGCTCAGTTAATCACACACAAACGTATTGTAACTACTTTAGCAAAAGCAAAAGCATTACGTACTTATGTAGAGCCATTGTTAACTAAAACTAAGAAAACAGAAAGTGCTGCTGTTATTACACACAATCACAGATTGGCATTTGCACATTTACAAAACAAAGCGGCTGTAAAAGAATTGTTTACAGTGGTTGGTCCAAAAATCGCTGATCGTCCAGGTGGCTACACACGTATTATCAAATTGGGTATCCGTCCAGGCGATAACGCTGAAAAGGCAATGATTGAACTTGTTGACTTCAACGATATTTACGGAAAAACTGCTACCACTGCTGCTGAACCAGCTAAGAAAACACGTCGTGGTCGTGCACCAAAAAAAGCCGTTGAAGCTACAGAAGCAGTTGAAGCAACACCGGTTGCAGAAGCGCCTGAAGCACCGGCTGCTGAAGAAACAAGTGCTGAATAAGACTTACTTTCTTTTACATACATAGCCCAACATAAATTTTATGTTGGGCTTTTTGTTGTACCTACTTTATTCATATTTTTTTGCTCATCTATAATAGATCGTTGCTTATTTTCTTAAAGTTGTATTTGGACTTATACAAACAAATGCCCTGTACTAATGTTACTTATCTAGTTACTAACTGCGGTTATAAATCTTTAATTTTGAGTTCATCTGCACAACAGCTAACAAAGCATAGAATGGCAAAAAAAAGCAACACGAAGCAAGTTCAAGAACAAGTCGACATATTAGAGACTTCCAATAATAATATTCTTGTAAAAGGTGCAAGAACACACAATCTTAAGAACGTTACTGTTGAGTTTCCTCGTAACCAATTTATTGTAGTTACAGGTGTTAGTGGTAGTGGCAAATCTTCTTTAACTATTGATACTTTATTTGCCGAAGGCCAAAGACGTTATGCTGAAAGCTTAAGTGCTTATGCGCGACAGTTTATGGCTAGAATGGTAAAGCCTGAGGTTGATTATATCAAAGGGCTTTGTCCGGCAATCGCCATTGAGCAAAAAGTTATTACAAGAACCCCTCGAAGTACGGTTGGTAGCATGACAGAGATTTATGATTATCTCCGTTTGTTGTATGCAAGAGCGGGTCATACTATTTCACCAATTAGCGGCAAAGAAGTAAAGAAAGATGATGTAAACGATGTGGTAAAAGATATACAAGCATTACCACATGGTAGTAAAGTGGTGATTATCGTGCCGTTTAAACAACATGCCAAAAGAGAGGCGAAAGAAGAGCTGAATATATTGATGGCAAAGGGTTTTAGTAGACTAGCCACCCCAAACCCCTCCAAAGGTGGGGCTTTAGAACCTAAACGAATAGAAGAATTGTTAGAATTAAGTGATAATGAATTAGCTGAAACTTTACAGCCACCTAAATCAAAGAGCGGGAGCAAAGGGGCGTTTGTTCTTGTAGATAGAATTGTTACCAAAGATTTTGATGAGGACGATTTGCACCGCTTGAGCGATTCTATTGGCACTGCTTTCTATGAAGGGGAGGGTGAAATGTATCTAGAAGTTGATGGCTCCAAACCTCTGCATTATAGCAATAAGTTTGAATTAGATGGCTTACAATTTGAGGAACCTGTACCTAATTTATTCTCATTTAATAATCCCTATGGTGCTTGTCCTACCTGCGAAGGTTTTAGCCAAGTGCTTGGGATAGATGAAGATTTGGTGATACCTGATAAGCGATTAAGTGTTTATGAGGGTGCTGTTGCGCCTTGGCGCGGTGAAAAATTAAGTGAGTGGAAAACAGCTTTTATTCGTAGTGCGTCAGCTATTGATTTCCCTATTCACAAGCCCATTATTGACTTAACCAAAGAGCAGTACCGATTGCTTTGGAAAGGTGCCAAATATGTGCAAGGCATTGATGATTTTTTTAAAGAAGTGGAAGCCAATTTGTATAAAGTACAATATCGTGTGTTGCTCAGTAGGTATAGAGGCAGAACCAAATGTCCTGATTGTGAAGGCTATCGCTTACGCAAAGAAGCTTTGTATGTAAAAGTGCACAAAAAACATATTGGTGAATTGTGTGAGATGCAGGTAAAAGATTTGAAAGTTTGGTTTGATAAAATACAATTAAGTGAACATGACCAAAGCGTTAGCAAACGTATTTTGATAGAAATACATCAGCGTCTTCAAACCTTAATTGAGGTGGGCTTGGGTTATTTAACCTTAAATCGCCTAGCCAATAGTTTAAGTGGTGGCGAAAGTCAGCGTATACAACTCACAAGAAGTTTGGGTAGCAATTTAACCAACTCATTGTACATTCTCGACGAACCTTCAATTGGGTTGCATTCGAGAGATACTGAAAAGTTAATAGGCGTATTACAATCTTTAAAAGCCTTAGGCAATACGGTGGTAGTGGTTGAACATGATGAAATGATGATGCGGGAAGCAGATTATGTGATTGATATGGGACCTTTTGCATCGCATTTAGGTGGCGAAGTGGTGGCAGCAGGTAATTACCAAGAATTAATAGCCAATCCTAAAAGTTTGACTGGTAAATACCTGAAAGGCGAGCTAACCATTGATGCCCCTAAAAGCTTGCGTAAGTGGCAAAGAAGCATCACCATTGAAGGTGCTAGGCAAAATAATTTGAAAGATATTACTGTTCAGTTTCCTTTAGATATTTTAACAGTTGTAACAGGGGTAAGTGGTAGTGGTAAAACGACTTTGGTAAAGCAAATTTTGTATCCTGCATTACAAAAATTAAAAGGCGAAGCGGCGGAGAAAGTAGGGTTACATAAGGCTATTACTGGGGATGTGGATTATATTGCTCAGATAGAAATGATTGACCAAAATCCGATTGGTAAATCATCACGAAGTAACCCAATAACTTATATAAAAGCTTACGATGAAATTAGAGACCTCTATGCTAAACAACCGCTCAGTAAAATTCGCGGTTTTATGCCTAAGCATTTCTCGTTTAACGTAGACGGGGGGCGGTGCGATGCTTGCAAAGGTGAAGGTGAACAAATTGTAGAAATGCAGTTTCTAGCCGATGTACATTTAACCTGCGAAGTATGCGGCGGTAAACGTTTTAAGGAAGAAGTGATTGAAGTTACTTACCAAGGTAAAAGTATTTATGATGTGCTTGAAATGAGTGTAGATGAAGCAATAGACTTTTTTAAAGAGGAGAAAAATTTAGCCAAAGCCATACAGCCACTGCAAGATGTAGGTTTGGGTTATGTAAAACTTGGTCAAAGCTCAAATACCTTAAGTGGTGGTGAAGCGCAACGTGTAAAGCTAGCCTCGTTTTTAGGTAAAGGAAAAGGGATAGGCCATATTTTATTTATTTTTGATGAACCAACTACTGGTTTGCATTTTCATGATATTAAAAAATTACTTGCTTCTTTTAATGCCTTAATTGAACAAGGGCACTCATTATTAATTATCGAACACAATACCGATGTTATTAAAAGTGCCGATTGGGTCATCGACCTTGGGCCAGAAGCTGGAGATGCAGGCGGTACATTGGTTTTTGCAGGTGTTCCTAAAGATTTGAAAAAGGTAAAAACTAGTTATACTGGTAAATATTTGTAACTCAAAATGCCACGAATTTTAGGAGTTACATGAAATACAAAGAGAAGGGTTTGCCTTGGCGAACCGTTCTCTTTGTATTATTAATTAACTTTTTAGCTTTGTGTGAAATTCAAATTTACCACTTAAAGCCAAGCGTTACAACAATATTGTTAGTGCTACCAGTTTGGACAGCATAAGTATTGGCAACATCATTTAATCTGTATGGAAAATTCACGTCGTTCAAAAAAGTGTGTGCATAGCCTAAATCAATAAACATCCCTTTATTGCGATAGCCAATACCACCAGTTAACAATGTTTTACTAACTTGTAATTTATCATCGGCATAAGGGCTACCAAAGTAAGCACCACCAAGTCTAAGCGCAAACACATTAAACTTCAGCTCACCGCCAACTTTGAAGTTGAAGTTACCTTTGTAATAATTTTTTACACCATCGTTTACTTGGTTTAAATAGCTAGTGCGGCTATAATCGTCAGCATTTTGTACGCTAAATCTTGCGCCACGATAATTTACAAATTCAACATCGGCACTAATAAAACCTCGTTGTTTTCTTACGTCAGCGTTTTCTTTAAATACATAGCTGAGGCTACCAATCATTTTGTAGGGGGTGATTACTCTGTATTTTCTCTCACCAGCATTACCGTTGTTTAGGTTATCACTTGTTTCTGTAATAGTACCAGCATAGCTTTCTGTATTGGTAGTCATTTGACTGCGAATTCTATCGGTAAATGAAATGGATTGTGGTGTGTGAAACGCAAAGCCAAGTCGCCATGAATTTTGTGGTTTATAAATGATGCCTATTTTGGCGCCAATACCTACACCATTAGACTGAAATTGCTCGCTATATGTAAAACTTGCAAACTGGTTATATGGATTGTTTGTAGCATCAGTTTCCTTATAAACGAAGTCTCGTCGATAGCTTACTACAGGAATGATTAAGCTTCCACCTACATAGAGTTTGTCTTCTATATTGCCAGCTAAACCTAGGGCAATTTCGTGGTAGCCCCCTTTGGTAGCAGCATCATAGTATTGATTAATGCCAGTTGAAATAGGCACCAAACTTTGATAGCCAGCCACACTACCGTTGGCACCTCTAATCGTGTCAATTAAGTAGGTTCTATAGGCTAATGATGAACCAAAAATATAGTTACCTGCGGCTGCTGTTGTGTCTGCTTGATCACGCACAAGTTCTTCTAAATATTGCTCAGAGAAGGAGCTATAATTATTAAAACCTCTATATTGCGTGTGGTTATTGTAGCTCGCCATTTGGTTAACAGAAATAGAAAATGCAGTGCTTGTCCATGCACTAGAGGTATACTTACTTGGTGTGCCAAACACAAAGCCAATAGGGCCATAGCTAAAGTTACCTTTAATATTGCTGGTATCGGTACCTCGATAGTTGTATTTATTATTAAATATAAAAGCACCAGGGCTAAACACAAATTCGTTGGTTTTATACAAGCCTAAGCCAGCTGGATTACTATTTGCAGCCGTAATATCACCGCCTAAGCTGCCCATCACACCACCAATAGCTATATTTCTAGCAGTACCATTACTTGTGTGCCAAGATAATTTTAAAGCATCATCTGGTGTTTGTGCATAACTGACTAAGCTGGTGAAAAATGCGATGATGATGACATATTTTTTCATGATAAATAATATAAGATTACAAGTAGCAAGATGCAAGTATCAAGCTATCAATGGTGGATAACAATTATTGTTAGGCTAATTTTTATGAAGAAGAATCATAAAATCATTTAATCTCATGAATGATGGTTCAGCCATATTAACCTCTCGGCCTACGAGGTGCACTACTGCTACTACCTGTGCTACCAAATCCACCGCTTGAACCACCCGTGTTTGATGTTGGTGTTGTTGAAGGTGTAAAGGTTCTTGCAGGTCTATCTACAGTGTTAGATGGTGTGCCCGAAGGGCTGCCTGTAGGTGGTGCAATTACCCTACGAACCAAGCCACCAAAGGATGAACTATTATTGTTGTTACGCGTTGGCGTATTAGCATTATTGTAATTGCTGTTTCCAAAAGCGGATAGGTTGCTACCACTTGAATATCTGCGAGGCCCATAATTGTTGTGCACCACTACATTATTGCCCCAATAATAAGGATTGTAATAGCCCCCATAGATACTGTAATAAGGATTATAATAGCTGGTGTACCCAAAATAATATGGATTATAACCCAAACCATAAAAATTGGAGAAACCCCAACTATAGCTTGGATATATTGCCCAATTGTTCCAATAATTATAGCTGTTATAGCCATAGCCGTAATAATTATTACTATAGCTGTAGCCATAATAATCGAACCGACTATCGTTCCAATAGCTATAATCATCTAAAGCATCCCAACGATTTCTATTGGCCACTTTCATGCGTAAATATCTATCGTCACTGCTGCTAATATATTCTTCGTAATGATCGTTAGTATTGGTATTTTTAGCGACTTCTTTTACCTCTGGTGCTACTTTTGCAGGCGAAAAATAGACGTCGTCTGGTGTTTGTTGGGTTTGATATATGGCGGCACAGCCAGTAAATAATACTGCTGAAGCAAAGGCGAGAAATAAAAATCCACTTTTCATAACCTGCAGTTTTTAGCTTATAGATAATGTGAAGTTACTACTTTTACGGCGGCAACGTATTTTTCGTATTAAATTTACAAATATTTTGCCATACAACGTTTGTTGAAAAAATAATTTAGTTAAGAAAAACACAAAGAATTAATGAGCAAAGAAATTACGTCTAGGGCACAAGATTATTCTCAATGGTATAATGATTTGGTAATAAAAGGTGGGCTCGCCGATTATAGTGCTGTACGTGGTTGCATGGTGATAAAACCTTATGGGTTTGGTCTTTGGGAAAATATGCGAGATGTGTTAGACAGAATGTTTAAGGATACTGGGCACCAAAACGCCTATTTTCCACTGTTTGTACCTAAAAGTTTGTTTGAAGCAGAAGAAAAAAATGCGGAAGGTTTTGCGAAAGAATGTGCTGTAGTAACGCATTATCGCTTAAAGGCTGACCCCAATCATAAAGGGAAATTAATGGTAGATCCTGAGGCGAAATTGGAAGAAGAATTGGTGGTTCGCCCTACGAGTGAAGCGATTATTTGGAGTACTTATAAAGGCTGGATACAATCGTATAGAGACTTACCAATACTAGTAAACCAATGGGCGAATGTGGTAAGATGGGAAATGCGGACGCGTTTATTTTTACGTACTGCAGAGTTTTTGTGGCAGGAAGGGCATACCGCTCATGCTACTAAAGAGGAAGCGATGGTAGAAGCAGAAAAAATGTTGCATGTATATGCCGATTTTGCAGAAAACTATATGGCTTTGCCCGTGATAAAAGGCATAAAATCGCCTAATGAACGCTTTGCAGGTGCCGAAGAAACTTTTTGTATAGAAGCCTTAATGCAAGATGGCAAAGCATTACAAGCCGGCACATCGCATTTTTTAGGGCAAAATTTTGCCAAAGCATTTGATGTGAAGTTTAGCGATAAAGAAAATAAATTAGACTATGTATGGGGTACAAGTTGGGGGGTAAGTACACGATTAATAGGCGGGTTGGTTATGGCGCACAGTGATGACGACGGTTTGGTGTTACCACCTAAAATTGCGCCATTGCAAGTTGTAATTGTGCCAATTTATAAAGGGGATGAACAAAAAGCCATGATAAGCCATAAAGTACATGGTATTATGCAGCAATTAAAAGATTTGGGTATTCGTGTAAAATACGATGACAGTGATAATAGCCGCCCAGGTTGGAAATTTGCGCAATATGAGATGCAGGGTGTGCCGGTCCGATTAGCAATTGGTGCGAGAGATTTAGAAAACAATGTGGTGGAACTAGCAAGAAGAGACACCAAAGCAAAGATGACGGTTGGTATGGATAATATCGCTTACTATATCAAAACGCTGCTTGATGAAATTCAATTGCATATGTTTAACAAAGCTTTAGCCTATAGAAACGAGCATATTACACCTGCCAATGATTGGGATGAATTTGTAGAATTGCTAGATAGTAAAACTGGTTTTATTGCTGCTCATTGGGATGGTACACCAGAAACAGAAGAGAAAATTAAAGAATTAACGAAGGCTACCATTCGCTGTATTCCTTTAGATAATCCGTTAGAAGAAGGTAAGTGTATTTTTACGAGCCATCCATCTACACAACGTGTATTATTTGCGAGAGCTTACTAGTAGTGTATTTAATTAGTAAATAAAAAACGCCACTAAATCAATTTTAGTGGCGTTTTTGTATGATTATTTTTAAGCAGCAAGAAAATCATTTTCTTGATTTTCTGCCACTTTTTTGGTAGCATATTTTTTTTGATAGTACCAAATTAATCCAACGATTAAAATTACTTGTAAAATAGTACATATTACGGAACCCTCGTAGCCAAAATCGCCACCACTAATCATATCGGAACCTTGTGCAATTTGTTTTATAAAACTTTTGCCCATCGACATGCCACTGACTTTATAACCAAATATTGGGCCTTGGAAAAAGTTCCAGCTAAAATGTAGCAAGATGCTGAACCAAAGATTTTTGGTATATACATAATTAATTCCTAATAAAATACCAGCAATAAAAATATTCACAAAAGCAATAAGGGTGATATCAGTATTATCTAAGTGCAAAAGGGCAAATACCAATGATGCAAATACTAAAGCCACCCATTTGTTCATGCTTTGCATGAGGTTTTTTAGAAAATAACCTCTAATCGATATTTCTTCAATAAAGGCAACTACTATACAAAGCAATGTGGCGTAAAAAATATCTGTATCTTCTGTACCAATATCGGTGAAATAAATATTTTTAGTAAAAAGTAATACCACTGTACCAATTGTGATAATAAAGAATCCTACTAAAAAACCAGCAAAAGCGCTACTGCCTTCCCACCTAAATCCGAGGTGACGAATTAGTTCTCTATTTACCAAAACCATAAATAGGAACGCAACAAGTACCAAGCCTATTTTAATAACAAAATAAGATTTTAAAATGTCTAGAATTGTTTGTGGATTGTTAACCTCGTTGTATGTCACTACATCTGCACTTGTTGAATACATCAATTGCACCATACCACATAATACAAAACCTGTAATTAAGTATAAGATGGCTCTCAAAAAGCCATTTTCAATAGTTGGTCGGTTGTTTAAGGGTGTTTCCATTATAGAGTTATAAATTGCGCTTAAAAATACGATTATGTTGCAACAATACAACTTTACTGTGGCTGAAAGATTTATAAAGTATATAAAAATTGATACACAAAGTAATCCTGATAGTAATACCCATCCTACTACCGAAAAACAAAAAGATCTATCAAAGCTTCTAGCAGAAGAATTATTAGCGATGGGCATTGAAGATGCGCATACAGATGAATACGGTTATGTATATGCAACCATACCTGGTAACACCCCTAAAAAAGTACCTGTTATTTGCTTTTGTAGCCATGTAGATACAGCGCCAGATTGCAGTGGTACCAACGTAATACCCATTCTGCACCAAAACTATCAAGGTGAAGAGATAGTACTTCCCGATGATGCGACACAAATAATTAGCCCTACCAAATACAAATATCTCCAACAGCATATTGGTCATGATATCATCACGGCAAGTGGGCTTACCTTACTTGGTAGCGACGATAAAGCTGGCGTGGCAGAAATAATGGATTTATGTAATTATTTGATGTTACACCCCGAAGTAAAGCATGGTACGATTAAAATTTTATTCACCCCGGATGAAGAAGTAGGGCAAGGCACAGCCAAGCTAGATATGCAAAAACTTGGGGCAGATTTTGGGTATACCTTAGATGGTGGCGAATTAGGCACATTGGAAGATGAAACCTTTAGTGCCGATGGCGTAACTATTACAGTTAATGGTGTAATAGCACATCCTGGCTATGCAAAAAATACCTTGGTAAACGCATTAAAAATAGTGAGCGAAATAGTGGCTGCATTACCAGCAACAGAATGGAGCCCTGAAACGACTTCGCATAGACAAGGTTTTGTGCATCCAGTAGCTATGAATGGGTTAGCAGAGAAAGCAAGTGTGCAGTTTATTATTCGCGACTTTGAAACGGCTAATTTGAAAATATATGAAGACAAGTTAAAAGCGATAGCAGAAACTGTGGTGGTAAAATATCCTAAAGCAACCATGCAATTTGAGGTACAAGAGCAATACCGTAATATGAAAGAAGTGCTAGACCAATATCCTCAAGTAATTGCCAATGCAGAAGCTGCTTACAAACGCATAGGGCTACAGCCTGTAAAAGAACCAATACGTGGCGGTACAGATGGTAGCCGATTGAGTTTTATGGGTTTACCTTGCCCTAATTTGTTTACTGGTATGCAAGCCATACATAGCAAGCACGAGTGGATTGGTGTAAGAGACATGCAACTTGCTGTAACCATGCTAGTAGAACTCGTAAAAGTGTGGGAAGAAACTACCGTTGATTAGTAATGATTTGAATGATTGAATGACTATAATAAAATAGCCGCTTCAAAAATTAAAGCGGCTATATATATTTAAAATACAATCAAAATCATTTAATTCATTCAAATCATTTCAATCACAAATCCCTACTTCTTCAGCTTTGCATAATCAAACACTAATTGGCAAAAAGCTTTTACGCCTACACCAAGCATACTATCGTCTATGTAAAAATCGGGTGTGTGGTGTGGGGCGGCTTTCAAAGGATCACCACCTTTAGGCATACCACCTAAAAAGAAGAAAAATGCTGGGGCTTTTTCGCCATAAAAACTAAAGTCTTCAGCACCAGTTGTCCAATCACTTTCAACTACTTTATCCTTACCAGCAACTGCTTCTAAGCTAGGCAACATCATTTTTACCAATGCTGGATTATTATAGGTAACCAATGTTTTGGTATCAATACTTACTTCAGCCGTTGCCCCACTCGCTTCGGCTATTTTGGTAGCTGTTAGTGTCATGCGCTCGTGTACGTCTTTTTGCATTTTACTATCAAGCGTTCTGATAGTTCCTTCCATGAGTAATTCTTCTGGGATAATATTGCTTCTTACGCCACTTTTTATGATACCAACAGTAATCACTACTGGGGCTTTTGTTAGCTCTTCTTGTCGGCTAACGATGGTTTGAAAGCCAGTTATTATTTGTGATGCCACTACAATAGGATCAATACCGCTCCAAGGTTGAGAACCATGGCTCTGCTTGCCTTTTACTTTTACGGTAAACCAATCGCTTGAAGCCATAGTAGCACCAGATTTATATTTGATGGTGCCGATTTCTGTTTGCGAATTGATGTGCAAACCAAACACTGCTTCTACTTTTGGGTTATCCATTGCGCCTTCTTTGATCATCAATGGTGCGCCACCTTCTTCAGTGCCCGGTGCGCCTTCTTCAGCTGGCTGAAACATAAATACTACCGTACCCGCTACATCTTTCTGCATTTGTTTCAAAACCGTTGCTGTACCCATCAAGATAGATGTGTGCGAATCATGACCACAAGCATGCATCACGCCCACTTTCTGTCCAGCATACTCGCTAGTTACTTTAGACGCAAATGGTATATTTACACGCTCTACTACTGGCAAAGCGTCAATATCTGCGCGCAGTGCAACGACAGGCCCGGGCTTTCCGCCTTTTAAAATGGCCACTACACCTGTTTTGGCAAAAGGATATTTAACTTCTAAACCAAGCTTAGTAAGGTAAGCAGCGATATATGCCCCTGTATTGTACTCTCTGTTGGATAGTTCAGGAAATTGGTGAAAATGCCTGCGCCAAGCAATGACCGAATCGTTAATTGCCGCTACTGGCTTATCAAATTGTTGCGCTTGTGCAAGTGCAGGAACTAGAGCCACAAGGGCTATCCATAATTTTCTCATGCTGTTAAGTTTTGTATTGAGGGTCAATATACAAAGGTTTTTTGGGCGAGCCAATTTTACCACCCAGTGTTTTAGTAAAAAGCAGAGAGATGGGAGTTTATGTTAATAGACTATTGCGTTACATTCTTTAGCGGGTCGGGCTATTCACAGTAAGCTTTTTGCACCTGCGGCGCAAAAAGTATTTCCGTTGCTATCCCTGATGCAAGAGAGTATAATGTATGAATGAGAATGTACAGAAATAACATTCAAATGCAACTCTTATTAACACGCATTTCGCCGCTGTTGGTGTTGCTTTCACCAACAGCATTATTTGTTGTTGGCAAGGATACAACAACGGCAGGAAAACAAGCAAAGCAGTAGTTGGGATATATAAATGGGAAGTCTGTTGCAGTTCAGTTGCAATCAATTTTATCAAAGTTGCATTTGGGCGGAGCAGAGTTGTAATTAGGCGGCTTAAAGTTGCCATTAAACCTAGTAAATTGGTAGTTGGTTACACCAAAGTTGAAGCTTAGCGGTACAAAGTGGCAGTTGCGCGTACTAAAGTTGAAGCTTAGCGGCACAAAGTGGCAGTTGGGCGCCATAAAGTTACAGTCAGTCGGCAGTGCTACAGTGGTACTATAGTTGTTAAGATGATTACTTGGGAGTATCCAATTAAGTGTGTAAGTGGTTAAAAACATTATCCTGCTCTACGAAGTCTCTGACTTCGTAGTTACTATGTTCTTTTGAGCCTGAGGCTCACTGCATAAAGCTTACGAAGTCAGTGACCCGATAGCTATCGGGTTCGCATGGCATTCTTTACACCGGATCCACATCTATCACCACAGCTACACTCGCATATTTGCGCTCACTTTTTATAATGGCTATTTGCTGTTGTATTTCACGTTTGCATTGGTTAATCAGTTGGGCACTTTTGGGTAGTTTAATCAGTATTTCCCACAAGTATTGGTTGCGTATTCTATCTACAGGTGGCTGTGCCGGGCCGTTGAGGTAGGGTTTAAAGTTTACCTCTAATCCTTTCAGTAAAATATTGGCGGCTTCTTCGGCTACATAGCTATCTCTATGCTTTAACGTCAACTGTATCATTCTGTAAAAAGGTGGGTACTGATAGTTGTGCCTACCCTCAATTTCAAACTGATACAAGGCTTGGTAATTGTGCGCTTGCACATAACCTAGCACAGGGTGCTGCACATTACTCACCTGAATTAACACATTGCCTTTGCCATCTTTTCTGCCAGCCCTGCCACTCACTTGTTCCATCAACTGAAAAGCACGTTCATTTACCCTAAAATCGGTAAAGTTTAAAATGCCATCACCATCTATAATGCCTACTAGGTTGACGTGTTCAAAGTCTAAACCCTTTACCACCATTTGTGTGCCCACCAATATATCTATGCGTTGCTGTTCAAATAGTTTGATCATGGTGTCATGGTCGTTTTTACCTTTTACGGTATCTAAATCCATCCGGGCTACTTTGGCATTCGGAAAAGCTTCTGCCACTAGTTCTTCAAGCTTTTCTGTACCAAAATTCTTTTGTATAAAATTATGACTACCACAGGCGGCACAAGTATGCAATACTGGGTAAGTTGTGCCGCAGTAATGGCAGCTTAATTTGTTCTTGGCTTTATGGTAAGTGAGTGTAACATCACAATGCTGGCACTGCGGTATCCAACCACAATTATTGCATATCATGTAAGGGCTGTAACCACGCCTGTTTTGAAACAATATTACTTGCTTCTGCTGGCTTAAAGACAACTCAACAGCACTTAGCATTTGTGGTGAAAGGGCTATTTTATTTTTATCTTTTGTAGCTAGCTTTTTTAAATCCACCAAGTTGATGGTGGGTAAATCTACATTGCCAAAACGCTCTGTCAAGGTTACCAAACTATACTTGTTTTGCATACAATTGTAATAGCTTTCAATAGAAGGTGTAGCGCTGCCGAGCAACACTTTGGCATTAAACAAACTAGCGTAGTAAACCGCCGCATCACGTGCATGATAGCGTGGTGCAGGGTCTTGTTGTTTAAAGCTAGCATCGTGTTCTTCATCTACTACTATCAAGCCCAAATTTGAGAATGGCAGAAACAAACTGCTTCTTGCACCAAGCACCACTTTTATTTGCCCCTTTTTTACTTTATTCCATATTTCTACCCGCTCGTTGGGGTTAAATTTGGAGTGGTAAATAGCAATATTGCCACCAAAATGCACCTGCAATCTGCGGATGATTTGTGAGGTTAACGCTATCTCTGGCAGCATGTATAAAACTTGCTTGCCTTGTTGCATGTATTGCTCTATTAGCTTTACATAAATCTGTGTTTTACCACTAGCAGTTACACCATGTAATAGACATACGTTTTTCTCTGCAAGTGCTGTAAGTACTTCATTGTAAGCCGTTTGTTGCGCAGCAGATAAGTCAAAATTTACGGTGATGTCTTTGGGTAAAGCTTTAATGCGATCCGTGGCTTTTTTCTCTGCTATTAATATGCCTTTTTCTAGCAAACTTTTCAGTTGTGCAGCAGAGGCATTACTTTTTTTTAGTAATACTGGTTGGGTTACTTCCCCTTCTGTTTTTATTAAGTGTAAATAAGCAAGCAATAGTTCCATTTGCTTGGGTGCTTTGCCAAAATTATTTAGCAATTCACTAAGCGCTTCATCGTTATTGTAGGTAGGGTGTAGGTAAATGTAAGTCTCGGTCTTCGTCTTGTATTTATCCCTCAATTCTTCCCATACATAGCAAATTTGTTTGTCTATTAATTTCTTAATAATGGGGTAAACATGCGATGAATCGAGTAGTTGTTGCACCTCACTTAGGCGCAATTCTTTTTTTACTTCAAGGGCTTGTGCTACGATAAATTCTTCGTCGGTAAATGGTGTGCCATCGTTTAAATCGTAGCCACATTCTTCGTTCCAAATTAAAATGCTTTCACTAGATAATTTCAAGTTACTAGGTATTGCAGCCTGCATCACTTCACCTTCGCTGCACATATAATATTGGCTTATCCATTGCCACAGTTTCAACTGATTATCGTATACTAAAGGTTCATCATCTAAAACATTCAATAGCTCTTTGGGCTCAAAGGCAGCAGGCTTTTGTAGCGAGATGGATTTTAGAATACCTGCATATTTTTTATTCCGCAAATCAACTTCTACACGTACACCTATTGCGATGGCTTTTACCAAATGTTCTGGCACGGCCCATGTATAAGTGATGGGTAATGCGAGTGGAATAATGACTTCGCAATACAAATTTCCCCCAACGCTTGTAGATGCGCCAAAAAGATTGCTCGTATTGTTGTTAGGTGTTGCCATTTAATTAGGTGCTAAGATAGATTGAAACCTTATTGTCTTCGCAATTAATCATGTGTATCATGCCGATCATTTTAATGATGATTAGCAATTAACTTCGCAGCTATTTATAAGCAGTAATTATGACATTTGAAGCATTAGTACAAAATCATTCAGCAGATTTAATAGAACGTTTATTAACAGAAATACTTGGGGAAAGTCACGTAGAAATTCGCTTTGATTACCAAGACCAAGACCAATGGGCTGCTATTTCTATGCACCAATACGAAGAAGATAAGGAAATCTCTATTCGTTTACATCCCAATAATCAGTACCATTTGGTGTTTGGCTATTACGACGATGAGGATGAATTTTTTGAAATTATTAAGCCATTATCTGCCGAGGAAGTTGAGAGTATACCAGAAAAACTAAGAATATTAATGCAGAAAGTAGTTACAGATGAAAAAGGTATTCGCTTTGCTGCTAGTTTGATAAGTAAATAGTAACGTTATTCAAGTTATTGCAAAGTAGATTTAAAGTATATTTGGCTACAAAAAGTTTTTGGTTATGGGTGTTATTTATGCAGAAATAACCTTAATAAATGCAGGTGACTTAGAAATGGCAAGACGTCAAATTATTGGTGAAGAAGAAGTAAAGCGCATTACCGTAAACATGCTAGTTAATACTGGCAGTGTATATATGTGTATTAATGAGAATGTGCAGGCGCAGTTGCAATTATCGGTAGTTGAAAAGCGTAAAGGGCAATTAGCTGATGGTAGAATAGTAGAGTACGATGTGGTTGGGCCTATTGAGGTACGTTTTAAAAATAGACGTTGTGTGGTAGATGCAATGGTGTTACCAGGCGATAATGAGTTACTACTTGGTGCGATACCTTTAGAAGATATGGATGTATTAATTCACCCTTACAGACAAGAACTGATTGTAAATCCAGCGCATCCATATTTTGCACAAATGAAGTTGAAATAATATTAGCCGTTTCTATACTTTAGTAAGCCCGCTTCCATGGCATTGTAGGTAATTTGCTTTAGCTTTTGTACATCAGCTTTGGTAAAGCTATTTACTGGTATTTCTTGAAGGTACACCACTCTATTCATGCCTGGTGTTAGACCAAACATATCATATTGATTAAATCTTTCGTTTGTATCTACAAATAATAAGGGTTTTATGGGGGTTTTTGTTTCTATGGCTAAACGAAAAGCACCATCAAAAAATGTTTTTAAAGGCTTTCCCGTTTCGTTAAATGTACCTTCTGGGAAAATAAAAATAGAAATGCCACGTGACAAGGCCGCTTTTAAAGCTCTAAAGCTCTTGGCACGCATTTCTGGACTACGTCTATCTACTAAAATAACCGCGGCTCTGTATATCCAACCAAAGATTGGATATTTTACCATTTCATATTTGCCCAAAACCCTGTAAGCCTGTTTTAAGGTAATGACTACAGGTGGTATATCCATATAAGAAATATGATTAGCTACAAATATGTATTGACGAGATCTGTCATGAGGGGCTTCAAAAATATCTTGGTGTGTCATGCCAATTAAAAAGTACCAAATCTTAGCCCATAGTTTGCAAATACGATAGATGAGATTGCCACCTGCTATTTTACCGCCTAATAAACTAAGCAACACCAACGGTAATGCCACCAACATGATGCAGATGAATATCAGAAAGGCATAAATTGAGTAGGTTACCTGTATTATTCTTTTCAAAGATTTCATTCTTTTTGGCGATTCGTATTATACGAATATAAAGTTCAATTTACAGTAAAGTACTGTGTATAAAATAATTTTTAGGAAATGAGAGTTGTGGCTTTGTATCTTTTGTGAACAAACCAAATACAGTACTACCACTACCTGTCATGGCGCTATACACAGCGCCTTGTTGGTATAGTTCCGCAATCGCTTCCCCAATAGCAGGATATTGTTGTATAGCAGGTTTTTGAAAGTCGTTTATCAAGGTATCTTTCCAGGTTGCAACAGGCTGCTGAATTACTGTTTGAATAGATATTGCAGGTATTTGCGGTGTGATATTGCTAAAAGCCCAACCAGTACCGATATGGATTTGCGGATTGACAAGCACCAACTGGTAAGTAGATAAATCTAAATGGATTGGCTGCATGTTTTCGCCTCTGTTTGTGGCAAAACAAGGTTGATTAATGATGAAAAAAGGGCAATCACTGCCTAGTTCTAAGGCATAAATAATTAATTGCTCGGGTGTTAGTTGTAACTGAAATTTATTATTTAATAATTGCAGAGCAAAAGCGCCATCAGCGCTACCTCCACCCAAACCTGCACCCATTGGTATCACTTTATGTAAGTGCATTTTTATGGCGGGCAAGTCGGGAAAATCTCGCAGAAGCAGTTGATAAGCTTTTACACACAAATTATCACTTTCTGCGCCGTTAATTGGTAGGCCTGTAGAGGTGAAGTCAACGGTCAATGGTCTACGGTCGACCGTTGAGGGCTTTGTGGTACTTTTATCTTGAAGCTTGAAACTAGAGACATCGTCTCTTACTATTTCTAACGCATCTGTTAACGGTACGGGATAAAAGACGGCTTCCAAATCGTGGTAGCCATCGCTACGCTTACGAATAATATTGAGGCCAAGATTTATTTTACAATTTGGAAAAGCAACCATAATGTCTGAAATGGAATTTTGTATGATTTTAAGGATTATTAGAAACCTCAGAATTAGTTACTAAATCATAAAAATCATCGAATCATAGAAAATCAGCGGTTACTATTTCCTTTTATTAATCTCGTCTCTAATAGCAATGGCTTTGATATAATCTTCGTTTTCTAAAACTTCATTTAATAAGTTTTGTAAATCATCAATACTCATCGTACTTAAATCTTCTCTGCCAGCGCCACTTTCTTCTACACCAACTGCTTCCCCTTTTTTCTTTTTACCGCTACTATCTTCCATCAAAATACCAGCACTTTCTAAAATATGTTCATATGTATATACTGGGCAGGCAAAACGCACAGCAAGTGCTAAAGCATCACTCGTACGGCTATCAATTTCTACAGTATCGTTTTCGGTATAGCATACCAATTTTGAGTAAAAAATTCCTTCTTGTAAATCGCTTATCACTATTTCTTGCAACTCTACATTAAATGCATTCATGAAGTTTTTCATTAAATCATGCGTTAATGGACGGCTTGGTTGCATGTGTTCTAAAGCCACAGCAATAGCTTGTGCTTCAAAACCGCCTATTACTATTGGTAAGCGACGTAACCCATTTACCTCACCAAGCACTACAGCGTAGGAGTGTGTTTGGGTAATGCTGTGTGATAGTGCTACAATTTCCAATTCAATCTTCTTCATAATCTGTAACCAGTAATTTGTAAGAAAAACATCAATGCGCAACAAAAATAAGGTCTATTTGCATTGGTATCGCACTAAGTAACATTGCTGTGAACATTCTGTTTAATACTATTTTTTACAAACTGATAAATGAAATATGTGATTCAATACAATCACGCCTATCATCAATTACCTTTGCCGCTTAGTAAAGCAAAAAGTAGCAAAGATTATGAAGTACCAAATAGGAGATGAAATTATCGTATTACATAGTAATGAAGAGGGTAGGGTAGTAGACATCATGAACGATAAAATGGTAATGATTGAAGTGCGTGGGGTGAAATTTCCTGCTTATATGGATCAAATTGATTTTCCCTATTTCTATCGTTTTAGCAAAAAAAAGGTGGTGGAGGTGCCCAAAAAAGCCAAAGTATTTGTGGATAGTATTCCTGCCGAAAAGCCCCTGCCAAACGCTATTAAAGTATCAGAAGGTGTGTGGCTAGCGTTGATACCAAAGTTTTCGCTAGATGATTTTAATGATGAAGTGGTAGAATCGCTAAAAGTATATTTGGTAAATAAAACCGACAAGGGTTATCAGTTTACATACGACCAACAGTTTTTGGGGCAAAGTAATTTTGCCTTGCAAAATCAGGTAATGCCTTTTCACGATTTTTACCTGCATGATATACAATTTGAAGATGTTAATGATAGCCCGAGTTTTCATATCGACTTTTCATTACTTGTGCCTGAAAAAAAGAAAGCCGAACACTTTGAAACAGCCGTAAAAATTAAACCAAAACAACTGTTTCAGCGAATAGAACAAATGAAGGACAATAACGAACCAACCGTTTCGTACAAGCTATTTGACGACTATCCAGAAAAGGCTTTTGAAGAAGATAAATTTGAAATGAGTAGTCTTGTAGCCAAAGGTTACAAAGTCTATCAGGCCAGCCAAATTCGCCAAAACCTTGAACCAGCAAGGAGTGTAATAGATTTACATATAGAAAAATTAAACAATAATTGGGAGCAACTGAGTAATTTTGAGATTATTACCATTCAGTTAAAAGAATTTGAAAAATGGTACGACCTTGCTGTGGCGCATCGACAAGCAAGTTTAATTGTGATTCACGGTGTAGGGAAAGGTAAATTAAAAGATGAAATCCATGATATTTTAAAAACCAAACGTGAGGTAAAAAGCTTTGTAAACCAATATGACGGCCGCTTTGGCTATGGGGCTACCGAGATATTTTTTAATTATTAAATAATTTCTTTGATTGGTATTTCAACGGTAAGTATACAGCCCAAGCCAGTGGCAGTTTGTATGTTAAATTTTCCTGAAAACAATTCTACTCTGCGTTTCATATTGGCTAAGCCAATACCATTTTTTACTTGATTGATATTAAAGCCCACGCCATTATCTGTAACGGTTAATGTTAATACATTATTTTCAACCTTGCCTTTTACTTTAATAATTGTTGCATGTGCATGTTTTAAAATATTCTTAAGTTGTTCTTGCAAAATTCTGTAGATATTTAATTGAAAATCTCGTCTGGCTGGTTGTTGTTTAAAAGCTTCATCAAAATCTATCAATACATAGTATTTTTGTTCTATATTAAACGAGCGTATCAAATTGGTAAATGCTTCTTCTATGGTGGTATCAATAAAAAATGCTGGGGCAAGTCGGTGAGATAAATTTCTAATTTCATGTGTGGCTAGTGCAATATATTCTAGCCCTTCGTTTAAGCGATATTGGTCATTAACTGGCAAATATTTTTTCAGCATTTTTAAACTTATTTGACTGCTGGTGAGTATTTGACAAACATTGTCGTGCAACTCGCCACCAATTTCATAACGCTCATCTTCTTGCGTTTTAATGATTGCTTTCATCATATTTATTTCTTGCTGTTTTTTATCTGTTACATCGTGCTGAAGCGATACCCAATGCGTTACTTTACCATGTTTGTTTGTGACAGGATTGATGGTAAAGTTTACCCAATATTCTTCTCCTGTTTTTTTATAGTTAACCAAAGTGACTTCGCAGGGCTCTGCTCTTTCGATATGACGTTTTAAGCGTGCAAGTTCTTTTACATCTGTTTTTGGGCCTTGTAAAATTCGAGGTGTTTTCCCAATGATTTCATTTTGAGAATAGCCTGTAAGTTTTGTGTAAGCTTCGTTTACATAAATAATCCGAGGTCCTGTTTCATCAAATGATTTCGCTTCGCTAATAACCACCGCATCGTTGGTATTGGTAATAACAGATTCTAATAGCTTTAATCGTAATAGCTCTTCTACACGTTTTGTAACATCTCTTTTAGCGCCTACAATTCTCACAACTTTTCCATTAGCATTTCTAATAATAAAAGCTTTGTCTACAACATGTACAAATTGTCCATTGGTTTTTAAAAAGCGGTATTCGTAACGCCATTTTGTGGCATTGCCAGCAATATCTGCTCGGATGCCTGTTACAATTTTATCACGGTCGTCTGGATGAATGAAATTGGGCCAATCGCTGATTTGTGTTTTACATTGTTCGATACTCCAACCAAAAACTTCCGTAAAAATATCGCTAACAAAAACGGCGTTTTCTTCTAGATTCCAATCGTATATCGCATCTGAAGTGGCTTTTGTAACATAATGATATCGCAAATTACTTTCTAATAATGCCAGTTCTATTTTCTTTTTTTCTGTAATATCTCTTGCCACACCGTAGCGTATTTGCTCTTTTGCATCCCAACTACTATTCCACTCTATGGTGCCAATACTTCCGTCTTTTCGGATATATTGATTTTCGAAATTGATAGTGCTATTGCTTTCTTTTATTTTTTTGACAGCTATTTGCGTGGTTTCAAAATAATCGGGGTGAATGAATTCAAATATGGAGTGGCCTATCATTTCTTCTGGTTCATAACCCCAAACAATTTTTGAGGCAGGGCTCACTTTTATAAAGATATTATTTTCATCTACCGCACAAATTACATCTAAGCTTGCGGTGAAAATTTTTTCTAATTCAATTTTAGATTTCTCTAGTTCTAGATAACTAACCGTAGCAGCTGTAATATCTTTTGCAAAACAAGCTACCGCTTCTACTTCACCCTTTGTATTATAAACAGGATTGAAGTTGATAAGACCATATTGTTTAATGCACTTGAAAGGATTAAATATTTCTTCTTGGATACTATATTTTTCACCATTAAAAGCCCTTTCAAAATATTTTTTCCATTTATCTGTTAGTTCTTTACCTAATCTGCCCGTAAGTACTTGATCACCTTCCTTTTCTAGACGACCTGTCATAGCTAATAATAATTGCTGATAGGACGTATTAATAGCTACCAACTTAAAGTCTTTATCTACAGAAAAAATAATATCATCAGTGCTATTAATAATAGCTGCTTGGTTATTTTTTATGCGATTAATTATTTCTGTTTGTGATGCCAGATCTTCGTTTTGTAAGTTGGATTTGGATTGTTGAAGCGTTTGTTGTTCAACCAAATCTGTATTTGAGATATGCGTAAATGATAATAATATGCCAGCAACTTGCTCTTTTTCGTCCAGCATTGGTGTATGCTCTACCGACCAAGTGGTTATTGCGTTTGTTTGATGATTGATATTTAGCTGTAAATGAGCAATTTTTTGACTTTGTTTTGTAGTTATGGTAGCATTTATGGCGTTATTGATGTCAACAATTGCACTGTTTTGTTCATGATCGGTATTAACGAAAATCGCGTCTAAATTTTTGCCAGAAAATTCTTCTACATTAAAAGTATTGGTAATTGATATAAAAGCTTTGTTGACATGTTTAATCGTGTAGTTTAAGGTATTTACCTCTATAATGATGCAAGGCAAAGGTATTATGTCAAAAGCTTGAATGAGATAATTGGATGCGTTAGTCATTAATTGGATTGGGTTTATTTCGAGTAGCACTAAGGCGTACACGAATGGTCTTTAAGGCGTAATAAATTTACAAGAATTATTTAATTTGAACCTTTTTTTCTCTGAATGACTTGTTTTTTTTCGTGAAACGGCAATAGTGCATTCATATTTAATTTTTATTAATTAGTATAAAATTCATTACTATAGTTTAACGGTACTTCTAATATGGTTTTACTGGTTACCTTTGCCACGCTACAAACCCGAACTATCGTTCCAATTCATTTTGGAAAGGAAAGTCTGGACAGTATAGGGCAACCTACCGGTGAAGAGCCGGCTTTTGCGCAAGCAAAAAGAGAAAGTGCCACAGAAAATAACTGTCTTAATGAGCAATTATTAAGATGAGGGTGAAAATGTAGGGTAAGAGCCTACAACGCTTAGTAGTAATACTAGGCGTGGGTAAACCTTGGGTACTGTAATGCCACGTATAGATGCGCTTGAGAGCGGCTCGTTCGATGCATCAGGGTAGGCAGCAACAGGTGAACAGTAATGTTTATCGTAGATAAATGATAGTGTTAAAACAGAATCCGGCTTATGAGGTTTGTAGCTTTTTATAAAAATAATTACTTATTATGATAAGATTTGATTCTTCATATTCTTTTTTTAGATGTTTGTATATGTTTATTCAGTAAAATATTAGGCCTTGTATGAAATAATGAAACCAACAATAGGACACCAGGGCATCTTCTTTATTAAGCTTTTTATTTAAAACTTTTAGCTAAGTAGTGGGTATGGTTAATTAACTCAATAAAAAATCCAAGGTTGCAATACCTTGGATTTCTATGAAAATATGTTTTAAAATACTATTTAACTTATTCTACTTCAGTTAAAGCTGCAACAATTGCTTCATAGGTTGCTTCATCACTTAAAGCTTGCGGTTCAAAAGTTTTACCGATAATGGTTTCGTACAACTCGATATACCGTTTGCTAATGGTGTCAATCCATTCTTCACTCATAGGCGGCACGGTTTGCCCCTCTTTGCCCATAAAATTATTGGCAATCAGCCACTCACGCACAAATTCTTTGCTTAATTGCTTTTGTCTTTCGCCTGCTATTTGTCTTTCCTCAAAACCTTCTGCATAAAAATAACGGCTACTATCTGGTGTATGAATTTCATCCATCAAATAAATAGTATCGCCTATTTTACCAAACTCATATTTGGTATCTACCAATATTAAGCCTTGTTTAGCCGCTAATTCTTTGCCAAAGGCAAATAATGCCAACGCATATTTTTCCAAAATAGCCCAATCAGCTTCGCTTGCCAAGCCTTGTGCAATAATATCTTCTTTGCTAATATCCTCGTCATGACCCTCACTAGCTTTGGTACTAGGCGTAATGATAGGCATAGAAAAAAAATCATTTTCTTTCATGCCATCTGGCATGGTAACACCGCAAAGTGTTCTGTTGCCTGAATTGTAAGTGCGCCAAGCATGGCCAGTCAGATTACCACGAACCACCATTTCTATTTTAAAAGGTTCGCAACGCTTACCAATGCTTACGTTTGGTGCAGGCGTAGCTTGTAACCAATTGGGGCAAATATGCCTTGTAGCTTCAAGCATATAAGCCGCTATTTGGTTAAGTACTTGTCCTTTATAAGGTATTGGACTTGGTAATATAACATCAAAAGCAGAGATGCGATTGCTGGCAATCATTACTAATGTATCGTTACCAATACTATATACATCGCGTACTTTACCCTTGTAATAGTTGGTTTGCTGCGGAAATTGAAATACTGACATGCGTCAAAAGTAATGCCTCAAAAAATGCCTTTTACGAATGCGCTTTTTTTTTTCTTAACAAGCTGTTATTTTTGTGTACAAATATTTTTTTTATGGTTAGCTAAACAACTATTACTTTGCTAATCAATTAGTTTTCTTTTTCTTAACAAAATTGCCATTATGAAACAGCTACATTGCTTATGTGTTGCACTTGTATTGTTTACCCTAACCTCTACAGTTGCATTTGCACAATCTTCAACTACCGTGTCTGGTAGTGTCACAAATAATAAAACAAAGGAGGCATTATCAGCCGTATCTGTAACTATTAAAGGTGGCACAGCAGGTACTTTTACCGATGATAAGGGTAATTTTAAATTTACTACCACGCAAAAACCACCTTTTACACTAATTATTAGTTCGGTAGGTTATGCCCCAAAAGAAGTTGCTTTTGATGGTTCTACGGTATCTGTTGGTTTAGAAACAAATTTTGTACTTGGTGAGGAAGTTGTAGTAGCTGCTTCCAGAGTGCCTGAGCGTATTTTAGAATCACCAGTTTCTATCGAAAGAATTAGTAGTGCCAATATTCGTCAGTCACCTGCCACTAATTATTACGATATTGTTGGAAATTTGAAAGGTGTGGATGTAACTACTTCTAGTTTAACCTTTAAAACAATAAGTACACGTGGTTTTAACAGTAGTGGTAATTTACGTTTAAACCAAATTATGGATGGTATGGATAACCAAGCCCCAGGTTTAAATTTTGCCGTTGGTAGCATTATTGGTTTAACTGAATTGGATGTAGACAATGTAGAGTTATTAGCGGGCGCTAGTTCTGCGTTATATGGCCCTGGCGGTATGAATGGTACATTGCTAATTAACAGTAAAAACCCTTTCAAATATCAAGGTCTAAGTTTTCAAATAAAAACTGGTGTGAACCATATTGATGGCAAACAGAGAGATCCAGCAGCTTTCAATGATTGGAACGTGCGTTGGGCGCAAAAAATATCTGAAAAATGGGCATTTAAAATTGGTGCATCTTTTACACAAGCAACAGATTGGGTAGGTAATGATAAAAGAAATTTCCAAACTGCAGCTGGTGGTGATAGAACGACTGGTCAAGTAATTGCAGGCGATAGAAGCGATCCCGCTTATGATGGAGTGAACGTGTATGGTGATGAAACTAATTTCTCTGCATTTCCAGCTGGTTTAAATACATTCAAAACTTTTGCACAAAACGCTGTAGCCCCTTTATTCCCAGGTCCTTATCAGCCTGCGTTAGCAAATATTATTGCATCTATTCCTGCTACGCAAAATGTTTCAAGAACAGGTTATGATGAAAAAGATGTGATAAGTCCTTTAACTGTAAATGTAAAATTAACAGGTGCGTTACATTACAAAATAACTGATAATCTAGAAGCTTCTATTGCTGCAAACTATGGTATTGGTAATACGGTATACACAGGTTTGGGTAGATATTCATTAAAAAACTTTAGAATTGGTCAATACAAATTTGAGCTAAAATCTAAAAACTGGTATGTACGTGCCTACACTACACAAGAAGATGCAGGTGATAGTTATAATGCATCAGCGGCAACACAATATTTTAATGAGAAGGTAAAGCCTAGTAGCGTTTGGTTTGGTCAATACACACAAGCTTATTTAACAAATAGACTTGGTGGTGCGTCTGATGCAATGGCACACGCAGCTGCAAGAGCTGTTGCAGATGCTGGTAGACCAACAGGTAATTTGCTAGATAACCCTATTTTCAACCAAGTTATTAGCACACCAATTTCTAAGGGCGGTGGTTTGTTTGTAGATAAAACTTCATTATATATGTATGAAGGTCAATACAATTTAACCGATGCTTTAGGCCTAGCAAAAAGCGGTACAGAATTTTTAGTAGGTGGTAATTACAAAGAATACCGCTTGAATTCAGAGGGTACCTTATTTGCTGATACTGCTGGTAAAATTAAAATTGCTGAAACTGGTGTGTATGGTCAGTTGTCTCAAAAAGTGTTCAATGATGTATTGAAATTAACAGTGTCTGGTCGTTACGATAAAAACGAAAATTTTGCTGGTCGCTTTACACCACGTGCTTCGGCTGTGATTAAGGTAGCCGAAAACCAAAATATTCGTGTATCTTACCAACAAGCGTATCGTTTCCCATCTACACAAAACCAATGGATTAAGTTGAATGTTGGTGCCGCAACCTTGTTAGGAGGTCTACCACAATTAAGGAATTATGTATTCGGCAGTGCGCCTGTGTATGATGTAAGAACCAATGCGCCAGCAACTTTTGGGGAGTTTAAACCAGAAACGGCTACCTCATATGAAATTGGTTATAAAGGCTTAATAGGTAAAAAATTACTATTAGATGTATATGGTTATACAGCTTCCTACGATAACTTTATTGGTGGTACAAACGTATATCAAATAGTTGGCGGCGCTGCAAAAGTATACCAAGTGTCTACTAACAGTACTGGTAAAGTAACAACGCGTGGTTATGGGGTGTCTTTAGATTATTTATTGCCACAAAACTTCACCATTGGCGCCAATTTCTACTCCGATGAAATATCTGATATTCCAACTGGTTTTGTTACTTTCTTCAACACGCCAAAATACCGTACTAATATTACTTTTGGCAATACTGGTTTTGGCCCTGACAAACGTTTAGGTTTCAGCCTAGTGTACAGATGGCAAGATAGCTTCTATTATGAAGGTACATTTGGTGCAGGTGATTTGCCATCAGTTATTACTTTCGATGGTCAAATTAGCTATAAATTCCCTGCTACAAAATCCATTTTAAAGATTGGTGCAACAAATATGTTTAACAGATATTACACCAACGGTTTTGGTAATGCACAAATAGGTGGTTTATATTATGCAAGTTTCGCTTTCAATGTGTTTTAACTGATTATAAACACGTTATATTAAAATCCCTCGGAGAAATCTGGGGGATTTTGTTATAACCCAATGTAGAAAATACAGTAATAAATAAAATTTTGGTTGATTTTTTTACTACACAAACCTATATTTTTGCAACTCAATTTTAAAAAGACTATACATGCGTTCAATAGCTTTTAGAGAGGCTCTACGAGAAGCCATGAGTGAGGAGATGAGAAGAGATGACAGAGTGTTTTTAATGGGTGAAGAAGTTGCTGAGTACAATGGCGCCTATAAGGTAAGTCAAGGTATGCTAGCTGAATTTGGTCCAAAACGTGTGATAGATACACCAATTGCTGAACTTGGTTTTGCAGCTATTGCTGTTGGTGCTGCGCAAAATGGCTTACTGCCAATTGTTGAATTTATGACATGGAATTTTGCCGTGTTGCCATTGGATCAAATCTTAAATACAGCTTCTAAAATGCTTGCTATGAGCGGCGGACAAATTGGTTGCCCAATTGTATTTCGAGGACCTAATGGTAGTGCTGGTCAACTAGGTGCACAACACTCGACTGCTTTTGAAGCATTATATGCAAATATTCCTGGTCTTAAAGTGGTATCACCATCAAATGGTTACGACGCAAAAGGTTTATTGAAGCAAGCTATTCGCTACGAAAAAGATCCAGTGATATTTATGGAAAGTGAGGTGATGTATGGCGATAAAAGCGAAGTACCTGAAGAAGAATACTACATACCAATTGGTAAAGCTGATATCAAAAAATATGGTACAGACGTAACTATCGTATCGTATAATAAAATGATGAAAGTAGCACTTGGAGCTGCTGCTGAATTAGAGAAAGAGGGTATTAATGCTGAAGTTATTGATCTACGTTCAATACGTCCTCTAGATTGGAAATGTATTTTAGAAAGCGTTAAGAAAACCAATCGTTTGGTAATTGTAGAAGAGCAATGGCCTTTCGCTTCTGTAAGTTCTGAAATTACTTACCGTATTCAAAAAGAAGGGTTTGATTATTTAGATGCACCAATTCGTAGAATTACGAGTGCAGATGCACCAATGCACTATGCACCAAATCTAGCTGCATTAGCTATACCAGATGTTGCAAGAACCGTAAAATTAGTAAAAGAGGTGGTTGGTAAATAATCATCCATATAATAATGTCTTAAAGCCCGAAACGTGTATTACATTTCGGGCTTTTTATTGGACTAGCTGAGTAGAAATTTAGTTGAATAGTAACTGACCTTTGTCTAGTGTTCTTTTTTCAAAAGGTATGTTCAAGTAAAGTTTGTCTTCAATAAACATGTCAAACTCATACTTGCCATCTTCAAGATGCGTCATACGCAATTGCACGTGGTATCCCGAAAAGTTACCTTTTCTAATTAATTTGTTCGCTTGATTTCTAATAACATAAGTGATGCAGTTCTTTAAAAGCGATGCTCTGTTTACATTTACCATCATCAAATCGTACACAACTTCTGTGATAGAAATGTCAGTTTTGTTTAGGGTTGTCATGATGAATTTGGGGTATTTAGACTTGGTGTTGTAATTTAGACACTTTTTTCAGTTGTTAACAAATTTTTCACAAGATTATTTTATAAATATTCGAATATTTTTTTTGTACATGTGATTTGTTGCCTTTTTTATTCTTTGTTAAATTTATAAAGTGAAGAAATATTTACTCATTTTGCTTTTATCATTTAAAGTTTTATTTGGTAAAAGTCAAACAGATTCCTTAGTTATTAGTACAGACACATTAACTGAAGTACGTATTCATGCTTTTGGATTAAATAAACATTGGAAAGATGTACCTGCTTCTGTTGGTAGAATTACTACAAAAGAAGTGGCGTATATTGGTACTACTAATCTTTTGCCAGCAATCAACACCATCCCAGGTGTGCGAATGGAAGAACGTAGCCCTAGCAGTTATCGATTAAGTATTAGGGGAAGTTTGTTAAGATCACCATTTGGTGTTAGAAATATAAAAATATATTGGAATGGATTGCCTATGACAGATGGAAGTGGCAATACTTATTTTAATTTAATTGATGCCACCCAATTATCTTCATTGGAAATTATTAAAGGGCCTGCTGCTAGCTTATATGGCGCAAACACAGGTGGCGTGGTTTTACTACAGTCAAACAATGATTTTGTTAGTATGACTAAAAATTCTTATTGCATAAATGCAACAGGCGGTAGTTTTGGTTTATTTCAAGAGGGTAGTAGCTGGGAATATCAAAGCCAAAATTTTAGTTCTAAATTGATACAAAGTCATCAACAAAGTGATGGTTATAGGCAGCAATCTGCCTCACAAAAAGATAATATTACTTGGGAAGCAAGTTTTAAGAAAAATAAGCAACAATTTGACTTGATAAGTTTTTATACAGCGCAAATGTATCAAACACCTGGTGGTATTACTTTGGCTCAAATGCTGCAAGACCCAACCTTGGCAAGGCAGCCCGCCAATGGCATTCCAGGTGCTGTACAGCAACAAACAACCATCTATAATAATACATTTTTTATTGGATTACATTATACTTATACCATTAATCAAAATTGGTCTACCGAAGCGGGGATTGTGTTTCATCATACAGATTTTAGAAATCCGTTTATTACGAATTATGAGAAACGCAATGAAATCAATTTTGGTGGTAATGGTAAGTTGATTTACCAACAACAGTATGGCCATTTAAACTTACAGTGGCTTAGTGGTGGTGAATTATTGGCCAATCATTCTAAAATTGATGATTATGGAAATCGTGGTGGTGTAATAGATACTGTTCAGTTTAAAGATAATGTTTATATAAATCAATGGTTTGCTTTTACACAAATTCAAATGAGTGGTAAACATTTTAATGTAAATGCAGGTATTAGTGCCAATAACCAAAACTACCGCTATGAACGTTTAACCGATGCTAACCCAACCTTCACAAAGAAAACCACAGATGTAGCGGTGATGCCTCGTTTGGCAGCTCTGTACCAGTTCATGCCTCAAGTTGCTTTGTATGCTTCTTTGTCTAAAGGCTTTAGTCCGCCCTCTTTAGCCGAAATTAGACCTTCTAGTCGCTCATTCAACACCACTTTACAGCCCGAAGATGGCTGGAATGTCGAATTAGGTCTAAAAGGTAGTATTATAAAAAATAAATTAGTATTTGATGTTAATTATTACCGTTTTCGCCTACAAAATGCCATAGTTACTCGGAATAATACCGATGGTACACAATACTTTGTAAACGCAGGCGATACCAAACAAAATGGGGTGGAAGTGTGGTTGCAGTATCATTTACTGCGTAATGGGGCTCACTTTTTTAAAACCATTCAACTTACCGAAAGTTATAGCTATCAACCTTACAAGTTTATAACTTATCAGCAAGGGGCAAGTAATTATTCTGGCAATCAATTAACAGGTGTCCCCAAACATATTTTGGTAAATGGCTTACAAATAGCCATGGTAAAAGGCCTGTTTTTTAATGTTTCTGACACTTACACATCTGCTTTGTCGCTTACCGATGCGAACGATGTTTTCACTGAGGCATACAATTTGCTACAAGCAAAAGCTGGCATTAATATGAAGTTAAAAAAAGCAACCATGCAGTTTTATATCGGTGGTGATAATTTACTAAATCAATTGTATAGTTTGGGTAACGATATTAATGCTGTGGGCAAGCGCTTTTACAATCCAGCAGCGGCTATCAATTTTTATGGTGGGTGTAACATTAATTGGTAAATAAAAGAATAGAGCTTCTTTAATCTTAGCAAAATACAAAGGTAATTATGGCAAATATTTTAATTATAGATGACGAACGCGCAATACGTAATGTATTAAAGGATATTTTAGGTAATGAAGGCTATAAAGTAGAAGAAGCGGCCGACGGCGAAGAAGGTTTGAAAAAGTTTTTAGCCGCAAGTTTTGATGTGGTGTTGTGCGATATTAAAATGCCTAAGTTGGATGGCATTGAATTTTTGCAAAAAGCTACGGAAGCCAACCCTGATGTACCAATTATTATGATTAGCGGTCATGGTAATATTGAAACTGCTGTAGATGCTGTTAAAAAAGGGGCATATGATTATATTTCAAAACCACCAGATTTAAACCGTTTATTAATTACCATTCGCAACGCAATGGACAAAAATACTTTGGTAAAAGAAACCAAAGTGTTGAAGCGCAAGGCGAGTAAAGTGCAAGACATTATTGGCGAAAGCGAAGTCATTAAAAAAATTAAAGCGACAATAGAAAAAGTGGCGCCAACCGAAGCAAGGGTTTTGGTAACAGGCGAGAATGGTAGCGGTAAAGAATTGGTGGCTCGTTGGTTACACGAAAAAAGTGCTAGAAGTGGTAATGCGTTGGTTGAAGTAAACTGCGCCGCCATACCAAGCGAACTCATTGAAAGTGAATTGTTTGGACATGAAAAAGGTTCTTTCACTTCGGCTATAAAACAGCGTATTGGTAAGTTTGAGCAAGCTAATGGCGGCACTTTGTTTTTAGATGAAATAGGCGATATGAGCCTTTCTGCACAAGCCAAAGTGTTACGTGCCTTACAGGAAGCAAAAATTACACGCGTAGGTGGCGATAAAGAAATAAATGTAGATGTACGTGTGGTAGCTGCTACCAATAAAAACTTATTGGAAGAAGTTGAAGCTAAAAACTTCAGGATGGATTTGTACCACCGCTTGGGTGTCATTTTAATTCACGTACCTACTTTAAATGAGCGCAGGGAAGATATACCTTTATTAGTAGATAAGTTTTTACAAGACATTGCTACTGAATATGGTCAGCAAGTAAAAGTTATTGAAAAACCCGCTTTGGAAGCTTTGCAGCAACACAATTGGACAGGTAATATTCGTGAATTACGCAATGTGGTAGAGCGCCTAATCATCCTTTCAGGTAAAACGATTACTGCTGATGATGTAAAAAGTTATGTATTGCCAAGGTAGATTATCGTCTGAACGGAGATTTTGTAGGATGTAGCTAATTTTGAGATTAATTTGTCACCTCCTTGGTTGTGTTCCCTTTAATCTAAATAATCCTACAAAATCCCCGTTCAGACATTCGTTCAGACAATTTATCTTTGCCAAATGCAAAAGCAGCGTACGGTAGCCTTTCACACATTGGGCTGCAAACTAAATTTCTCTGAAACATCCACTATTTCTCGCTTGTTAGAAACTGAAGGGTTCGTAAAAACATCTTTTGAAGAACAGGCAGATGTGTATGTGATTAACACTTGTTCTGTAACCGATAATGCAGATAAAGAGTGTAGGCATTTGGTGCGCCGTATTCAACGCAAATCGCCAGAAAGTTTAGTGGTCATTACAGGTTGTTATGCCCAATTAAAACCTAAAGAAATAGCAGAAATACCTGGTGTTGACCTAGTGTTAGGTGCTGCTGAGAAATTTAATATTGTACAGCATTTAGCAGATTTAACAAAAGGTGACAGCGCTAAAATATGCAGTTGTGATATTGAAGAAGTAAGTGGTTTTACTGCTACTTATTCTATGAACGATAGAACTAGAACTTTTTTAAAAGTTCAAGATGGTTGCGACTATAATTGCTCGTTTTGCACCATACCTATGGCTCGTGGTAAAAGCCGCAGCGATAGTATTGCCAATGTAGTTAACAATGCAGAAGCAATTGCTGCTAGCGGTACTAAAGAAATTGTATTGACTGGCATTAATTTGGGTGACTTTGGTAAGGGGCCAGAAGGTGGCAAACACGAAGAAGATTTCTTCGAATTAATTAAAGCACTAGATCAAGTTGAAGGTATAGAACGCTACAGAATATCCTCTATTGAGCCGAATTTATTGACCAATGAGATGATTGCTTTTGTGGCAGATAGCAAAAAGTTTATGCCGCATTTTCATATTCCTTTACAAAGCGGTAGTAACACCGTTTTGGGCTTAATGCGCCGCCGTTACAAGCGTGAATTGTACGCTGAACGTGTGGCTCTAATTAAAACTTTGATGCCACATTGTGCCATTGGAGTAGATGTGATTGTGGGTTTTCCTGGAGAAACCGATGCTGCTTTTCAAGAGACATTTGACTTTTTGCATAGTCTAGATATTACTTATCTGCATGTGTTCACGTATTCTGAACGCGCCAATACAGTTGCGTTAGATATTAAACCGATTGTGCCGCATAACAAGCGTTTTGACCGTAACAAAGCATTACGCAACTTGAGCTACATGAAACAACAATATTTTAATGCACAGTTTGCTGGTCAAACACGTAAGGTGTTATTTGAAGCTTTTGATAAAAATGGTATGATGGAAGGCTATACCGATAATTATATTCGTGTAACCACACCTTACAGAACAGAATGGGCAAAGGAAATTGTAGATTGGAAATTGTAAATATCTCACACAAAGCAACTAAGGATACAAAGAACACACAGTAGGTTTTAAATATACGCTTTGGTAAAAGCTGCAAAGCGATATGAACGTACAAGTGAGTGACACAACAAAAGCTAAATAGTAGCACTACTGCTGGTAAATAAACCAAAAAAAGCGAAGCCATTGGCTTCGCTTTTACTATTTTAAGTAGCTGTTTTATTCAAACAAGCTATCAGTGCTTTGGCTGCTATCCTCATCTATTTCTTCTGAGGCATCACTTTCCTCACCTTCTGTACCAAAGCCATCATCAAGGCCATCTTTCAGATCGTATTTTTCTTCAATATCGGCAAATTTATCGCCTAGCAAGCTCTTGGTACCGTACTGTTGCGGGCCAATGCCTTCTTTTCTAGAACAAGCTGGGTAACTAATTTTTGAGCTTTCTTCTTTGCTTACATTAATGAGTTCTACCAGAAATGTCCAGTTTTTTGCAAAATCATATACATATATGAACTTTTGATTGGTATCAAAAATTTCAGAACTTATTATTGTATCTGCCATGATGAGTGGCGGCGCTACATATTCTTTATTGTACACTTCAAAGCTTATTTCGCGACCACGGACCCAATTATCGTTGCTGCGATAAAACGTAGCTTGGTGTTTATGGTCGAATTCGTAGCTTTTAAGAATGGCATAATGCAAGTCTTCAAAAGTTTGCTTGTGCTTGATTACTATGTCTCTGTACACCGAATCGTCTTCCTCTAAATATGCCCTGAATTTTAGAATTGCCATCTGTTTTTTAAACTTTAGGTAAATGTACCGCAACTTATAACAACCAATTTGTAATGCAGTTGCATTGTGAGTAAAAATATAAAAACTTACCGTAGGTATGTTATAAATCTACCAGATAGTCACACTAGACTCATAGGGCTTTAATTGCTGAATAGCGAACTAAGCGTATAAGTGAGTGACACAACCGAAGCTAAATAGTAGTACTAAAGTTGGTTACATTAAAACACTTCTTACCAATATTTTCTATTGACCTTGTGCCTATATGGTGATTTAATTACATCGCTTCCCTAATATCCTGCATGATGCGTTTAGCAATATTATCGGCTGTAGTTTCAAAATTGCTTTCGGCATAAATGCGAATTATTGGCTCTGTATTGCTAGTCCGTAAGTGCACCCAATCGGTATCAAACTCAATCTTTAATCCATCTTCAGTGTTGATAGGATTGTTTTTGTACTTCTTTTGTATATGAGTAAATATTTTTTTAATATCAAATCCAGCTTCTAGCTCAATTTTATTTTTACTCATAAAGTAATTGGTATAAGTATTACGCAATTGCTTTACACTTTTTTTCTCATGGGCTAAGTGGGTTAAAAACAAGGCAATACCAATCAAAGCATCACGACCATAATGTAAATCTGGTACGATAATGCCGCCGTTGCCTTCACCACCAATTACTGCATTTACAGCCTTCATTTTGGTTACCACATTTACCTCGCCCACCGCGCTTGGGGTATATTCACCACCATGTTTAATGGTTACATCTTTTAAGGCTCTTGTAGAAGACATATTGCTTACTGTATTGCCTTTGCGATGTTTTAAAACGTAATCAGCCACAGCTACCAACGTATATTCTTCACCAAACAAACTACCATCTTCACATACAAAACACAATCTATCTACATCGGGGTCTACAGCAATACCAATATCGGCTTTTTGCTTGTTTACCTCGTTGCATAGTTCGCGTAGGTTTTCTGGTAAAGGTTCTGGATTGTGCGCAAAATTGCCTGTAATAGCCTCGTTTAAAACCGTTATTGCTTCTACGCCCAGTGCCTTTAATAAAGCTGGAACAGCAATAGCCCCACTACTATTAATCGCATCTACAATTACGGAGAAGTTGGCTGCTTTTATGGCTGCCGCATCTACCAATGGATAATTAATAACAGCTTCAATATGTTTATCTAAAGCGGTGGTATCTTCTGTGTAAGTACCTAATTTATCAACTGTAACAAAATTGTAATCGTCTTTTGCAGCAGTTTCCAAAATCAATGCGCCTTCCGCGCCACTAATAAACTCGCCTTTGTGATTCAATAATTTTAAAGCATTCCACTCTTTAGGGTTATGGCTTGCAGTTAAAATAATACCGCCAGCGGCTTTATGAAAAACAACAGCCATTTCTACCGTAGGTGTAGTACTTAAACCAAGATTGATAACATTTAAACCTAATGCATTTAAAATGCTAATTACCAATCGCTCTACTAATGCACCGCTAATACGGCCATCACGCCCAATAACCACTGTTTTATTGCTAGATTGTTGTGCCAACCAAGTACCATAAGCTGCCGTAAAACGTACCACATCGAGGGGGCTTAACGTATCGCCAGGTTTGCCGCCAATAGTGCCCCTGATACCAGAAATACTCTTAATTAATGCCATAGTTAGTCTATTTAAAATTCAACGATAGGGGAATGCAAACATAATAGAAAATGGATTATTGATCCCTTAATTTTATAACCACTTATCTTAGCGCTATGGGAGCAAATGCGTGGTATAAAGATTGGTTCAATTCGCCTTATTATCATTTGTTATATAATAACAGAGATGAAGATGAAGCACAAGCATTTTTAGAACGCTTGATAGCATATTTACAACCTAAAAAAGGGGCGAAGATGCTTGATGTGGCTTGCGGTAAAGGTAGGCACAGCAAGGCTTTGGCCGATATGGGGTTTGATGTAACAGGTATTGATTTATCTGCCTCTTCAATTGCTGCTGCTAAGCTTGATGAAACTGAACATCTGCATTTTTATGAGCATGACATGCGCTTGCCTTTTTGGATTAACTATTTCGATTTTGCGTTTAATTTCTTCACGAGCTTTGGTTATTTTAAAACCGAGCGTGAACATAATAATGCACTTAGAACCATTGCACAAAGCCTACGAGCAGAAGGCTTATTTGTAATTGATTATTTAAATGTGCATTACACTGAAGATCATTTACAAAAAAGTTTCACCAAAATAATAGACGGTATCACTTTTCATGTAAGTAAGTGGCACGACGAACACCAATTTTTTAAGCAAATACAGGTTACCGATGCTACTAATTTATCGCCAAAGCATATTTCTACAGAGAAAGTCGCCAAATTTAGTTTAGGCGATTTCACAGATATGTTGGCATATCAGCAAATGCAAATACAGCATGTATTTGGTGATTACCAGTTGGGTAGTTACGATGTGAAAAAATCGCCACGAATGATTATCGTGGCGAAGAAAATAGGATAATTAAAATTTAGGTTTTAATAATAATTTATTGGTAGAATCAATATAGGGAAGCGAGTCTTTATATGTTGGTAATACAAAGTTGTATTTAGCATTACCTTTTGGTTGAAAGCGATTGTTTTTTAGCTTATTTATTACGTCTGTCATTGTTTTGGGTGCTGTTGGCTTTGCAATCATATTATCAAGATAGCTACTATCGGGCTTTGCCACAGGCATGTCATCTGGTTGGCTTTTGTAAATGTTTAAACCATTGCCATTATTATATAAAAACATCTGACCACTAGGCCCAATATTTGCCGAAGGCATATTATCAATCGGTTTATTCAACGATAAATTATTTAAGCGATTTTCTCTAGCTAATTTAAGTGAGGGGGATTGCTGTGCAAAGCCAATAACTGAACTAAAACTTAGTACTGACAACAATAAAAATTTCATAAGAAGCGGTTTATCTTGCTAATATACAGAAATGACAGTATTTGAAGTGTTTGTGCTGCAAAAAAAAGCTTAAAATTTATTCGAGGTGGTTAGGCAAACTTTATTTTTACAAGATGTTATCAATCAATGCTATTTTACTCAACATTATCGATTGGATAAAAAAATGGGATACCTATTTTTTCTTGAAAATCAATACCAAATTTACCAACCCATTTTTAGATTTTGTGTATCCTTGGTACAGAGATAGTATTACTTGGGTGCCTTTTTATGTATTTATGCTCGTTTTTATGATGGTCAATTTCGGTAAGCGAACTTGGTATTGGTTGTGGTTTGCTGTATTAACGATTTTGGTGTCAGACCAAACAAGTAGCACTTTAGTAAAAGGCTTTTTTGCACGCCCAAGACCTTGTAGAGATGAGGTATTGCAGTTTCAAGTGCGTTTATTACTAGATGGTTGTTCAGGCGGTTATAGCTTCACATCGTCTCACGCTACCAATCATTTTGCTATCGCGATGTTTTTCTCACAAACACTCAAGCCTTTTATTGGCAAATGGCACCAACTATTTTTTGTGTGGGCCGCTACCATTGCTTATGGTCAGGTATATGTAGGTGTACATTATCCGTTGGATATTATCTGTGGTGGCTTGCTTGGTTGTGGCATTGGTTATCTTGTGGCATTATTGTTTAATAGAAACGTAGGTGGCTTGCAACTGCGTTCTCAAATACCTAGTTTATGATTGCAAAACGTTCGTCAATTATTATATTAACGCTGTGTGCTGTTGCGTATTTATTGGGTATGTTTTGCGTGCCGTTAATGAATATTGATGCTGCACAATACGCCTCTATTAGCCGTGAAATGCTTGAGCGACATAGCTTTTTGCAAGTATTTGATTTGGGTAAAGATTATTTAGACAAACCACCGATGTTATTTTGGCTATCTGCATTAAGCATGAAGCTATTTGGCATACATGATTGGGCGTATCGTTTGCCATCTTTCTTGTTTGCTGTATTGGCTATTTATAGTACGTATCGTTTGGCGTTCTTGTTTTACAAAGAAGAGATTGCCGTTTTAAGTGCCTTGGTATTGGCTACTTGTCAGGCTTTGTTTTTAATCAACCACGATGTAAGAACCGATACCATGTTAATGGGCTGGGTAATTTTTAGCCTATGGCAATTGGCAGCATGGTACAGCACAAAAAGTTGGTTAAACTTCTTTTTAGCGTTTGCAGCAATAGCAGGCGGTATGATGACCAAAGGGCCAATTGCTTTGATGGTGCCTGCTTTTGCATTTGTGCCACATTTTATCTTAAGAAGAGAATGGAAGCAAATGTTTAGAATTGAATATGTATTGGGCTTACTCATTGTTGCTGTGGCCTTAGTGCCTATGAGTTGGGGCTTGTACCAGCAATTTGATTTACATCCGGGCAAATTGATTAACAATGTGCCTATCAAATCTGGTTTGAAATTCTACTATTGGACGCAGAGTTTTGGCCGCTTTACAGGTGAAAATTATTACCACGAAAACGGGTATTTCACGTTCTTGTTTGAGAATATGCTGTGGAGTTTTTTACCTTGGATTTTATTCTTTTTAATAGGCTTGGTATTTGATTTGGTTGGTTTAGTTCAAGCTCGTTTTAAACTCGCTCACAATGAAGAATGGATAAGTACAGGTGGTTTTGTAATTACCTATTGTATCCTAGCTCGTAGTCAGGCACAGTTGCCACACTATATTTTTATCGTATTTCCTTTAGCTGCTATTATTACGGCGAAGTTTTTATACAAACTCACTTATACCGACCAATTGGTTATTTGGCGTAAAGCATTAACGGTATTGCATGTGGTTATTTTCACCGCTATTTGGGGTGCTTTGGTAGCATTATTGGTTATCCCATTTGCCTCTATACCAAAGTATGTAGGCTGTTTGGCAGCAATTGGGTTGCTAGCAATGCTGTATATTCTAACTTTGAAGAAAACGGGTTTTCCTAAACTGCTTGAAGTGGCATTTTTCACCATTATTGGTGTCAATATCTTCTTAAACTCAGCATTCTACCCAACCTTACTCAAGTTTCAAATTGGTAATACGGTGGCTGATGTCATTGCCAAACAACAATTACCAAAAGATAAAGTGAGCATTTATGGTGCTGGTAACGATTATACGCTACACTTTTATGGCAATCATATTTTTAAGCAAAAAACAAGTATTGCACAGCTAGATAGTAGCGATATTATTTTGACTCCAAAAGACAGTGTAGCAGTAGTTACAGCTAAATTTCCTGCAAGCAAAATATTGTACAATGGTAGAAGCTATGGCGTAACGCAACTTAGCATAGAGTTTTTAAACCCAGCTACAAGAGAAAAGGTATTAGGGAAGTATGTGGTTATGCGTTTAGATAGCACTCATTCTATAGCAAAATAATTCTTGTAATTATAACAATAAAGCAGCAAGTACGTAATCAGCAAATAGAATTAAGATACAACTTACCACTACTGCACTTGTACTAGAGCGACCAATTTCTAGGGAGCCGCCTTTTACATGGTAGCCATAATAAGCTGGTATACTGCTGACGATAAAGGCAAATGTATAAGCCTTGTACATGGCAAATTGTATGTTGAAAAGATTTAAGTTTTGACGCAATCCAATGTCATAAATATCTGGGGCTAAAATACCTGTAAAATTACCTGCCATTCTTCCGCCCCAAATACCCAACACCGCTGAAATCACTATCAACGCTGGTATTACTACCAAACTAGCCAATAACTTGGGCAGTACCAAATAACTTTTGGTATTAATACCCATAATTTCTAAGGCATCTATTTGTTCGCTTATACGCATATTGCCTAGTTCACTTGCTATTTTACTGCCTACCACACCAGCTAGCACAATACTTAATACCGTAGGCGATAGTTCTAAAATCATACTATCTCTTACAATTTGAGCGATGGTTGAAAGTGGTACTAGTGGAGTTACTAATTGATAAGCCGTTTGTACTGTGGTTACCGCACCTAAAAACAAGGATATAATTACCACAATTGGCAATGCGCCTACGCCAATTTCTACGCATTGGTGCATAAATTCTTTCCAGTACATTTTTAAATTTTCAGGCTTGGTAAACATGCCCTTCAACATTAAAAAGTAAGCACCTAAATGGGTAAAAAATTTCATGTACTAAAGTTATTGCTACAAAGAAACGAGTTTTAGAGAGAACAGATGCAAGTTTCAAGTTGCAGGTTACTAGTTTCAAGTTACCAGTAACTGGTTACTGGTGTAGGCTATTTTTAAAAGAACAAGATTCAAGCAAATTAACCTGAATCTTGTTTCCTTTGTATTTTATTTCTTGCAACCTGCAACTTGTAAATAGCAATTAATTCCTTCCTTGCTTCTTTGCTCTGTGGTTTAAATTAACAGTAACTAATTCCTTCTTTGCTTCCTTGCTCTGTGTTTCAAAACCACAAATCATAAATCACCCCTACATCTTATGCTTCTTTTTCAAGCTTTTCCACCAACTGGTTTTGGCTACTTCTACTTCTGTATCTAGCTTGGTTTTAGATTGTGCATCTACCACCGCTACCAATGCCATGTTTACAATATTGCGCACACTACTACCTAGCTGCAATACATGTACAGGCTTTTTCATGCCTAGCAAAATTGGGCCAATGGCTTCTGCACCGCCAAGCTCTTTTAGTAAGTGATACGCCAAGTTACCTGCTGTCAAATTCGGGAAAATCAATACGTTCACATCTTGGTCTACCAGCTCGCTAAAAGGATAGTTTTCTTTCAGCACATCGTTGTTAAACGCAAGGCTACCTTGCATCTCACCATCTACTATTAACGATGGATTCCGTTGTTTTAAAATAGCGGTTGCTTTGGCTACAAGTTTGGCTTCTGCACCATCGCTACTACCAAAGTTGCTATAGCTAAGCATGGCAATGCGTGGCGTAATATTAAAGCTGCGTACTTCCTTCGCTACCATTTGTGCAATATCTGCTAGTTCTTCTGCAGTGGGGTTAAAGTTTACCGTAGTATCCGCTAAGAAGATAGGCCCTTTCTTGGTAATCAATAAATACATACCTGCTATCTTTTTCACACCCTCTTCTGTACCTATTATGTGTAGGGCTGGTCTTATTGCTTCAGCATAGTTTCTTGTAAGGCCACTAATCATGGCATCTGCATCGCCTGTTTCTACCATCATACAGCCGTAGTAGTTACGCTCTTGCATCATTTTAAAGCTTTCGTACGCATTAAAACCTCTACGTTGGCGCTTCGCAAAAAACAGCTCACCATAAGCAGTACGTTTCTCTTCTTGCTCATCTACTCGTGGGTCTATTATTTGCATTTCGTGAATGTCTATGTCATTCTCGTCAGCAATGCGTTTTATCTTGTTTACGTCACCTAGCAAAATAGGGTAGGCCACACCATCTTCATACAGTATGCTGGCAGCTTTTAAAATCTTCACATTGTCTGCTTCGGCAAATACCAAACGTTTAGGGTCACGTTTTGCCTTACTTGCTATCACACGCAATAGCTGATTATCTAGGCCCAAACGTTTGTTCAATTCTACAATATATTCATCCCAATTGGTAATCGGCTTTTGGGCTACGCCGCTTTCGATGGCTGCTTTTGCTACAGCAGGCGCTACAGTGCTTAGTAGGCGGGGGTCTACCGGCTTTGGAATAATATAGGTAGGCCCGTAACACAAGTTCTTTTGGTTATACGCCATGTTCACAATATCTGGCACAGGCGTTCTTGCTAGTTCGGCCAAAGCCTTTACGGCCGCTAGTTTCATGGCTTCGTTTATCTTAGTTGCACGTACATCTAATGCGCCTCTAAATATATAAGGGAAGCCAAGCACATTGTTTACCTGATTAGGATAATCGCTTCTACCCGTTGCCATAATGAGGTCTTTGCGAGCAGCGATCGCTTCTTCGTAGGTAATTTCTGGGTCAGGGTTGGCCATAGCAAATACAATGGGGTTTTTGGCCATGGTTTTTATCATCTCGCCCGTTACCACATTACCTACACTTAGTCCTACAAATACATCCGCATTTTTTATGGCGGTGGTAAGTGTCCAATCACTTTTTTCTGTGGCAAATTTTTGCTTCACTTCATCAAGGTCGGTGCGGCCTTTGTGCAGTGGTCCCTCTTTATCTAGCATAATGAAGTTCTCGTACTTAGCGCCAAGCGCTATATACATTTGCACGCAAGCCATAGCGGCTGCACCAGCGCCATTAATCACAAATTTGGCACTGCCTATTTTCTTCTTCTGAATATCCAATGCGTTCAGCAATGCCGCACCACTAATGATGGCGGTACCATGTTGGTCATCGTGCATCACGGGGATTTTCATCCGCTCTTTTAGTTCGCGCTCTATGTAAAAGCATTCAGGGCTTTTAATATCTTCTAAGTTAATGCCGCCAAACGTAGGTTCTAGCGCTTTTACTATTTGTACAAATTTCTCTGGGTCTTTCTCATTTATCTCTATGTCAAATACATCTATATCTGCAAATATTTTAAACAATACACCCTTGCCTTCCATCACGGGCTTGCCCGCTTCTGGCCCTATATCGCCCAATCCCAATACCGCCGTACCATTGCTTATTACCGCTACCAAATTGCCTTTCGCCGTGTATTTATACACATCATCGGGGTTGTCTTTAATAGCCAAACAAGGCCAAGCCACACCCGGGCTGTAAGCAAGACTTAAGTCACGTTGGGTTTTGGCTTCTTTGGTAGGTATTACTTCTATTTTACCCGGCCTGCCTTGAGCGTGGTATTCTAAAGCTTGTTCCTTTTTGGTGTTGTTCTGTTTTGTCATACAAGTATCAATTTTTTATGAAACCAACGTAGTACCGCTATGCCACACTCATGGTGTTACACGCCAATAAACTTAGTTGGTGGTTGCGCTTTTACAGCAGCACTGCCATTCGCAATGTTACGGTTTAAAACTAACAGTTGATAGTTTTTCAAAGGGCGCAAAGTACAATATTAGCCATCAGCCCGCTTTAAAATTTTGCTTACGACGCTAATTTAAGTTGTTATTGTTATTCCTTTTTAAAGCGATTGCTATCATGTGAGTCAAAATCCACCCGTTTTAGCTTTTCATAACTATTTGTTAATTTATAACTAAAAAATACACTATCTTAATAGATAATTATGCTAATTTTTATATTTTAGTCGCTAATTATTCATTAAAAAATCAATTTTTGTATGGCAAATGTTTTGCAAAACCGCATCAGCACTACGTTTTCAACTACCGATGAAGCTGCTTTAACGGCGCAGCATGCCGCTTACTCGGCTGTGATTAATCCCAAAATGGTAACCTTAACAGATGAGGAACTAAAGGGTATACCAAGTATTGATGTAGACAACTATGTATTTGTAAACGACACCATTACTACCTGCGATGCCGAAGGTGTGGCGATGCTGCCGCCCAATATCGCTGCACAAGTACCCGAAATGGTGAAGGATTACACGTTTTACAAACAGCTACATGCAGAAATCGCATGGCTACAAGGGGTGTTAGACAAGCTAAAACGCAGTCAGCGCCTAGCTGCCGCCGAAAGCTATACGGTAGCCAATAAAATTTACGAAATGTATGCTAGCCTAGCCGATGCAGGCGTACCGGGCGCACAAGCTAAGTACGACTACCTAAAAGCCCGCTACAAAGGCAATGGCGGTGGTAGGCCACAGGATGCAAAATAGGGGTATTAAAACCTATTTTACAGGCTATATATACCTAATAAACAGGTGTATATAGCCTATTTTAATAGTATAAAATAAGTATTAAACAGGTTAAATACACCGTTTTAATTAGTGTAAAATATCTATTAAAAGGGTTAGATACACCTATTAAACCAGTGTGATACACCTATTGTTTAGGTTAGTTACACTGGTTTATTCTATTTAATACACCTAATATAATGGGTATATTACCCTGGAAAATATAGTTTTTACATGGCTTTATAATACAAAACTTACAATGATGCCCCCACCACTACATATAGGGAAGATGCTTAGGCAATATATAGATGATAATCGTTTGTCGTTAGCGGCATGGGCAAGGCGAGCTAATGTAAATATTACCACAGTAACGCAATATTTAAAACAGCCCACCATGAGGGTAGATACACTAATGGCAGTGTGCGAACAACTAGAATACAATTTTTTGCGTAACATAGCCAATACCTTACCACCCGAACTACCACCACAAGCCCCTATAGACCAAAGCACCGAACTAGCCGCCCTAAAAGCCGAAAACGAGAAACTAAAAGTAGAAATAGCGGCATTGGAAAGGGCTATTGGATTGATGGGGAAGAAGTGACAGCTAAAAAATGATAGCTTTCGTTTTTAAATAAAGTAAGTATGCTACACATTGTATTGCAACCATTATGGCATAAGGAACAAATGGTAATAGGTATTTATTTCGCAAAAAATACCCAACTAAATAGCATTATAAAACAATTGCCCGAGGCTAAATGGACACAAACACACAAATGCTGGTATTTACCTTGTACCAACCAAGCCTACCATGCACTACAACTAGCGGTAAAAACCATTGCAACCATAGATGCTAGCTTACTTACCACACTATCACCAGCCCCCAATAGCATAGAGCCAATACAGCAAAAGCCAGCCGCTACTAGCACAGTGCTACTAAAAATACATGCCAAAAATGCCCACGTACTGCCCCAAATGCAGCAACACCTACAATTAAAAGCCTATAGCACAAGCACCATAAAAACCTATACCAACGAAATGGCGCAACTGCTATATACCCTAAAAAGTACCCCCGCCGATACCCTAAGCATACAACGCCTAAAAGACTACTTGCAATACTGCTACACCACATTACAGCTAAGCGAAAACACCTTACATAGCCGTATGAACGCCCTAAAATTCTACTACGAACAAGTATTAAACAAAGAACGTTTTTTTTGGGAAGTGCCAAGACCAAAGAAGCACTTACAGCTACCCAAAGTTTTAGGGGAAGATGAATTGGGAAAATTGTTTAATGCGCTAGACAATAAAAAGCACAAAGCCATGTTGTTTACCGCCTACAGTGCAGGCCTGCGTGTAAGCGAAGTGGCTGCCTTACAGATAAAACATATAGATAGCGATAGAATGCAAATATTTATAGAACGTGCAAAGGGCAAAAAAGATAGGTACGTGGGGCTAAGCCCAGTACTGCTAGATATATTGCGAGATTATATAAAAACGTACCAGCCAACGCCAAAGCAGTATTTATTTGAAAGCGAGCAAACGTTTACAGCTTACCCAACAAGAACAATTCAGCGAATATTTCAGTTGGCAAAAGAAAAAGCAAGTATATCTAAAGATATAGGCATACATAGTTTGCGCCATAGTTTTGCAACACACTTATTAGAGAAAGGAACGGACATAAAGTTTATAAAAGATTTATTGGGTCATTTTAACATAAAAACTACCGAAAGGTATTTGCATGTAAGTAAAAAGAAATTGATTAACATTGCTAGTCCATTTGATGATTTGTTTAGAAGTGGTAAAATAGACTGGTAAATGTGCAACAATACAAATGGCGAAGAGCGTGGATTGTGACAACGACAATACAAAAAGGCGAAGACTAATATATTGATAATCAGAAGCAAGAAAATATTTGATAGTGCGCCTAATATCATATATACTTGCGTTAGCGGTCAGCTTAAAAGACGACACAAATGAACATTAACAATTACAAAATATTAATCTCAAATCTGCCTGTAAGACAACAATGTTTTACGACAAAACGAACAACTTGGACAAAGGCGGAGAATGAAATTAAGTGGCTAAAAAATCTCAATGACAAGTTGTTTGGTGACAATAAAACTTTGACAATAAGCCGTCAAGACATTTTTGAAACAAACGAACCGAGAGAAACAATTATCAAGATAATTTATTGGGGCTACACAGCAGGAATGCGTGGAAATCATTTTGTAAATATTCTGAAACACATTGACACCATTGAAAACGTATTGCGGACTTTAAGAGATAAAACAAACCCCACAACGACAGACTTTAACGACCTGACACTAACTTTCAAAAATGTTGCAGGACTTGGACTATCAACTTATAGCAAAATACTTTACTTTTTCAAAATATCATTTAACGGCAATCCTTGTTTAATACTTGACCAGCGACTTATTGACGTTTTTGCGAGCAAATCGTATGCTAACTTTCAGCAATTAAGCAACATTCGTTATGACAACGCTGAAAAAAAATATCTTGACTTCTTACAGCTTGCAAGGCAGGTTGCAAGTAACATAGAAACAGAAGGAGAAAACATTGAATTATTCCTTTTTACTTTCGGAAACAACTTAAAACCAACAAATATGATTTCAAATATGTGGGACGGATACTGTCCTGAAAGTTTGTTGAAAGGAAAAACAGTTCGTATGCGACTTAACCAAAGCGACTTTTTTGAAAGTGAAGAAACCGGACTTCAAATTTGTATCATTTCAGGAGTTCAAGCAGTAATTTTAAATTTTAGGGGAAAAGGAAAATTTAGAGAAACACCAACATTTGGCGATGAAGTTGAAAACGGAGAAATTTTAAGTCCTCAAAATTCTGACAGACCACCTTTTAACAATCCGACAACTGCATTTGGTGAGAGTGAAGAAATTGAAAATTACATTGCTTCAATTCAGTAAAGACCATGAATATTCAGCTAAATAATGACGACAGAAAAGAAAGCCGAACCGCTAACATCGGTTTGGCAATATGGCGGCTAAAGTGCTTCTCTGAAACATTTGTGCAAGGTTCAACAGCAGTAACTCTATTGAACTTTTGTGCTAAAAATCCGCCACATCGCCAAGCCGAAAAACGTTATGTGCCATACTGCCCAACAGTTTCATCAGCTTTGGGGGCGACAGTAAAAATGTTCTTTATCATTTAGGTTTGACTTGACCCAAAGCCCACATAGGCTTGACAATCTTTGTTTAGTTTTTGTACAAGTTTTGTTCTTTGGTTTTTCAATTTAGCATTTGTATCGGGTGGACTTTTGCTCAAGTCACAAGCAAGTGGACACAGCACACAGTTTGACAATCATTACAACCTTAACAAAAACTATTAAGCAGCACGACACATTACGATATGTTTGACTTACTTAAAATAAAATTATTCGGACACCAGCCAGTTGCAAAAATTTCAGACCAACTGCTTGACACATTAATTGAGAGAGATTACAAAAGCAATTCAGCAACAGTAAAGACAAAACTCAATACTATTCACAGCGACAATCAAGCAGGAAAAAACAGAATTGCAGCAGGTATTTTAAAACTTGCGAACAAAAACTTTGACACTTTAGACGAACTAATTAAAAAAGCTAACACTGACAGCAGAGATATTTTTATGTGGGCAGAGTATCCAAGATGTTCAAAACTTGGCTTTGACGACTTAGACGATAAACAAATGAAACAGATTTATCTTGAAGATTACATTGAATATTCAAGTTGGCTAAAAGTTTGACACGAAGAAGTACGGCACATAACATATGGTTTGGCATTATTGGGGCTTGACGAATATTGCCTCATCATTTGTTCTTTATTGTGCTTTAGTTCGGGCTTGACGTTATAAATTTGGCTTATGAATAAAACATCAGCAATATTGCAATCATTGGGCTTCGGTTATGGGCAGACGGAATGCTAATTCCCCAACAACGCCAAGCCTTTTTCGTTGTACGCAGCCCTAAACCAAAATTTCGTTTCCCTACAAGCAACAAGACATTCAAAGCTAAGTCCCTAACAATCCACTGCACATTGCAGCACATTTGCAAGGCACACAAAGCCAACACACAGAAGCCAACCTTACAAAAGAGCTGCAATTGCCAACACACGGCAGACAGTCAATTTATTCAGGCAGCCCCACCCCGAAAAAGAAGAAGAAAAGAAAAACCGCCTACGGAGGTTTCGTTTTACTTATTCTTTTATCTATGACAAACTTTTCCCGATTGCGTTATTTCTTTTCCCAAATGTAAAAGTGTACAAAAAAATCTTACCACACATTTGCACCAAATTAAAAATAAAAGTATGGGCAAACAGAAAATTATAGTTGGGATATGTGCAATATTCTATATCATAAATGCCAGTGCACAAAAGGCAGACAGCAGCAAAATGCTACCAGATGTAACTGTAACAGGTTATAAAACAGTAAACGGTGTTGGGCATCTACCTGAAATGAAAAACGGTATCATCTATGCAGGAAAGAAAACTGAAATTATTCTTATAGATAGCTTAGATGCCAATAAAGCCATCAATAACACAAGACAAATATTAGGTAGAATACCAGGTCTTAATATTGTAGAAACAGAAAGTAGCGGCTTTACAGCCAATGGTATTGCCACAAGAGGATTAAACCCGATACAAAGTATTGAAATGAATACAAGGCAGAATGGGTACAACATAAGTGCAGATGTTTACGGCTACAACGAGGCCTATTATATTCCACCGATGGAAGCAGTAAGCCGAATAGAAATGGTAAGAGGTGCAGCCTCATTGCAATTTGGGGCACACTTTGGTGGCCTTGTAAACTATGTAACCAAAGATGCACCAATAAATAAACCTTTTGAATTTACAACATCGCAAACAGCAGGAAGTTTTGGGCTGTTTAATTCTTTTAATTCTATTGGAGGAACTTACAAAAAAATTAGCTACTATGCTTTTTTGCAATATAGAAATATGGAGGGCTATCGCCCCAATAGCCAGCAATGGCAAATTTCAGGGTTTGGAAAATTTGAATATAAACCAACAGACAAACTTACTATTGGTGTAGAATATTCATTGCTTCGCAATCAAATAAAAATGCCAGGTGGCTTAGATGATAGTACATTTTATGCAAATCCAAAAGCATCAACAAGGGCAAGAAATTGGTTAAAAAGTCCTTGGAATATTGTTTCTGCTTATGCAAACTTTACATCATCTGCCAACACAACCATTAGCTTAAAAACAACCTATTTATTTAGCAATCGTTCATTAGTTTGGCGTAATGAAGATGGTGGCGCAAGTGCCCTAGATGAAATAGACCCAGCCACAAATGACTTTGTACCAAGAGAAGTTGGCAAAGAAAATATACATAATACAACAACTGAACTTAGAATTGCACACACTTATAAATTAGGTAAACAACAATCAACCATTGCAGGTGGTGTAAGGTATAGTTATGCTTGGTTTAAAAGACAAGGCGGTGGCGAAGGCACTACCAAAAGCGATTTTGATTTATCTATTACAGGAGATTGGGGGTATAATTTAGATTTTTCAACTACCAATATTGCACCATTTGTAGAAAATATTTTTAGACTAAATGATAAGCTAACCATTACACCTGGCTTTCGATTTGAATATTTAAACAGCACTGCAACAGGTTACAAAATAGTAGATAACATTAAACAATTACCCGACCTAAGCCGTAATCGCTATTTTGCATTGGCAGGTTTAGGTATAGAATATAAGCCAACTAAAAACACAAGTGTGTATGCCAATTTCAGTCAGGCTTACCGCCCTATTGATTACAGCCAGTTAGAACCATTTGGCATTACTTCCAAAATAGACCCAAATTTAAAAGATGCTTACGGTTTCAATACTGATTTAGGTTACAGAGGCACTATAAAAAATTATTTAAACTTTGATATTGGCGGTTTTTATTTGGCCTATAATAATAGAATTGGTGTAGTGCTAAAACAAGACCCCGCAGGCAACGATTATTCGTTAAGAACCAATATTGCCAATAGTGTTCACAAAGGCATTGAGAATTATGTAGAATTGAATATTTTAAAAGCTATCAACGAAAAATCTAAATACGGGTTAAGTATTTTTAATTCATTTGCATATATAGATGCAAAATATACAAGTGGAGAATTTATTGGTAAAAGAGTAGAAGCTGCAGCAAAAACCATCAACCGTGTTGGCTTAATTTTTAGTAACAAACAATTCTCTTCCACCTTTCAGATAAATTCAGTTGGCGATGCTTACGGTGATGCTTCTAATGTCACAACAAGCAGCGACCCCATTGCAGGTTATATACCAGCATATACCGTTGTAGACATAAGTGCTACCTACAAAATAAACAATTACGCCATAAAAATTGGTGCCAATAACTTAACTGATAAATCATACTTCACCCGCAGAACAGACGAATACCCAGGCCCAGGCATCATTCCATCAGTTGGTCGTAGTTTTTATATAGGGTTTACAGCTAAATTTTAAATAACAATGAGAAAAAATAAATTAACCATTACTATTACTTGTTTAATAACTGTTGTTATTGGTTCTATGGTCACGCTATCATCTTGCAGTAAAGAAAGAGACATTGTTACCTTTGAATATATTGACAAAATAAAACTTGGTAAATTCATATTTAACGATAAAAATTTATCAACCCCAATTGGGCAATCATGTTCTAGTTGCCACAACCCATCCACTGGTTTTAGCGACCCCAATCACAGCATTATTTCTGAAGGTGCAGTAAATGGATTATTTGGTAATAGAAACACACCCAACATTGCTTATAGCATGTTTACACCAGCGTTATATTTTGACAATGTAGATTCTACTTATGTTGGCGGCTTCTTTTTAGATGGCAGAGCAAATTCGTTAAAAGAGCAGGCCCATGAACCATTTCTTAATCCGCTTGAGATGAACATTCCAAATGTTCAAACATTAATTAATAAAATTAAAGCCGCTAGTTATTACCCATTGTACAAACAGGTATATGGCGAAGTTTTAGATAATAATATTGCTTTTAATAATGTAGCTGATGCCATTGCATTATTTGAAAAATCACCCGACTTAAATCCATTTACCTCAAAATACGATTACTATTTAAAAGGACAGGCAAAACTAAATGCACAGGAATTAAGAGGCTTGCAATTGTTTAATGACAGTGCAAAAAGTAAATGTGCCAATTGCCATATTTCTGAGCCAGACCCAATAAGCGGTAAAGTATTATTTACAGACTTTACGTATGATAATATTGGTGTTCCTAAAAACCCAGCAAATCCATTTTATACATTACCTACCACTTTTAATCCCTTAGGTAATAATGCAATAGATTACGGCTTAGGTGGTTTTTTAAATAACCCTACGCATTATGGAAAATTTAAAGTACCTACTTTAAGAAATTCAGCCATTTCTGCCCCCTATTTTCACAATGGATTTTATAATACATTAGAAGAAGTTGTACATTTTTATAATAAAAGAGATGTTGAACCTTTTCCCCCTGCTGAAATAACAGCAACCGTTAACCGCACCGAAGTTGGTAACCTGCACCTTACAGCACAAGAAGAAAAAGATATTGTTGCATTTATTAAAACATTAACCGACGGATTTAAATAATTAAGAGAATGCAGTAAAAGCAAAGTGGTAAATTTTGTATCTGGTTAGCTTGTAACAAAAATCTTATTTTACAAATAGAACAGACAAATACCCAGGCCCTGGGATTATCCCATCAGTTGGTCGTAGTTTTTATGCAGGCTTTACGGCAACATTTTAATCAAAAAGTTTAAGCCTAAGGAATTATATATTTATCCAATCACTTAAAAAATATATGAAGTCAGTTTTCGGAGCAACAAGCCCACAATTCAAACAAGTAAGCGGACTTGGGTTTACAAACGTAAAAGACCGTTAATTTCAAACAGTCGAGCAGGTGGACACAAACCTTAAATACAAACCTACCTACCCGACTGTATATTTTCAGATACAGGTTTATAATGTTAGCACTAACACAATCAATATTTGCTTACAGACACATAATATTTGCGTGCAGGTTGACAATATTACCGTACAGACAAATACTTTTTACTTACAGACTGCCAATATTGTCGTAAAGACAAGTAATTGTTGGACACAGACCAATATTTTTAGCAAGCAGACTGACAAACCCAGCGAACGACAACTCTAACAAGCCAACGCTGCAAGTCAGGCACATGGGCAGGCACACAAACCCACCCCACAGAAGCCAACCTGCCCAAGAGCCTGCCTTGCCCAACGCACGGCAACCACCCTATGACCACGACCAGACCTACATTATAGACGACCGAGTAGAAAGGGTATGCGTACAACAGGGGTATCTTGCAAAAGCTGGGCGGACGGAAGCACAATCGACAGTAAATCTTTAATCAATTTCGGTTCGGGCTGACACGGCAACATTCAACATCAATTGTTACCTTCAACAAAATAATTTCAATCGGCATTGGTTGTGGGCGGACGGAATACTATTACCCAGCCTTCGCAAATACCTTGGCCGTTGGTTGCTATCCGCTCTTCGTGATGTTCGCTTGCGGCATCTCGAAGCACAGATAAAAAGGTATTTGTAATGCCACGCCATGGTTTATTTCTTCATACAAAACACCCCGCAAAAACCAAGTCTTGCGGGGTGTTTTATGTGTATTATACGTTTATGGTAAAGTAGAGGATTTAATCACTACAACATGTGTATTGTTCCATTGGTCATGCCAAGGGCTTGGCGGGTCGCCCAAAGCACTAATTTGATCAAATGGTACCATACGGCTAAAGCCTCTTCCAAATGCAGTAGCTGCAGAAATAGGCGTACCATCGTGGTTCACTGCTTTGGTGCCTGTAATGTATTTACCAAGAGAGCGGCCTTGTGTCATTACTTCTACAATACTCATATACATACCGTAAAATAGTAGCGTGATAATACGATCTAAAAGTGGGTTCATTTCTTCTAAATCAGCTGCATACGCCGGGAAGAAAATACCAATAATAAGCCCGCCACCAACAATTAATACGATATAAAAAACAATGAGGTCAATAAGATAATTGGCAAAACGCAAGCCCCTACCTGCTAATACTAAATTAACTTCAGGCGGTTGGTAGTAATACTGTTGTGGTTGTGGTGCTTCGGCAGTCGTTTCTGTAGGCGTTACAATTGGGGTTTCAGCAGTAGATTCTACTGGTACATCTTGTGGTGTTTCAAATGAGTTGTCTGTGGTGTTTTCCATTTGCAATTAGTTTAGGAGTTCAATATAGTTTATTTAGTATTTCAAAGTGCAATGTGTTTAGTTTTTTTATGCGTTAAATAACTATAATAAAAAAATACCCCGCAAAACTTCGTTTTGCGGGGTGAAACTAAACCTATAAGGTTTTTAAAACCTTATAGGTTTGTGCAAATACAATATTAGACCGTTGCACCAAGCCAAGCCATCATGCCTACACCAATTTCAATGGCGCTTTCATCAATGTTAAACTTAGGCGTGTGTACATTGTGTACAATGCCTGCGGCTTCGTTGCGCACACCTAATCTAAAAAAGCAGCCCGGTATTACTTGTGTGTAATAGCCAAAATCTTCTGCACCCATACGTAGTTCGGTTTCTTCTACGTTTTCTTTACCCATAAATGCATTGGCTTGTTGCCATACGTCCTCAGTAAATACGGGCTCATTATCTACAGTAGGGTAGCCCACATCTATCAATAAATCTATTTCTGCACCCATGGCTTCTACCAAGCCAATTGCTTGTTTGGTAATCAGTTCGTGGGCTTTAAAACGCCAAGTTTCGTCCATAGCCCTAAATGTACCCATCAGCTTTACCTCGCTAGGTATTACGTTGGTAGTATGGCCGCCTTGTATGCTACAAATGCTAAGCACCGACGGTGAGGTAGGATTGTTGTTACGGCTAATAATTTGTTGTAAACTCACAATTAAATGTGAAGCGATTAATACTGTATCGGCTGTTAAATGTGGCGAAGCCGCATGACCGCCTTTACTACGAATGGTAATGTAAATTTCATCGGCGCTAGCCATTACACGGCCTTTTCTAAAACTTAATTTACCAGCGTTTAAGCCCGGATGTACGTGCAAGGCTACAATGCCTTTTGGTCGTGGATTTTCTAATGCGCCATCACGTATCATGTAGCTAGCACCGCCTGGGTTTTTTTCTTCACCTGGCTGAAACAACAGCTTTACAGTACCTTCAAATTGCTCTTTTATTTCGTTTAATATTCGTGCTGCACCTAATATAATGGTAGTGTGTACATCATGGCCGCAGGCATGCATAATACCTGCGTTTTGAGATGTATAGTCAACCGTGTTTTCTTCTACAATTGGCAATGCATCCATATCACCGCGCAAAGCCATCACTCTGCTTTCTGGGTTTTTTCCTTTGATGGTGGCTACAATACCCGTTGTTGCCATCACTTCAAATGCAATACCAAGCTCGGTTAATTTTTGTTGTACATATTTGCTGGTTTCAAACTCTAAGTAGCTTAGTTCGGGATGTGCGTGTAGGTATCTTCTTGTGGTAATATTTTCTTGTGCGTACTGAGCGGCTAATTGCTTAATGGTTTGCTGTAACATAGCTAGTAATGTGAAAGGTGAAACGTGATCCCGAAAGCTATCGGGAGTGAAAAGTGAGATTTGGATAGAGCAGTTTAGCCCGCAATATCTTCACCTTCTTTAGGGGTGTATTCAATAGCATCTTCTACTACATACACATTTTGTCCAACTAATTTTGCTAATTGTTGCTTTAGTTTTTCAGCATCTGCACGTTTTATAAAGTTGCCTATACGGACTTTGAAATTGGGTGATTGAAAAATGAGATAGGATTTCTCTTCTGGAAATCTCGTTAATAAATCTGTCTTCATTTTGAAGGCTTCGCCGCGGCTTTGTGTGCTCAATACTTGCACACGAAACCCTTTGTACAAGCCACTGCTAGTCATCATACTGCTGCGCTTGTTTATTTGTGCTTGCTTCGCAGAAAGCATATCTAAACGTGGGTCTTTACGTACAATTACGGTATCACCATTTGCCATTGCTTGTAATGCCAAAACGGTGACTACCAATAGCATCATTATTTTTTGCATAGATGGTTATTTTTGCGTTTGCAAGATAAAGTAGAATATGCAAGGAACAAGTTTCAAGTAACAAGTAACCTGCAACTATTAACCAGCAACTTGTAACTAGTAACTACCTTCAGCCTTTTCGCCATTTACAATAGCTACACTAGCACTACAACCAAGGCGTGTAGCACCCGCTTCAATTAATTGTTTAGCAAATGCATAATCTCTAATACCACCAGACGCTTTTATTTGAACATGTGGTGGCAAGTATTCTCTAAATAGTTTTACGGCTTCTATGGTAGCACCTTTTTCTGCATAGCCTGTAGAGGTTTTTAAATAGTCAATACCTGCAACACCATATAGCTGACAACATTTTACAATTTCATCGTCTGTTAAAACACCACTTTCGATAATGATTTTAACGCCCCGATTATTTTGTTTGATAATAGGCATTAAATGGTTGATTTCATTGGCTAAATATTCCCAATCATTATTCTTAATGGCCGAAATATTAATCACAATATCCAATTCATCTGCACCATCTACAATGGCTAGTAATACTTCTGCAAGCTTGGCTTCAATAGCACTATAGCCAAATGGAAAACCGATTACTGTTGCTACTTTTACACTGCTATCTTTTGTAAAAGTTTTAGCTGTTTTTATAAAATTGGGGGGCACACATACGGCAGCAAATTGGTATTGTACGGCTTCGTTACATAGCTTTTGAATATCTGCTATTAAAGTGGTTGGCTTTAAAATAGTGTGGTCTATGTATTGGTTAATAGTCATGGTGTTTAGTATTTGCTTTTAAAAGAAAAGCAACCCATTTTCGGGTTGCTCATTATATGTTAAACTTGTTGATAGCTTATTCTGCTTCTTTACCGTGGCAAGCTTTGTATTTTTTACCGCTACCACAAGGGCAAGGATCATTACGGCCAATTTTTGGTCCCACAACTATGGGCTGTTGCTTTACAGGTGTAGGGTCATAATAATCATTTTCTGATGGCGCAGGTTCGTTACCAGATCCATCAAAATCTTGCTTACGAGATTGCATTTTGCTGAGGTCGGTTTTTTGTTGGCGACCTTCTTTTACTTGGCTTTCATTTTCAATAGGAATGGTGGTATGACACAAGAAAGAAACAATGTTTTTGTTGATTTCCTCATCCATGTTTTTAAACAAGGTAAAGGCTTCCACTTTATAAATTACCAATGGATCTTTTTGCTCATAAGTGGCTGTTTGAACGCTTTGTTTTAAATCGTCCATCGCTCTTAAATGCTCTTTCCATTCGTCATCAATTAAGTTCAATGTCACCGTTTTTTCAAGGCTGTTTATAAGCTCTAATCCAGATGTAGCCAGGGTTTTATCCATACTCGCTAACACTTGCAAGCCACGTTTGCCATCGGTAAATGGTACAATGACATTTTCAATATGATTGCCTTGGTCTTTACGAATATTTTGGAAAACAGGCAATGCTTGTTCAGCCATTTCAGCCTTTCTGCGTTGGTAATGTGCTATTGCTTCATTATACAACTTTTCAGATAATTGTTGCGCCCCATTTTTATTCAATTCTTCGGCTGTAATAGCTGTATCAATACCAAAGTTGACAATTGTTGCCAATCTAAAACCTTCGAAGTCGTTTTGTTCTTTAAACGAACTTATCAAACCTTCGGCAACTGAGTAGAAAGCATTGTCTAAATCAAGTGCCAAGCGCTCACCAAACAAAGCGTGGTTACGTTTGGTATAAATAACTGTACGTTGTTTGTTCATCACATCATCGTACTCAAGCAAGCGTTTTCTGATACCAAAGTTGTTTTCTTCTACTTTCTTTTGGGCACGTTCAATACTCTTGGTAATCATGCTATGCTGAATCACCTCGCCTTCTTTGTAGCCGGCAAAATCCATCACTTTTGCAATGCGTTCGCTACCAAACATACGCATCAAATCATCCTCTAATGTTACGAAGAATTGTGTAGACCCTGGATCACCTTGACGACCTGCACGACCACGTAACTGTCTATCTACACGGCGGCTTTCGTGACGTTCAGTACCAATAATTGCCAAGCCACCCGCTTCTTTTACACCAGACCCTAATTTAATATCGGTACCACGACCAGCCATATTGGTAGCAATGGTAACTGAACCTGCTAAACCTGCTTCGGCTACAATTTGTGCTTCACGGGCATGTTGCTTAGCGTTTAATACATTGTGTGGTATTTGTTTTTGGCGCAACATTCTGCTTAGCAATTCGCTCACTTCAACTGATGTAGTACCTACAAGTACTGGTCTGCCTGCTTCTCTTAATTTCGTTATTTCTTCTATTACCGCACCAAATTTTTCACGTTTGGTTTTGTACACTAAATCTTCTTGGTCTATTCTTACTGCAGGAATATTGGTAGGAATTGTTACAACATCTAGTTTATAGATGTCCCAAAACTCACCAGCTTCGGTTTCTGCAGTACCCGTCATACCACAGAGTTTGTGGTACATACGGAAATAGTTTTGTAGTGTTACGGTTGCATAAGTTTGCGTTGTCGCTTCAATTTGTACATTTTCTTTGGCCTCAATAGCTTGGTGCAAGCCGTCAGAATAACGACGACCGTCTAAAATACGACCTGTTTGTTCATCAACAATTTTTACTGCACCATCTAGTACCACATATTCAACATCTTTATCGAATAATGTGTAGGCTTTTAATAATTGTTGTACGGTATGGATACGATCTGCCTTTACAGAATAATCGTTGATGATACTCTCTTTTTGGCGTAATTTATCTTCAGCAGCTTCTGCGCTTTTATCAACATTTGCAAGGCTGATGCTGATGTCTGGGATGATAAAGAAATTGGGGTCTTCACCCGCTTTTGTAATTAGCTGAATACCTTTATCAGTCAACTCAACCGAGTTATTTTTTTCATCAATGTAAAAGTATAGTTCAGCGTCTGCTTTAGGCATTTCTCTTTGCTGGTCTGCTAAGTAATAGTTTTCTGCCTTTTGCAATTTTACTCGCATGCCTGGCTCGCTTAAAAACTTGATTAGCGCACTATTTTTAGGTAAACCACGATGTGCTCTAAACAATGCCAAGCCACCATCTTTCGGATCGTCATTGCCTTCTGCAATTTTCTTTTTAGCTTCGTTTAAAAAGCTATTGATGGCACGTTTTTGTGCATCTACCAATTTTTCAATTCTCGGTTTTAATTCAAAGAATTGTTCTAAATTATCTTGCTTGCCAATGGGTCCGCTAATAATTAAAGGCGTTCTAGCATCGTCAATCAATACACTATCTACCTCATCCACCATTGCAAAATGGTGCTTGCGCTGTACCATTTCATCTGGATTGTGTACCATGTTGTCACGTAGGTAGTCAAAGCCAAATTCATTGTTAGTACCATAGGTAATATCAGCTAAATAGGCTTTTCTTCTTTCTGGAGTGTTTGGTTGGTGTTTGTCAATACAATCTACCGTTAAACCTAGCCATTCGAATATTGGGCCGTTCCACTCACTATCACGCTTTGCTAAGTAATCGTTCACCGTAACTACGTGAACACCTTCACCGCTTAAAGCGTTTAAGTATGCAGGTAAGGTACTTACCAAGGTTTTACCTTCACCCGTTGCCATTTCGGCAATTTTACCGCTGTGCAATACGCTACCACCTATTAGTTGCACATCGTAATGCACCATGTTCCAAGTAACTTTACCACCACCGGCAGTCCAAGTGTTTTTAAAAGTACAAGTGTCTCCATTGATAGTTACGTAGTCTTTTTTTACACCTAATTCTCTATCCAATTCGGTTGCGGTAGCCACAATCGTTTCATTTTCTTTGAAGCGTCTTGCAGCTTCTTTAATAACAGCAAAAGCCTCAGCTTGAATAGCTTTCAAAGCCTCTTCTAATTGTTTGTCACGCTCTTTTTTTAGTTTATCTACTTCTTGGTAAATGCTATCTTTTACATGAATATCGCTTGCAGGCAGCGCTTCGGCTTCTTCTTGCTTTTTAGCAATCTCTGCATCAATATCTTTTAGATGCTCTTTAATGCGGCTTTTAAATTCTTGCGTTTTGCTACGCAATTCATCGTTTGTTAAACTTTGATACTGTTGAAAATATTGGTTAATTTTTTCAACGATAGGTTTAATCTGTGCTACGTCTTTTTCGCTCTTATTACCCCCTAATAACTTGCTAATAAATTTCAACATATATCTTATATAATTGTATGATTGGTGTTAATATTTATCAAATAAAGTGCTGCAATATTTTTTAGTCAAATTGACACACTTATTTTGAGGCGATAAATATAAAGCATTTGCTTACAGATGAATGCTATTCGAAGATTTGAAGGAACAAATCATAAGATGATTTTAACTTTTATTCATTAAAATATAAAACATGCGGATTACATTTTTTTGTTGTTTATCTTTTCTAATGCTTACTAGTAAAGCATTTTCGCAAAGCAGTGTAAGAGATTCTGCTATATTAAAAATCGATACTTTGAAAAATACAAACCAGTTGATAAGTTTAGATTCCATTGCGAAAAGACGCTATCAATTAAATAAAACCAATATGACCATTTTGGCAGGTTGGGCGGGTGTAAATATCGTTCAAAGTAGTATTTCGTCAGCCAATGCTACTGGCAGCGATAAAGCGTTCTTTAAAATGAATACTTATTGGAATGTGGTAAACCTAGCGATTGCTGGGGTTGGCTTGTACAGTGTGAAAAAAGCTGTCAATAAAAAATTGTCATTAATGCAAAACGTTAATGAGCAGCAAAAACTTGAGAAAATATTGCTGCTCAATTCTGGCTTAGATGTAGGGTATGTATTTGCGGGCTTGTATATGCAAGAGCGTGGGCAACATATTAATAATACACAAACGGAAGGTTTTGGGAAGAGTGTATTGTTACAAGGTAGCTTTTTGTTGGTATTTGATGTAGTGCAATATTATCTGCATCATGCCAATGGTAAGCACTTGAACGGTTGGCTGCAAAAAGTAGATATTGGTGCTTCGCAAAATGGTGTAGGGGTGGTATATCGGCTGTAGATGATAGGTCATGGTTCATAGTTAAATACAAGTAATATTAGCTATGAACCATGACTTATGATTCATTTAAGAAAATAAAGCTTTTAATTCTGTAGCATCATGGGCTTTCATTTTACCTGCTAATACTAAACGCAATTGTCTTCTACGCAACGCACCATCGTATACACGCTGTTGTTCATCTGTTTCTGGAATAAAAGCTGGTACTGGTTTTGGTTTGTTATTTTCATCTAAAGCAACAAAAGTGAGATACGCTTCGTTGCTTTCGTATTTTGTTTTGCGTAATAAATCTTCCCCCCATACTTTTAAATGTATTTCCATCGATGTTGTAAAAGCACGAGATACAATAGCTTCAATATGTACAATATTACCAAGCTTAATAGAATTTTTAAAACTTAAATTATCTACAGAGGCCGTCATACAAGGACTATTACAATGTTTTGCGGCCGCAATACCAGCCGCAATATCCATCCAATACATTAATCTGCCACCCATTAAATTACCAAACGTATTTGTATCGTTTGGTAATACCATCTCATTCATGATTGTAAAACTTTCACTTGCTTTTTTTGCTTCCATTGTGCGAAGATAACCGCAGTTTAATAATGGTGTTTACGATTTACATGATTTGACAAGTATCTATCAACAGGGAGCATGTTGAAGTAGACTTTCATTTATACCACCACTTGTACCAAATCTTTTAAGTAAGCATCATCAACCTCTGTACCAATGCCAATAGCATCGCTTAATTGTAAATGCATACCATTGTAAGTAACACCGCCAATTACTGGGTCTATTTTATGGCCTAATAAGCAAGTATCTAAATCGTAGAATTGAATGTTATCATTAGCCATCGCAAAATGTACTTTGGCAGTTAATGCCACCCGACTTTCAAGCATGCCGCCCATCATGCATGGTATATTATTTTTTTCTGCGATAGCATTAATTTTTATGGCTTCTAAAATACCGCCACTTTTAGAGAATTTAATATTGATGTATTTGGCGGCTTTATTTACGATAATACGTTCAGCATCATGGTGGGTAAATACACTTTCGTCAGCCATAATAGCTATGGGCGAAATGGCACACAGTTGTGGCAGTAAATGGTCGTTGTACTTACGCATAGGTTGTTCACAAAACTGAATACCGTATTTGCCTAAGCCAGTTAATGCTTCAACTGCTTCTTCAAAAGACCAACCTTGGTTGGCGTCTATACGTAGCTGTGTAGTGTAACCAATGGCAGCTCGTATTTGATGGATGCGCTCAATATCATCTTTGGGCTCCTTGCCTAGTTTTACTTTAATCATATTAACGCCTTTCGCTACAAATTCTACCGCCTGTTGAGCCATGATTGCAGGCGTGCTAATGCCAATGGTAAGGTCGCTTTCTATCATTTTTTTTGTGCCACCTAAATATTGATACAAAGGTTGCTGTGCATGCTTTGCAGCTATATCATACAAAGCTAAATCGAAGGCGCTTTTGGCTGTATAATTACCGGCTGTGTAGTTATGTAATTCAGCCATTCTAGCCTCAATATCTAATGGATTTTTACCTTTCCAAATAGCTGCAAAATCTTTCGCCATTTCGTAGCAAGTAGCTTGCGTTTCACCTACAATCATTGGAAAAGCCGAGCATTCACCTACACCAATAATACCTGCATCTGTATAAACCCGAATAAAAATATTTTGGGCATAATCCATTGTGCCAGTAGCAATGGTAAAAGGTACCATTGGTATGGAATATTTATAAATATAAATATGAGTAATGGTCATTTATAATATCAGATTTATAATTTGAGATGGTTAAGTCGCTACCGAATTTCAAATTAGCAATTATCAGAATTGCTTTCCTTCGGCTTCCATCATGCGCATTTGCTTGGCATCTTGCAAAAACTCAGATGCAAAAATGAATTTATTGAGCAACTCATTTTTACTGAAAATAATTTCCTTATTACTGCCTTCCCATTGTTTTTGCCCTTGGTGCATGTACACAATATGGTCACCAATTTCCATTACACTATTCATGTCGTGGGTTACTACGATAGTGGTTATTTTATATTCAAGGGTTATTTCTTGAATTAGTTTATCTATCAGTAAAGATGTTTGTGGATCTAATCCAGAATTTGGCTCATCACAAAATAGGTATTTGGGGTTTAAAACAATGGCTCGTGCAATACCTACCCGCTTCTTCATGCCACCGCTTATTTCTGATGGAAATTTTTTATTAGCGCCTGTTAAATTTACTTTTTCTAACACTTCATCTACACGTTTACGCCTCTGTGCTAGTGTCATTTTACTAAACATATCTAGCGGAAACATTACGTTTTGCTCTACGGTCATGCTGTCAAATAGGGCAGAACCTTGAAAAAGCATACCTATTTGCTGACGCAATAATTTACGCTCATCGGTTTCCATAGTAGTAATGTTTTTACCATCGTAAATGATTTCGCCTTTATCGGGTTGAAATAAATCGACCATGCATTTGGTTAAAACCGTTTTACCACTACCACTTGCGCCAATGATAAGATTGCATTTTCCTGCTTCCATTACTGCATTGATGTCGTTTAGAATCACTCTATCTCCAAACGACTTCTCAATATGTTTCAGTTCTATCATACCTGCAAGATAATGGGATTTCTTTTTGTTGCCATTATTAGTGTTTTGTTTATTAAACACACAATAAAAAAGCTAACTCATCGTGCTGAGATAGCTTTTTACATTAAATTTATTATTTATTTTTCGTATGGGAAATTTCTTGACACTTTACGCATCATTCTTTCCATTAATTCGCTAGCTGATGAGAATACACCATCATTCATATCTTTAGAAAATCTCCAAAGTAGCTCACCATCAACACCGTTTTTAATTTGCATTACTAACTGACCACTACCAGTTTTAGCACCAATACCTTCAAAAAGAAGTGTTTTTGCTATTGCAGCTCCCTCCGAAGATGTTTTTTCGTATGAATAGCTACTTTTTATAATGGCATCAACGCCAAGTATTTTTGCTAAAGAATCAATACCAATTTCATCTATTTTGTCAAATACACCTGCTTTTCTCAATAAAGTATTTGTTTTATCTGGATCTTGGAAATCAACGGTGTACTTATCTTTTTTTCTTAAAAGAAATGTAAACATTTCATTTTGTAAGTCACGAGATAGTTTAATTTCTTCTTGTTTGTTAGCTTGGGCATCAAAGTTTTTAGGCGGGCGCTTGTACGAAACCAGCAGTAAACGGTAAAATAGCAACAATTTTGTGCTTGGCAATCGCTTCCTTCATTTTGGGTGACTCGTAGATTTGTTTTGCGCCTTCTTGGGCAAAAACATTCAAATTAGTTAGCAGCAGTAGTGCTATTACTAGTTTTTTTATTTCAAAAGTTTTTTATAGCTATAGTGCAATAATATGTTTTTTATAAATGCGATTTTAACACCTCTCATTTTTTTGAATTATATTTCTATAAATTAAATCAAAGATAGTTTTGTTGTTTTAGCGTTATACAAAAAGAAAAGAAGCCAACCTCTTCAGTTGACTTCTTTTTTTAATTCAAACAACAAACTAAAACAAACTATTACGCTTGCTAACTAGCCTTTTTTAAATACAAACTTTCCTGTATTTGCTTCTCTTTTATAATAGTAAAAGCATATTTTTTACCAATACCACTTGCTACTTTAAACACTTTGTCGGTAACATCAGTTAGGGTAATATTGCCTTCTACATTATACTCTACCCCTTTTTGGTGTTGGTGCCTTTGATTATTTTTTTTAAAGCGTTCGTTTTCTAGCGCTTTGCTAAGGTTTAAATAATCAGTCTCGCTTGCATTAAACAATTCGATGCTGGTGATAAATTTTGCCATTTTTTAATTTTTTAAATGAATGAATGATAATATCTACTGACGCTGCGGGTGGAATCGAACCACCGTAAAAGGTTTTGCAGACCTTAACCTAAACCACTCGGCCACGCAGCTTTTTTTATTGTTGATAGCGGTATACCAATGATAAATACCTATTTTGTACAGGTCTATAGTAAATGCATGCTGCTATTGCCACAATGCTTAATACCGTTATGATGATGGCGTAGTTGTGAAACTGAAAAGCAATGGCTAACAAAGAGAAAACTCTTAAAAATTCTACATTATAAATCCAACGCTTTTGTTCCATAATCGCACCGCAGTTGATTAATGTTAAAAGGGTAAATGTTGTAAATGCTATAATAGTGCCTACACTTAAGTAATGCTCGGTTAATATAAAGGCAAATAATCCCACTAATAATAATATCATTTGCCAAACAACATAATTGTTTAATGGCTTTTCTATAGTCGATTTATTTTGCTTTATATGAAATATTGCTTCTGCTTTTGCACGGGCGGTTGGGTCTAGTGCATCGGGTCTGCCAAACAGTAATTTCAATTTGCTTTTTAGTGTTGGCTCTTGCTTCATGGCTATAGCCATTTCTATAAAATAATGAAAGTGCTGCCATAAAAAACTATAGGTCTTAAGGGGATGCGTTAGCCCATACACAGGTTCTTCATCTTCTTTTTTAAACGTACCAAACAGCTTATCCCAAATGATGAACACATCTCCATAGTTTTTATCTAAATACTGCTCGTTACTAGCATGGTGCACCCTGTGGTGAGATGGCGTTACAAATAAATACTCTAGTATGCCTAGCTTGCCTACAAGCCTTGTGTGTACAAAAAATGGATATAAACCATGCACTAGTAACATACCTGTTATCATAGGTGCCGGAAAGCCAATAAGCGGTAATACACACCAAAAACCTGTTCTTGCTACAGCCTGTAATACTGTAATTCTTGCAGAAACCGTAAAATTAAAATCTTCACTTTGGTGGTGTACCACATGCAAAGCCCAAAGCACATTCATTTCGTGGGCTAGCCTATGATACCAATACCAAATAAAATCGGTAGCAAGTAGTAACAATATCCATAAAAACACACTTGGCTTTATATTAAAAATGCCATACTTTTTTTGTATGCTATCGTAAATAAGGTAGAATAAACCTGTAACAAGCACATCGCACAAGCGCTCTGCAATACCAATGCTGATATTATTTATCGATTCATGAAGATTGGAATAATTGAGTTTTTTGCGCTTAATGATGAGGTACTCAATGTAAATCAAACCTATAAACAATGGTATGCCAAACGCAATGATGTTTAATTTCATTACCGTAATATTTTTGTACTAAAAAATTGTGAAATGCTTTACTAGCTTATGTTTTACGATACTAGTTTATTGTAGCGCACATTTAAGTAGGTATATGTATTGTATATATTGTCTACAGCTTCAAATACACCATCTGTGAAGTGATTATTGGTATTGGCATTGCCAAATAATTCAAATTGGTAGTCAATAAAATGATGTACAATTTGTCTTTCTGGGTTTATAACATACAATGCTGGCAAAGCTGCCGCTGCATCTTCTATGCCTGATAGCCAATTGGTTAATGGGTTTGCATCATCATATAAGCCAAACAGTTCTGCAATGCTATTATCTGCATCTACAAATACATTTAAATTAGTAGCACTTGCAATGGCTTTTTTAAATGCTTTGCTAGTATTGCTTGTGATAATAATTAAGTTGCCACCATGCTGATTTACCTGTGTTTGTAAGGTTTCTAGCTGTTGTATACCTGTTGTATTGTTAAGTAAATTGGTATAAAATGCAATGACCAATGGTTGTTTTGCTTCAAAAAAATGCTGAATAGATACAAACGACGATTGGTGCAACTGAAATATGGGTGCTATATCACCTTTTAGCAAAGGGTAGTAGCCATAATTATATTGCCTAGTAGATACACTTGGTACTTGTGAAAAAATGCTTGCTTGAATTTGTGGTGTGGTGGTTGCCATGGTAATTACAATTTAAAAAGTGGTAAAAAAGGTTGGTAGAATTTGGTATCAGTAATAAACAAAATGTCTGCTAGTATTACTTGCAGCAGGTACACATACAACACATAAAAAAGCGGCTATGTAAAATGTTGTGGTCATGTTTTTAATTTGATGGTGTAAAAGTGAAACATTTATTTTAGACTACCAAATTTATAGACTATTATTTTGAAAATATTTTGCCACAATGTTTTTACTGCAACTTGCTGTATAATTTGTTCATCAGTTACCCACAATAAAAAAGCACTAGCCTTGCGGCCAGTGCTCCAAGTTAGATAGTGTAACACCACTAACTTTCGGGGGCTACTATAGGGGGTAGACTTTTTTTTCTGTTTTGCTAGTTATTTTACGTCTTTTATTAGTTACAAAACTTATTAGTTGATAGATATTTTCGTACTTCTAATACCTTCTAAATATTATTATTAATACGTATCCTTTTGATACAGTAATAGCATAAATGGCTGTAATGCTTGTAAGGCAAATGCTAATATGTTGTTACGGGTATAGCAATGGGGATAAAGTAAAAATAATGAATAATTTAATATGGGCATTTGTTTTTTGAAAAATATTTTTATATATGTTGCTAAACAAGCTACACAAAGCTTTCTTAAATACGATTTATCTTTATAAGTATATTATCAACCTGATTATATACAAAGCTTTAAATAGACCAACTAGCAGCTAATACCTATGGTATTTTGATGTAACAAGTTAATTAAAATAGTATCGTTGTGGTTAAACACTTTGGAAGAAAAAATATAATGTGCACTTCCACTCTAAAATACATATTTGAGTAAGATTTTTATGACTGACTTTGATACTAATAAGTTTTGTATTTCCAACATTCAACTAGCATCCAAATGCTTTTCAATCCTGTTTGTTACTATAAGCAATAGTTTTGTAATATTGACTATTAAAACTAGCAACCATTAAGCGTTTTTTATGATAAAACTATTCGGCAAAATTATTACTGCCACAACTGTTACAATCTTATTTTTCAGCTGCTCAACCACCCAAAAAATTGAGGCTTTAAAACCAACACCCAGCTACACTACCGACATTGTGTACGAGAAACAAGTGAGCTATTTTAACCTCCCTGTAGAAATAACCATGACCGACCTGCAAGGCCAAATCAACAAGTATTTCAACGGACTAGTATATGAAGACAACGTACTTGAAGATGATAATATGATGGTAAAAGTCTGGAAGCAAGGTCCTATCATACTCAATGAACGTTTTGGTAAAATAGATATGGTATTACCTTTAAAAATATGGGCGAAAGTGCGCTATGGCTTTGAGCAATTTGGGGTAAAACTCTACGATACCAAAGAGCTAAACTTAAACGGTACCATCAAATTAACATCGGCTGTAACTTTTAAAAACTGGCATTTTTCTACCGTTACCGAAATTACTGGTTTCGATTGGGCCGAGAGTCCTTCCGTAGTTATTGCTGGTAAAAATATACCAATGACTTACTTGATAAATCCAGCGGTGAACTTGTTTAAAAAACAAATTGCTCAAAATATAGATAATGGTATTGAGCGTTCTATGGACATCAAGCCTTACGTTTTAAATGCATTAGATTTTATGAGCAAACCAACCGAGGTTAACAAAGATTACCACGTATGGCTAGGTTTGCAGCCATTAGAACTATATACCAATCAGGCAGTAGTAGCTAATAAAAAAGTAAGCATTACGATGGGGCTAAAAGCATATTTAGAAACTTCTATTAATGCACAGCCTTCGGTTAAGTTTGATAAAACCAAATTGCTGTTACAAGGTGCTGAAAAATTGCCCGCCGACTTTGGGGTAACCATCGCTGGCATTGTAACTTATGCCAATGCTTCTGCTTTAATGCAAGCCAATTTTAATGGTAAAAGATTTGAAAGTGGTAGCCGTTCTATTACTGTAGAGAAAATAGATATCTGGGGTAAAGATGGTAAAATGATTATCCAACTAGGGATGACTGGCTCAATAAATGGTAACTTTTATTTATCTGGCATACCAAAATATGATGCTGTTAAAAAGGAAATGTACTTGGATGAACTTGATTTTGTACTCGATTCAAAAAATAAGTTATTAAAGCTTGGTGATTGGTTGGCGCATGGCACGATTGCAGCTAAATTAAAAGAAAACTGTAAGTATTCTATCGCAGATCAATTGGCATTAGGTGAGAAGAATGTAAAAACCTACTTAAGTGGATACGAACCAGTGAAAGGGGTAAAAGTGACGGGTACGTTAACTTCATTGGCACCACAAAAAATTGTTTTAACCAGCAATGCTATTATTACCACGATCGATGCAAGAGGAAAAGTTGCCATAGCCATAGATGGTATGCAATAATATAATCACAAACTGTAGATTCATCTAACAGAAAAGCAGCATTTTAGCTGCTTTTCTGTTGAGCGTATAGTTTAATTAGCTATGTGTAGCACATTAATAATGGCACGAACTAAGGTGTTGGAACTGGTAAGTATTACCAAAATACCTACTGCTATCAGCATGGTTTTTACAGGTAATTTACCGACCAATCTTGCGGCAATAGGCGCAGCAATGACACCTCCAATAATTAAGCCTGCCACATCTAAAATAGGTAAGTGCTTCAATAAAATAAAGAAAGTGGTGGCGCTTGCAAACACCACAAAAAATTCTGCCAAGCAAACCGAACCAATAACATAACGGGTGTTTTTTCGTTTCGAAACCAAGGTGCTGGTAACCAAAGCGCCCCAGCCACCTCCAGCAAAAGCATCCATAAATCCACCTGCGCTTGCTAGCCAACCAGCACTTGTTACTTTGTCTTGTCCATTTTTCCTTTTAAAGGCTTTTTGTATAATATAATACCCTAAATAAATGGTATAAATGGATAGCGGTATTTTGACATAAATAGCATAGTCCTTTGCTTTAACTGCAAGATAAGCACCAATAATAGCGCCTAGGATACCAGGAATAACCAAGGCTTGAAAAAGTTTTTTATTGATATTACCAAATCGGTGATGGCTATAGCCAGAAACGCCACTACTAAATACTCTTGCTGAGTGAACACGGCTACTTACTATGGCAGGATTTACCCCAATGGCTAGTAAAAATGTGGTAGAAATAGTACCATAGCCCATTCCTAAACTACCATCCGCCATTTGTGCGAGAAAGCCACATACAATCATTAACAGAAACGATTTAGTGTCAATATAGTCTGGTAGTTTTTTTACGCCAGCAAGTATATCGCTAAACGGAACGAAACTAAAAAAAGCATGCCCCACAATCATAAACAAGAATGCCAATAAGCACCATTTTACAATTTGCTGCCATTGTTTGTGTTCGGGTTGGTCGGTAGGTTGAATAACAATTTTTGCCGCTAATGTTTCTGAAGCTGCTTGGGTGGCTACTAAGGTTTTTGTTACCTCGTTTAGCTGGGTGATTTTATTGGCAAAGTCACCCTTTAATTTATTTCGAATAACTGCCATATTATTCAACAGCTCGTCCATTTCATCTGGTATTATTTCGTTAAAAACTTCTTTCAAACGCTTGGCTACCGTAGGTGATTTGCCATTGGTAGAAATTGCAATTTTTAAGTTTCCTTTTTTTACAATACTTCCCAAATAAAAATCGCAGAGCTCTGGTTTATCAGCAGCATTGATTAAAATACCTTTTTGCTTTGCATCCACAGCAATAATAGTGGCTAAATCTTTATCATTTACAGCCGCTATTACCACGTCTGCATGGTTCAAATCATCACTATGATAAGCTTTTTCTACCAGTAAAATATTTGGATGAAGACGCGCAATTTGCTTAATATCATCACTTATCGTAGTGGCAACTAATTTAATATTCGTACTTGGTGCATTGGCTAGTACAGCTTCTAATTTTTCTAAACCAATTAGACCGCCACCAACCATGACAAGGCGCAGATTTTCTAGCTTTAAAAATATAGGGAAGAGATGGTTCGATTCTTTCAAAACGCTAAATGTTGATTAATCCACAAATTTAGTAGATTAATATCATTGAACAAAGTCGTTTTGATATTTAACGATTAATGGTGCTTATTTTTTTAGTTTGGTAAATACTTGTAAATGGGGTAATGTAAGAATGGAAATGGCGATAAAAACAATACCTAAGTTGGATGTAATGATCGTTTTTTGATACCAATTACTGGCTATTACTAAAATAGCAATCCCTAGCCAAGCAGCTACAGCATAGGGTAGAGCCTGCCGCGCCATCTGCAACCAGCCAAGTTTTGTATTGGGTAGCGATAAGTGTTTTCTGATTAAGTTAAAAGATAGAACAGAATGCCAAATGCCAAAATAAAAGCCAAATGCAAGGTAGAGTGGCGAAAAGTAGATAATTAAAAGCAATACGATTGTTTGCAATATAAAGTCGAAAGTTATTTGTTTACTCCAACCAATAATACTTTTGAAAAAGATAGCAATAAGCACCATACATAATAATAGTAAGACGACTGTAATGGCGAAAACTATGCTTGCTTGTTTTAAAACATAAGTATTATTGATAGATAATTTGAGTATTTGTACCACCACGGGTAGTGCTGTATCCGCATGGCTAGAAACAATAAATGTCAATATCAGAAACCCAAACAAGGTATATAGCAAAGTATCCAATTTTCTATTTTGTCTTATGGGCCAATCTACTTCGCCAAAGTGGAATGCCGTTAAGAACATAAAAATTGCAAAGCCAACATAGGGAGAAATGATCCAAATAATACTATAAATTACAATATTGATGAGATAGCGAGATAAAAATTTAGACAAGGTTAATTTATTGCCAACTTGTATTTGCGTTTGCGAAGCAACAAAATAATCTAAAGCTCCATGCGGTATGCCAGTAACAAATATGGTAATATAAAGAAAGTACAACTGAGCTTGAATAGGGATTACCAATAAGCTATTTGCTAATGTGAGCAATAAGCCTAGTGCAAGTAAATATCGTTTCAGCTTAGTCATTATTTGGCTGCTTATGGGTTCTAAACAAGGCGTTTAAAAACGGCATTTTAGGTAAATGTAGAAATATGAGCGCATCTTGCCAAAGGGTTGTTTGCTCATCTAAAAATTGCAAAACGGTGCGCAACGTATTGTATTTAAATAGTTTATAGAAAATGTATTTCATCCTATTTGGCGCTTGCTGAATAATATTGAGAAATAAGGCATCGTAAAATAAAAAACGTTTTTTGAACTGCCTATTACCTACCACTTGTTGGTTGGTAATAGCATTAATAATTTCTTTTGTATGCATCATTGCTCTTACAAACGAGTAGCCAGTTGATGCTTTAATGCAGCCTGCTGCGGTACCTATCGGTATAATATTATTTGGCAATGCATTTTCACTAGGTGGCAACTGCATAGGTATTTTACCATGTTCTTTGCTGGTAATGCGATAATTTATGGTAAATTTTTTTGCGATATAATCACCTAATATTGCTTCATAGTAGGTAGGTTCAGCTAAGCAATCAGAAAAAATGGTACATTCTACCAGTGCTTTGGTAGTACTAAAAGGTAATATATATACGAAGCTGATAAATTTTGTATTATCTATCGAGAAATCCATCATAGTGGCTACTGTATCATCAAACGTGGGTACTTCTGTTTCAATTGTCCAGCCAAGAAATTGTTGCCAAATAGTTGTTTTGGGATACGCCTTGAACCCCAATTTGGGGTTGGTAAAGAATACGGTATCACAGGTAAACGTATCTGTGTTGGTAACGACTATCGGCTGTTGGTGAGGTTGTATTTCTAGCACCGTATTGTGTAATATTTCTATTCTACTATCAGTAGCAAAATAGGCGATACAATCATTGTAAAAATCTAAACTATTAATAAATTGGTAGCTTTTGGGTGCTATCTTTTGCGTTGTTGCATAATTGTCTGTTATAAATTGCACTGCATCCCATTCTTTTTTAACCAAATGCCTATAAGGGTGATCTTTATTGTACCAAAAACACCAGGACTTTTCTTCATGTGTGGCAGATGCATCTATCAATAATATCGACTGTACGACGTTACTACTTAATTGTAATAGCGACTTTGCTAGTTGCAAGCCTGCACAGCCAGCGCCAACAATGATATATTGATAATGTTTTTTCATGTATAAAAAAACAAAGGATGCCGAAGCATCCTTTGCAAATAAATGTGGTGGTAAAATTAAGCTACCTCATCTTTTCTACTTAATGAATAAATCACTAAGCCGAAACCAATTTTGTTAATAGCATCACCAATATTGTAGATGATGTCCATGTTTAAACCTAGGTTTACGTGCATACCAAACAAACCGCCTGGTGTACCAACGATATAACCTACTGGGTAAATAGCCCAACCTACTAAAACAAACCAAGCTAAAGTGCGGTTAGCAGCAGCCACTGAAGGTCCAGCGGTTTGTGCCAATTTTGCAACATCGCCAAACCAAATAAGATAAGCAATGTAGAAATAAGCAATACCAGATACCAAACCCCACTGCCAGCTGTGAGCAGGGTCAATTGCTTCACCGAAATAACCAGTGATAAGCATTACTAAGGAAGCAGCAATTAGTTGCCACAATAAAGATACTTTAGCGCCTACTTTTTTGGTGATTAAGTAAAACTCAACACACATTAAAGGCACTGTTAAAATCCAGTCAACATAACGGAAGAAAATTGGCGATTCGCCAGTTTCTAAATTGTAACCGCGCATGTAATAGTAGTGCACAGCCGCAATAAAGGTAATTAAGCCAGATACTAGTACAGATGTTCTCCATTTTTTTGAAGTGTTGTTTAACTCAAAAAAGAAGAAAGCTGAAGCGGCCATCATGGCCATCGTGCCAATAAAGAAAGTAAAGGCAACGTAATTTGTTGGGTCGATAACTTTGAACGACGCATCTAAAAGAAAATGGTACATATGGTGGGTTTTTGATTCAGTAGTTTTAGCAATCGTTTAACTTCATGGCATTGAAACTTTAACAGAATTTTTTAGCTTAGGTTTATTTTTTTCCGATTAGTTGAATTTTTCGGTAAAAATTTCTGTTTTGGCATACACAGAAGTAGATAATAGACTAATTTGAGGGGTCTATAATACTGCTTTATTACAGTATAAACAGATATAGGAATTTTTTTGGAAAAAATTATAAACGTAATGCCATATCCTAATTAATACCTATAGACGTAGGTCTTTCATTACCAATCTTAAATAACCTAGGCGAAGCTTATGTGGTCGTAAATAATAGTCTGCAGGTTTAAATAGAGTAATTGAATGAAGAAAAATACTTACGCTTAAAGCTTTTCTTGATGCTTTTCTTTCGCAATGATGAATTTTTGGAGATGCTTTAGAAGATTTGCAATTGCAGTATCTAGTTTAGTAAATATTAGGTACAAAAATATAGCATAGGCTCCGCATAAGCCAAAAGGCTGAAGTACAAGCGACTCCTAGTAGGGACCTCCGAGAGGCCCTTTCATTATTATTTCGAGATACAGTAAGCAAATATCTTCAAGTGTGAGCTTTCTGCTCTGACTCCAAAACGATATTCCTTACAGTTGTAGGAATATCCCTTGTAGCCATCCTAAACGTTATAATATCCTTAATAAATAAGTTTCGTTAAACCCTTACTATTTAATACTATCCATATTATTTGTATATTTTTTGGAACAACATTTGCCTAAAGCATTAAAAACAAGTAAACCATGCAATCAGTACGCAACAAAGCGCTTAAAATGATCCTTGCCTTTTTAGGTATGGGCATTATTGCAAACGCTCAATCCGAGTGGCCTAAAGAAATCCCATTAGACAATGGGGGAAGAATCACCATCTATCAGCCACAACCCGAAAGCCTAAAAGGCAATCTATTATCCGCAAGAGCGGCTGTATCTATTGCTAAATCAGCAACCGACGAGCCTACATTTGGCGCAATATGGTTTGATGCGACTTTACAAACCGATAAAGACAATCGCACTGCCACATTGGAGAGTATGAACGTTAAGGAAGCTAAATTTCCAGGCATACAAGACCAACAACAGTTGCTACAGTATACGCAAACCCTGCAAGGCCAGATACCTAATTGGAACCTACGTTTTCCGCTAGATGAATTGCTGACCTCTATTCAGCAAACACAGCAACTGAACGACCCCAATTTAAAAAATGATGCCCCCAGTATTATCTATAGAACTAGACCATCTACTTTGGTAATCATAGATGGCGAGCCTAAACTGCAATTAGACCAAGAGCTCAATATGCAAAAAGTAGTCAATAGCCCTTCTATCATTGTACAAAACCCCGATGATAATTTGTTCTATTTGTATGGTGGTGGTTTGTGGTATAGCTCTAACAATATTTTAAATGGTTGGAACTATGTTAAATATCTACCTACAAGGATTCAACAAGTAGATGCGCAAATTCAACAAAAGCAAAAAGACGGCGATGAAAATAATGTGGCTAATAAACCTACTACCCCAACCGATGTTATTGTAAGTACCCAACCTGCTGAATTGATACAAACTGAAGGCGAACCAACTTATCAAAGCATAGCGGGTACCAGCTTATTGTACGCTAATAATTCTTTAAACGATATTTTTAAGGATATCAATACCCAAAAAAATTACATACTGGTATCGGGTAGATGGTATACCTCTAACACCTTAAATGGTGGTTGGACTTACGTACCTGCAGATAAATTACCAGCCGATTTTGCTAAGATTCCCGAAGGGTCAGAAAAAGATGGCGTACTATCTAGCGTAGCTGGTACTAATGCTGCCAATGAAGCATTGATGGATGCACAAATACCACAAACAGCCAAAATAGATAGGCACACGGCTACTACCAATGTTACCTATGATGGTAACCCACAATTTTCACCTATCCGCGGTACAAATATGGCAGTAGCCGAAAATAGTAGCATTACAGTGTTGCGATCTAATGGTCAATATTTTGCCGTAGACAATGGCACTTGGTATGTAAGCAATAATCCAAATGGTCCTTGGCAGGTATCTACAACAAGACCTGAGGAAGTTAACAATATTCCGCCAGATAATATTGCCTATAATACCAAATATGTGTACGTTTATGATTATACACCCGATTATGTGTACACTGGTTATACGCCTGGCTACTTAGGTTGCTATATTTATGGCCCTACGGTGGTTTGGGGCACTGGTTGGTATTACCGCCCTTGGTACAGGCATTATTATTATCCTCGTGCCTACACTTGGGGCTTTGGCATGAGCTATAACCCTTGGAGTGGCTGGAATATTGGCTTTAATGTGGGCTACAGTTTAGGTTGGCATTATTATGATAGCAATCCTTATTGGGGTGGCTGGTTTGGTCCTCGAGCTTACCACCCGCCTTACCGCCCTTGGGGTTTTAATGGCGGCTATTACGGTGGTAGAAACGTGGTTTTAAGTAGGCCAAATGTTGTTATCAATCGTCCAATTACTATTTATAACAACTATACCCGTATTAATAATGTGAACGTTTATGCTAACCGTAACCACAGTATTAATCTTTACAACCGAGTAAATGGTGCACAAACAAGCGATATAAGACGTATACCGGGTAATGCTTATGTCAATAATCCTAACAATGGCCGAGCGGCTAATAATAATCCTAACGATTATCGTATAGAGAGTAGACCTGCGAGTAATGGTAATTTTAATAACAATCGTTTTAATAATAACAATATTAACCAGCCTAGTATGGGCATTAACAATCGACCATTTGCACAACCTGCTCAGCAAGTTAATGGCAACAATATTGCGACAGATAGGCAGGGTAATGTGTTTAGAAGAGACAATAATGGCTGGCAGCAGAATAGCGGCAACGGCGGTAATAATAACCAATGGCGACCTGCCCCAAGTACGCAGATACCAGACCTAAACCGCGTACAACAACAAAGGGAGAGAAGCAGTATGCGTGAAAATAATTTTAGGGCTGCCCAACCCCAAGCACCAGCACAGGCGCCACGCAGTTCTGGTAACAACAATAACGGCGGGGGTAGACGTAGAGGCTAAAATATCCATCATAAGCATTTATAAAAAGCGGCATTGCAATATTGCAATGCCGCTTTTATTTTACCATCTAAGCAAATAGACGGTTCATTAAAACACAACTGCTACTAGATGTCTCTGTATGTCTGAGTCTCTGTGGCAAGTGTTGCATGTGAGTTAGCAATGAAAGCCACTATCTTAAAAACGCCATGTCTTCTTCCGTTAACGAGATGGTAGTTGCTTTTCTATTTTCATTAAAATGCGCCAAAGAGGAGGTGCCAGGTATTGGCAACAACCAAGGCGAGCGGTGTAGCAACCAAGCAATATTTACCTGTGCCTCGGTAGCATTGTATTTTTCGGCGATGGTAGCTATGCGGTTATCGCTTTTATGTAATGCATTTACTAAAGAAAAATAGGGAATCAATGGGATACTGTTGGCTTCGCAAATAGCGATGACTTCCTCGCCGCCGCGGTTTTCGCCGTGCGGTGTTTTTAAGGTGGTACGCTGACCATGGCCATACATATTTTCCACAGTGGCAATAGCACCCATACTCATAGCGGTTGTAAGTTCTTCAGGGGTTACATTGCTCACGCCCACATGCAATATTTTACCCGCTTGTTGCATGGCAAACATCGCTTCCATCGATTTTTCAAACGGCATAGTACTGTGTGGCATTACCCTAAAATGCACCAATTGTACTTGGTCTATTTTTAAAGTACGCAAATTGTTTTCAATGCTCGTCTGCAACTCTTGAGGGCTGTTATACGCTATCCAACTTTTATCGGGTTTTCTAGTAGCCCCTACTTTGGTACATATCACCAAGTCGCTGTTGTAGGGATAAAGTGCTTCAGCAATCAATCGATTGGTAACATCTTCGCCATAGTAGTCTGCAGTATCTAAAAAGTTGATACCGCTAGCCACCGCCGCTTGCAATATTTGCAAAGCTTCAGGTCTATTGGCAGGTTCACCATAAATGCCTTCGCCTGTTAGGCGCATGGTGCCATAGCCCAATCGGTTAACCTGTAATGGTTGTTGGCTATTGGCGGCAATAGCAATTGTTGAAGGAATCGTCATCATTTGGGGTTTTAATGTAGAACAGGTAAAGGCGAGAATAGTTTAGGAAACCATTGATTGTGTACGTAAAATAAGGCTCAAAAGCCATCTTTGTGGTGTTCGTTTGCGGCATTTAGAAGAAAGCGGCCGTTTACCCTCAAGTAAATCTGCACGAACCTAGAAGGCGGCCGTTTAACCCCAAGTAAGTTTGCATGAACCCAAACGGCGGCCGTTTAACCTCAGGTAAGTTTGCATGAATCCAAACGGCGGCCGTTTAACCCCAAGTAAGTTTGCATGAGCCTAAAAGGCAGCCGTTTAATAATTGTGTTTTGGAAAATGGGTTTGGATGGAGGTAGAAGGGCGCAAAAAAATTTTAAACAGAGTGCGAGTTTGTTTTAATGTTTAAGTATTTATAAAAGTAAGAAACAATATTGAGCTTGTAAGGGCCTGAAAAAGTAACATTCTGTTCTTCTAAAAATAGTTGCATAGGTTCAAACTCTTTAAGACTAAAGTTGCCTATTAAAAACTCTTTTCCATTTGTAACCCTGATTAAAATGCCATTGTAGCTATCTGATTTTGTTTTTAATACAATCGAATTAAAGTCAGTTAAATCATTTGGCGATAATCTTAGAGGTTTAGAAAAAAGAAATTTAATTGTAAATGATTTATCTTCTTCATCAATTTCAACTCCAATTGGAAATATGATAAGTTGTAAAATCATTATCGCAAGCATAAACACCAAAAGCATTATTAGCAATGCTAAAAAGATTATTTCTGCAACTGGTGCGTCGTCGAATTTAATTGGTGGACGAGAATATGCAAAAGCATATACTAATGTCGCTACCAATAATAAGATGATTATTTTGGAATAAAATTGGAATTTATTACGTGTTATTTTCACTTTGAAAATGTTTTTAATGTGGTTTTAACTTCTTGTCTCGGTGTAAGGCTTTTCGCCGCAGTTGGTGTTCCTTTCACCAACTGCTTTCATTCAAATTGGTAGAAACTAAGGCAAGTTAGCGGTTAATTCTCAAAATATAAATGGTTGTGTAAACTGCATTTTGGGTTAAAAGGTGCGGCGCAGAAAGGACATTGATAGTCTGATTGTAAGTAGGCGGTAATACTCATTTCAGTGTTACAAGCCCCGCACAATACAGCTTTTGTGTCAAAGGCTGTTGTAGGCCATACTTGGGCTACATGGTCGGCTTGTTCTTCATGGCATTGATAGCAGGGATAATAGGTATCGCAGCATTTAAATTTAATAGCAATAATATCGAGCGCAGAATGATAATGCACACAGCGGGTTTGGTTATCTATGGTTTTACCTTTTATCTCCGGCATTGTATCTTTATTTATGAGTATGAAGTGTTGGAAATATGGCTAGTTACTAGTTAGGATAATACTTGTGTTTTGCTAGTCGATAAACTTGAAACTTGATAACAGTCTTTCAATAAACTTCTCATCAAAAGCACGTCCATTTGTTTCAATTGTGACTGTCTTATTCCCTTTACAGAAGTAGAAAAATTGACATTCACCACCGGCATGGGAAACGTAATCTCTACAATAAACACCGCAAATATTGTCGTGGCGAATACCTTTCCAATTTTGTCCTTGTATAAATTTAACTGGAACATTAAGTCTAACCTTGTCGGTTGTTACATAGTCATTACCGTTTTTGTCAAACTGTTGAAATAAAAGTGTATCTAAACCATAATTGTCAAAATCCATTCTAAATACAATGCCTTCAAAACAATCTTTAAAAATATCTTTTTGAGCTTTAGTAATTGGAATGCCTATAAGCCCATCTTTTTTACTATACTTAATTGTCCAATAGGATGGGATGTCAAAAGAAATTTTATGAACTGGGTCTTTATAAGTCTTAAATTGAATTGTCTGAGCCGATACAGCTGTGCATAGTCCGATAATTGTCGATACAAAAAATGTCAATTTAAGCATACAAGTTCTGAATGTTGGTTTTTTTAAACATGACGAGCAGTTCTTATCTCTTGCAATATACCTAATTACCTACATCTATACAACTACTCGGTGGGCTTAAAAGCTCAATACCCAGCTAAGCGATGCAGGGTGCGACGCTTCTGTCGCTGAATAGCGATTCTTGGCTGGTTACATACATAAAAAAACATCCGCCACTAGCGGCGGATGATAAACCCCTAAACCAAATTACAAAATGTATATCGAGAATTATTAAAAGCTAAATTTCAAGGTAATGCCATAAGTAATTGGGTCGCCTAATACACCTGCATACAAGCCTGAGTTACCTGCGGCTGCTTGCAATTGCTCGAAATAGTTAGTGCCTGTTAGGTTACGGCTCCAAGCAAAAATGCTAAAGCTGTCTGACCTGAAACCAATACGACCGTTTACCACACTGTAACCGCCCACATTGAGCACGGCAGAAGGGGTTGGATTTGAGGAATAATCTGAACGGTAAGAGGCATCAATAGCTGCAAAATATTTACCCGTTCTGTTTAAGAATTGGCCTTTGGTAAAGCTCCAATCTATACCACCTGCTAAATTCCAGTTAGATACACCCGGTAAAGCGCCACCCGATGCATCGGTAAATGCTACCTGCTGCCCACCAACGGTTTTGCCTGTTTGTTCTAGCGGTAAAGGCGCGTTGGTAAAAGACACATATTTCGCATCGGTGTAAGCAAGGGATGCATTGATGGTAAAGTCTCTTGTGTACTGATACGATGCATCAATTTCAATACCTTTTACGTTTACTTTTTCGGCATTGGCAAGGTAACCTCTATTCAGGCCTATTTGTGGTACTTGTACGGTAGTTTGGTAATCTTTAATGTCGGTATTGTAAGCGGTAATATTTAAAATAGCGCCTTTAATGGGTCTTGTTTTAATACCAATTTCATAGTGCTGTACATACTCTGGTTTTACTTGTGCTACCGATAAATCTGCCGAATCGCTAGTGCCAATGGTAGGTAAGCCTCCAAGGTTTAAGCCAATAGATTTGTAGTTGGTGGAGTAAGTAGCATATGCATTAAAATTATCCACTGGTCGGTACGACAAAGTGATATTGCCCGAAAGGTTGGTATTACTAGTATTGGTACTAAAAGCTTGGTTTGCATACACGGCTTTTTTTAACGCCAATAGGGTAGGGTCGGTAGTTTGTAAGCCGCCATAAGTGGTACGTGCATAATCTAAATCTTTACTATCGTAGTTGTATCTCAAACCCGGTAGTAGGTGTAAACCTTTGGTGATTTCCCAATCAATTTGCCCAAAAAGCGCTGTAGAAATGGTGTTTAGGTTAAAGTCAGTTTTAATGCCATAATTGTCTAATAAGCCAGGTGTTTTGTACAAAGCCTGTGTACCTGTATTACTAGTTTGTACAAAGCGCCATTGTGCCGAGCCTACTTCTTCTAGCTGCGGGGTAGGTGTTGCTAAGTTTTGGTATAAAAAGTACGCACCAAATACACTACTTATTTGCTTATTAAGGTTACCAGCGTATCTTATTTCTTGCGAATATTGGTTGTGTACTGAAGTTCCTTGCGATTTGGTTAAAGCTGGTATGGCAGTAAAGTCGCGGTCGTTAGCAGGATCCCAGTACCAAAAGCGCCAAGCGGTTGTAGAGGTCAATGTGCCTTTGCCTAGTTTATAATCAATGTTAATATGTGCGCCACTAATTACTTGGTAATGTTTCCAACCATCTGTTTCTACTTTTCTTGCATATGGATCGATTAGCGGATAGGCATACCCCAAATCCTTTACAATAGAATCGTACTGTCTGTAAGCAGAGCGCTGTGTTTTAGTAACGCCAGCTACCACCAAAGCACTACCATCAGGATTTTGTACGTTGTAATCTGCTGAGAACAATACCTCTACTTTATCCGATGGCAACCATAATAATTGACCTTTAATGCCCACATTATTTAAGCCATTATAGTTTTGGTGAGAGGTTTCGTTTACAATAGTACCTGTTCTTTGAGTACCAGAGAAAGAAAATTTAGCCGCAATATTTTTGGCTAAGCCCCCAGAAATAGATGCTTTGGCTTGAATAAAATTATAATTGCCATAGCTTAATTCTGCTTTTGCGGTAGGGGTAAACGTTGGCTTTTTGGTAGTAATATTAAAGGCTCCTGCGGTAGTGTTTTTGCCAAATAAAGTGCCTTGTGGACCTCTTAAAATTTCAATTCTATCTACATCTATAAAATCTAGAGCCGTAACTGCTGGGCGCGCATGATATACCCCGTCAATATAAAAACCTACGCCAGGTTCAATGCCATCATTGGTTAGTCCAAACGTAGAACCTAAACCTCTAATATTTAAAGTGGTGTTTCTAGCATTGGATGCGTATAGTTGTACAGAGGGTACTAATTCTTTCAATCTATTGACGTTAAACGAACCTGTTTCGTCTACTTTAGTACCTCCTAAAACAGTAATCGGAATTGGCACATCTTGTACCACTTCTTGTCTACGGCGCGATGTTACAACTACTTCTTCAATTTGGCTGTCTTCTACTAGTGTAATTAGAAAGGGACTATTTTGAAAGGCAACAACTTTGTACTGCTGTTTAAAATAGCCTGCCGAGCTTATTTCTAAAACCAGGGGTAAAGTTGCATTGGTGGATAATTTAAAATTACCAACGCTATCTGCTATTGCTACGGTATTACTACCCTTTATGGTAATAGTGGCAGCAGCAACTTTATTACCATGTTTATTTTTTATATTACCTGTAATACTATTTTGCGCTTGTGCATAAAAACTGCCTATTACTCCACAGGAAAGGGCAGTTAAAAAAACGGTTCTTGTTAACTGTTTGTTCATATATTATCCTATTGTTGATTGTTTGGTATAAATTAGTCTTCTATTTTAGTAGACTAAAAAGATAAAAAAATTGTTGATTAAAAATTAATAGCCCCCAATGGGCAACGCATGGCTACTAATGAAGGGTGGAAGTTGATTTGGACAGGTTGATTTTGCCTAAAATTCATCATTGTTTTTTATTTGAGGTTGCAAACATAATATTATTCTACTAAAATAGTAGACTTTAAGAAAAATAATTTTTAGCAATAAATGTCGTTACAGGCAGATGATTTTATAAGAAGTATGATACTATTTATTGTTAAATAAAGTAATATCAATAAGTGTGGCACGGTTTTATCATAAATTAGGTACATTAAAAAAATGAACAATGAAAAAAGCACTATCTCTAATTTTAGGTACCGCACTGACCTTGAGTGCTATGGCACAATCAGCGCCTTCGCAAACAACACCTACAAAAAAGGCAGCAGAAAAGGCAATGGTTAAAGATGTAAAAGATTTAAAAGCAGAAAGAAAAGAACGTAATAAAAAAATTGCTCATGGAAGACTGAAGTCAGCAAAAAATGACCAAAGAGAAATTAATGCAGAACGTAAACATTTAAATGCAACTAAAAAGCACTTGAAAAATAAAGGGGTAAGAACACCTGTTGAAGATGCAAGAGCGAAAGTTAATCCATAGTCGTTAACCATTTTTTAAAAAGGCTCGCAAATACTTGCGAGCCTTTTTGTTTTAAACCAATTGTTGCCTTACTACAAAATCGCCAAACGATTCTGTTAGTTTTCTTCCCTTTTTGTATTGGCCAAACAAATCGTCAAGCTCTTGTAAAATAGCGCTTTCGTCTAGTTGTTCTTTAAATTTGGTATTAAGTCTAGTCCCTTCTCTGTCACCGCCAATATGAAGGTTGTAATGCCCTGGAGAAGTACCCACTAAACCAATTTCAGCTGCATAAGGTCTTGCACAACCATTTGGGCAACCAGTCATGCGTATAATGATATCGTCTTTTTCAAGCTGGTATTTCGCTAATAGCGACTCTATTTTGCTAATTAATTCTGGTAAATAGCGTTGTGCTTCTGCAAGTGCTAATGGGCAAGTTGGTAAAGCCACACAAGCCATAGAATTCATGCGTAAGCCAGTTAATTGGCTTTGCTTTTCTATAATCTGATACTCGTTTAGCAATGCCTCTACCGCAGTTTTATCAGCTTCTGCAATGTCACTTAAAATCAGGTTTTGATTACTGGTAAATCTGAATGTGCATTTACCAGCTTCTGCAATAGAAAGCAGCGCAGATTTTAATGGATAATCATTTTCGTCTGTTACTCTACCATGTTCTACAAATAAAGTGTAATGCCATTTATTTTGATAGTCTTTTACCCAGCCATATGCATCTTTTCTAGCAGTAAATATTACTTCTTTGGCAGGCTCAAGTGCAAAGCCAATTCGGTTTTCAAGTTCTTTGGTAAAAGCTGCTACCCCCATTTTATCTAATGTGTATTTCAAGCGAGCTAGCTTTCTATCAGCACGGTTACCAAAATCTCTTTGGATGGTTAATACTTCGTAAACGGCTTTCAAGGTTTTTTCTTCAGTATCCGTAAAACCAATCACAGTAGCCAATCTTGGATACGTATTTGGATTACCATGCGTAGCTGATAAACTGCCACCAACAGCAATGTTGAAGCCTTTTAGTTCGTTGTTTTCTATAATGGCTATTAACCCTAAATCGTTGGTTAAAATATCCACTTCATTATTTGGGGGTATGGCTATGCCAATTTTAAATTTACGTGGTAAGTATCTGTCTTGATATAAGGGGTCAGCTTCATTAATCTCAGCAATCTTTTCTTCATCTAACCATATCTCATAGTAAGCCCTTGTTTTAGGCAGTAGCAATTGGCTAATTTTATCTGCATATGCATGTACTTGCGCATGAATAGGCGATTGGTGTGGGTGCGATGCACAAGCCACATTTCTATTCACATCGCCACAAGCCGCAATAGAATCTAAGCCCACCTGACTAAAACTTTGTAACGTAGGTTTAATAGCGCTTTTTAAAATGCCATGTAATTGTATGGTTTGCCTTGTGGTGATTTTAATAACACCAGTTGAATATTTACCAGCAATATGGTGCGCAGCCACCCACTGTGGTGCCGTAATTAAACCGCCAGGTATGCGCATCCGCACCATGAAAGAATACAATTTATCGAGCTTTTTTTCAGCACGTTCTTCACGCAAGTCACGGTCATCTTGCTCGTACATACCATGAAACTTCACCAATGCATGGTCGTCTTCACGTACCGCACCAGTAATCTCGTCTTGCAAGCTTTCACGCAGCGTACCCCTCAGCCCTTGACTTCTCAATTTGATATGTTCTACTGGAGATAATTGTTGTTTTTCGCTCATCGTAATTGTTTCTTTTTTGTTACCAGCTGTAACGCTTTTATTATCCTCTGTTGCGTCGCACACTTGTACGTTTATAACCTTTTTCAGCTTTTATCGAAGCGTAGTTCTTTGCCACAAAGGCTCCAAGACCCTAAGTTGCACCAAGTTTAAAGTCCTCTTAATCTTAATAATCCTACCAAATCCACGTTCAGAAATGTTCTACAGTTGCAGTGTGCGACGCAACTACAGTTTAATGCTTGTTCTATTGCTCGTCACATAAAAACACTTCGCTTTCATTCACTATTCACTACTCACCATTCACTAATACAGGTCTTCCATAAACCTTAATTCATCTTTCATTTTTTCAAAATATTCTGCGGCTTGTTCTTCTGTTTTATGGCCTTGCTCTTTAATAATTTGTACTAATGTGTGTTCAACATCTTTACCCATTGGATTTTTAGTACCAGCTAAGTACACAATGGCACCGTTGTCTATCCATTCGTACAGCTCTTTGGCTTGTTCTAACATGCGATGCTGCACATAGACTTTCTGTTCTTGGTCTCTACTAAAAGCCAAACTGATTTTAGTCAAAACACCTGTGCTGTACCAATTTTGCCACTCAGTTTGGTAAGAGAAATCGGTGGTAAAATGCTGGTCACCAAAAAACAACCAGTTGCGGCCAGTAGCGCCAGTGGCATCACGTTCAGCCACAAAAGCACGAAACGGCGCAATACCAGTACCAGGGCCAATCATAATGATGTCTTTGGTTGGTTCTACCAGCTTAAAACGTTTGTTTGGCTGTATAAAGAAGTTAAGCTGCGTATCAGGCTTTTGCAAGGATAAATAACGAGAACATAAGCCAAATTTTTGCACACCATCAACTTCAAAAACATCTTTCGCTACGGTTAAGTGTACCTCACCAGTATGTGCAATAGGCGACGATGCAATGGTGTACAAGCGTGGTGGTATAGCATTTAAAATACCAAGCACTTCTTCAAATTGTTCGGCATTTTTTACTGGATAAATTTTTAGTACATCCAGTAAATCCATCCGCACAATTGGTATCGCTTGCCCAATAATAGCAGCGTATTTTTTAATGGTATTTTCTTGTAAATAAGTAATGTTGGCTTTTTTGGTTAAGATATTTAGAATCGTATCAGATTCTTTCTTAAACTCAACGATTTTATCTTGGTTAATGCCTACAATGGTTAAGATAGATAGCACCACTTCCAAATCGTTTTCAGGTACTACACCAAGCGAATTGCCGCATTCGTATTCAACATCGTCTGCAATAATTTCAATATGATGGGTTTGTTTATTACTACCGCTACCATTCAAATTAATGTTAGCAGCAATAGTACCTGTATAAGTTTTTTTAGTAGTTACTCGCTTAGCAGGCGTTGCTACATCAGTGGGTATAGGCGCAGTGGCTGCAGCAGGTGCATTGATGGTTTGCAACACTTGGTTAAACCACTCATTGGCTTCTCTATCGTAATCTAAATCACATTTTTTCAAAGGCGCAAAGCGTGTAGCACCAAGTTTTTCAAATTGTGCATCTACATCTTCGCCAGTTTTGCAAAACATTGGGTAAGAAGTATCGCCAAGTGCTAAAACCCCATATTTCATTTTAGGTACGGTAAAACCATTTTGATGAATATGGTCATAGAATTTTTTGGCTGCCACAGGTGGTTCACCGTCGCCTTGCGTACTGATGACTGTAACAAAATAATCTTCTTTTGAAAGGTCAGCTAAGCGGTATTGATCTAGGCTTACCAACTTGGCGTTAATACCAGCTTTTTTTGCTTTCGCTGCAAAGTCAGCAGCTAATTTTTTTGAATTGCCAGTTTCAGTACCATAAGCAATGGTTACCTTTTGCGAAATGGTAGTTGTAGGTTGGGCAATTGCTGTTGTGTTTGTATTGCCAATGCTTAATTTGCCAGCAATATAGCCATGTATCCACGTTAACTCTTCCTTTGAAAGCGTTGCTATCAAAGCGTTCCATTGCTGTAGTTTTGCGTCATCCAACATAAACCTTACTATTTTTTAATCATCGATTAGAATGATTTTTTATCATTTAATGATTATAAGACATATTATTGATGCCAATAATCAAGCTATTTTATTTTACCAACTCTTTAAAAATACTACCATTCCTTGCAGTGGTTTCAAACCATTTAAACTGGCGATGCAGACTTACTACTTCACCCACAATTACCAAACTCGGCGAGCTAAATTGAATGTCTTTAAAGTCGGCGGCACATTTTTGCAATGTGCTAATGCTTACTTTTTGGTATGGTGTAGTTGCTTGTTCTATAACTGCTATTGGTGTATTTTTCTTTGGTGCGTAGCGGGTGAGTAACTCTGCTAAATAACCTACATTTTTCGAGGCCATATAAAACACCAATGTATCTTCTGTAGCAGCCAAATAGCGCCATTTTTCAGGGCGATAATTGGTACTTGGGTTAAACGTAATCCATTGCACACCTTGTGCGAAGCCTCTTGCCGTTAAAGGCATCCCTGCATAGGCTGAAGCACCTGCTGCAGCCGTAATACCAGGAATAATTTCAAAGGGAATGTCTTTATCGAGCAAGGTATACAGTTCATCTAACACATTGCTAAAAAAAGCAACATCACCACCTTTTAAACGTAGTACCCGCTTGCCTTTAGTAGCGTGAGTTACAATCAAAGCGTTTATTTCATCTTGGGTATATGATGCATCATTATAAGCTTGCTTGCCAGCAATAAATACCTCAACGTCTTTGCTAGCATTGTTGCTAATAATGTCAGGATTTACGAGACGGTCACTAATAATAACATCTGCTATGGCCAATTGTTTTTGCAGTTTAATGGTAATTAAATCTGCATCGCCAGGGCCAGCACCTGCTATCACTACGTAGCCATTGGTTGATATGTTGTTGCTTGCTTGCATGTTCTATTTTACTAAAAAGGCACAAAGACAGATAAGGTTACCTTGTTACTTTGTAATTTTATTATAGGTGATTTGTATTGCACGGTTTTTTAGCCAAATTTGCCTATGTGATTATCTGTTTATATGATTAATAGATATTTTAAAATAGTCCTTCAATGGATAAATATCTTTCACCTGTATCGTAGTTGAAGGTTAATACAATAGCGCCTTCGGGAATATCAACAAGTTTTTTTGCGACTGCTGCCAATGAAGCTCCTGTAGAAACACCTACTAAAATACCTTCTTCTTTTGCTATGCGTTGCGCATAGGTGTATGCTTCGTCTTTGCTTACTTGAATTACCCCATCTAAAATTTCTGTATTTAAAATTGATGGAACAAAGCCTGCTCCAATACCTTGCAATGGATGCGGGCCAGGCGCGCCACCACTTAATACGGGCGATAATTCTGGTTCAACTGCATAAACTTTAAGATCTGGAAATTTAGCCTTTAGCACTTCTGCAACCCCAGTAATATGACCACCAGTACCTACGCCAGTAATCATGTAGTCAATGCCTTCAGGGAAATCGGCTGCTATTTCTAGTGCAGTAGTTGTTCGATGAATAGCGCTGTTTGCAAGATTGTCAAACTGTTGGGGCATCCACGCATTTGGCGTACTTGCTGTTAATTCTGTTGCTTTTGCAATAGCACCTTTCATACCTAATTCTCTAGGCGTAAGTACAAATTCAGCACCATATAAAGCCATTAAACGTCTACGTTCAATGCTCATACTTTCTGGCATTACCAATATAATTTTATAACCTTTTACAGCCGCTACCAATGCCAAACCAATACCAGTGTTGCCTGATGTAGGTTCAATGATTACGCTGTTTGCATTTAATAAACCTTTCGCTTCTGCATCTTCAATCATTGCCAGAGCAATTCGGTCTTTGATGCTAGCACCGGGATTTGTTTTTTCTAGTTTGATATATACTTGGTGTTTATTGCCAAACAAATTATTAATTAACACATGTGGTGTGTTACCAATTGTTTGTAAAATATTTGATACTTTCATAATTTATTATTTATAAAGATTAATGTGGTTGGATGATTAAATAACAAAATTTAACACTTCCGAAAAGTCAAAACTGCCTTTTACTGTGATTTCACTTTTATGGTATACAATTGAATATGGTTCTACACTATTGGTAAGCCATACATTTCCACCGATGGTTGCATCATGACCAATCACTGTTTTTCCACCAAGTATGGTTGCGCCACTGTAAATCACCACATTATCTTGGATGGTGGGGTGTCTTTTTTTAGTTGCATTGGCTTTTGTAACATTTAATGCACCCAATGTAACGCCTTGGTAAATTTTTACATTGTTACCAATAATCGTTGTTTCACCAATTACAATACCCGTACCATGGTCTATCGTAAATCGCTCGCCAATGGTAGCAGCGGGATGGATATCAATACCAGTTTTGCTATGGGCGTATTCAGACAACAGGCGCGGTAACGTTGGTATTTTTTGTTTATGTAATTGATGTGCAATGCGGTGTACAGCTGTAGCGTAAAAACCCGGATAAGCTACCAACACTTCCTCAATGGAAGTGGCTGCAGGATCAAACTCTAAAGTTGCGTTGGCATCTTTAATCAATTGATGATATAAAACAGGTAATACTTCAAAGAAAATGCGGGCGTTATTTTCAACAGGTTCTTTACTTTTCAGCAAATCAAGCAGTATAATCTCAAATGTGCTTTTTAGCTGTTGATAGCGTTGTAATAAGGACGCTTCTGTAAGATCTTTTTCTCTATATGAAGCAAATAAAAATGTGAATAAATCATCAATAAACTGCTCGGTTAATTCCTTGTCAGGAAAATTACCACAGCAGTTTTTATTACGCTCAAGTAGTTGTTGTATAAAGTTATTATCAGTCATTATATAATATTAATTATTGAATCATGCAAGCACCAACGGTTACATTACTGGTTTCATCTATCAAAATAGCACCACCATTTACACGTAAGTTTTTGTAACTATCAAATGCAATAGGAATAGCAGTTTTAATGGTTGCTTTTACGATGTCATTCAAGCCTGCGCTTTCAATATTGCGTTCTTTTTCAAGCGTATTTACGTTCAGTTTGTATGCAATATCTTTTATTACACTTCTTACTCTTGTACTGTTTATTTGAAGTAAATATTTTTTACCAGCGGCAAGCGGTTTGCTATCCATCCAACATAATAATACTTCTAATTCTTGCTCAACTTGTGGCAAATCTTTGTCGTTTACAATCACATCGCCCCGACTTACGTCCACATCGTCAGCTAAATGTAAAATGATGCTTTGGGGTGCAAATGCTTCAGCTACTTCATTGCCACCCAATTCAATTCTAGATACACTACTTTTTACGCCAGAAGGTAAAACTGTAATTGTATCACCAACTTTGTAAATACCGCTAATGATTTTACCTGCATAACCTCTGTAATCATGCAATTCCTCGGTTTGTGGGCGCACAACATATTGCACAGGAAAACGACTTTTGGTTAAATTGATACCATCTGAAATAGATACATTTTCTAAATGATTTAACAATGTATCGCCTTCGTACCAAGGTAAATGGGTCGATTGATCTACAATATTGTCGCCATTTAAAGCACTAATAGGTATATATGTAACTTCCTTAATGCCTAATTGTTTTGCTAATGTCGAATAATCAATCAAGATATTGTTGTACACATCCTGCGAATAATCTACCAAATCCATTTTGTTGACAGCCACCACCACATGGGTAATATTAAGCAAAGAAGCGATAATTGAATGTCGTCTCGTTTGTTCAATAACGCCTTTTCTAGCGTCAATTAAAATGATGATTAGCTCAGAGTTTGAAGCACCAGTTACCATATTTCTCGTATACTGAATATGTCCTGGGGCATCAGCAATAATGAACTTACGCTTTGGGGTAGAAAAATATTTGTAAGCCACATCAATCGTAATGCCTTGCTCTCTTTCTGCACGCAAACCGTCGGTTAATAAAGCCAAATCAATCTCACCATCTTCGCGGTTTTTGGTTTGCTTTTCTATCGCCTCTAAGTGGTCTATCATAATGCTTTTGCTATCATACAATAAACGACCAATTAATGTACTTTTTCCATCATCTACACTGCCTGCGGTTATAAATCTTAGTAAGTCCATATGCTTTATTTCGATATACGTTTTTTCTTTTTTGTAATCAACTTTTGTTTTCCAATTTAGCATCGTTGCGTCGCACACTGCATTGCCTTGATACTTTATTGAGCTTTGCCTAAGCGTAGATTTAGTGGCTAGAAATACCCATTTTTCTTTCGATCTTCCATGGCAGCTTCGCTTACTTTATCATCAATTCTTGTTTCTCCGCGTTCGCTTGTTTTAGTCGCAATGATTTCGTTGATTATATCCTCAATACTGCTTGCATCACTTTCTACTGCTGCTGTGCAAGTCATATCACCTACTGTCCGGTAGCGGACTTTTTTCACAGAAATTGTATCATTCGCTTCAAGCTGAATAAATTCTGACATGGCTACGTATTGACCTTCAAATTCCAATACTTCACGTTCATGCGCAAAATAGATAGAAGGTAAGGCAATATTTTCTCTGCGGATATAATTCCAAATATCTAGTTCTGTCCAGTTACTAATAGGAAATACACGAACGTTTTCGCCTTTGTCAATTTTGCCATTGTAAATATTCCATAATTCAGGACGTTGCAATTTTGGGTTCCATTGTCCAAACTCGTCACGTACCGAGAAAATTCTTTCTTTCGCTCTTGCCTTCTCTTCATCGCGTCTTGCACCACCTATGCAAGCATCAAATTGAAATTCCTCAACTGTATCTAATAGGGTATAGGTTTGCAAGGCATTACGGCTAGCGAATTTTCCTTTTGGCTCCGTTAAGTTTTTCGTTTTAATGGTATCGCCTACGTAGCGCACAATCAATTTCTCTCCAATAGTATTCGCCAATTTATCTCGGTAATCTAATGCCTCTTGAAAATTATGACCAGTATCTATATGTACCAATGGGAAAGGGAATTTACCCGGACGAAATGCTTTTAACGCCAAATGCACCAATACAATAGAATCTTTACCACCAGAAAACAACAATGCAGGGCGCTCAAACTGGCCAGCCACTTCTCTCATAATATGGATGGATTCTGATTCTAATTGGTCTAAATAATCTAATGTGTAGTTGCTCATAATACGCTTTGTAAATGTGATAAACGAATGGTAAAAATTATCTTAACTGACAATTGACCACTCACTATTGACTTTTTAATGTACATGCAAGCCGCATTCTTTTTTGCTTGCGTCTTCCCACCACCAGCGGCCGGCTCTAAAATCTTCGCCAGGTTTTACGGCTCTTGTGCAAGGCAAGCAGCCAATACTCACAAAACCTTTGTCATGCAAAGGGTTATAAGGAATATTGTATTTGCTGATTTCTGCCTTTACTTGCTCGGTTGTATAGTGCAATAAGGGGTGATATTTAATAATATTATTGCTTTCATCCCATTCTAATATTTCCAAATTTTCTCTGTCGGGTGAATGTTCTGCTCTTAAGCCAGTAACCCAAACTTCATTGCCCGCTAATGCTCTTTTTAATGGCTCTACTTTTCTAATATAGCAGCAGTTTTTTCTATTTTCTACGCTTTCATAAAATGAATTGGGGCCTTTCTCGGCAACAAAATTTTGAAGCGCCTCTGCTTGGGGATAATAAGCTTTGATGTGTGTATTGTAACGCTCGTTGGTGCTGTTCCAAACACTATAAGTCTCTGAAAATAGACGACCTGTATCTAATGTAAAAATGCTAATTGGTAATTGATTAGCGAGTATTTCGTGGCTTATTAATTGGTCTTCAAAACTAAAACTTGAAGAAAAAGTAATTTTTCCAGAAAATTTATTTGCAAGTAATTCCAAACTTTCCCTTACTTTTAACCCACCAATTTGGTAGACTAATGATGTAAGGTCGATTGAATTGTTATTTGACATTTAATTTTTAATTTTTTTGTTATGATTTTTTTGAGAGAAGTAGTCGTAAAAAGCCTTTCTAGAATTATATTTTATGCATGCAACAGCACCATTTATATCGATTAGAATTGAAGATTTTTGCTTGCATAAATTGAACACTCTACTTGTTTGGTAGGCGAAGATAGGCATTGAATATTAATTAGCCATAGCAAAATGAAAAAACGGTTGCGTTTTCTGAAATTTTATAAAACTTCTAACTGATTTCTTAATAAATCTTCAAATGTATCACGTCTTCTTATTAGGTGAAATTCGCCTTCTTTTACCAAAACCTCCGCTGGCTTGTAGCGGCTATTAAAATTGCTACTCATTTCAAAGCCATAAGCGCCTGCATTAGCAAATACCAATAAATCACCCTCACTTATTTCATTTAATGTTCTATCTGTCGCAAATGTGTCTGTTTCACAAATATTTCCTGTAACAGTATATACCTGTTCTTCACCTTCAGGATTAGAAATATTGGTTATTTTATGATAAGCATCGTAAAACATTGGTCTTATCAAATGATTGAAACCACTGTTAACACTAGCAAATGTGGTAGTTTTAGTAGTTTTTAACACACTTACTTCGGTAATTAAATAACCTGCTTCACTTACCAAATATTTGCCCGGCTCGAACCATACTTGCAATGGTTTGCCATTGGGGTTTGGATGATTTTCAAAGGCTTTACCTACTTCTTGGGCTAGTAAATTGATGTCAGTTTCAGCATCGTCTTGTTTGTAAGGTACTTTGAAACCGCCGCCTAAATCAATAACTTCCAGTTCTTTAAACAATGGAATAATATCAAATAATACTTCAATACCTTTTACAAAAACGGCTACATCTTTAATTTCACTACCAGTATGTATGTGTAGGTTCTTAATGAAAATATTGTTATCTGCAACAACTTTTAGCACCTCATCAATCTGGTCTACAGGAATACCAAATTTACTTTTATCATGACCAGTAGAAATTTTTAAATTGCCACCAGCCATAATATTTGGTCGTAAGCGAATACCAACAGGGTAGCTATGACCATATTTTTTACCAAACTTTTCTAGGTTCGATAAGCTGTCTATATTAATATGTATACCCAAGCTTTGCGCTTCTTCAATTTCATTAAAAGTAATGCCATTGCTAGTATATAAAACTCGGCTAGGTTCAAAACCTGCATGCAAGGCCAACTTAACTTCGTTAATAGAACTACAATCTACATTACCACCAATATTTTTAATTAATTTTAATATATTGATATTGGTCAATGCTTTACAAGCATAAAATATTCTTACGTTTTGTTGTGTAAATGCAGTCGTTAAAGTTTGGTATTGTTCTATTATTTTATCAGCATTGTACACATAAGTAGGTGTACCAAATTGTTGGGCTATTGCTGATAATTGTTGGTTGCTAAGTTGTGAGGCCATTATTTGCTTGCTATAATTGGAATATTCAACTGTTGTATAATTAAATCTTAGTTTTCGTCTTTGTTTGAGGTTGCTTCGTTATCACTAGGCTTTATTTCTAGTTGGCCGTCTTCATTTACAATAATGTCAGATTTTTCTGTAATATTTGGCAGCGATTCTATTGCAAAATCTTTTGGTGTTACCAAGGTACCTTCAACTACTTGTTCGGCTAGCACTTCTCTAATTTTTGGTAAGTCGGCAGGAGAATTAATACCAAAATAATCCATAAAGTTTTTAGAAGTAGCATATACTAAAGGGTGACCCGGCAATTTCTCGTTTCTACCTGCAATCAAAATCAATTCTTTTTCAAGAAGTTTTTGAACACTATAATCACTGTTTACACCTCGAATGCTTTCAATTTCGCCTTTTGTTATGGGTTGTTTGTAGGCAATAATTGCTAGCGTTTCTAAGGCTGCGTTAGATAAGCGTTTTAAAAACTTATCGCCATTTAGTTGGACAATTGTTTTATGAAAACTTGGCTTTGTTAAAAATTGTAAACCTCCACCACTTTCTTTCACTTCAAATGGATAAAATTCTGAATTGTATTTTTCTTTAATGCCTTCTATACAAGTTTCTATTTGTTCTAACGATACACGTTCTTCCATAAAGCCAAAGGCATTGTTGATAAGCTCAACAATGTCTAAAGCAGTTAATGGCTTTTCGCTAGCGAAGATTAAAACTTCTATATGTGGTATAATTAAAGAAAGTTCCATGATAAAGTTTAAAAGTTGATAGTTGACAGTTGGCATTTAAATGAGTTATCAACTGTCAACTAATCTCTATCATCTGATTTACCCTTCTAATGCAGCTGCACCACTTACAATCTCGGTTAATTCGGTAGTAATTGCTGCTTGCCTTGCACGGTTGTAGCTCAGTTTCAAACCTTTCAATAGCTCGTTAGCGTTTTCACTTGCTTTATCCATTGCAGTCATTCTAGCGCCATGCTCGCTGGCATTAGCATCTAATACTGCTTTGTATAATTGTGTATTTAGAATCTTAGGCATTAATTCCGCCACTAAAATTTCTTGTGCAGGTTCAAAAATAAAATCCGCTTTTGTAGTGCCTTCTTTTTTCACAACCTTTGGTATTGGTAAAAATTGTTCTACTTTAAAAGCTTGTGTGGCTGCATTTTTAAACTCGCTGTACACAATCTCAACGGCATCAAATTCTTTATTTTCAAATGCTTTTACAGCCGCTTGCGCTGCTGCTTGTACGTTATCAAACGTTAAGTGGAGGAAAATATCTTTAAAAGTAGCATCGGTTTTATACCCACTTTTGCTCATGCTTTCCCAGCCTTTTTTGCCAATATTCCAAATGGTGACATTACCATTTTTAAATTGCTCGGCGTATTTAGTAGCGATGGTTTCTTTAGCAGTTTTTACAATATTACTATTGTAGGCGCCCGCCAAGCCTCTATCGCTTGTAATTACTATCAATAATATTTTTTCTACTGCTCTTTCTTCCGCCAATGCAATGCTTGTATCACTATCAATGTTACTCACAATATTGCTCAGCATCTCTTGCAATTTTTTTGCATATGGACGCATCTGTATAATGGCATCTTGCGCTCTACGCAATTTTGCAGCACTCACCATTTTCATGGCTTTGGTAATTTGCTGTGTACTCTGTACACTTTTAATTCTATTACGAACCTCTTTTAATTGAGCACCCATTAGTTTTAAGTTTCAAGTTAATTGGCGGCAAAAGTAAAGGTTTCAAAAGTCTGAACCATGTTTTAAACCGACTTTTTTGATTTCAGCAATCTAAAATTGAGTGGTATATGTTTTTGGTAACCAGCTTTTGTACTGCTATGTAGCTGTGCTTGCGTCGCACACTGGAACTGTAGCATATTTATTTGTCCAAAGCGTTCATTAAGTGATGCTTCCCCTTCATCATAAACTTTTTGCTTTGTTCAATGGCATCCATTACTTGTTCTAATATCTGATCGGTGGTTTGTTCATAATCGATTACCATAGGTTCTTTAAAACGAACGGTCAGTAACGAACCTTTCTTCTTAAACGTCAAGCCTTTTTTAGTAAAAGCACGCCAAAATCCATTAATAACCACAGGAATAACTATCGGGTGATTGTTTTTAATAATATAGGCAGTGCCTTTTCTGCCTGGTGCAAACGGCTTTGTAGTACCCTGCGGAAACGTAATTACCCAGCTTTTATCCAATGCTTGGTTTATTTTTCTAGTATCTGAAGGATCTAAACCACGGCGTACTTCTTTGCCTTCGGCGCGCCAAGTGCGTTTCACCGTTAACGCACCAGCCAAAATAAATAAGCGACTTATCCAACTGCCTTTCATGGTTTCTTCAGCAGCAACAAAATATAAATTGGTAAATGGGTTTAATAAGTAATACGGTAGACCCAAACGGTTTTCTTTGCGCCAGCGAACTGCACAAAAAATATGAATAAAAGTAATCACATCTGCAAAGTAGGTTTGGTGATTACTCACAAACAATACATTGCGATTAGGCAAGTTTTTAAGGTGCTCAGTACCAGAGATTTCAATTTTATTTACCAATGTTAAACCAGGATAGGTGATAGCACCAACCACGCCGTAAATCAGCGAACGAACAATACGAACATGTTTTAGTTTGTCAACTAAGCTCATCGAATAGCACTTTTTAGCCTGCGGTAATAAAGTTGCAAGATAGGTATTGTGAGTAAATTGTTAAAGCAATTGTTTATTACATAACTTTTGTTTTTACAATTAATAATTGATACTGCTTTTGTCTATTGCAAAGCTTACTTATACTAGGATAAATCTGAATATCTTGTAAAAACCGATAATAACTATTAGGCGTTTTCTAATGTAGCAATATCAATTTTACCCATTTGCATCAAGGCTTGCATTGGTCTGCCGCCCTTACTTGGGTTACTCATAAGTTGCCCAAGATTAGCAGGAATAATTTGCCAACTGATACCAAAACTATCTTTTAGCCACCCACATCTGCTTTCTTTACCACCGTTGGCGGTTAACTTTTCCCAGTAATAATCAATTTCATCTTGGTTAGTACATTCTAATACCATAGATACGGCTTCGTTAAATTGGAATGCATGCTTTCCCGCACCATCCATGGCTGTAAACAACGCTCCATTGAGTTCAAATTGACCAAATTTTACATAACCTTCAGGCGCTTCTTCGCCTGCTTTGTAGAGGTTTAAAGGATGTATTTGCGTATTCGGAAAAATGCTTGCGTAAGATTCTATAGCTGCTTTTGCGTTACCAAATTGCTCGCCTACAAACAAAAGGCTTGGATAAATTTTTTGAGTACCAATGCTTGCACTTGTATATATTAACTGCCAAGCAACTCCAAACTGGTCGCTTACAAATGCATATTTCTCAGCCCAGGGATATTTGTCTAAAGCCATCATAATATTACCACCTTCTAGCAGTCTTGCATACAGGTTATCTATTTCTGCTTCGCTTTGGCAGGTAACAAATAACGAAATACTTGGGTTGATGGTAAACATTGGCCCGCCATTTAGCCCCATTATTTTAAAACCTTCAATTTCAAAGGTTACTACCATTGGGGTATCTGCAGTAATTTTAGAATTGCTGAAAATACTGGTATAAAAACTAGCCGCTGCTTTTGCTTGCCCATCAAACCAAAGGCAAGGGTGAATTTTATTAGCCATGTTGAATTATTGAGTGGTAAATGAAATAATTATTTGTACAAAAATAGACCTAACATGAAACGCATAGCCTGTGTGAAAACGACAAATTATTGGTAAAAACAAACAAACAAAATTTATTCTGCGTTATCTGCGTCTTCCGCGAGAGCCCTACTAAGAAGCTTTTGCTTTAAAACTCCAAGTGAATACAAATTTTGCCACTACTTCCTTTTGTTCATTAACACCAACTGATGTGGTACATGCAGTAACGCCTTCCTTGGTTGTTATAGTTTGTGCAATAGCAGCTTTTACGGCCAAACCATCGTTGCAGGTAAATACAATATTGCCAACGGCTTTTTTGTAAAACTCGCCTTCGCATTTTACTACCAACATGCTCACGCTTGGTTCGCTTTTGTAGGTAAATGCAACGGCTAAAATCCCTGTACTTAATTCTGCCGCCATAGCCAATACTGCAAAGTACATAGAGCGAAAAGGATTTTGGTTTAGCCATTTAAACCGTACGCTTACAATGGCTGCATCTTCTTGTAATTGCTGCAATTGTAGCCCAGCCAAAAAAGCCATTGGTAGTTTATTTAGTAAAAATAATTTATACTTGATAGGATTGGTCATGATGGCTTTAAAAGCAGAAAATTGAGCTGACATGGCAAACGTTTTGTGAGTTGCAAGTTAAGGTAGATTACCCACCTTTTGATGCTTTATGTAAGAACAATAAGTCCAGACAAGTGCTGTTAGAAAGGGTAGGTTAAGAATTATTACTGCTATTAAACTAGAATCAAAGTGATGACTATATTCAAGATAATACTTGACTTCATGTGTAATTACTACTACAATTAAACTCATCGGAAGCAAGAACCAACTTAGAAAATTGAAAACTCTATTTTGGCTAATTATTGAGTAGCTGTTTAGAAAGATGGGTAAAATAAGTGCACTAATGAAAATGCAATAAAAGAATGCCATGATAATCTCAAAGCCGCTGAATGCTTCACCAGTCATCCATTCACTCTTATAATTGTAATTATCTATTGTTACAAAAACAATGGTAGCAATAATGGTTATTACCGAAGGGTATAAAGTTGCTCTTTTATAAAGCTCTTTTAAATCCATTTTTTAGATGTTATGGTTCGAACAAATTTAATTATCGTTGTGCTTAGTTTATGTTCTTAGAAATTCTGTTGTTTTTTGCCTGTGCTACTTTTTGATTAAATAGTGCTAACCATTCTTTAAAATGCTAGCTAATGTTGTGCTGTTAATTAAAAATAACATTGCTATGCCACAAAACAAACCTTCATTTAAGGCCCATTACGACAATTTTATAGGCGGCCAATTTATTGCTCCCGTAAGCGGCGAGTATTTCGATAACGTTAGTCCAATTGATGGAAAAGTATTTACCAAAGCTGCTCGCTCTAGTAAAGCAGACATTGATTTGGCGCTAGATGCAGCACATACAGCTTTTCCTACATGGAGCAAAAGTTCTGCTGCCTACCGAGCGGGCATTTTAAACAAAATCGCTGATGTAATGCAAGCAAACCTAGAGTTGTTAGCAACCATCGAAACCATTGATAATGGTAAAGCTATTCGTGAAACGGTGAATGTTGATTTGCCATTATGTATTGATCATTTTAGGTATTTCGCTGGCGTTATTAGAGCGGAAGAAGGTACTATTTCTGAGCACGATGAGAACACTGTTAGCATTTGCTTAAGTGAACCAATTGGTGTAGTAGGACAAATTATTCCTTGGAACTTTCCTTTACTGATGGCTACTTGGAAAATTGCGCCTGCCTTAGCTGCTGGCTGTTGCTGCGTCGTAAAACCTGCCGAACAAACGCCTACCAGCATTATGTGCTTGATGGAATTAATCAAAGACATAGTACCCGCTGGTGTGTTAAATATTGTTACTGGCTTTGGCCCAGAAGCTGGTAAACCACTTGCGCAATCTCCACGTATTGCTAAAGTATCTTTTACTGGCGAAACCACTACAGGTAGATTGATTATGCAATACGCATCTGAAAACTTAATTCCTGTAACGATGGAATTAGGCGGTAAATCTCCAAATATCTTTTTCCCGTCAGTAGCAGATGCGGATGATGATTTCTTTGCAAAAGCCGTAGAAGGCGCGGTAATGTTTGCAGTGAACCAAGGTGAAATTTGTACTTGTCCTTCAAGAATATTGGTCCATGAAAGCATTTACGATAAATTCATGGCGAGAGTTATTGAAAGTACCAAGGCCATTAAAATGGGCCACCCACTTGATAGTACAACCATGATGGGTGCACAAGCCTCTAACGACCAATACGAAAAAATACAGACTTACCTAAAATTAGGAATAGAAGAAGGTGCAGAATTGTTATGTGGTGGCGCAGTGCAGCAGTTAGACGGTGAATTAAGTGAAGGTTATTACATCCAACCAACAATTTTTAAAGGCCATAATAAAATGCGCATTTTTCAAGAAGAAATCTTTGGCCCTGTGGTATGCGTAACTACTTTTAAAACTACTGAAGAAGCTATCGAAATTGCCAACGATACCATGTATGGTCTAGGTGCAGGTGTTTGGACGAGAGATTCTCACGAACTGTTTCAAGTGCCACGTGCTATACAAGCTGGTAGGGTATGGGTAAACTGCTACCATGCTTATCCAGCACATGCACCATTTGGTGGGTACAAAAAATCTGGCTTTGGTAGAGAAAACCATAAAATGATGCTTGGCCATTATCGCCAAACTAAAAATATGCTAGTAAGCTACGATAAAAAGAAACTTGGCTTTTTTTAATTGGTAGTTTTGTTTTGGTTGTAGATGTCGCTAAACGTAAGCTTGGCGACATCTTGTTATTTTATTTAGGGTATTTAAATTCTAAATCATCAATCTCTTTGTATGATACCTCGCGTAACCATAAGTTCAGAAGCGGTAGCTGTAGTTCATACCTTACAACAACGTTTTGGCGCATTAATGTTCCATCAAAGCGGTGGCTGTTGCGATGGTTCTCAACCCATGTGTTTTGAAAAGGGTGACTTTAAACTCGGTGCAAGCGATGTGTGCCTTGGTGAGATTGAGGGCTGTGAATTTTGGATGGCAAAAGATCAATTTGAATATTGGCAATATACGCAATTACATATACATATAGCAGCTGGAAGAGGAGCAAGTTTTTCATTAGAAATACCTATGGGCTTGCGTTTTTTAACACAGTCTCGTGTATTTACAGATGAAGAATTACAACACTTGTCACCTATTCGTTTTTTAGAAGATTAATAGTAAATTTTACTTCTAATATCATACATATTAGGATGCTTTATTTAACTGTTGGTATTGCTTTGGTGTAATACCTTCATAATGTTTAAATACGCGTATAAAGTAGTTGCAATCATCAAATCCTGCCTCAAAAGATACATTTTTAATGTAGATGTCTTGGTTTTTAAGTAAGCGCTTGGCATATTTTATGCGTTCGAGAATAATGAATTCTATTGGGCTAATGCCTAGTTCTCTTTTAAAAAGTCTGTATAAAGTAGCTGTACTTAAACAAGCTGTTTTGGCTATTTGCTGCAAGTTAATCTTACCCGTTAAGTTTTTGCGAATCAGGTCAATTGCTTGCGCTAAAAATGTACTGGTTTTTTGTAAGTCCATCTCACTTACAGCTTTCAGCGATTGTGCTTGTGTTATATGGATGAGCAATTCCTGCAAGGTTAAATCTGCCAATGCATCTTTTCCTAACGAGGTGCTTTGGCAAATACCAATGAGTTTATTAATCGTGATAGCAAGCTCTTGGTTGTTGTAGAAAAAGAAATTTCTATCGTCTAATTGCCAAAAATTATTACGTCCTTCTTTGGGATATTTCTCGTTTAAAAAGTTCAGTGTGTTTTCAATTTTTTTATTGTCTATAGCAAGGGCAAGACATTGTGTAGGCGTTTCTAAAGTTGCTTCAGGAAAATCTATGTGCATTTCTACATTGGCGGGGATAATTACCGACTCGCCAGGTAAATAATCGAAGCCGGGTTTGTCAAACAAATGCATTATTTTTTTTCCACGTAACATGCTGGTAACTACTAAATCGTTAAAGCGAAGTGGCACTAATTCGCTTGTTTGATAAGTTTCAAATACATTTAACTCACAGTAATCTAGGTTGTAAATAGTTCTGTTTTCTACCAATGTTTTTAACGAATCGGTATGCGTAAGTGCTGGCGCAAGTGGCGCAACTTTATTGTGTGACATAATTAATACATCGTTAGATAGTAAAATAACTGCTTTGCAGAAGCGTTACAAACAGAAATAAATTTAAGAGGAAATAGTGAAAGTAAGAGAGAATTATTTGTTAAGCTTGGTTAGGTAACATCATTAAGACATTCACTATTGTTGTATTTGAAATATATACAAATTAGAGTTAATTACGACTTCAAAAAATGAACTGTTTGAGTTACCAAAGTCTTCCACATTATTTCACTAAGTCTTCTTGAAGAGTTTGAGAGGCCTTAAAGAGATATATATCGCTTTACTAAAATGAGTAAATAAAAAATTATTAATTTGATTGTTTCATAAATAATGTACTATTTTCAATACCAGTTATTTTAAAAACAATCATCAAAAACTTACTTTATGAAAAAGATTTCGATTTTATTAGTAGCTGTAATAGCAGCAGCGGCAATTACGAGTTGCAAAAATGCAGACTCAACATCTAAAGCTACAAAAGATTCTGCACAAGTACCTACAGCTTATGCTTACACTATTGAACATCCCGATAATTGGGAAATAGGTAGTTCTGCCAATACGGCAACTGCTTTAAGTGCTTTAAAATCTTGGGAAAAAGGTAAATTTGATGAATGTGTAAAATATTTTGCAGATACTACTCAGGTAATGTTTGATGGTATGGATAAAAAACTTTCAAATGATAGTTTGAAAGTTTTGTTAATCGGTTCTTGGAATAATTATAAAAATGTAAGTGTTACCATGAAAGACTGGGAATCCGTAATTGCTAAAGATAAAAGCGAAGAATGGGTAACACTATGGTACGTGCAATACTATGATGATGGAAAAGGTGCAAAAGATTCTGTTTCAGTAATTAATGACGTGCAAATTAAAAATAGTAAAATTGTAAAGCTAGCTGAATATACTAGGAAGTTTCATTAATAAGGTAATAGCACTTATTGGTAAGTATAGCAATTTTAAGTCTGACCAATTAGTCAATAAAACTAACTAAATAAGATAATTTGCCAATCCTTAAGGATTGGCAAATTTCTATCAAGCAACTAAGAACCTTTAACAAGCAACTAGCTTATTTCAATTTCTCTTTTATGTAGGCCAGTTGAATATCGATAGCTGCTGCATCTTGTGCTTTGGCTTTGTAAGCTTCTTTCTTTTTGGCCATGTCTTGTATAGCATTGTTAATTTGCGGCGCTACGCCGTATTGCGCTACTTTTTCTCTAAAGGCAATTACCTCGTCTATGCCTTTTTTAAAGTTATCGGTAGTGGTTACCTTGGCTAAGTAATCTATAAAATTAAACGATGCATTAAACTGCTCTTGTAGGCCTTTTACTTGCTTGTAGTTACCAAACATTTCATCAAAATCTTTGTCGCCTTTGGTTAATACCACCACTGCATCTACAGAAGATTTTAAACGCCCTTTATTGTCTTTTAACAAAGTAGGTAATAAGCTAATCGCTTTCTCTTCATCAAGTCCTGCTATGGCATCTAAAGCGGCACCTGCTACAGAGTACGAGCTATCCATTACGGCTTTTAGGTACAATGGTAGATATTCTTTTTTCTCAGTTTTCGCCAACGCATCAATAGCATAACTACGTACTGTTCTGTTTGGATCGTTTGTAGCCATTTTTTCAATAATAGTAAGCGTTGTAGCATCAAGGTTTTTATCACTTACTTGTAGCAAGCTACGATTGCGAAGTTTAAAGTAAGGGTCTTTTAAACCGTCTTTTAGCAGGGCAAATGCAGCAGGGTCTTTTTTATTTTTTGTAGCAAAATCAATGGCTTCGCGTCTATCTACAAAGTTGCTAGCATATTTATATTGATGAATATATTCAGCTAATGTTTTGCTCTCTTTTTTCTCCCAAAGCAAGTACTTATCGCCATCTACATTTATTAAATCTGGCTTGGTAGCTGCGCTAAAGGTAAATGTATCTGTTTTGTTTTCCATCCACACAGTGCTTCTTGTTTTGGTAGCACCATGGTAAATGTCTATATCAATAGGTAGTTTAAAGATTTTATCGCCAGCTTGTGTTTGCTTAATAAACACAGACGCTTTTTGTGCGGCCGCATCGTAAGCGTAACTAATTTCTACTTTAGGATGACCACTTCCAAAATACCATTGATTAAAAAACCAATGTAAGTCTCTACCACTTACTTGTTCCATTGCTAGGCGCAATTTATCTGGGTTACCATTGCCAAACTTGTAGGTAGTTAAATAAACGTTTAGCGATTTAAAAAAAGCGCTATCGCCAAGATAATGGCGTAACATGTTTAAAATACGGCCGCCTTTGGGATAGCTTACATTGTCAAACACATCTTCTTTATCTGCATAATAGTACCGAACAAGGTCTTTTTTAGCGTCATCAGGATTACCCATGTAGCGCAGCATTTGTGAGTAGTTATCTTCTAGGGCAGCGTCTTTACCGTATTTGTATTCTTGCCACAAGTACTCGCTATAGTCAGCAAAAGATTCGTTGACAGTGATGTTGCTCCAGCTCTCGGCGGTTACATAGTCACCAAACCATTGGTGAAATAGTTCGTGTGCAATGGTGCCTTCCCAACCGTTTCCATCAACCAATTCACGTGCATTTTGCTGTACACCTTCACCATGTAGGGTAGAAGTGGTATTTTCCATCGCACCACTTACATAATCACGCCCTACTATTTGTGCGTATTTATTCCAAGGAAAATCTACACCAGTTACTTTTTCGCTAAAGAATTTTATCATTTCTGGTGTAAGGCCAAATATTTTTCTAGCTACTTTTTCGTACTCTTTTTCTACGTAGTAGCTTACTTCTTTGCCTTTATAGCTATCTTTTACAATGGCAAAATCGCCAATGCCCATAAACATTAAGTAAGGTGCATGTGGCAATTCCATTTTCCAGCAGTCGGTTCTAGTACCGTCGGTATTTTTTATTTGGGAAACCAATCTGCCATTGCTAAGCGTTACATATTTAGCAGGAACAGTTAAGCAAAACTCAGTGGTTGTTTTTTGGTTGGGTTTATCTATAGTAGGCACCCAAGCTGAGTTAGATTCTGTTTCGCCTTGGGTCCAAATTTGTGTGGGCTTGTTTTTTTCTTCGCCCAAAGGGTTAATGAAGTATAAACCTTTTGCATCGCTAATGGCAGCACTACCTTTTACTTCAAGCTCATTTGGCTTAGAAATATAGTCTATATAAATGGTGTAAGTTTCGCCGCCTTTATAGGGTTTATCTAGCTTAATAATTAAGTATTCTTTAGTATTTGTAAATTGTAATGCTGTATTTCTACCAGCTTTTACTATTTCTAATTTGTTGATTGTTAGACCTTTTGCATCTAATTGCAAGCTATCGGTGGCATAAAAATGTGGTTTTAGTGTAAGCCACACTTTACCATACATATATTGCTTAGCGTAGTCAAACTTTGCTTCAAGTTTGGTGTGTACAAGGTCGTTTACTTTGGGGGCAAATGCTCTGTATTGTTTTTTCCAAGTGGTGTCTTGGGCAGCGGGCTGTGCCAGACTTACAAGCGACACAAAGAGGCTCAATGCTAATAATAATTGCTTCATTCAAATAGTTTTATTGTGGTAAAGATAATTGCAAGACGTATAAATACGTTACAGATTATGAGAAGTTACACAATCGCATTTTCTATTACGCAAATGCATTTTCCACTTAAGTTTGCAATCACGAATGTTATTACGATGAAGTTATTGATACCAATACTATTAATGGGTTGTTTGTTAAGCGCCAGCGCTAATGCACAGCAAAATGTGAACCATTTTATATATTTTCAATCTGAAACCAAAGAGCCATTTTATGTAATGCTAAACGGCATAAACTATAGCTCTAGTATAAACGGCTATTTAATTTTACCAAAGCTAAAAAGTGGGGAAGTGAATTTTAAAATTGGCTTTGCTAGAGATAAATATCCCGAACAAAGTTTTGCTACTATTATTGCTAACAACGATTTGGGTTATGCATTAAGATTAAATGCCGATAAGCAATGGGAACTCTTTAATCTAGAAGATTTTTCTATAGTGAGTGCAGGCTTAAAGTCTGAAGCGATTTATTCTACCAATGTAACTGCACAAGCACCAACAGTAACCAAAACTGTAGAAACTGTAACGCCTGGAGCTACCACTACTACGTCTGTTAATGCAGTTGCAAAACCTCAAGCTACCTCTACTTTAGGGAATGATGGTTCTTTTGATTTTGACGGACAGCCAAAAAAACTGCCAAACATATCAGTAAATAACGATGGCACAATAAACATCTTACCAAAAACAGACGTTGCAACTAATGGTATTAAAAAATTATCTAGTATTATTTCAGAAACTGGTGTTACAGAAGTATATATTGATAAAGGCGATACTGTGCGTGTGTTTGTACCAAATGCTACTACTTCAAAAGCTGATAGCACCACCGCGGTAAAAGCGAATTTGGCCAACAAAGTAGATAAGAGTGTAAAAAACTGCACATTCGCCACCAATGAGGATTTTTTAAAAACACGCGCTAAAATGGCGGCAGCAGAAGCTGAATACGAAATGCTCAATATTGGTGCGCAGGCATTTAAAGACAAATGTTTTTCAGTTGAACAAGTGAAGTATTTAAGCTATTTGTTAATAGAAGAAGAAAATAAATTAACCTTCTTTCTCTCTGCCAAAAAAACAGTGTACGATACTTACAATTTTCCTACACTACAAAAGCTTTTAACCAAGCCAGAAACTATTGAACAATTTAGAAAAGCCCTGCAATAATGCCTAGGTATTTTATAGAAGTAGCTTATAAGGGCACCCATTATAGCGGTTTTCAAGTACAGCAAAACGCTATCACTATTCAGTCGGTAGTTGAAGATGCGTTGCAGATATTTTATCGTCAGCCATTGCAACTTACTTGTTCGTCTCGTACCGATGCAGGTGTTCATGCCTTGCAAAATTTTTATCATGTAGATACCGATTTACCATTAGATAAAAAAGTGTACAACCTTAATGCACTACTGCCAAACGATGTAGTGATTAAAAATATCGCTCAAGTAAAAGACAATGTGCATGCTAGGTTTAGCGGCGAAGCAAGAGAGTACAAGTATTTTATTACCCAAGATAAAAATCCATTTTTAGAGGAGACTGCTTGGCGCTATGTTTTTCCTTTAGATATAGAAATTTTAAATGCATGCGCCGCAGTGTTGTTTGAGTATCAAGATTTTACTAGCTTCTCTAAAAAGCATACACAAGTTAATAATTTTAATTGCGATATTATGCTATCGCAATGGATATACGAAAATGACTGCTTGGTATTTAATGTAAAGGCCAATCGCTTTTTGCGGGGTATGGTGCGTGGCCTTGTTGGTACCATGTTGTTGGCAGGAAGGGGTACTATTTCTGTCGCTGATTTTAGAAATATTATTGAAGCGAAAGATTGCACCAAGGCTAATTTTAGTACACCCGCACATGGCTTGTTTTTAGTAAAAGTGACTTACCCCGATGATATTTATACACTAGCTTAATCTACTGTTACTTTCAATGTTTTGTTGTAGGCAGTATTTGTCCAAGCGCTAATTTTATTTTCATAAAAATGTTTGAATAATGATGTGTTCAACCACACATTATTTAGTAGCCACATAGAAATTTCAGCAATTTTATACTGTGAGAAAAAGTTATGCGCTTTTATCTCGTCGTTAAAAATGCGAAATACCTCACGGTTATAATTGGCAAATGTTTGAGCGCTAAAATCGTTCTTGGCAATAGCTTTTTCTACAAAATGCGCCGCTATATAGCCAGTAATCATTGCGTTGCCAATGCCTTCGCCACTTGAAGGTGAAATCATAGAGCCAGCGTCGCCCGTCAACAAGTAACCATCGCCTGCCAGATTTCTGCGTAAGGAAGCCAATGGCAAACCCCAACCTTCTATGGGTGTTAATGGTTTGGCGTTTTTAAATCGATGTGCAATCGCAGTATCGTTTTCAATCATTTTTTGCATCTGCGTTCTAAAATTGATACCTTGCTTTGCAGCATATTTACTAATCATACCTAAACCTACATTGGCTTCGCCATTTGGTAATGGAAATACCCATAAGTAAGACATCGGTAAATTTTTAGGAAAATAGATTTCTAGCAAATTCTTCTCATGCATATCGGTGATGCCTTGCCAGTATTGTCTTACAGCACCAGCATAATGACTTCGATCTATTTTGCGTTCACCTAAATGCCTTAATAAAATACTATGGTCGCCATCGGCACCTATTACAAGGTCGCAACAAATAGTATGTTCACCTTCTTTATTAACAGCAGATAATAGCCATTTTTTACCATCCCGTGCAATGTTCACTATTTTAATGCCGCGCATAAATTGGGCAAACTCTGGATTGATTTTTTGTACCAAAAAATGATCAAAGTGTATGCGCTTACTTACAAAATACGAGCATTGATGTGGTTTATCAGCATCAGGCTGGTGCATAAAATCTTTCAATTTGCCATTAGGCATAATGGATCGCAAGCCCCAAGAAGCCGTGAAATCTGGATGATTGAAAATTTCCTTTTCAATTATATTGGGATCTATGTGGTTCAACATTCGGATGGTTTTGTAATCCAACCCATCACCACAAATTTTATCTCTCGGAAATTCAGCCGCATCTACAATAGTGTGTGCAATACCTTTTTTTGCCAAAAATATAGATGTGCTTGCACCGGCAGGACCGGCACCAATAATGCAGATAGAAGTCTGTATATATGTCAAAATCTCCAAAATTTAGGTGCTGAAAGTAAATAAAAAAGGTATCAAATACGTTTTTGTAAATGATACCTTCTTAATTAATACTTGTTTGCGTTTACAAATTATAACGTCTTCAATACATCGTTCATGCTACGTACCGCGTCGGCGCTTTTATTAAAGGCAGCTTGTTCAGCATCGCTTAATGAGAAGTTTACAATTTTTTCCCAACCAGTTCTACCTAAAACGACAGGTACTACTAGTGAAATATCTTTTTGACCATATTCGCCATCTAAAGCTACACCACAAGAAATTAATTTTTTCTCGTCACGTAAAATGCTTTCTACCATAGCTGCTGTACCAGCACCTGGTGCATACCATGCAGAAGTACCAATTAGTTTGGTTAAAGTGGCACCACCAACCATGGTATCAGCAACTACTTTATCTTGTTGTTCTTGGGTTAAAAAGTTGGTGACAGGAATGCTGTTCCAAGTAGCGTGTTTAATTAAAGGAATCATAGTCGTATCACCATGACCACCAATTACCACAGCGTTTAAGTCAGCAGGTGAACAACCTAAAGCTTGGCTTAAATAGTATTTAAAACGGGCAGAATCTAACGCACCACCCATACCTAAAATTTTGTTTTTAGGTAAACCAGACGTTTGTAAGGTAAGGTAGTTCATGGTATCCATTGGGTTGGATACAACGATGATGATGGTATTTGGTGAATATTTTAAAATATTTTCAGTAACGCTTTTTACAATACCAGCATTTACCCCAATTAGTTCTTCACGCGTCATACCTGGTTTACGTGGTAAGCCAGAAGTAATAACTACCACATCAGAATCTGCAGTAGCAGCGTAGTCGTTAGTAACACCTTTAATTTTTGTATCAAAACCCAATAAAGCAGCGGTTTGCATCATGTCTATAGACTTACCTTCTGCAACGCCTTCTTTAATGTCTAACAATACCAATTCAGCAGCCAACTCTTTACGAGCAATGTTATCGGCACAAGTAGCGCCCACAGCACCAGCACCTACTACAGTAACTTTCATACAAGAAAATTTTATGGTTAAATGGAAATAATTTTTTGCGGTGCAAAAGTAAAGGGTAACTAGGTATTATAACGAATTAAAAACGGGAACGATTACGTGGAATTTAGTAACTTTTTTATGGCGTAACCCGTTGGGTTGGGCTGTTCGCTGCAAGTCCTCGCCTTCGTTCCTCAGGCTGTGGACTTTTCGCTGCCATCCCTTACGCAAAGATGAATATTGTTTAAAAATGCAATTAAGGTTTAATGTAATCTACAAATCCCTTAAAGGATTTCTACGTGCTGCGGTGATGTAGCGTTTCATATTTAGCCAAAAAGCTAAAATCATATATACAATAATAGGCGAACCAACGGTAAGAAACGAAATGTAAATAAACCACATGCGTATGCGTGTGGTAGCAATGCCTAGTCTTTCGCCCAAAGCTGTGCAAACCCCAAATGCATGAACCTCAAAAAAAGCTCTAATCTTGTCCATAGTCGTACGTTTTTCGATTGATAGGGGTTGCCAATCAAATGCAATTTATAAAATTTACATGATAAACTAAAACACATTTTAACTGGGTTTTGTTTTACCGTAAATTCGCCACCAAAATTTAAGCAGCTAAAATTTACTATTAAAAAGTTTGAATGGCTGTGACTATACAACTGTATTTAAGTTTAATGTGAAAAAGTTTCATCATGAATTATAAAGACTACATCAACGAAATTGAAGAAAGAAAATTACAAGGGCTGCATCCAAAGCCTATTGATAGTGCTGATTTGATAACCGATATTATTGAGCAAATTAAAGATTTAGACAATGAATATCGTACTGACTCGCTACAGTTTTTTATCTATAATACCTTACCAGGAACCACACCCGCGGCTAGTGTAAAAGCTAAGTTTTTAAAAGAAATCATCTTAGGTCAGGCTGTTGTAAAAGAAATAACCCCTGATTTTGCTTTTGAACTACTGTCGCACATGAAAGGTGGGCCTTCTATTGAAGTGCTGTTGGATTTAGCCTTAAGCAACGATGTTGCTATTGCAAAACAAGCTGGTGATGTATTAAAAACACAAGTGTATTTGTACGATGCAGATTTGAAACGCTTGAAAGATGCTTATGAAAGTGGCAATGCTACTGCAAAAGACATTCTTGAAAGTTATGCTAAGGCTGAGTTTTTTACCAAATTACCAGATGTACCTGAAGAAATTAAAGTAGTAACATTTATAGCTGGCGAAGGTGATATTTCAACCGATTTATTGTCACCGGGTAACCAAGCACACTCTCGTTCTGACCGTGAATTACATGGAAAATGTATGATTTCTCCTGCTGCCCAAGCTGAAATTGAAGCTTTGAAAGCACAACATCCTGATAAATCTGTGATGTTGATTGCCGAAAAAGGTACCATGGGGGTTGGTTCTTCAAGAATGTCTGGCGTAAACAATGTGGCACTTTGGACAGGCAAACAAGCGAGCCCTTATGTACCTTTTGTAAACTTTGCCCCAATTGTAGGTGGTACAAATGGTATTTCTCCCATTTTCTTGACCACAGTGGATGTAACGGGTGGTATTGGTATTGACCTTAAAAACTGGGTTAAAAAAGTAGATGCTGATGGTAAAGTGGTGCGTGATGAAAATAACGAACCGATACTTGAACATGTTTATTCTGTGGCTACTGGTACAGTATTAACCATTAACACAAAAACAAAAAAATTGTACAACGGCGATAAAGAGTTGATTGATATTTCTAAATCATTCACTCCACAAAAAATGGAATTTATCAAAGCGGGTGGTTCATATGCCATTGTGTTTGGTAAGAAAATCCAAACTTTCGCTTCTCAAGTACTTGGTATTGCTATTGCGCCTGTATTTGCCCCTTCAAAAGAGGTGTCAATTGAAGGTCAAGGCCTCACTGCTGTTGAAAAAATATTCAATAAAAATGCGGTAGGTGCTACACCAGGCAAAGTGTTATATGCTGGTTCTGATGTGCGTGTATTGGTAAATATTGTTGGTTCTCAAGATACCACTGGTTTAATGACAGCTCAAGAATTAGAGTCAATGGCGGCTACCACCATTTCTACTACAGTAGATGGTGCTTATCAGTCTGGTTGTCATACCGCTTCAGTTTGGGATAAAAAAGCGCAAGCAAATATTCCAAAATTGATGAAGTTCATGAACGAATTTGGGTTAATTACTGGTCGTGACCCTAAAGGTGTTTACCATCCAATGACCGACGTTATTCACAAAGTATTGAATGATATCACCGTGGATGATTGGGCAATTATCATCGGTGGCGACTCGCATACACGTATGTCTAAAGGTGTGGCTTTTGGTGCTGACTCAGGTACCGTTGCTTTGGCATTGGCTACTGGTGAAGCTTCTATGCCAATTCCTGATTCTGTGAAAGTTACTTTTAAAGGTACCATGAAACCTTACATGGATTTCCGCGATGTGGTACATGCTACGCAGGCACAGATGTTACAACAATATGGCGGTGAAAATGTGTTCCAAGGCAGAGTGATTGAAGTACATATTGGTACTTTAACTGCAGACCAAGCCTTCACGTTTACCGACTGGACTGCTGAGATGAAAGCGAAAGCGTCTATTTGTATTTCTGAAGATGCCACTTTGATTGAATCATTGGAAATTGCCAAAAGCAGAATCCAAATTATGATTGACAAAGGCATGGATAATAGAAACCAAGTATTGCAAGGTTTGATTGACAAAGCAAACAAACGTATTGCAGAAATTCAATCTGGCGAAAAACCAGCCTTAAAACCTGATGCTAATGCGAAATATTATGCAGAGGTAGTGGTTGATTTAGACATCATTGCCGAGCCAATGATTGCTGACCCAGACGTGAACAATGCAGATGTTTCTAAAAGATATACGCACGATACGATCAGACCATTGTCTTACTATGGTGGCGATAAAAAAGTAGATCTTGGCTTTGTTGGTTCTTGCATGGTACACAAAGGCGATATGAAAATTTTGGCGCAAATGCTTAAAAACATAGAAGCGCAAAATGGTAAAGTTGAATTTAAAGCCCCATTGGTGGTAGCGCCACCAACATACAATATTGTAGATGAATTAAAAGCGGAAGGCGATTGGGAAGTATTGAGAAAATACTCTGGTTTTGAATTTGACGATAACGCACCTAAAGCTGCTGCACGTACTACTTACGAAAAAATGTTATACCTAGAGCGACCCGGTTGTAATTTATGCATGGGCAACCAAGAAAAAGCTGCCAAAGGTGATACGGTTATGGCAACTTCTACACGTTTGTTCCAAGGCCGTGTGGTTGAAGACGCTGAAGGTAAAAAAGGCGAATCGTTACTATCTTCTACACCTGTTGTGGTATTATCTACTATTCTTGGTAGAACACCAACGATTGAAGAATATGTAAAAGCGGTAGATGGTATCAATTTAACCAAATTTGCCCCATCTAGTATGCAATTAGTGAAATAAAAGTATCATTCAAATTACTTGTGAAGCCCCATTCAACTAAAATAGAATGGGGCTTTTTTTATCGACAATCGAATATGCTAAACCTGTCTTAATCGAATACAATCACTAACTTTAGCCTCTCTAAAAAACCTCAATTTTAACGATATGGAAATGAAAAATACCGCTTTCGACATTGACATGATTAAGAAAGTGTATGCAGAAATGCCTGCAAAAGTTGATGCAGCAAGAACAGCTTTGGGTAGACCGTTAACCTTATCAGAAAAAATTCTGTTTGCACATTTACATAGCGATATGAAGTTGGAAAACTTTGGTCGCGGTAAAAGTTATGTGGATTTTGCGCCCGATAGAGTAGCTATGCAAGATGCTACAGCGCAAATGGCTTTGTTACAATTTATGCAAGCTGGACGTCCTAAAGTGGCTGTACCGAGTACGGTGCATTGCGACCATTTAATCATGGCAAAAAATGAAGCCAAGCAAGATCTTGAAGTAGCCAACTCAGAAAGCAAAGAAGTCTATGATTTCTTAGCATCTGTCAGTAATAAATACGGGTTAGGTTTTTGGAAACCCGGTGCAGGTATTATTCACCAAGTAGTGCTAGAAAATTATGCTTTCCCTGGCGGGATGATGATTGGAACCGATAGCCATACCGTTAATGCTGGTGGGCTTGGTATGATTGCTATTGGCGTTGGCGGTGCAGATGCTTGTGATGTAATGGCAGGCTTACCGTGGGAATTAAAATGGCCTAAACTGATTGGTATAAAGTTAACTGGTAAATTAAGTGGCTGGACCGCGCCTAAAGATGTTATTTTGAAAGTAGCAGGTATTTTAACGGTGAAAGGTGGTACGGGCGCTATTGTTGAATATTTTGGCGAAGGTGCTACCAGCATGAGCTGCACTGGTAAAGGCACTATTTGTAATATGGGTGCTGAAATTGGCGCTACTACTTCCACCTTTGGCTACGACGAAAGTATGAGCAGGTATTTGGCTGCAACTGGTCGTGCAGAAATTGCTGCCATGGCTGATGGAATTAAAGAATATTTGAATGGCGACGCTGAATGTTATGCCAATCCTGCACAATATTTTGATGAGGTGATTGAAATTAATCTAAGTGAATTAGAGCCGCATTTAAATGGGCCTTTTACACCAGATTTAGCAACGCCGATTTCTAAAATGAAAGAAGCTGCCGCAGCAAACAATTGGCCAACAAAAATTGAAGTGGGTTTAATTGGAAGCTGTACCAACAGTAGTTATGAGGATATTTCTCGAGCGGTGTCTTTGGCAAAACAAGTCAATGAAAAAGGCTTAAGAGCCAAAGCAGAATACACCATTACGCCGGGTAGCGAACAGGTGCGTTATACCATTGAGCGTGATGGATTTTTAGAAATCTTTGATAAAATGGGGGCCACGGTTTTTGCAAATGCATGCGGGCCTTGTATAGGTATGTGGGCACGAGTGGGCGCAGAAAAGCAAGAACGCAATACCATCGTTCATAGTTTTAATAGAAACTTTGCTAAACGTGCAGATGGTAACCCAAACACTTTGGCATTCGTTGGAAGTCCAGAGTTGGTTACCGCATTAGCGATTGCTGGCGATTTAACATTTAACCCTATCACCGATTTTTTAACCAATGAAAAAGGTGAACGCGTTAAGCTCGATGAACCTACTGGAATGGAATTACCACCAAGAGGTTTTGCAGTTGACGATCCTGGCTATCAAGCACCTGCTGAAGATGGTAGTAGCGTAGCCGTAGCGGTAGACCCTGCAAGTAAGCGTTTACAATTGTTAGCGCCATTTGCTGAATGGGAGGGGACAGATTTGAAAGGCCTGAAACTACTCATTAAAGCAAAAGGCAAGTGTACTACTGACCATATTTCTATGGCGGGGCCTTGGTTAAAATTCCGTGGACATTTAGATAATATTAGTAACAACATGTTGATTGGTGCAGTAAATTATTTTAACGAGAAAACAGATAGCGTTAAAAATCAATTAACTGGCGAATATGGGCCTGTACCTGCTACACAACGTGCTTATAAAGCTGCAGGTATAGGCAGTATTGTAGTAGGTGATGAAAACTATGGTGAAGGCAGTTCTCGTGAACATGCAGCCATGGAGCCTCGATTCTTAGGTGTTCGGGCGGTACTTACCAAATCCTTTGCGCGTATCCACGAAACCAACTTGAAAAAACAAGGCATGCTGGCTTTAACCTTTGCTAACAAAGCCGATTATGATAAAATTCAAGAAGATGATACCATCGATATCGTGGGTTTAACTGAGTTTGCACCGGGCAAGCCGTTAACACTTGTATTGACTCATACCGATGGTAGTAAAGACGAAATTTTAGCCAACCATACTTACAACCACCAGCAAATTGAATGGTTTAAAGCTGGTGCAGCATTAAACATCATTCGCAAGCAAGTGGCTGGTAATTAAGCAAGTGCATTGTGCATTATGAGAAATAAATCCCATCCCGCCCATGGTGGCGGGATTTTTATGTTAACAGTTTTGATAGTATTTGAAATAGCTGCTGTAATTTGTAGGAAGCTTTTAAACCATTTGAACGAAATTCTTAAAACTTGAAAACTGCGTTTTTAAATAAAAAAAGTTTTAGGCGTTACAAAACTTCCCGCCATTACACATGTACAACGAGTAGAAAGTTGTGGACAGCCTGTTGTACTGGTACAAATGCTTCCTGCAATTTGCGAGAGCCTGTCGTAGAGGTACAGATGTTTCCTGCAATTTGCGAGAGCCTGTCGTAGAGGTACAGATGTTTCCTGCAATTTGCGTCAGGCTGTTGTAGTAGTGCAACGCCTTCTTATAACTTGCTTCAGCTTGTTGTATGGGTACAATAGATCTACAGAAATTGGATGCGATCATCGTCTTATATCTGTCATTTCCCAAAAAAAGACCATTTAAACCCATACTTAAGCGTTTAATTGTCATTGATAGTGCTACCAAAATAAATTCCCCAAACTTGCCACCAAATTATTAGACCATGCGTAATCTTATTTTTTCAGTAGTGGCCATACTACTTTTCAGTACTATCTTATCTGCCCAAACAAAAATTACCCCGGACGAAGCGGCCAAACATATCGGCGATAGTGTAACGGTATGTGGTAAAATATTTGGCGGCAGGTATTTTGATAGAAGCGATAATAAAATCACGTTGCTAAATATGGGTGCCGCTTATCCGCAATCGCCATTAACCATTTTGATTGAAGCAGATAGTAGAAAAAACTTCAGCAATAAACCTGAAGAGTTTTATGTAGAAAAGGAGGTATGTATTACGGGTGTGATTAAAGAATTTAAAGGCAAACCAGAAATAATTGTTGCTAAAGAAGCAGAAATTATGGTAAAGCCGTAGCTATAATCGTACGATTTTAAAAATGGGGATGGGTGTTTTAAATTGTTGGTTGATATCCGATTCTTTGTAAATCATTTTTGCAACATCCATTCCTTTTACCACTCTGCCAAAAGCCGCAAAGCCCTGTTTATCTGCCATGTTTTCGCCGTTATAATCAAGGCCAGGTTCGTTATCCATACAAATAAAAAACTCGGTGGTGGCGCTACCGGGCTCGTTTCTTGCCATAGAGATAACACCTGTTTTATGCAAAATACCTGTTTGCAAAGTGGTTTCGTGTGGTGTGCCTTTTAGGCTTCTTGCTTTTGCATTATTACTTTTCCAAAGTCCGCCTTGTATCAATTCAGTTTTAGGCGCATCGGAAGGTTGATTGGTAATATTGAGTACACGGTAAAAATTGCTATTGTCATAAAAACCAGAATCCACATAAGCCAAAAATGCACCTGCCGTTTTCGGTGCTTTTTTATCAAATAATTCCAGTTCAATATCGCCAAAAGAGGTTTCAATACGTACATGCGGATTGTCGTACACGTGCTTGCTTTTGCAGGCCAAGCAACACCAACTTAAGATAACTAGGAAGGCTATTTGTTTCATACAGTGTGCAAAATACTATTTAAACCAGTTGCCACAAAAGCTGATGAAAAACATGTAGTAGAAAACTTGAGTTGTTTATATTTACACGACTTTTCACCGTTATAAAGATTAAGCATGCAAGACACTTATTTACACCACAACCATCAAGAAAAACATTTAAAAAGCTCGGAATTATTAACAGATATTGTAATAGGGATGAGCGATGGTTTAACGGTACCATTCGCTTTGGCTGCGGGTTTAAGCGGTGCGGTAAGCAATACGAGTTTGATAGTAGTAGCTGGCATCGCAGAAATTGCTGCTGGGTCTATAGCGATGGGCTTAGGTGGTTATTTAGCGGGCAAAACCGAACAAGACCATTACAATAGCGAACTAAAAATTGAATACGACGAAATAGAAACCAAAACTGAGGTAGAGAAGGAAGAAGTACGCATCTTTTTTAGAGAATGGGGCTTTAGTAAAGAATTGCAGGATAAAGCGGTAGAAGAAATTTGTAAAGACAAAGACCGCTGGGTAGAGTTTATGATGAAACACGAGCTTGGCTTAGATAAACCAGATCCTAAACGGGCTTCTAAAAGTGCTTTTAATATTGGCTTATCCTATGTGATGGGCGGCCTAATACCATTAAGTCCATATTTCTTTGTGGCAAATTCTGAAGATGCGTTAAAAGTTTCGGTGGGAGTAACGCTCATATGCTTGTTTGTATTTGGCTATTTTAAAAGTAAAATGACAGGCGTGAATCCAGTTATTGGCGGTTTAAAAGTGATGATGATTGGTGCTGCCGCCGCTGCTGCTGCTTTTGCCATCGCGAAAGTGATTGATGGGAAATAAGAAGTTCAAGAGGGGGCAGAACGTACAAGTGTGCGACGCAACGGTTGCTAAATTGTAATACAAAAGCTGGTCACTAAAATAAAAAATCCTATAAGGTTGCGCAAAACCTTATAGGATTTAAAACTATATTCTACGATTAATTACGCATTAATTATCTGTACAAATTCATCTACAATAAGCGAAGCACCACCAACTAGGCCGCCATCAACATCTGGCTGAGAAAATAACTCAACCGCATTATTGGCTTTTACACTACCACCGTATAAAATAGATATATTATTGGCTACATCTGCGCCATATTTCGCAGCAAAATGTGAGCGGATATAGGCGTGCATTTCCTGTGCTTGTGCGCTGCTTGCAGTTTTGCCAGTACCAATAGCCCAAATTGGTTCGTAGGCAATCACCACCTTTTGTATGGCTTCTGCTGACAAATGAAATAAACTTTCGGTTAATTGTTCAGCAACATAAGCATTTTGTGTATCGGCCTCACGAATGTTTAAAGGCTCACCACAGCAGAAAATAGGTGTGATATTGTATTCTAAAGCAATATTTACTTTATCTGCTAAAAACGCATTTGATTCGTTGAAATATTCACGTCTTTCCGAGTGACCAAGTACCACGTAGTTAATGCCAATAGACTGTAACATTTCTACCGAAATTTCGCCAGTATAAGCACCGCTTTTTTTACTGTAAATATTTTGCGCAGCTACTTGCAAATATGGATTGCCAGCTAATTTTTCTTTTGCCAAAATAAGATAAGGTGCAGGAACTGCAAATATGGCTAGTCTGTTGTCGTTTACATCTAATGCTGCCGAAGCAAAAGCATCTAATAAGGTATTGGCTTGTTCAAGTGTGCCATTCATTTTCCAGTTGGCTGCTGCAATTTGTTTACGCATGGGTAAGTTTTGAAGTTTAAAGTTTAATGGTTTGCTGTTAGTTTATATGTTATTATCTGTTTAATCCAATAAATCGCTGTTCCTATCGGGCTTCAAAGATATGTTTCAGTATGCCAATTTCAGCGTCGGTTAGGCTTTGGTGTTTCATTTGTTTCCAATTATTAATGTCTGTATAAGCTTTTTCCAAATCATATTCTGCCAATGTACCCCAAGTAAAATTTGGAATTTTGGTAGGTAGCAAACCTGCACCAAATACGTTGCAACACACACCAATAAACGATCCTGTATTCACAGATGAGTTGATGGCCACCCGACTATAATCACCCATCAGAACGCCACATTTTTGTCCGCCCGATACAAATGCATTTGCGCCAGCGTTCCAAATTTTCACGTCACCGCCAGTATTTTTTACGTTACTATTGCTACTGCCTGCACCAAAATTGCACCATTCTCCAATCACACTATCGCCTAAATAACCATCATGGGCTTTGTTACTATGCCCTTGAAATACCACGTTTTTAATTTCGCCACCCACCACGCAATTAGGGCCAATAGTGGTGGCACCATAAAATTTACTACCCATTTTTACCAAACTATTCTTGCCAATGACTAATGGCCCACGTAACATCGAACCTTCCATGATTACGGCATCTTTGGCAATATAAATAGGGCCAGTAGAAGCATTTAGCGTACAGAAATCGAGTGTCACATTGTCTTCAAGAAAAATAGCTTGGGCGTTTATTACTTGGTTACTATGATTAATGGGTTGTGACGTTTTGTTTTTTGTTAAATAGGCAAAATCTTCACGAATCATTTTATCGTTCCAATGAAATAATTGTTGTGGGTATTGGATGCACTCAACATCTAGCACGTCATAAATATTTTGAAACCATTGTAGGCTTTCTTTTGGGTTAAATGTGTGTGACGGTGCATTAGTTCTGCCAGCAATTAAGCCACGTTCATTGGCTAAAGCTTCACCTATTTGTAATGATAATATTCTATCTAGCAAATTTTCAGTAGGCATAATAGATGCATCTACCCAAACATGGTCGCCTTCTTCAAGCAAAGGATAAAGTGATTGTAAATAATGGTTGGTATGAATAAACACTTGTTGATTGGTGCGCAAAGCCCATCTTTCAGCAATAGTTATAATCCCAAACCGCAATGCAGCAATGGCTTTCGTGGCGATAAATGGTTGTAAATAGTTGCGCTGTGCATTGTCAAATAGAACGATAGCCATAGTAAAGAATTGATTACAAACTTACGGTAAGATGTAGATGGGAACGCTCATAACGCAGATTTTTACTGATTAAACTGATAACATTTTGATTTAAAAAGTAAATGAACCTTAGAGTCAAGAAGGAAGGAGGCATGAGATAATATTTACCTCCTTCGCTCCCTAGTTGTGAGGTTTATATGGTTGCTTCAATGTTATGCACAATGAAAAATTTAGTAAATAAATACTATGGTCAATGATTTTTTTTACCAGTAATATAAAATTCATTCTAATCTGTATAAATCAGTTTTATCCGTGTTCCTATCCTTTCCCTAAATTGCAGGTTCTAAAAATTAAGTGTTATGAACTTTGGAACATTCTCATACCCATTACCACCAAATGAACCAGTATTGCAATATGGTCCTGGAAGCCCTGAAAAAGCTGCTCTAAAAGCGGCTTTAAAAGAGATGAAGAAAAAGCAAATTGATGTGCCAATGTATATTGGTAATAAGGCAGTAAAAACTACCAACAAAGTAGCCATGCATCCGCCGCATGAAAAAGCTTTTACGCTTGGTTATTTTAATATGGGGGAAGAAAAACATATTACACAAGCTATTGCCGCAGCATTGGCAGCCAAAGAAGCTTGGGCTAATATGAGTTGGGAAGCAAGAGCGCATATTTTTTTAAAAGCTGCCGACTTACTAGCAACAAAATACCGTTACCATATTAATGCCGCAACGATGCTTGGGCAAAGTAAAAATGCTTACCAAGCAGAGATAGATGCAGCTTGCGAACTGATTGATTTTTTACGTTTTAACGTACATTATCTAAGCGAAATTTATAAACAACAGCCTGTGTCTTCACCGGGTATGCACAACCGTTTAGAGTGGCGACCATTGGAAGGTTTTGTATTGGCTATTACGCCATTTAACTTCACAGCCATTGGTGCCAATTTGCCTGCAAGTGCCGCAATGTGTGGTAATACGGTAGTATGGAAACCTGCCGATACACAAGTATATTCTGCACAGATGTTTATGAAAGTGATGAAAGAAGCTGGTTTGCCTGATGGCGTAATCAATATGATTTATGTGGATGGCCCAACATTGGGTAAGGTTTGTTTCTCCCATCCAGATTTGGCGGGTGTACACTTTACAGGCAGTACGGCTGTGTTTAATACCATCTGGCAAGCTATAGGTACTAATATTGCTAAGTTTAAAACCTACCCAAGAATTGTGGGCGAAACTGGTGGTAAAGACTTTATTATGGTGCATAAAAGTGCTGATGTAGATGTAGCTGTAACAGCTTTAGTACGTGGGGCTTTTGAGTTTCAAGGGCAAAAATGTAGTGCTTGCTCTAGGGCTTATATACCAAGTAACCTAGCCGATGCGATAAAAGACAAATTGGTAGCGGCCTTGGCTAGCATGAAAATGGGAAGCCCAGAAGATTTCAGTAATTTTATTACGGCTGTAATAGATGAGCGTAGCTTTAAGAAAATTACCAAATACATTGATGAAGCAAAGAAGGATAAAAAGGTAAAAATTATTGCTGGTGGTAATTACGATAAATCTGTTGGATATTTTGTAGAGCCAACGATTATTGAAACCAAAGACCCTCAATATGTTACCATGTGCGAGGAAATATTTGGGCCAGTACTCACTATTTATGTGTATGATGCTGATAAATATGAAGAAACCTTAGCTGTGGTTGATAGTACATCAGCTTATGCGCTTACTGGTGCAATTATTGCGCAAGACCGTTACGCCATAGAGGTAGCCACCAAAGCTTTACGTAATGCCGCTGGTAATTTTTATGTAAATGATAAATGTACCGGTGCTGTGGTAGGGCAGCAGCCATTTGGTGGCGCAAGAGGCAGCGGTACCAATGATAAAGCAGGTAGCCAACTTAACCTATACCGTTGGTTAAGTGCAAGAACCATCAAAGAAGTATTTGTACCGCCAACCGACTACAAATATCCATTTGTGATGGAAGCGTAATTGTGTGTGATTGAATTAGATGGATAAGAAAAGGTGGTTAAGCAAATCTATGCTTAGCCACCTTTTTTAATAATGATATCTGCAAGAGAGTATTTCAATGCTTGTATCTTTTATTTGATACACTAATCGATGTTCTTGACTAATTCTGCGACTCCATTTGCCTTTTAAGTCGTGTTTTAATGGTTCAGGTTTACCAGTACCTGCAAATGGTGTTGCTGCAATTTCTGTAATAAGTGCTACTATTTTTGAGAGCATTTTGGCATCAGTTTGTTTCCACTCGTTTAGCTGAGTAAGTGCAAGTGGACTCAATGTCACGGCTCTCATCATTTGCCATATTTTTCTTGTAATTCATTTACCGAGAAAGTAATGCCTTTGCCCTCTTCTAAATCTTTTGCGGCTTGCATTAAATAGGTTTTGTTATTTGGTGAAGCCAATAAGTATTCGGTTTCATCTACCGCTTCTGAAACAACAATATCAATCGTTTTATCTTTAAATGCCAGCTTTATAGAATTTAGTAATTCTATAGATAGCTCATTTACGTTTAAGTGGTAAGTTGTTGTCATGTACCAAAGTTATTAGTAAGCGTAAATTTAGAAAAAATTTCTTTTGTGATATTTGAGTTTCTTTATTTTTAATTGTATGAAAATAAAAACATGGTTATGGCAAGCGCCACTTGGGCTAATATTTGTAGGTGCAGGATTAAGTATGGCGATAGATGCAGGTAGCCAAAAAGCCAATGGGCAGCCTTGGTTTGGGTACGGTACATTAGCATTGGTATTGTTTAATGCAGGGCTTTGTGTATTTGGTGGCGCAATTATAAAGCGGGTGAAAGATGAGATGAAGGGGTAGCGGTTGTTTCTTTTCACAGAATACCTACGCTACAATAAAAGCTCCACAGCAAACAGAACGTACAAGTGTGCGACGCAACGATGTATCATAGTAGTACAAAAGCTGGTGACATAATTAAAAGAAAGCCCCGCATCGTAATTATGCAGGGCTTTTTATGTTTTGAGAATGCTTCGTGCCTCGCAATGACGAGGAATAACTAGGCCAATTTTGCTTGTAAAGCTGTGTCTAAAGCATCTAAGAATTCTTCTGTGTAAAGGTAATGTTCACCATGATTTACCTTATTGCCGTAAATACATACTGCTAAATCTTTGGTCATTTTACCGCTTTCTACCACTTCTACGCATACTTTTTCTAGTGCATGGCAGAAGTTGATTAACTCTTGGTTGCCATCTAATTTTCCACGGAATTCTAATCCTCTTGTCCAAGCAAAAATTGAAGCGATTGGGTTGGTAGAAGTTGGTTTGCCTTTTTGGTGTTCGCGGTAGTGACGTGTAACCGTACCATGTGCTGCTTCTGCTTCCATTACAGTACCATCTGGCGTTACTAGGGTAGACGTCATTAAACCAAGTGAACCAAAACCTTGTGCTACCGTGTCGCTTTGTACATCACCATCGTAGTTTTTACAAGCCCATACAAAGTTACCGTTCCATTTAAGGGCACTAGCCACCATATCGTCTATTAAGCGGTGCTCGTAAGTAATACCAGCTTCAGCGTATTTGGCTTTAAACTCGTTTTGGTACACTTCTTCAAAAATATCTTTAAAGCGACCATCGTATTTTTTAAGAATGGTATTTTTAGTAGACAAGTACAAAGGCCATTTTTTTGCCAATGCTTGGTTGAAACAAGCACGTGCAAAGCCGTAGATACTCTCGTCGGTATTGTACATAGCCAATGCTACACCATCGCCTTTAAAGTTAAATACTTCATACTCTTGCACAGTACCGTCTTCACCTTCAAATTTTACGGTTAGTTTGCCTTTGCCCTTGGTTACAAAGTCAGTAGCACGGTATTGATCGCCAAATGCATGACGACCGATGCAGATAGGGGCGGTCCAGTTTGGCACTAAACGTGGTACATTGCTACAAACAATTGGTTCACGAAAAACCGTGCCATCCAAAATGTTACGAATAGTGCCATTTGGTGATTTCCACATTTGTTTTAGCTTAAACTCTTCTACACGTTGCTCATCGGGTGTGATAGTAGCGCATTTAATGCCTACGCCATATTGTTTAATAGCATTTGCGGCGTCGATTGTTACTTGGTCGTTAGTTTCGTCACGATATTCCATACCTAAATCGTAGTATTTAATATCCAATTCTAGGTAAGGAAGAATTAATTTGTCTTTAATAAACTTCCAGATAATTCTGGTCATTTCGTCGCCATCTAATTCCACTACCGGATTGGCAACTTTGATTTTTTGTGGCATGTTCTTTCGTTTACAAATTTTAATAAGGGTTACAAATGTAATGGAATACTATTTTCGTACAACACAAACAATTATGCAACCGTTGACGTATATATTAATATGCGAAAACTGATACAATATCGAGCTTGGTTAATGTTATTATTGCTTTTAGCAATTGACGCAACAAGCTGCAACAAGAAAGTAATTATGACTGAAATGCCTACTATAACACCTGTAACGCCAATACCATTACCAACGCCTACACCTATTGTTTTTAAATCATATTTGGCATTGGGCGATTCTTATACCATTGGCCAATCCGTGGACAGCGTCGATAGATTTCCTGCCCAAACCGCAGCTGTACTAAAACAACAGAACATCAATATTGTACCGCTACAATATATCGCTACCACCGGTTGGACAACTACCAATCTTGCAAATGCGATTACTAGCGTGAATCCAAAAGGTCCATTTGATGTAGTGAGTTTATTAATTGGTGTAAATGACCAATTTCAAGGTAGAAATATTGATGATTATGGCGGGCGCTTTTTGCAGTTGTTACAAACAGCTGTTCAACTTGCAGGGAACCAACCTAGCCATGTATTTGTACTCAGCATTCCTGACTATGGTGTAACGCCTTTTGGTGGTAATAATCCCGCTATTAGTCAGCAAATAGATGCTTATAACACCATTAATAGGCAAATAACACAAAGCATTTCAGGCGTTCATTATATTGATATTACGCCAGCATCAAGATTGGCAGCTACAGATAGAACCTTAGTAGCCATTGATGGCTTACACCCAAGTGCTAAGCAATATAAGCTATGGGTAGATCAGTTAGCGCCACAAATGGCTGCAGTATTAAAATAACCTATCATTACATTTTAAACACGGCATCATCAATACCTTTATTAATGATATAATTTGTATATGTAATTTCAACTCTTCCCTTTTTATTATGTAATTTTTCAGCTTCTGTTTCTGGCTTTTTGTTATCGTCAAATTCCAAAGTGATACCTTTTGGAAGCTTATAATCCTTAGTATTAAAGCTAAATACAACTTTGTCTGGTAAGCTATAGTTGGCAAATTTGCCATAAGCCATTTCGATGTCGTAAGTGCCATTTTCTTTGGTGGTCGTTACGGCCTTGCGAATTAGTAAATTGGCTTCATCGATATATAAAGTTGTTAATACAATATCGCTGTTATCGCTACTTGGCAATAGCTTTATTATTTTTACTTTAGTGCCGTTTAAGACAGATTCACCAGCTGCAATGGCTACAAAATCTTTACCACTAATCAGTGAATTCATATTTACCGAAACCCCACCTTTTGGTAATAAAGAAATGCCGCCATCTTTTTTCAAACGAAATTTATTAGGCTTTTTAAAATAAACTTTTACTCTACCTAACGGCGCTTTAATAAAAGCCACATCTGTTTTCATTTTACCATCTGCTTCATAATCGTTCACAGCATCTAGCTTTGCTTTTACTTTATTAATGAGTGTTGTAACATCTTGTGCACCTACTGTGGTGTGTAATGCAAAAAGTATAATAAAGGTGAGTAGCTGTTTCATGTGTTGATGGTTTAAATGCTGAATAAAGTTATATCTGTACAAGTGTGCGACGCAACGATGCACCATAGTAGTACAAAAGCTGGTGACATAAATCTCACTGTTTAACTTAAAATATCTTTCTTTTTAAAAATGAGGATGGCTGCGGTAACAAAGCCTATGATGTGAACGAGCAATACCAAAATGGAGTTGATGATTTTATCTGGCCTTAGTATCGAACCTATAATAGATTCATTGGTTTCTGTGACTTTCATATCAAAAAACTCTTTCCAGTCGTTCATGTGTGTAGTAAATAAAAACGGCTTTATGGAGTTGAAAATAGGGATGTTGAGTGTACTTAAAATGGTGAAAAAGATAATCACACTCATGGTTGCAACGATGGGGCCAATTGAGTTTTCGGCAAAAACGGACAATAGAAAACCAAGCGCTGCCACAGTTAACATGGCGACTGCTGCAAAGCCGAATGCACCTACGTAGCGCCAAAATATATCACCATTTTTCAATAGAACAACATAGCTGCTTTTCATTAAAAAAAGATCGTCTGTGCCAAAAATTAACATGCTAACAAACAAAGCTAAAATAGCTAGCCAAACGAGCAACATCATTGTGTATACGGCTGCTGCTGCAAACTTTGCCAGCATAAACTGTGTGCGACTAATAGGCTTGGTAAGCATGATGCGCAATGTGCCCATATTTGCCTCGCCGCTAATCATATCGGCAGCAATTAAGGCAATTAACAATGGCACATGTACCAATAATAATTGTAGCATAATGTAGCAAACCAAGTAGCCATTTAAAATATTGCCATCTATAGTGAGAGAAGAGGATAAGTCACGCATCATAAAATCTGCATAGGTTTTGCCATCTAGCTTTAAACCAAATTGAATAATGGTGATTAAAGCCGTAATGGCTGCAAATGCAATGTATGTGCGTGGTCTACGGAAAATTTTGTATAACTCAATTTGTATAAGCTTGTACATGTTGGTTGGTGCTAGTAATTTGTAAAAAATAATCTTCTAAACTATGGCGTGGCTGCAGCGAAATCACTTCAATATTCAGGTTCACTAAATCTTTGTGTAATTGAGGAATGGCTTGTCTATTGAGTTTTAGAAAAATATTGCTGTTGCGTGATGCTTGAACATATTGCTGCCAACTGCTTTGCGTTAATTGCTGGGATGCAAAAGCGTTATTGGTTGTTACAATTTCAACAATGGTTTGTGCTGGGTCAAAGAGTTCGTTGGCATTACCTTCTATTAACTTTTTACCTTTATCAATAATTAATACACGTGTTGCTACTTGTTCAATTTCGTTCAGTAGGTGAGAAGAAACCACAACCGTCTTTTTCATGTCTCTACTTAGTCGTAAAATTAAGTTTCTAATATCAGCAATACCTTGAGGGTCAAGGCCATTGGTAGGTTCGTCGAGTACTATTAATTGTGGGTTATGTATTAACGCAATACCTATACCAAGCCTTTGTTTCATACCTTGCGAAAAGGTTTTAACAGTGTCTTTGGCACGTGTAGCTAGCCCTACCATTTCTAGTTGGTCCATGATGAGCTTATCTGTTACTTTCACGCCACTTAGCTTAGCGAATAGCTTAATGTTCTCATATGCCGATAGATACTTATATACATCTGGTTTTTCGATGACTGCTCCTACTTGGTGTAATATCTCGTTGCGATGTGTTTTTAGTGGCATGCCAAATAATTCAATATCACCTGAAGTAGGTTCTATTAGCGTCATTAGCATACGAATAGTGGTACTTTTTCCAGCACCATTTTGCCCTAGAAAACCATATACATCCCCTTGATTGACGGTAAAAGAAAGGTCGCTGACGGCTTTGAAATCTTTGAATTGCTTGGATAGATGGGAAACTTTTATAACCGGTTGCATAGTGCTATAACAATGAATTGTAAAAGTAGTTGTGTATTGTTGATTTTAATGATTTTATGATGCAATGATTTGCTAAGATTATTGACAGAAACGCTGACTGAGCCGATGAAACTGATCATCGCAGATTAAAATAACCAGATAAATCTGCTTTAATCCGTTTAATCAGTATTGCTAGCCTTTACTTACGCTTAATACTTTTCTTATTGCCTCAGCCTTTAACAAACATTCCTCATATTCTTGTTCGGCAATGCTGTTAAACGTAATACCACCGCCTACTTGATAGGATAAATACTTGCTAGTTGAATTATATAAAATACTTCTGATTACCACATTAAAATCGAAGTCTTTGTTTGGGCTAATGTAGCCGACTGCGCCGGAATATAATCCTCTGCTACTTGGTTCATATTCATTGATTAGTTGCATCACTTTTTGTTTAGGTGCGCCAGTCATACTACCCATCGGAAAAGTGGCTTGTAAAATAGTTGCAAGGTTGGTTGATTCGTCTATTTCTCCTACAATGGTGGATATCATTTGATGCACTTGAGGGTAAGTATAAATGCCAAATAATTCTTCTACCTGTACGGTACCTTCTTTACAAATACGACTCAAATCGTTGCGTACCAAATCTACCACCATTACATTTTCTGTCCGGTCTTTATGGCTTGCAAACAATTGTTGTTTTAGTGCCTTATCTGCTTCTGTATTTTGCAAATTTCTTTTAAAAGTACCTTTTATGGGCTGAGAAATTAATTGATGGCCTTGCTTTTTTAAGTAACGTTCGGGGCTTGCGCACAACAAATATTTATCGTTAAGCTTATAATAGCTAGCAAATGGATTGGGGGAAATGGCTGTTAACTGTTGATAAATGGCGAGCGGCTCTATTACAGCATTACTTGCATAAAACTCTTGGCAGTAGTTTATTTCGTAGCAATCACCCCGTAAAATATATTGCTGAAGTTGATGAATCGTTTGTAAGTAGTCTGCTTTGCTAATGCGAGATTGTATCGCTAGTTGTTGGCTGCTAGTTATTGGTTGCTGACTGCTAGTGATTGAACTTTTACGAATTTGTTGATAAATATCAATTGGTAAAAGCGTCAAACTTTCAATTCTTAATTCAGTAGCAGATAGTTGTAGCACAATTTCTGGCTGATAAAAGTAGATGGGCTGAAAGCCAATGCTATCAGGCTTTTGCTGCGCTAATGAAGGGTATAAAATACTGTGAAAGTCGTAGCTAATATGGCCAAATAACCAATCATTGGTCTGTTGTAAAAAGCTAGCTAATGCTTGTTGATGATGGCTACTAGGCGAGCAGCGATTTACTTCACCTACGGCCACCAAACATTCAACGCTATGGTGTAGCGATGTGTATTGGTGATTGTCTAAAAAAGAACAGCTATCGTATTGGTTAGCCCAATGCAATAGCTGTTGCTTTATTTTTTGAAAATCTTGTATTACAAATGTTCCTGTAGCTCTTTGCACAAATAATTTGATGCTTTAATAGCGATGATTAAAAGTCATCATCGTCATCGTCAAATCCGCCGCCCTTTGTATCAAATAAATCAAATTCTTTAAAATCTTCATCTAATTTAAAGTCATCATCTTCATCTTTTGACTTTTTACCGCCAGCGGGTTTTTTAGCTGCACCACCTTTTGATTTTGGAATATCAAATTCATCAAAATCTGGATCCCAATCGTCATCATCGTCAGCCTTGTTCCAATCATCCTCTACTTCAACATCTTCATCATCATCGTCGTCATCATCTTTACTTTTTTTAGTAGAAGCTTTGGCACCTTTTTTTGCTGGTTTTACATCTTCATCGTCTAAATCGTCGTCATCATCATCGTCTTCTAATTGTTTTTTACTTTTTGATGATGCTTTTGGTGTAGTACTTGCTACTGGTGTCTTCTTTCCTGTGGATTTTGCATCCTTATCAGATTTAATTGCCATGTTCTAATAAGATTTTATAGAGTAAATTTTCAACTGAAATTTTTATTGACCAAATATTTTTTTAATCCCTGATTCGAGGATAACTAATTGGCATAATAATTACGCACTATCTTGAAGATTAGTTCAAACAATTGCGAATTCTTTATTACAATGCTACAATTTGCTCTCTACCCGGGCCATTGCTCACATACTTAACAGGGGCACCTACATAATCGTTTATAAAACTAATGTAGCTAGACATGTTTTGAGGTAAGTTAGCTGCATCCTTAATAGAAGAGGTATCGCAGTGCCAGCCTGGATGTGATGCTAAAACAGGATCTATTTTTACCTTCGATATGGCAAATGGAACTTCTTGTGTTTGCTTGCCATCAATCGAGTAAGCTGTACAAGCTTGAAGTTCCTCAAAACTGTCTAAAATATCCGCTTTTGTCATGATGATTTTGGTAACACCATTAATCATGCATGTGTATTTTAAAGCTACTAAATCTATCCAGCCGCATCTACGTGGACGACCAGTAGTAGCACCAAATTCGCTACCCAGTTTACGCAATTCTTCGCCTTTTTCGTCAAATAATTCTGTCGGAAAGGGACCACTACCAACTCTTGTACAATAAGCTTTGGTTACCCCCAATACTTCATTAATTTTTTTAGGCGATACACCTAAACCAGTACAAACACCTGCCGAAATAGTATTTGAAGACGTTACAAAAGGGAAGGTGCCAAAGTCAATATCTAGCATACTACCTTGGGCGCCCTCAGCTAATACTTTTTTTCCAGCAGTAATTTGATTGTTGATGAAGTATTCGCTATTCACAACATTTAACGTTCTTAAAAAATCTAATGCTTCAAAAAACTCATCTTCCCAAGCAGCGATATCTTCAATAAAATGAAAATTATCTAATAGTTTTTGGTGTTTTAAACGCAGTTTTATGTACTGAGAAGTAAAGCTTTTGTCAAGCAAATCGCCTACACGAATGGCATTGCGCCCTGTTTTATCCATATAAGCAGGACCAATACCTTTTAATGTAGAACCAATTTTGCTATCCCCTTTTGATAGCTCGCTCGCTTTATCCAAAGCACGGTGCGTTGGCACAATAATATTGGTACGTTCGCTAATAAATAGATTCTTTTTTACATCTATACCAAAAGAAGCCACCAAATCACATTCACGCTTCAATGTTACAGGGTCAAGTACTACACCGCCACCGATAATATTAGTCGTATTTTGATGAAAAATACCAGAAGGAATTTGGTGTAACACTACCTTTTTATCGCCTACATATAAAGTATGTCCAGCATTTGGGCCACCCTGAAAACGTGCAACTACATCGTAGTTAGGTGCAAAGAAGTCAACGATTTTACCTTTTCCTTCATCACCCCATTGCAAACCAAGAATTACATCAACCATAATTTATTATTGAGCAGCAAATGTAAGTGTTGGGTTTTTGTAAAATCACACAATCCACGCTATTTTATTTTTTATTCAATTTGTTTTTATATAATTCTGTATTATTTTCAAAGCCGAATATCATGATATTAAAGTTATGGAAGATAATAAAGAACTTACAAGTAGCAATGAACAAAGTAAAGACGATGTTTCAAAAGCAGCAAGCCGAGATGAGCGTATTGCAAAAATAACCGCTGAAACTACTGAATGGTTAAAAAGTGATCCTGCTATTCAAGCCTATTTTAGCAATTTTTCTGCCAGTAGTATTGATACTTTTATTGTTAGATATGCACATATAAAAAGTATATATAGCGAGTATGGCTCACTTTTTCAGGAAATGATGGATGTAAGAGAATCAGCGTATCTTGAACAAGCAGAAGAGTGCCTTAGGGAAATACAATACAAAAAATTATTTGACCTTTATTGCCAATGGAATGCAGAGCAAATTGTCCTTGAGGGCGTAACTATTTGTTGGGAATTTTACGCATTTGCAGATGATATTCTTAACTGCAAAATACTTACACCAATACAACAAGATGAACTTGATCTATACCTTGCTTACATGAATAGCCACCACTACGAGTACAACAGTTATTTTAGTTGGATGGATGTTTGTGACATTCGTAGTGATAGTGAAGATGTAGACCAACTGCCAAGTTGGTTTTTATACCACAACCAATATACAGGCGCTGGTAGCAACTTATTACTGCCAAAAATTAGAGAAGAAAAGGAAGATTTTTATAGAGAACTTAATAGCAAAGAAAAAAGTGTAGAGATTGAAGCGAAATATGCAAGTGGTGAATTACAGCGCCATGTACCAGATGAAAGACCACATTTATGGGGCTTTGATTATAATGACGTGATGAACTTTATGAAACGTTTTGAAACACCGGACAATATTCGCTTATACGATGGCTATTACTATTATGGTAGGGCGCACAATGCTGATGTAGTGGATGATGATAACGACTATATTAACCAGCAAGTACAAGATATTTTACATGCCATGGATAGCCTAAAGGGGATAGTGATACCCATAGAAGCCAATGCAGACTGGCGAAAAGGCTTAATAACTGCCTGGCATAAATTTGAAAAGGAACAAACTATTGCCTGCTTGCCATTTGCCTACGATAGTTATTTGTTTAGACTAGCGAATAAGATACAATTTCCCGCAGGCGATAGAGATATGGAAGGGCTTTTTGACAACATAAAAAAGCAAATACTACGTGGTAGAGTGTTAAATGGTGAACCAGAAGATTTTAATTTTTAATAAAAAAAAGTCCTTGATGATTCAAAATATCAAGGACTTTTTTCATTTTAGGAAGTACATTATTTCTTCCATCCCCAATCTCTATATACACCTGCATAAGTATCAGGATAATTAGCTTTTAACAAAAGAAGCAGTGCCACAGATACTTTGTTTAATTGCTTTCTCAGTTCATTTTTTGTAGCTACGTTGGTACTTACTGTGCCATCAGTAGCGTTTGCCGCATCTAGCGTGGTTTTGTATTCAGCAGTAATACTGGTCCAAAAAGTTTTACCATATTCTTCATTATCAAAGCCGTCTGCAGTAATAGCTGCTAGCATTAAGGCTAGGGCTGCCAGCCTTTCTTCATGGTCTCTTGGTAGTTGGTAAGCACTTGCTTGTTTAATTATGCCATAGCGGCTAAACTGTGGTATGGCATTGGCTTTTTTAAATTTCTTTTGTATATATACTTTTACTTCTGCTACTGCTTCATCTATTTTTTTGTCTAGTGTCTGTAGGGCTTTGGTAAGCGCAGGGCGCTTACTACCAGTAGTGTTACGGGTAGTTAATGCGGTGCGATAGGCTTGAACAGTAGTTGCAAAACTTGCTTGCGTTACCCAAACTAAAGTAAGTGAAGGGTTTAAAGCCCACTTAGTTGCTACTGCTTCCATAGTTGCTAAAAAATCGATGTCTTTTTTAGGAATGTTGTTGGCTGATGTACCTAAAGTTGTAGGTGTACCGCTAGTTGATGGTGTCGCATCGGGGCTAAATAGTTTTACTTTTTCATACAATACAATGCATTTTTTGTAATTAATTAATAGTTGAATGTACGAATAATATTGTATATAATGTTGTAAACTGCCAATATTTTCTTAATACATTAACAGTGTGGCAGCAACTGCATACTTATAATTGCATTACATGTATCAAATGGAAGCCACAGTGCTTTGGTAATGGCATTACAAGGGGCTTGTGGAAACCATTGTTAGCTGATAATTTGAGTAATTATGCTGTGTTGGAGTAAAAGAGGGATGGTATTGGAATTTTGTGGGCAGGGGGGGTGGTAATTGTTTGATATTAGAAAAATAATTTGGCTGAATGTCTGAAAATTATATTTTTATTGCATTATATTATTAAGCAAGCCAACTGTTATGAAGCTTTTTACTAGAGTAGTTTTTACTGTTGTTACATTATTTGTTGTGGCAACAGGTGTTAAGGGGCAGGCGCCAACCATTAGTTCTTTTAGCCCTAGTAGTGGTGCAGTGGGTACATTGGTAACAATTACAGGAACAAATTTTAGTATTATTCCTGCAAATAATATTGTATATTTTGGGGCGGTGAAGGCAGTTGTTAATTCTGCTACGCCTATTACTTTGGTGGTTGTAGTTCCAAATGGGGCTACATATGAGCCAATCACTGTGAATGTAAATGGATTAATTAACTATTCTAGAATCCCATTTATTGTTACGTTTCCTGGAAGAGATGCAGGATTTAATAATTATTTATTTGCACCCAAAATTGATTCAATGCTTAGTACTTTACCTAGTGCCACTCCTGTTGGTATTACTAAGGCTGATTTAAATTTAGATGGAAAGATTGACATTATTACAGCTAACGGTAACAATTCATCCGTTTCAATATTTAATAATACTAGTTCAAATGGAAGTATTTCTTTTTCATCACCTGTGAATCTTTTTTTAGGTATTTCTACCCAAGCCATTGCAAGTAGCGATTTGGATGGTGATGGAAAGCTAGATTTGGTTATATCTAATTCAAACTTCAGTACTTTGGCAATTTTGAAAAATACTAGTGTGGGTAGTAATATCGCATTTGCTAGTCCGATTTATGTCACAACTGGGTCCAGTACAATTGATGTAGTTATTGGGGATTTAGATAATGATGGTAAAGAAGATATTGTTGCTGTTAATAAAACATCAAATTCGCTTTCCTTTTTTAAAAACACTTCCACATTGGGGACTATCTCATTTTCATCAAATCAACAGGTAAATGTTGGGGTAAATTCAAATGCAATATCGGTCATTGATTTAGATAGTGATGGAAAGATGGACTTGGTTACCGTTAATAGTTCTAATAATACAATTACCGTTTTAAAAAATGTCACTAGTTCTGGAGTTATATCTTTTGTAAACAGTACATACCAAGTTGGTTCAAATCCCTCCTCAATAGCATCTGGCGATATAGACTCTGATGGAAAGCTAGATTTAGCAATTGCAAATTATAATTCCAATACGGTTTCAATATTTAAAAATTTAAGTTCCCCTGGCTCTATAATTTTTGATAATAAAATAGATATTGCTACTGGGAGTAGCCCCCGTAACATAGCAATAGCAGATATTGATGGGGATAGCAAAGTAGATATTGCAACTTCAAATAGTTTATTACGAAATGTGACTACAACATCAATATCATTTACACTTACTACCAATTATAATTTTGGAGAAGTATTTTGTTTTGCTGATATAAATAATGATAGTAAAATGGACGTATTAGGTGCTAAATATTCTGCACCAGACGGCTTTTTATCTATTTCACGTAATAGAGTGGATGAACCTGTTATTCAATCTTTTACACCTACTGCGGCAGGAGAAGGTGGAATAGTCACTATACAAGGCTATAATTTTTTAGGTGCCACTAATGTTTCATATGGCGGTACTACATCTGCATCTTTTACAATATTGTCAGATACGGTTATTACTTCTGTAATTGGTATTGGTTCAAAAGGCAAAGTGAGCGTAGATAATGTCTATGGTAGAGGTGAAGCTGATGGTTTTATATATAGGCCAGTTATTAACTCATTTTCACCTGCCACGGCTGTTGCAGGAAGTAATATAAATATTGCAGGTTCAGGGTTTAGACCAATAGCAGCAGATAATATTGTTTACTTTGGCGCTGTTAAAGCAGTTGTTGTCGCATCTTCAACAACCGCTCTAAATGTAATAGTACCTGCATGCGCAACTTATGGTCCTATTAGTGTTACAACTGTCAATAATAATCTCACCGGATATTCAACTCGTCCTTTTGGATTATCTTTCGTAAATGATACACTTTCTATCAACTCATTTGCCCAGAATATTGATTTTACAACAGGAAGTACACCCATTTTTATAGCTAATGGCGATTTGAATAACGATGGTAAATCTGACCTAGTCACTGTTAATTTTGGTGTAAAATTTTCTTTATCGTTGTTTCGTAATAAAAGCATACCTGGTACAATCAATTTGAATAACAAGCAAGATATTATAACAGGGGGCATTGATACAGGTTCAAATTGTATTCGTCTTAACGACTTAGATGGGGATGGAAAACTGGATATAGTACTTGTTAATAATGGTAATGCACCTACCTCATTTAATTCCACATTTAGCACTTTACGAAATACAAGTACAGTTGATTCAATAATGTTTGATATTAAGAATGACTATCTAACTGGTTATCAAAGTAATCCTTCTAGTGGTGCTGTTTCAGATATCGATGGTGACGGAAAACCTGAAGTGCTAGTAGTGAATGAAGGCGCAAGTACAATTTCAATATTTAAAAATACTAGTACTGTTGGGAGTATCTCATTTGCCGCAAAACAAGATTTCCCTTTGGCATACGGAAAAGATATTACAATAAATGATTTTAATGGGGATAATAAACCAGATATAGCGATAGTGAGTAGTCTAAATTCTAAAATATCTATTTTAAGAAATACTAGTTCTGCCACTAGTATTTCTTTTGCAAGCAAAATTGATTATTCTACTGGTAATAATGTATCATCTAATAGCATTTTTAGTGGAGATCTTGATGGGGATAATAAACCAGATATCGTTGTAATAAGTGTACCAAATTATCTTATTTCGGTGTATAAAAACATAAGTACCATAGATAGTATTGCTTTTGCTCCTAAAATTGATTATATCATTGGAAGTGGTGCAGGTCTTTATTCAATAAGAATAACGGATTTGGATGGTGATGGAAAACCAGATATTGCTTTAGTAAACCAGGGTAATACAGTAGTTGCGCTAAAAAATAATAGCACCTTGAATGATATTGTTTTCGGGTTACCAATAAATTATGTTTTAGCAGATGTTACTGGTGGTGGCAGAGGCCCAAGAAGTATAGTTTTAGGTGATTTAGATGGCGATGGCTTACCAGATATTGCTACAGCAAATCAAAGTTCATCCACAATTTCAATTCTAAAAAATAAAAAAACAATTTCACTTCCCCTTAATCTTCTTACCTTCTCTGCACAACAACAAAACAATAATATCGCCCTTACTTGGCAAACTACCAATGAAGTCAATACCTCTTTCTTCACTATTCAGCGCAGTGTAGATGGTTCTAGCTTTAGTAATATAGGTAAGGTAACAGCAAAAGGCGATGGTAGTTATGCTTTTGCAGATAATCAGTTGCCTAGTGCTTCTGTAGTTTACTATCGTTTACAAATGGTAGATAAGGATGGTAGTTTTACTTATAGCAAAATAGTCAGTTGTCAGTTGTCAGGTATTAGTAGGGCATTAACGGTTTATCCTAATCCTGTAAAGGATAATCTATTTGTACAAATAACCTCAACGAAAGCAGAAAAAATAACCCTACAATTGACAGACTTACAAGGTAAACTACTGCAACAAGAAGATACACAAGTTGGTATAGGTAATGTGTCATTATCTGTAAATACAAGTGCTTTGGCAAATGGTAGTTACGTATTGGTTGTAAAGGGTAGTGGTGGCGTGCAACAAAAACAATTTGTAAAGGAATAGATTGCTTCGTACCTCGCAAACACGAATAAAAATCGGCTGCTCATAATGATGTGAGCAGCCGATTTGTTTTATTATTTATTCTTTATTCTAGGGGCATCTTTATTTTCCTTCTTCTGTATCAAATCTATCCACTCTTTGAATACCGTTAAGTCCTTTTAATCTTGCTACAAGTTCTTCTAGTTCTTCTTTATCGTGAACAAATACTTTTACTGTGCCTTCAAATATGCCTTCACCGCTTTCTATGGTGAGGGCGGCGATATTGATGCTAAGCTCGCCACTGATAACATTGGTAATTTTATTAATTACACCTACATCATCTACACCAATAATCCGCAAGCCGGTTAAGAAAGAGATTTCTTTGTTTTTAGCCCACTTGGTTTTTACCACTCTATGGCCGTAATTGGCCATTAATTGTGTGGCATTTGGGCAGTTGGTTCTATGGATAATTAAGCCTTTACCAGTACTTACAAAACCAAATACCGCATCACCTGGTATCGGGCTGCAACATTTGGCTAGCGAGTACATAATTTTATCGCTGCTTTCGCCAAAAATGATGAGTTCGCTATCTTTTTTGCTATAATGCTTTTGTGGTTCTACTGTAACTTCTTGTACAATTACCTTTGGTTTTGGTAATTCTAGTTTATCGCCTAAAACGTTAAACTCTTTCAATTCTTTTAGGTCGTTGGCTTTTACAGCAATATTATAAAACAAATCCAACTGGGAAGAGAGTTTGTAAAAACTCATCAACTCATCAATATTATATTGGCTGTATGCCGCACCCATGCCTTCTAGCTTGCGTTGCAAAATATATTTACCATCTTCTGCAATCTTACGTTTTTCTTCACGCAGGCTATCTTTAATCTTTGCTTTTGCCTTGGCGGTAACAACAATGTTTAACCAATCTTCACTAGGTTTTTGTTTGTTGCTCGTAATAATTTCAATTTGGTCGCCACTGCGCAGTTTGTGGCTTATGGGTACTAGTTTGTGATGCACTTTCGCACCAATACATTTAGCCCCAACGGCACTGTGCACAGCAAATGCAAAGTCTAAAGCAGTACTGCCTTTAGGTAGCATTTTTACCTCACCTTTTGGTGTGTACACGTAAATTTCTTCTGCTAAAAAAGAGGTTTTGAAGTCGTTTAAGAAGTTAACACTATCGGTATCTTCTTGTGCTAGTACTTCTCTTATTTGTCCAAACCATTTGTCAAATCTGTCTTCATCGCTGCTGCCTTCTTTGTATTTGTAATGCGCTGCCAAACCTTTTTCGGCAATTTCATTCATACGCTTGGTGCGTATTTGTACTTCTACCCATTTACCCTGTGGCCCCATAACCGTGGTGTGTAAGGCCTCGTAACCATTGCTTTTTGGGTTGCTTAGCCAGTCACGTAAACGTTCGGGGCTAGGTGTGTATTCATCGGTAATCATTGAATATACTTTCCAGCATTGCTCTTTTTCTTTTTCTGCAGGTGCATCTAATATTACACGTATGGCAAAAAGGTCGTACACTTCTTCAAAGGACACCCCTTTTTTCTTGATTTTATTCCAAATAGAATGGATGCTTTTTGGCCTGCCATAAATTTCAAAATTAAAGCCTGTAGCTGCCAGTTTTTCTTTTAAAGGGCGAATAAATTCGTTGATATAACGTGTTCTTTCTCGCTTGGTATCTGATAATTTTTTTGCAATGTCTTTGTAAGCATCTGTTTCCAAATACTTCATCGACAAATCTTCTAGCTCGGTTTTAATACTGTACAAACCCATTCTGTGTGCCAATGGTGCATAGACCCACACGGTTTCCGAAGCGATTTTTAATTGCTTTTCTTTTTTCATGCTGTCTAGCGTACGCATATTGTGCAAGCGGTCGGCTAGTTTTATTAGTATTACCCTTGGGTCGTCGGTAAGGGTTAATAAAATCTTTTTAAAGTTTTCTGCTTGTTGGCTAGTATTGGTATCTACTATGTTAGATATTTTGGTAAGGCCATCTACAATTTTCGCTATTTCAGAACCAAATTCTCTGGTAATATCTTCCAATGTAATATCCGTATCTTCAACTGTATCATGTAGCAAAGCGCAAATGGTGCTTCTAACACCAAGTCCAATTTCTTCAACACAAATCATGGCTACTGCTAATGGATGCAAAATATAAGGTTCGCCACTTTTTCTGCGCATGGTTTTGTGGGCTTCTACCGCCATTTCAAAAGCGGTACGTACCAGTTCTCTATCGCCCTTTTTAAGTTTTGGACGCAAACTGCGTAGCAAGGCACGGTAATGGCGAAGAATCTCTTTTTTCTCTTGTTCGGGCGTCAAATTATACTTTGGCTGTGCTATTGATTCTACTATTTGTTGCGCTTCCATCATAGATAATGAATATAAGACAATATGGGCTGATTATTAAGTAAGAGTTAACTGTAAATTTTTTGGCTGCATAAGTCTTATAAATTTCCAGTAATAACAAACGATAACCTGCCAATGCTGTTACATTTGTGACCATTATGAGTGATACAACCAAAAAAAAGGCACTAGATTTATCGATAATGAAACGTGTGTTTCATTTTGTAAAACCCTACCGTAGCTTCTTTATTGCTAGTTTAACGCTAGCTATTATCATGGCTATTTTTGCGCCTGTTCGCCCTTACTTGATTCAGTTAACGGTTAACAAATCGATACACAATAATTTGCCAGTACCACATTGGATTCAGCAAATTATTTTCTTGAAAAATAGCAACGATATTTTTCAGTTTATCATCAATATTACCATTTTTCAAATTATATTTTTATTTGTAGAATCGGCTGTGCGCTTTGCATTTACATTTATTACTTCATGGCTTGGGCAGAATGTGGTAAAAGATTTACGTGTAACGGTGTACGAAAAAATTGTGAGTTTAAATTTAAGCCAATTTGATAAAACACCCATTGGTACGCTTACCACAAGAACCATTAATGATATAGAAAGTATTAACGATATTTTTAGCGATGGGTTAATACCAATAGTCGCCGATTTGCTCACCATTATTATTACACTTGCCACTATGATTTGGATGGATTGGCGGGTGACATTGGTAAGTTTGGTTCCTTTTCCTTTTTTAATTGTGGCCACATATTATTTTAAAGAGAGCGTGAACAAAAGTTTTATGAAAGTGCGAAATGCAGTGGCAGCACTTAATGCTTTTGTGCAAGAACACTTAACAGGTATGCATATTGTGCAAGCTTTTGCTGCTGAAAAGCGAGAATTAGCCAAGTTTAATGTCATTAATAAAGAACACCGCAATGCTAATATCAAAGCCATTTTTGCTTATAGTGTATTTTTCCCTGTGGTAGAATTGGTATTGGCAATCAGTACGGGTTTGTTAGTTTGGTGGGTGGCCGACAAAAAGTTAGATGCAGGTTTGTTAGTAGCTTTTATTTTGTACCTCAACCAAATATTTCGCCCATTGCGCGTAATTGCAGATAAGTTTAACGTAATTCAAATGGGGATGATTGCGGCCGAACGCGTTTTTAAAGTATTGGACAATGAGAATGTATTGGTAGAAAGTCCTCAGTCAACAGTCAATAGTCAACAGCACTTAGAGCCAATAAAAGGACAAATTAGTTTTGACAAAGTTTGGTTTGCCTACAATGAGGAACATTATGTGCTAAAAGATATTTCTTTTGATGTAAAAGCAGGGGAGACGGTGGCTTTGGTAGGGCATACAGGTAGCGGTAAAACGTCTATTATTAGTCTGCTAAATCGATTGTACCATATCCAAAAAGGAACAATATGCATTGACGATATTAATATTGAAGATTATCCGATTGAGAAGTTACGTAGTAGTATAGGTGTGGTATTGCAAGATGTGTTTTTGTTCTCAGGTTCGGTGCTAGATAATATCACGTTAAGAAATCCATTAATTTCCAAACAAGCTGCTATTGATGCCTGTAAAATGATAGACTTGCATGACTTTATTATGCAATTACCTGGCGATTATGATTATAATGTAATGGAAAGAGGTAGTACTTTGAGTTTAGGACAAAGGCAATTGATTTCTTTTGCAAGAGCTTTATTATATAATCCTGCGATATTAATTTTAGACGAAGCTACTTCTTCAATTGATACAGAAAGCGAATTATTAATACAAAAGGCAATTGATACTTTGATTGCAGATAGAACGTCGATTGTGATTGCACATAGATTATCTACCATACGTAAAGCTAATAAAATTATTGTATTGGATAAAGGTGAAATTAAAGAAATTGGCAATCATGAATCACTATTGGCTTTGGGTGGATTTTACAGTAAACTGCATGAAATGAGCTATGATAAACAACCTGTTATTGGTTAATTAATAGAATAAATATCTCATTTTGTTATTACGTGTGATTTTTTTATGGTTTGAATAGATAATTAGAGTAATGATATGCTTGGGTAAAGTTACATTAAAACCGATTGCTTTTTCAGCAATTTGTTTTGAGAATATGTACAATTGTTTAATAACTTTTTTCCACTTTTGATTCTATTGGGTTCTATTTTTTGTCTGTATCCCCTTATCTTCGCCGCAAATTTGAGAATAGATATGGCGTCGAAAATCATGAAATCTTTATTGGCAGGGGCTTTCAGCATTATTTTATCATTTTTAACAGTGTCTGCTTTTGCGAATGATACCCTTCAAAATGCTGCTGCTGAAGAACATCATGTAGAAAAAAAAGAAGGCGAGGAAAAATTTAACGTTACTGAAACAATTCTCGATCACATTAAAGATGAACATGGTTGGCATTTATGGGGTCACACAACTGTGCCTCTACCAGTCATCCTATATACAAGAAATGGCATAGATGTGTTTAGCTCTGCACATTTAATCAATGAACACCACGAACCAGTTGTATTTGTTAGTAAAAACAACTACAAATTATTTGAAGGTAAAATTAAAATTGTAGACGCTAAAGGAAATATAGATCAAAATGCTACTAAAGGTTTATATGATTTGTCAATTACCAAAAATGTGGCTTCTATGTTACTATCTGTAACGCTGCTATTATTGGTGTTTTTATCTGTAGCTTCTGCTTACAAAAAAACTGGCGTTACAACTGCACCTAAAGGTTTACAATCATTCTTGGAACCACTAATCTTATTTGTTAGAGACGATGTAGCAAAACCGAATATTGGTGCTAAGTATGCTAGGTTTATGCCTTTTTTACTCACTATTTTCTTTTTTATTCTAATCAATAATTTACTTGGCTTAATTCCTTTCTTTCCAGGTGCTGCTAACGTAAGTGGTAATATCGCTTTTACATTTACATTGGCTTTCTTTACATTGATTATTGTAAATATTAATGGTAATAAGGATTATTGGAAACACATTTTCTGGATGCCTGGTGTACCAGTGCCAATGAAAATTTTCTTATTGCCAATTGAGTTAATTGGTGTATTTACTAAACCTATCTCTTTAATGATTCGTTTGTTTGCGAACATTACGGCAGGGCACATTCTTGTATTAAGCTTAATTTGTTTAATCTTCATCTTTAAATCTGTACTTACATCTGTAGTAGCTGTACCATTTGCAGTATTTATTGGCGCTATTGAATTATTAGTAGCTTTCTTGCAAGCGTTCATTTTTACATTATTGGCTTCATTATATATTGGTTCAGCTATTGAAGAACACCATCATCATGAAGCGCATCATTAATAAATAACTTTTTTAATCATCAAAAACTCTACAACATGTTAGGAGGAAGTATTGCTGCACTAGGTGCAGGTTTAGCTGCAATAGGCGCTGGTATTGGTATCGGCCAAATTGGTAAAGGTGCTGTTGAAGGTATTGCACGTCAGCCAGAAGCTGCCAACGATATTCGTACAAGTATGATTATCGCAGCTGCATTGGTAGAGGCGGTATCTCTATTTGCTGTGGTGGTTGCCCTTTTGGGTAATGGCTAGTACGCATTTGTACGCTAAGCACAATGGTTTTTAAGAAAGCCCAACGCAAAGGGCAATGGGCTTTCTTGATTTTTTGTAAGATGATTGTTAAGACAAAATAACTAACGCATGTTTTTAGAAATTAATCCATTAGTATTACCAGATTTTGGTCTAGTAATATGGAGTACTGTAGCCTTTTTAGTATTATTATTCTTGTTGAGCAGGTTTGCTTGGAAGCCAATCATGGCTGCTATTAGCGAACGTGAGTCTGGTATTGCAGACGCTTTGTTGCAAGCTGATAAGATGAAAGCTGAAATGGCTAGCTTGAAAAACGAGAACGAGGTGATGATGAACCATGCTCGTGAAGAGAGAGCCACTATGATTAAAGAAGCAAAAGCTGCTTCGGATAAAATGATTGCTGAAGCAAAAGATAAAGCGAAAGCTGAGTACGATAAAATTATTGCAGATGCACAACAGGCTATTCTGCAACAAAAAAATGCGGCCTTAACTGATGTTAAAAATCAAGTGGGTGCATTGGTAATTGAAGTGAGTGAGAAGATTTTAAGAAGAGAACTAGCAAATAAAGCTGAACAAGAAAGTTATATTCAGCAATTAGCAGAAGTAGTTAAGTTGAACTAATTTGGAATTTGAAATTTCAAATTTAAAATTGAAGAAATGCCTAATCCACGTTTAGCAGCAAGATATGCCAAAAGTTTAGTTGATCTTTCTATGGAAAGAAATCAATTAGAAGTGGTGTACGCTGATATGAAATATTTACAGGCTGTTTGTAAAGCTAGCAGTGAGTTCGTTGCACTTTTGGTAAGTCCTATTATTAAGGCTGACAAAAAAGAAGCCATCATTTCTGCGGTTACAAGTAGCAACGTAAGTGAGCTAACTACGGCTTTTATTAAGTTGTTGGTTACTAAAGGTCGCGAATCTGATTTGTATGAAATTGCCAATGCTTTTATTGGTCAGTATAACGATATTAAAGGTATTCGTACCGTTACTTTAACTACTGCTGTAGCTATTAGCGATGAATTGAAACAAAGCATTCAAGCTAAAGTAAACAATACACAAGCTTCTGGCTCAGTAGAATTAGAAACTAAAGTAAACGACAAATTGATTGGTGGCTTTGTACTTGAATTTGACAATAAATTGGTAGATGCAAGTATTTTACGTGATTTAAACGACGTAAAAAAGCAGTTCTTGAAAAATCATTATGTGTCCACTATTTAATAGCTGCGTAATATACAAAGCGTACAAGTGAGTGATACAACGAAGCTTAATAGATGTACAATCCCGATAGCTATCGGGACTGGTAACAAAAAATAAAAACACGAAAATTTTAAACTCTCAAATAATATGGTAGCAATTAAGCCGGATGAAATTTCAGCGATTTTGAGGCAACAACTAAGCAATTTTAATGCTTCTGCTGATTTGGAAGAAGTAGGCACGGTGCTTCAAGTGGGTGATGGTATTGCCCGTGTGTATGGCCTAAATGGTGTACGCAGTGGTGAGCTAGTAGAATTTGAAAATGGTGTTAAAGCCATTGCCTTGAACCTTGAGGAAGACAATGTGGGTGTGGTATTGATGGGTGAAAGTGCAGATATTAAAGAAGGTGCAAAAGTTAAACGTACTGGCCAAATTGCCTCTATTAAAGTAGGTGAGGGTGTTGTAGGACGTGTCATTAATACATTGGGCGAGCCAATAGATGGTAAAGGTCCTATTACTGGCGACCTATACGAGATGCCACTTGAGCGTAAAGCACCAGGTGTTATCTATCGTGAGCCAGTAAAAGAACCATTGCAAACAGGTATCAAAGCTATTGATGCGATGATTCCTGTAGGTCGTGGTCAACGTGAGTTGGTAATTGGTGACCGTCAAACTGGTAAAACTGCTATTTGTATTGATACTATCATCAACCAAAAAGAGTTTTACGACGCTGGTAAACCAGTATACTGTATTTACGTAGCGGTTGGTCAAAAAGCATCTACTGTTGCAGGTGTAATGAAAACATTGAACGATAACGGTGCGATGGCTTACACCACTATTGTGTGTGCTTCTGCTAGCGATCCAGCACCTTTACAGTTCTACGCACCATTTGCTGGCGCTGCTATTGGTGAATTCTTCCGTGATACCGGTCGTCCTGCATTAATTGTATTTGACGATTTATCTAAACAAGCGGTAGCTTACCGTGAGGTGAGTTTGTTATTACGTCGTCCACCAGGTCGTGAGGCTTATCCGGGTGACGTATTCTATCTACACAGTCGTTTATTAGAAAGAGCTGCTAAGGTGATTGCGAATGACGAAGTAGCTAGTCAAATGAACGATTTGCCAGCTTCCATTAAGCATTTGGTAAAAGGTGGTGGTAGCTTAACAGCTTTACCAATCATTGAAACACAAGCTGGTGACGTATCTGCTTACATCCCTACTAACGTTATCTCTATCACCGATGGTCAGATATTCTTAGAAGGTAATTTGTTTAATGCGGGTATTCGTCCTGCTATTAACGTAGGTATTTCTGTAAGCCGTGTGGGTGGTAGTGCACAAATCAAGTCAATGAAAAAAGTATCTGGTACTTTAAAACTTGACCAAGCACTTTACCGAGAACTAGAAGCCTTCTCTAAATTTGGTGGTGACTTAGATGCTGCTACTAAAAACGTAATTGATAAAGGTGCTAGAAACGTAGAAATACTAAAACAAGCACAATACACACCATTTACCGTAGAGAAACAAGTGGCTATCATTTACTTAGGTACACAAGGGTTATTAAAAGACGTTGCTGTTAAAAAAGTAAAAGATTTTGAAGCACATTTCTTAATGGAAATGGAAACTAAATTACCAGACGTATTAGCTGAATTTAAGAAAGGTCAATTAAACGACGATAGCTTAAACAAAATGGTAGAATTAGCTAAAGGCTTGTTCTCTCAGTATAAATAATCTTTTAAGATTGATATCAAAACAGCCTCGAAATTTTCGAGGCTGTTTTGTTTTTATGCTTTGGTAATACTTTTGTAGCCAGCATTTGTACTATTATTTAGCGTCTGTTGCGTCGCACACTTGTACGTCCTGTAACACTGTTCACCATTGGTGCTACGACTATTTTATAATGGATTGAATGCATTTGGGTTGAACTTGTGGCAACCGTTTAGCAATCTTTTGTTTGAAATTTACTTTTAATACAGTCTTGTTTTATTGCAACGGTTATATTTACATTTTATAAAACAATAACTGATCACATGGAACAGCAACCCAACCAATTAAATATAGAAATAAGCGAAGAAGTAGCAGAAGGCACTTATGCCAATCTTGCTATTATCACACATAGTCATGCAGAGTTCGTTATGGATTTTGTAAACGTAATGCCAGGAACTCCAAAAAGCAAAGTGAAAAGCCGCATCATATTTACGCCAATGCACGCAAAGCGTTTTATGAAAGCGATGATTGAAAATATAGAACGCTACGAAGCCGCTAATGGCCATATTAAAGATTTAGAGCAAGTAGAAATCCCCATGAATTTTGGCGGGCCTACGGCACAGGCATAGAATATTTGAGATTTGTGATTTGAAATTTCAAATCATAAATCTTAAATGATAAATTAAATATGCCCTTCATCACAAAAGCTGTAATAACCTTCGTTGCTTACAATAATATGGTCTAGCACGTTAATGTCGAAAAGGGTAGCAGCTTGCTTAATTTTCTCGGTAAGTGAAATATCTGAACGGCTAGGTTTTAAATTACCACTCGGATGATTGTGGCAGAGAATAATTGATTTGGCGTTATACTCTAACGCCTTTTTTATTATGGCTCTTGGTTCTATCATTACCATATCTATACCGCCTTCGCTTAATATCTCATGGTGAATAATATGATGTGCTGTATTTAAAAACATACATACAAATACTTCGTTATTTTTGTATTGCAATTGTGCTTTTAAATAATCTGCAATATCCCTGCTTGAATCAATTTTAGTTTTTTGCTTTTCAAAAGTATCCCTGCGAATACCAAGCTCTAGAGCTGCGGCAATCGTAATAGCCTTTGCAGGACCAAGACCTTTTATTTTTAGTTGTACCATCTCTTGATAGCCTAAACTACCAAGCCTTTGCAAATTATTATTACAAGCTAATAGTAATTCTTTAGCTAAGTCTACTGCACTTTTATTAGACGTGCCATTATTTATTAAAATTGCTAATAATTCTGAATTACTCAGTGTTGAAGGGCCTTTGAGCATTAATTTTTCTCTCGGTCTATCGTCGGAAGCCCAATCTTTTATAGCAGTCATTATGTATGTATTTAAGCCTCAATATACATCTTGTTTATTTTTTTTGTGTAAAAACATAAATAATCTTTACCACTAAGGTTTAAAAAATTACCTTCGCCGCAACCTCTTAATTTGTTATGAATCCCTCAGTAAAAATATTTTCAGGTACAGGTTCGCAAGATTTAGCATTAAAAATAGCACAACGTTTTGGTGTGCCATTAGGAAAAGTAACGATTCAAAAGTTTAGTGATGGTGAGTTTCAGCCTATCTTTTTAGAAAGTGTACGTGGTGATTATGTTTTTTTAGTACAAAGTACATATGCCCCTACCGATAACTTGATGGAATTATTGCTGATGATTGATGCTGCAAAACGTGCAAGTGCTTATAAAGTAATTGCCGTTTTACCTTATTATGGCTATGGTAGACAAGATAGAAAAGACAAACCGCGTGTAGCAATAGGTGCTAAGCTAGTCGCAACTTTGTTAGAGGCAGCTGGTGCTGATAGAGTGGTAACTATGGATTTACATGCGCCACAGATTCAAGGTTTTTTCGATGTGCCCGTAGATCATTTAGATAGCTCTGCTATTTTTATTCCATATATAGAGCAAATGCGTTTAAGTAACTTAGCTTTTGCTTCGCCAGATGTTGGTAGTACCACACGTGTGCGTGAAGTAGCTAGCTATTTTAATGCTGATATGGTTATTTGTGATAAACATCGTAAACGTGCCAATGAGATTGCAAGCATGGTGGTTATAGGTGATGTGGTAGGCAAAAACATTGTGTTAATTGATGATATATGTGATACAGGTGGTACCCTTGCTAAAGCAGCTGGCTTGTTGAAAGATAAAGGAGCCTTAAGTGTAAGAGCTTTGTGTACGCACCCAATATTGAGTGGTAAAGCTTACGACAATATTGAAAATAGTGTACTTGAAGAATTGGTAGTTTGCGATACCATTCCTTTAAAACGACCAAGCGATAAAATAAAAGTATTATCTGTAGCTGATTTATTTGCCATCGCTTTACGTAATGCCTACGAAAATAAAAGCATTACCAGCTTGTTTATCCATTCGCAATTAAGAAACAGAGAGCGAGGATTTTAGTAATTTTTAATTTGATATTTTAAGTCTATAATTCATTTAAGCGGTGTATTGAAGAATGCATCGCTTTTTATTTGTAATAAATTTGGTAACTCTATCCTAATCTTACTAAATCTAAGTCTAGGTATCAAATAATTAATCTGTTTCCCTTACCTTTGCAATCCAAAAAAATGGGCGCATACAATTGTTGTATGCGGTAATAAAAACAAAAACAACAAACATGAAAACAGTTACAATCGAAGGACAATTGAGGACCGAAACTGGCAAAAAAGCTGCCCGTCAGTTGCGCTCTCAAGACTTGGTGCCTGGTGTAATTTACGGTGGGGCTACCGAAGTTACTTTTTCTGCACCTGCAAAGGCGTTTAAACCATTAGTTTACACAGGAGAGTTTCAACTTGCAGAAGTAAAAGTGGATGGTAAAACATACACAACTATTATGAAAGATTTACAGTTTGACAAAGTAAACGATGCTTTAATACACGTTGACTTGTTAGAACTAGTTGGTGATAAAAAAGTAATTGCTGATTTGCCAATTAAATTGGTAGGTGTCTCAAAAGGTGTGAAAGAAGGTGGTAAACTAGTAGTAAAAATGAAAAGTGTAAAAGTGAAAACTTTACCTTCTAATTTGAAAGAGTTTATTGAAGTGGATATTACTAACCTAGCTTTAAACGAAAACTTACGTGTAGAAGACATTAAAGCGCCAGAAATGGAAATTATGAACTCTCAACGTATTCCTATTGCTTCAGTTGTAATGACACGTCAGTTGAAGCAACAAGAAGCAGCAGCTGATAAAGATGCTAAAAAGAAATAATAAATTGACAAAACTATAAAATGATAAAGGCCTCTTGCATTATTGCAAGGGGCTTTTTTATAGCGAATTTAATTGACTGTTAATTCTTTAACGATTGATAACACTTGGAAAATAAAATAGAAAATTTTGCGTTTATGCTGTGTATTTTACCTTAAACGAATTACTACAAAATGTAGTAGCATTTGTTGGGGCTAAGATTCTTAATCCTAAACCTTAGTATTTCTATGCGCTATTCTCTACTAGTGTTGTGCCTGTTTTTATTTATAGGTGCGATGGCTCAAAGTTGCCCTGTGGTTAGTTTTACAAGCTCATCCAATCAAGCAAATGGAGGCGATAACAGCTTTACTTTCATAAGCACCTCTACTGTAACAGATGGTAATATGCGTTACGTATGGGATTTTGGAGATCCCGCATCTGGCGATAGCAACAATGTTTCTTTTATTGTAAATCCACTACACATTTTTTCTGGTTCAGGTATTTTTCGTGTAAAACTTACTGTTATTAATGAACTTGGTGGTTGTGTAGCTTCGCTAACCAAACAAATTACTGTTGGTAATGGTAATTCGCAAGCAAAACAAGGCTGCCCTATTGTAGATTTTACGATTTTGCCAGATGCTTCTATACCTAACAAATACACTTTTATCAGTACAAGTACCGTTGCAGCGGGAAGCATGAGCTATCAATGGGATTTTGGTAATGGTAAAACTGATACCACTGCAAACCCAACAATTACTTATACAAGTGCTAGTAATTATACCATTAAATTAGTCGTAACCGGGCAAAATGGTTGTGAAGACAGTGCTTCAAAATCAATTACTACATGTAATAAAGTGGCAGCTAATTTTTCTATCACTGCTAATAATTATTGTGCTTCAAGTAATGTGATTTCAGTTAATAATATGTCGTTAAATGGCACTAGCGCTACTGTGACTAGTACATGGAATTTTGGTGATGGTAGTACAAGTACTTCTTTGGCTGCTACGCATAGCTATACCAATGCTGGTACATATACCATAATGCTAATTAATAAAAACGTTTTTGGCGCTTGTACAAGTGTAGATTCTATTAGTAAAACAGTTACAATTGCGGCGATTCCTAAAGCGAGCTATCAATTGTACCTTAATAATACACTTACAGATATTAACAATATAAAACTTTGCTTTGACGCAAATGCTGATTTTTCATTTATCAGCAATAGTAGTATTGCTAGCGGTAAAATGCAATACAAATGGAGCTTTGGTAGCAGTAATATTACTTACCGTGAACCTGGCGATACCAACGCAAATGCGCGTATTCGCTACAATGCGGCTGGCACGTACATTGTAAAATTGGCTGTTACTAGCGATATGGGTTGTAAAGACAGTACGAGTGCTACGTTTTATTTAAGCAAACCAGTAGCTGCGTTTACAACCAATATTACGCCTGATGTAGCTGGTGATATTAAAAGGCCAACCATTACGTTTACTGATAATTCTACAGATGCAGGTGCTATTGCCAAATTGAACAATGTGTGGGCGTGCAACCAAGTACCTTATACTGCAAATACGGTAAGAAATTTGCCATTATCACCTGCATTATTTACACCTACACCAAGCAAGTATGCAAGAGGAGGTGTTTATATCACACAACTACAAGTTACTAGCGATGTGGGTTGTGTAGATACCACTAGCTGTACGTATTCTTTTTATATAAGACCAGTTGCTGTATTTTCCCTTAACAATACCGCTATCAATTCACTTGGTCAGCCTGTTGTTGCGGCAGCTACCAATACAAGTTCGGTAGATGAATCGCAACCTGCATTAACCTATAGTTGGGATTTTGGTGATAATACGCCTGCATTACTTACCAATGCTAGTACTTTGCCTTCGCACACATATACTGTTGGCGCAGCAAGTAGAACTGTTACACTTACTGTTACCAATACCAATGGTGGCTTAGTAGGTATAGCTACGCAAATTGTGAACCAGTTGTATATAAAACCTAAAGCTGCTTTTACAGCTAATGGTATTACTTATAATTCAAATAATCAACCTGTATTAACTATTGCTACCAATACAAGTACCGTGGCTGAAGCAAACGTTACGCTTTCTTATAGTTGGAACTTTGGTGATAATACACCAATTGTTACTACTACTTCGCCAATACCGCCAGCCCATACCTACACCGTTGGCGCTGCTAATAGAACAGTTGTACTTACTGTTGCTAATAGCAATGGCGGCCTTACAGATACAATGAGTGTTACGCTCAATAATATGTATATATTGCCTAAAGCAGCTTTTACCACAAGCGCACCTACTACTAATTCTAACAATCAAATTGTAGTAGGTATTGCTACTAATACTAGCGCTATTGCAGATAGTACGGCTACATTATCTTACAGTTGGGATTTTGGCGATAACACGCCGATTGTTACTACCACAGCTATTATACCTCCCGCGCATATTTATACTACTGGTGCAGCTCGCCGAACAATTACATTAACCGTTACTAGTAGTAATGGCAATATTGTTGCCGCCGCTTCGCAAATAGTGAGTAACTTATATATTAGACCTACAGCTTCCTTTACTTATGCACCTACAACGGTAGGAGGTCAGTATACTTTTACATCAACTTCTACCAGTAACGATGCAACTGCCACACTTAGCTATGTATGGAATTTTGGTGATGGTACGGCTTTAAATACATCTGCTAATCCTTCACATACATTTGCCGCAGGCGGTAGCTATAGCGTTACGCTTACCGTTACAAGTAATGTAGGTGGATTGGTGGCTACAACCTCGCAAATTGTTAGTTTTAACGTAAAGCCTACGGCTAATTTCACGGCCAATCTTAACTATAATGGTAATTTATTCAGTAATCCTGTATTAGAACTTAATGCTGCAAGTACTACCGTAAATGATGTTAATGCATCGCTTACCTATAGCTGGAACTTTGGCGATGGTACTACTGCTACTGGCATTACAAAAAAACACATATTTACTACAGGTGGTAATAAAACGGTTACACTTACTGTTACCAATACCAATGGTGGTAATACCGATGTAAAAACTCAAGTGGTAAACGTAGTTATTACCCCTAAAGCCATTATTGCAGTGCGCGACTATGGTACTTATATTGGTGCTTATGCAGATATGGCACCTTACAACAGTAGCATTGTTACTGGTAGTATAGTATCGTACACTTGGACATATAGCTGGGTAGATCTTGCAAGCAACACCGAGTATGGCCCTTACCCATTATCTGGTGGTACTACTTTTGGTTTTTACAAATATGATGGCTTTAAAATTGTATTAACGCTCACTGTAACTAGTAATTTGGGTATCAGTAATATGGTACGTTGCGAATATGGTGGCTCAAATGATGGTGGGTATACGCCTTGCTCGGCAAATGTTACTACCAAAGCCGTAACGCCGATAGACATACCTGGACCAGTACTCGATGTGGTAAAAGCCTGGCCAAACCCTGCTACTACTACTGTTCAAATGACTTATGTAGCCGTAAGTAATACTACTGCCATTAAAATTATTGATATGCAGGGTAGGGTAGTCAAACTCATTCAGCAAACCACTGTGGCTGGTGCCCGCAATGCCGCTGTATTACCTGTGAGCGAATTAGCAAGTGGCACTTATAATATCGTGGTTACCAATTCAATTGGCAAGCCAATAGCAACAAGTAGGTTTATTAAAACGAACTAATGCCTAAGTTGATACCCCCTTAGGTCAATAGCCCTCTGCCATGGTAGAGGGTTTTTTGTGTAGTTTAGTCTTTGCTTTTTAGCTTCCGTTTTAGTAGTAATACCCTAAACTTTACACTATCGTAAATAAGCCCAATTACCAACACTGCTGCGGTGATTAATAATACATGCAGCCTTATTTGTGCGTATAGCACACCACTTACCACACCGCCAATTAAAAAGAAACTAATAATGGTGAAACGCAGCTTAATAGAAGCGCGTAGGCGCAGTTGCTGCTCGGTAGTGGTATAAAAAAATAGTTGCGATAGTTCTATACCCAAATCGGTAAATAAGCCTGTAAGGTGTGTGGTGCGTACACTAGCACTAGAAATGGTAGTTACCAAAGAGTTTTGCAAGCCCATAGCAAATAATAAGCTACAAGCAATCAAATTAGGATGTGTTACAGCTAAATGAAGCCCAAAACATCCTATTAATAATAAGATAAAACTCTCGATAAACGCAGGCACTAGGTAGCTATAATGGTCATCTTTTCGAGAGGTGAGTTCTATTAAAAAATTAGAAGCAAAAGCCCCAAAGAAAAAGCAGAAGATGTACAAGAAGTATACAAAGCCACCCCAAAAGTTGAGCTTAAACACTTCATCTACAAAAAAGGCGAAATGGCCCGTAACATTGGTAGTAAGCCGCTTCACAGCCAAAAAGCCCGCCACATTTACCATACCCGCTACAAAAGATAGCAGCGATGCTATTTGTAAATTGTGTAATAGGGTTCTTGTTTTTCCTTTATGCCTAAACATTGGCTGCCATTTAAAGCAGTAAGGTAGGGTAAAATGCATAAATAGGTGAAGTAATAATTGGTACTGAGATGCATTTACTGATGCTAATTCCTTAAGATATCATTGTTTGTTCCGCTGGTTTAATAGCTTCAATATTTGCTACAATTGTTTTGTACTTAGATTGAGCTGAAATATTTGTAAAGAATCTTATTGCGCCAAAAACAATGGCACCCCAAGTTATAAAATAAGACCCACCATTTTCTGAAGCGTTCGCTAATGTCCAAAACGTTATTATAATACCTGCAACACATATAAAACCACCAACAGCAGTTTGGGATTCATGGTGTTTTAAAATACTCTTTGCCCTGTTTTCAAGTCCTAATATGATAAATTGGGCATTTTCATCTTCAAGGCCTCTTTCCTTTAAACCCTTTATAATTTCTAAGTCTGTTTTATTCTCTTCTTTTTCATTTAGTGCATAATCCCAAATTGAACTAAGGTATTCTTCTGAACCACTTTCTTTGACTTTCTGAATTTTTTGCTCGTGAATTAACTTTTTGGTATCATCAGAATTTTCCAAAGGGGATGTGTCTAAATTTCTTTTTATAAACTCATTCCTTAAAATTTCGAAAGCTTCATTAGAAATTTGCGAGCCTTCATTAATGGTAAATGCAATCAAGTGTTCATCAGACATTGATGCATAATGTTCTCTAATAATCGCTGTATCTAGCATAGTTGGTAATTTTTGTTTGTTATGAACTTGAGTTTTTGTTTTAATTGTTATAGGTGTACATATTAGCTGGGCTAAATACCAACAAGAGTGAAATTCTCATTTACATCTGTCCGCCTTCACGCCAATTTCTCCAGTTATTATTTGGTTGCAAAGTCGGTTTCCATTTTGTTGTGTCCCTTGAAACAAGAATATTAGCAATCATTTTATAAGTTTCATATTCACTTGGTTTTTTACCTAGAACCTTATAGGTATATTGAGTGGGGCTAGTATAATTTCTGTAGAGATTATAAGCTTCATGATGCCAAGAGTCAATATGCATTAACATGGGTAAATCTTTCGGCAAACACGTTCTTAATTCTTTATCTGTCGCTCTGAAAAGTTCGGGATGCTGTTCTTCTAAATATCGAATTAATGAAGGTATGTCAACAAGTTTTTCTGGGTTGTCATGGTCATATATCGTATCTGTTATGTCCTTTTTGATGTAAACAGATTTATCGTGTTCAATGTCTATTAGCGTATCTCTTACTTTAACTTGCTTTATATTTTTACTAACCAACTCAAAATTTCCACCCTGAATTCTTTCCATTTCTTCATTATCAATTAAAGGGACTACTTGCATATTTGAAGTAATACCGATAGCGTCGCCTTGAGCTTGCATGTTCTGCAAACAATTGCCGAAGTAAAATAAATCAATTTCGCCTCTGAGACCTCTATTGTCATAACCCGATTTTTCAAACACAATAGCCCAACGTTTTTCATCTGCATAAAGTGTCAAACGAGAACCTGCTGTGAAAAAGTATGGATGTTCTAGGTCTATAAAAAAATGATACTTTTCTAAGTCAGCCGCTTCTAAATTATCAAGTATGTCTTTTTGGGTAAATGAGCTATTCATTTTTGTCTTGTTTGCAGAACAAAAGGTAAGTGTCAATAAAAAGGAAAGTAAGAATTTTGAGGCTGTCATGTTTTGGTGTTCGACCCAGAATATACGCAGGTTTTTATATCTATTAGTATTTTTCTGAGTTTAGTTACTTAATTTTTAAATCTTTTGATTAAATATGTAAGCAGTTTTAAAACTGCTTACATATTCTGCCTTTCTTGATATTGCTATTAGAGCACACCATCCACTTATCCCGCAGGCTGCGGTGCAGGTGGATTACTACTACCACCTACTAACACATAGTCGTTAAACTTGGCTTCGTTGGTGTCTTCGTATAGGCTTTTGCCTATGGCTGCAAGGCGTAGCATTTCTTGCCATAGGGTATTACCTTTTAATATTCTGTCCTGTGTTTCTAAATCTCTGTTTTCTATGGCTTCTTCTACGGCATCTATGGCGGTGTCAAAGCTTTTGGCAAGGGTATCAAGCTCGGTGAGTTGTACTTGTGTAAGCCCTTGCGCGGCAAGGTCGGTAAATAGTTTGCCACCCACACGTACCACACGCTTGGCTAGCTTATACAGGTCGGCATCGGTTAATTTTGTAAGCTCTTCAAACGCAAAAATGCGGTACTTGCCCTTGCCATTATAGGCCGTATCTGCCATGCCACGTATTGCACGTATCGCTTTACGGGTGTTTTCTGCAATAACATTTTTGGCATCGGTAGCTACCATTACTTCGCCCAATAATTCTTCATCGGTAGAGGCATCGTCAAAGGTGTCTATCAGTGCTTCGTAGGCAGTTACTTGTGTAGCGGTAATGTTGCGCTTGGCAAAGTCTGTCAAGTCTCTTTTGATGGTGGCTTTTAAACTATCGGCTCTTTGCTTTAGGTCGGCATCGGCCATAGAATACAGGCGTGTTTCAACTTTTGTAGGCATTAATTATAATTTTATTTACTGAAAGTACAATGCGCATATTAAAATAAAAAGTATTGCTGCATAAATATATTATTTTGTGGATAACTTTTGATTAGGCATAGCACCGCTCAGCTACGTTATACGTGCTATGCACCACGTTACTGTTTTGAGGTACCACGTTATATTATTTCAGATCCACGTTGTACCAAAGCGTTATGCTGTTAAGCATGTGCAGCGCAACGTTATTCTTTTGTGCTGTCACGTTGACATTTTTCCGAACCACGTTATGCTTTTGCCGAGCTATGTTACCCTTTTTCGGGTCATTTTGGCGTAACATAGGGCGTAGAATGTGGTTCTAGCTTGTTTAGCAGATAAACGTAGGATGAAGGAAGTATTTCTCTAAGATAGCGCTGATAAACGCAGAAGGTGGGTGGGGTGACTGGGGGGTGAAAGTGTTTCTCGCAGATGTCGCAGATAAACGCAGAGGGTGGATGTAATAAAAAGAGGGGTAAAGTATTCAAATAGTATATCAAATACTGTTATGAAACTTGTAATTTCGCTAGGCTACTGAGTAGATTGCAGCAATTATAGAAGTGCTACTGTAGGTGAATATGAAACTCACAGAAGTCGAGAATAAAGAATTAAAACTTATAAAATGATAATTCCAAAGGCATTTATATCTTATTCGCATGATACTTTAGAACATAAAAAATGGGCTCTTGAATTGGCTACAAGATTACGTAATAATGGTATCGATGCTATTTTAGACCAATTTGAATTGCAGCCAGGTGCAGATTTGCCACATTTCATGGAAACCCATTTAGCATCATCAGATAAAATAATCATGATTTGTACTAATAAATATGTTGAAAAAGCTAATAAAGGACAAGGTGGTGTTGGTTATGAGAAAATGATTATTACCTCAAGTTTAATGAAGAATATTGATGAAATTAAAATCATACCAATTATACGTCAAAATGGAACTACTGAGGTTCCTACATTCTTAAAAAGTAAACTTTATATTAACTTTTCCAAAGCAGACGATTTTGAGTTTAGTTACGATGAACTTGTTAGAACGATTCATAATTCACCATTATTTGTAAAACCTCCAATAGGAAATAACCCTTTTATACCAATTGTAAAAGAGAAAATGGAAGAGGATAACAAGCTCTTAGATACTGTACTTATTGCAATTCTAAACGGTCAAGGGATTGATAGTTTTGAATATTCAAGTTCAATAATACAGACCCTAAATATTTCACCATCGTTCTTCAAAATAGCTATGGGGAAACTTATTGATAAAGGGTTGGCGATATGGGTAATTGCCTTTTCAAGGGTAGCTTCAACAGAAAAAGGTTTGATATATGCTTATGATAACAATTTAATTAAATAGGTCTCATGCGTTTTCGCCACTGTACTGATGCTTTCACAAAGAGCTTTTTTACGTTTCAGTCAGTTAGATGCTTCGTTCCTCAGCATGACAAAGAAAACCGTTGCGCCCTTTGCCTTCGTTTCATCGTTGCGTGAAATACCTACGCTGCAATAAAAGCCCCACAGCGAACAGAACGTAAAAGCGAGTGATACAACCGAAGCCTCATAGTAGTACAAAAGCTGGTGACATACACCTTTTTAAATGTAAACTTAGTGTACTTAGTCTTCTTGGTTGCTTTGTGTGAAATGCCTCGCTAATCCTTACTTTTGCGCCCTATTATGAAATTTGAGAAAGAAATAAACAGGCGGAAAACTTTTGCTATCATCTCTCACCCCGATGCTGGTAAAACGACATTGACAGAGAAACTGTTGTTGTTTGGTGGTGCTATTCAAACGGCTGGTGCGGTTAAAAGCAATAAGATTAAAAAACATGCGACGAGTGACTTTATGGAAATTGAACGTCAGCGTGGTATTAGTGTGGCTACGAGTGTGATGACGTTTGAGTATGAAGGCTTTTTGATAAACCTACTAGACACGCCCGGCCACAAAGACTTTGCTGAAGATACGTATAGAACCTTGACGGCTGTTGACTCGGTAATATTGGTAATTGATAGTGTGAATGGTGTGGAAGACCAAACACGCAGGCTGATGGAAGTGTGCCGTATGCGAGATACACCGGTGATTGTGTTTGTAAACAAAATGGACCGTGATGGTAAAAACCGTTTCGACTTGCTAGAGGAAGTTGAAAATGAGTTGCAATTATCGCTACACCCAATGACCTGGCCAATCAACAGTGGTAAGGATTTTAAGGGGGTGTATAATTTGGATAATAAAAGTTTACGCTTATTTGCAGCAAGTACCAAAGGTGAAGACGAAGAAGATACGGTAGCGATTGAAGACCTCAACGATGCGGTGTTAGATGCGAAAGTAGGTGACAGAGATGCCAACCAACTGCGGGAAGATGTAGAACTGATAGATGGCGTGTATGGCGAACTGAACAAAGCGGATTACTTGAGTGGTAAAGTAGCACCTGTGTTTTTTGGTAGTGCGGTAAACAATTTTGGTGTGCAGGAAATGCTAGATACGTTTATAAAAATAGCGCCTGTGCCGCGTAGCAGAGAAACCACTAAGCGTACCTTAAGCGTAGGCGAGGATAAGTTTAGCGGCTTTATTTTTAAAATTCATGCCAACCTAGACCCTAAGCATAGAGATAGAATTGCCTTCTTGCGGGTATGTAGTGGTAAGTTTGAGCGTAACAAATATTTTCACCATGTAAGATTAGATAAGGATGTGCGTTTTAGCAATCCGTATTCGTTTTTGGCAAGAAGTAAAGAGGTGGTGGAGGATGCGTTTCCTGGTGATGTAGTGGGTTTATTTGATACGGGTAACTTTAAAATTGGTGATACCTTAACTGAGGGTGAAGATTTTTACTTTACAGGCATACCAACGTTTTCGCCAGAAATATTTAAAGAATTGGTGAACAAAGACCCAATGAAAACCAAGCAATTGGAAAAGGGCATTAGTCAGCTAACAGATGAAGGTGTGGCGCAGTTATTTACACAGTTTGGCGGTAATAAAAAGATCATTGGTTGTGTGGGTGATTTGCAGTTTGAAGTAATTCAGTACCGTTTGTTGCACGAATACAGTGCTGCTTGTGAGTTTAGAACCTTGCCTTTTTACAAAGCTTGCTGGCTAACGAGTAATGACCAGAAAAAGCTAGAAGATTTCTTGCGTTTCAAACAACAGAACTCTGCGGCTGATAAAGATGGCAATCCTGTGTATTTGGCACAAAGCGAATGGTTTTTAAATACAGAAATCAGCAATAATCCAGATATACAGTTTCATTTTACCAATGAGGTGCAGAAATAAGTACCGCTATTGGGAATGATTGGAATGATAGGCTATGATTTAAGAATTGTAGCCTATTGTTTTATATAAATATTGTAAATTCGGCTATTCAATTGTAGTTGTATGACACGTACATTAAAAGAAGAAGTATTGCAAATGGTAGCATCAATAGATGATGAGAATATTTTGTCGATATTAAAAACTGATATTGAAGAACTTAATCAACAAGCCAAACATGACTGGGCTGACGAACTTAGCGAAGAGGAATTTAAAGAATTAGAAGCGCAGTTAAACGAGCCTGATACTGAAGAGAATTGTGTTAGCTGGGATGAATATCAAAAATTGACAGCTAAATGGCGAAAGTAATTATTCTTAAAAATAGGTATCTTAAAAGCCTTGAAAAGTTAATGATTTACTTACATGAGAATTGGGGCGAATCAATAGCTTTAGATTTTATTAAATTGGTTGATAGTAAGATACTTCTATTATCATCTCAACCAAATATTGGCATTCGTTCTGATAAGCTAAAAGATGCAAGAAGTATTTTGATAACCAAACATAATAGACTTATCTATCGCGTAAAAGACAATACATTGATTATTCTAAATTTAAGTGATACTAGAAGACACCCTAAAAAGAATAAACACTAGTAACACTGTTAACATGCTCATTTTTACCACACAACATTTTATTGTAAGACAATTTATAACAACAGATAGCGAAGCCTTCTATTTGCTAAATAGTAATGAAGCAGTGATGCGTTATATAAGACCCGTAAAAGATAGGGCTGCATGTGAGGTCTTTTTGGCTCAGCAATTAGGTGAATATGTTGATACGCCGAAGCTTGGCCGATGGTATGTGGGTGAAAAAGTAACAGACCAATTAATAGGTATGTTTTCTATTTTACCAATGCAAGGCAATATCGATTATCATATTGGCTATGCTTTGCTACCTGATGAATGGGGAAAAGGGTATGCCACAGAATTGCTACAGGCTGGTGTGGCTTATTTCTTCAACAATTTTGATAAACAGCAGTTATTTGCCATTACACAACCAGAAAATGTTGCTTCAGAAAAAGTGCTTGCCAAAGTAGGGTTTGCGCTAAAAGACACTACCAAAAACGAGCACGAAACGCTGAATTTATTTGCGATAAAGCGCTCTTAGACAATGGTCAAAAGACGATAGTAACTAAGAATAACATTAACGACTTTTCGTTTTGCTGTAGTATGTGCTCTATTGACTATGGTCTATCATGCAACATCCCTACCTTTGCCGCCATATTATGAAATCGAAAACGCTTAAAAAAGACAAGGTAAATATTATTACCCTTGGTTGTAGTAAAAACCTAGTAGATAGCGAAGTGCTGAGTGGTCAGTTGCAGGCTAGTGATATAGATGTGGTTCATGAAAATAAAAAACTAGACCACAATATTGTAGTAGTAAATACATGTGGTTTTATAGATAAAGCTAAGGAAGAAAGTATCAATACTATTTTTGATCAATTGGAATTAAAGCGGAGAGGCAAGCTAGACAAAGTATTTGTTACAGGCTGCTTAAGTGAACGCTACCGTGCAGATTTAGAAGCCGAAATGCCAGAAGTAGACGCTTGGTTTGGCACGATGGAATTACCATTAATGTTAAAAAAGTTTGAGGTTGATTACAAAGCAGAACTGATAGGCGAACGTTTGTTAAGTACACCACAGCATTATGCCTATTTAAAAATTAGTGAAGGCTGTAACCGTACTTGTTCATTTTGTGCCATACCGTTAATGCGTGGTCAGCATGTGAGTAAGCCAATAGAGCAATTGGTGGCTGAAGCTGAAGGTTTAGTGAAGAAAGGTGTGAAAGAAATCATGCTGATTGCGCAAGAATTAACTTATTATGGCTTAGATATCTACAAGAAAAGAGAATTACCTCGTTTGCTAGATGCGTTAGCGGCAGTAAAAGGCTTGGAATGGATTCGCTTGCATTATGCTTATCCATCAAAGTTTCCATTGGAAATTTTAGATGCCATGAATCGCCACGACAATATTTGCAAATATCTTGATATGCCTTTGCAACATGCTAGTAATAATATGTTGAAAGCAATGAAGCGTAATATTACACGTGAAGCAATGAGCGAATTAATACATACAATTCGTGAAAAAGTGCCAGGTATTTGTTTGCGTACTACCTTGATTGCTGGTTTTCCTGGCGAAACTGAAGAAGATATTCAAGAATTGAAAGATTTTTTGATAGAGCATCGTTTTGACAGAGTAGGGATTTTTAGTTATAGCCATGAAGAAAATACATCTGCACATTTACTAGAAGACAATATTTCTCAAGAGGATAAAGAATTGAGAGCTCAGGAAATAATGGAAGTTCAACAGGAAATAAGCCTAGAGAAAAACCAAGAAAAAGTAGGTAAAACCTTTAAAGTAATTGTAGATAGAAAAGAAAGCGGTCGTTATCTTGGACGAACAGAATTTGATAGCGTAGAAGTAGATAATGAAGTAATCATTAATAGCAAGAAAAAATTAGAAATAGGCAGCTTTGTTAATGTATTAATTACCAAAGCGTTCGATTATGATTTGGAAGGCGAGGTGATGTAAACCGCTGATGTGAATGATTTGGATTTTTGCCAAAATGTTTTTGCCAATTTTACGATTTAGGATATACATTTCTTGGATGTTTTTCAATTCATAGATATTTGTTTTCGTAAATCACCTTACGTAAATCATCGTAAATTGTAGAGTCACTCAATACATGGAAAATAATCATTTGCATCTTTCGTATCAACAGACAGGCTATTTCTCAAAGCTGGTAGTAGATTATGTTTCAGGCGGCGAACAATTACAAAAATTCTATAAGCATTCTGTAAATATTGACGGTATAAAAACCGCAATTACTGCAAGACAAACATTTGCTACCAATAGAGAGTTATTAGTAGAGGCATTAACTGAACAATACCAAAATATTGCTTTAAACGATAAACAAATAGCGAATTTAGAAGCTTTAAAAAGTAACGCTACTTTCACTATCACAACCGCACATCAACCTAATATTTTTACTGGTCCCTTATACTTTATTTATAAAATAATACATGCCATCAAATTGGCTGATGAACTAGCAAAAGAACTACCTGAATATAATTTTGTACCCGTGTACTACATGGGTAGTGAAGATGCAGATTTAGACGAATTAGGCTACATAAATCTTGGTGGTGAAAAGCTTATTTGGAATACCAAACAAACTGGTGCTGTGGGGAGAATGTTGGTTGACAAAGCTCTGCTACAAATAATTACGAGCATTCAAGGGCAAATTGGTATTCATCCTTTTGGTAATGAATTGATTAATGTTTTTAGCCAATGCTATACACTTGGCAAAAGCATTCAACAAGCAACTTTAGAGCTTGTAAATACACTGTTTGCAGATTACGGCTTATTGGTGGTAGTGCCAGATAATGCGGCCTTGAAAGCAAGTTTTAATAGTGTGGTTACTAAAGAAATTACTGAGCAATTTTCACATAAAGCGGTAGCAGAAACCATTGCACAGCTTAGTCAGCATTACAAAGTACAAGCAGGCGGTAGAGAACTGAATTTGTTTTATTTAACTGGTGATAAAAGAGAAAGAATTGAGTTTGATAGTTTAAAGTTTAGAGTTCAAAGTTTGGGATTAGAATTTAGTCAAGAAGAGATTCTGCAAGAGTTGAATAATCATCCTGAACACTTTAGTGCTAATGTAATTTTACGTGGCGTTTTTCAAGAAACCATTTTACCCAATATTGCTTTTATTGGTGGTGGTGGCGAGTTAGCTTATTGGCTAGAACTACAAAAAGTATTTGAGGCGGTTAATGTACCTTATCCAATGCTCATCTTGCGTAACTCGTTGTTATTTGTTACTGATGAACAAGTACAGCGTATTGAAAAATTAGGCTTTACAGTCGAAGATTTCTTTAAGAGGCCATTTGATATGATTAACGCTTTAGTTCACAAAAATTCATCTTATCAGCTAGACATTACTGCACAAATTGAAGCTGTAAAACAACAATACCAAGCTTTACAAATTATTGCAGGTAATATTGATGAATCATTGAAGCATCACACAGAAGCTTTGCAAACAAAAACTTTAAAACCATTGCACGAGCTTGAAAAAAAAATGTTGCGTGCAGAAAAAAGACGTTTTGAAGCGCAGCAACGCCAAATAGAAAAGCTAAAATCTGCGTTATTTCCTAATAATAGTTTGCAGGAAAGGATTGATAATTTCTCGTATTTCTATGCTAAATATGGAAAAGAATGGTTGCAACTAGTTTACAACCATTGTCTTACTTTAGAACAACAATTAACTATAATAAAATTGCCACAGAAGCACTGAAACACAGAATCTAGTGTAGTCTTTTTCAAACAATGCTCCGTGTTTCAGTGCCTCAGTGGCTAAATTCTTAATATTCAGCACTTACACCCACATAATTACTCGGCGTAATAGCTTTTAAAGTTTTCTTTAATTCAGCGCTTACTTTTAGTTTGCCTATAAAATCGTGTATCGCTTTTTGATCTATTTTATTATTACCTCTCGTTAAATCTTTCAACGCCTCGTAAGGGTTAGGGTAGTTTTCTCTACGTAGTACTGTTTGTATCGCTTCTGCTACCACAGCCCAATTGTTTTCTAAATCTTCAGCAATTTTAGCTTCATTTAGTAGCAATTTACCCAAACCTTTTTCTAAGCTTTTGATGGCCAAAATAGTGTGTGCCACAGGCATACCAAGATTGCGTAATACGGTGCTATCGGTCAAATCTCGTTGTAAGCGACTGATAGGTAACTTGGCTGCAAAGTGCTCTAGTAGAGCGTTTGCAACACCTAGATTACCTTCGGCATTTTCAAAATCTATCGGGTTTACTTTATGCGGCATAGCCGACGAACCAACTTCGCCTGCTTTGGTTTTTTGTTTAAAATAATCCATGCTGATATAGGTCCAAATATCACGGCACAAGTCAATCAAAATCGTGTTGATGCGTTTCATCGCATCGCAATGTGCGGCTAAGCTATCGTAGTGTTCTATTTGCGTGGTAAACTGCATGCGCTCAAGGCCCAAATAATTATCAACAAAATCATTACCCAATGCCACCCAATTTTTGTCAGGAAACGCAATATGATGGGCATTAAAATTACCCGTAGCACCACCAAATTTTGCAGAAAAAGGTATATGAGAAAATAGGGTTATTTGGTTGGCAATACGTTCTACAAATACCATTATTTCTTTGCCCAAAACAGTTGGTGATGCAGGCTGACCGTGTGTTTTAGCCAACATGGCTATTTGCTTCCATTGTGTGGCTAGGTCGTGCAGGCTATTATGAATATTGGCAATTGCTGGCAAATATTCTAGCTCCATGCAATGCTTCCAACTAAGTGGTATTGCCGTGTTGTTTATGTCTTGCGACGTCAATCCAAAGTGAATCCATTCTTTCAAATCAGCAATGCCAATGGCATCTAATTTTTCCTTCAAAAAGTACTCAACCGCCTTCACATCGTGGTTGGTAATAGCTTCAATATCTTTAATGCGTTGCGCATCTTCAATACTAAAATTATCTGCAACCGCCTGTAATTTTTCCTTTGCTTTAGCAGATAGTTTAAACAGTTTTTTATCTGCCAAAAAGAAAAAATATTCCACTTCCACAAATACCCGATATTTTATCAAAGCGTATTCAGAAAAATAATTGTCCAATTGTTGTACTTGCTTGCGGTAGCGGCCATCAATAGGTGAGATAGCGGTAAGGTTTGTTAATTCCATTAATTGTTATTATATGTGCTATTTATGTATGTTTAGTTCAATTACGTCACTTTTTCTTTCAGGTTTCACCACTCACATCCACTTTTTTTGTAACCAGCATTGGTAATTCTAATCATCATCGTTGCGTCGCACACTGCATCTTTTAGATACTTTGTTCAGCTTTTTACCGAAGAAAAGTATTTGCGCTTTATGTAAATCTTTATGCCTTTGTGGTTGAATTCGTTTTTCTTTGCGGCGTAAAATTATACCATTTGAAGAAGATAAAAGTTGGCGCAGTAAGTTATTTAAACACAAAGCCATTATTATACGGTGTAAAACGCAGTGGTTTGATGGATAAAATAGAATTAATAGAAGCATATCCTGCAAAAATTGCCCAAATGTTGTTAGACGATAAGATAGATGTTGGTCTTGTTCCGGTAGCCATCATGCCTAAATTAAAGGAAGCACATATCGTAACAGATTTTTGTATAGGTGCTGAAACTGCAGTTGCTTCGGTATGTCTATTCAGCGAAGTGCCTATTGAACAAATTGAAACGGTGATTTTAGATTATCAAAGTCGTACATCTGTTAATCTTGCCAAGGTTTTATTAAAGGAATATTGGCAAAAAGACGTTTTTTTTAAAGAAGCCACAGTCAATTTTAGAGATGAAATAACGGGTACAACAGCAGCCGTTGTAATTGGCGATAGAGCTTTTGAACAACGATTAATGTCAAAATATAGCTATGATTTAGCTACCGCATGGATTGCATACACCGGCTTGCCTTTTGTATTTGCAGCCTGGATAGCCAATAAATCGCTGCATGAAGATTTTATAGAAGCATTTAGTATGGCTAATGCATATGGTATTAAACATATTGATGAAGTAATTGCAGAAAATAACTACGATAAATACGATTTGAAAAAATACTATACTGAAAATATCAGCTATCAGCTTACAGAATCCAAAAGAAAAGGCTTGGCGCTTTTTTTAGAAAAATTGCGATAAAATTGACTATGATTTGCTTTTTTTAAATATATTGCAATAGTAATCAATGGAAAAGTAATGCTATTTTTAAGCCCCTGAGGAAGCGTAAAATATTTTCGATTAACGTAATTATTAATTATAACTTCAATAATAGGATAACTCGGCAAAATGTTTAGCTTCTTATACAAAAAAACAACGTAGTATGAATATGAGTCTATGCTAATAGGTTTAAGATAATTTTCTATAAGAATCAACGTCGGAAATAATGATTTGGGTAATTTTTATAATACACTTTAATTACACACCTATTTTGAACTATAAGCGTACAATCTTGCAAGAGATTTGATCAATTGTTGCCAACCGAATTCATAACCTATTGCCTATGTGAAAGATTTTTTTAGAGTTAGTGGCAGTTTTTTAGGCAGGGTATTATCAATGGTTAATAAAAATGAATATTTTAGATTAATAATGTAAATAAGATTTTTATCTTATTAAGAGGGTAAAAGCAATTGTCTATTGTTAAATATCCAAGTTAAATAACCGATATTATAATAATAATTAATAATTTCGTTTAAATTTGTTTAAAAAAATGATATTGATTTCGTTGGATAAATTGAAAGAAATTACGAAATATTAGCGTTATATAATATAAGGTAACTGTAAAAAAGCATGTCCAAACTGATTTATAAAAAGAGGATTTATTGTTTAGGTAACATATTTTAGATCAAATGAACCAAGGTAAGCTCAATAAAATTATGTTTGCAAAACTGACCTTCTGTATTTCTAAAATAATTATATCTATAAATGGCAACGCATAGTTTTTTCGCTAATCTAAAAAATGGAATATCAATTAATTTGAAAAAACTTTTTGTAAATCCTTACAGAGAAGTAAATATCAATTGGTTTAAACTAAAATACTATAAACATTTACCGACTGGAAAAATTAGAACACATTTACTTTTTGATAAAAATTTTTATTTCTATAGTGCAACTGAACTACTACATGGATTAAAAGAGATTTTTATTGATAATATTTATAAGCAAAGATTGAGTGTAGAGCCTTATATAATTGACTGTGGTGCTAATATTGGGATGAGTATTATTTATATGAAGAAGCTATATCCTAAAGCTGAAATTGTTGCTTTCGAGCCAGATGAAACAAACTTTGGTCTTTTACAGAAAAATATAACTTCATTTAATTATTCTAATGTATCTCTATTTAAAGAAGCTGTATGGAAAGAAAATACAACTCTTTTATTTTCAAATGAGAGTTCCATGGGCAGCAAAATAGATAAAAATGGAATAAATTCAATAACAGTAAAAGCTGTTCGATTAAAAAATTATCTGAACAGACGCATTGATTTTCTTAAAATTGATATTGAAGGTGCAGAGTATGAAGTTCTTAAGGATATTAGTAATGAACTACAAAATGTTGAAAATATGTTTTTAGAATATCATGGCTCATTCCAGCAAAATAATGAGTTGGTTGAAATGATTCAAATTGTTAGAGATGCAGGATTTAATTTCTATATAAAGGAAGCAGCTTCAATATATGAGACACCTTTTTTTCGAATAAAAAACCCTAATACTGATTACGATATTCAATTAAACATTTTTTGTTTTCGGAACTAACTAATAAATCAAGCGATTGTTATGAATGATTTAGAATACTTTTTTAGAAATGAAAGCCATCGATTAATGCATAAATGGAGCCATTATTTTGAAATTTATGATAGGCATTTACAACATTTTCGTGGTAAACAAATCAATATTCTAGAAATTGGAATATCCCACGGGGGATCATTACAAATGTGGGATTACTATTTCAAAGGCAATGTCAATATTTATGCAATTGATGTTAATCCCGAATGTAAAAAGTTAGAAGGGGGGAATGTAAAAATTTTTATAGGCTCACAGGAAGACGCGTCTTTTTTGAGACAACTCAAAAAAGACATTCCGCCAATTGATATTCTAATTGATGATGGTGGTCATACAATGAAACAACAAATCACAACTTTTGATATTCTATTTGATCATGTAAAAATAGATGGTGTTTATATTTGTGAAGATTTGCATACATCTTATTGGAAGGACTTTGGTGGTGGCTACAAGAAAAAAAAATCCTTTATTGAATTTACAAAAAATCTTATAGATCAAATTCATGCATGGCATACACCCAAAGTGGCAATTAGTACAATAACAGAAACTACAAAATCATTGCATTTTTATGATAGTATTTTAGTAATTGAAAAAAGGAAAATGTTTAAGCCTTTTGATGAAAAGTTTGGTGAAGCTGCTATAGTTGATAAACATACAACTGAACTAGTTATAGGCTTGAATAAGTAAATAGAATGTATTTTTTGCATTTTTAATGTATGATATCTGTAATTATTTGCTCAGTAAATAAACAATTAGCCAATCAAGTGCAGCAAAATATTGCTGACACTATTGGTGTTGAATGGGAGCCAATTATTATTGATAATACGATTAATGCTACTGGAATTACAAGCGTTTACAACCAAGGTGCATCAATTGCTAACTATGGAATGCTTTGTTTTGTACATGAAGATGTACTGTTTACCACTCAAAATTGGGGAAAGGTTTTAATTGATACTTTTAAAAATGATTCTGAATTAGGATTAATAGGTTTGGCCGGGAGTAAGTATAAAAGTAGGCTACCATCTGGCTGGTTCAGTGGTTTAGATATTCTTGATTGTTGCAATATTACGCATCTAGATAAGCATGAAGTGAGGCAAATAATGCATTACAATCCAGATGATAATAAGCTTTTACAAGAGGTTGTTGTACTTGATGGAGTATTACTTGTATGTCCTAAAAAGGTGTGGCAAGATATAAAATTTGATGACAAATTACTAAAAGGGTTTCATTTATACGACATTGACTTTTCTTTTCGAGTAGCAGAAAAATATAAAGTAGCGGTTAGTTATGCTATTAATTTAATCCATCTCACGCAAGGTGGTAGTTTTGGGAATGAATGGCTTAATGATACTTTACTTTGGCATCAAAAAATGAGTAGAAAATTGCCAGCAATTACTCACGATTGCATAGTAAGCAATAAGAAAATTGATAAAATAATTGTCAAAAAATGGCTTATACGCTTGAAACATGAGCCAATAAATACAGTTAATCAATTTAAGTGGCTATTTGCAGTAAAAATATGGGTGCAAATATCGGCATGGACTAATGTGCCATTTTTTATGTTAAAAAAATATATAAAATAACAAGTTGGTATTATCATGTCTCAACCTTTCATTTCTATTTGTATACCAGCATATAAGCGCATTACCGATTTAGAGCGACTACTCAATTCAATAGCTGAGCAGACTTATCAGAACTTTGAGGTCATTATTACTGATGATAGTCCAGATGATACAGTAAAGGATTTTGTGCAAAGTTATAACCACAAATTCTCACTTTTATATTTCAAAAATGCAGAACCACTTGGTACCCCAGAAAACTGGAATGAAGGTTTTAGAAAGGCAAATGGTAAGTGGTTCAAACTAATGCATGATGACGATTATTTTGCAAATAATAAAAGTTTAAAAAGTTTTGTTCAAGAGATAGAGCAACACCCAAGCCAAGAAGTTTTTTACAGTGCGTTTATGTTTGAGGATACTATTAATAATTATACAAAAATTATAAAGTGCAATATTTTTGATCGTTTGTTGCTGCATCTTTCACCATATCATCTACTTAAACGAAATTATTTCGGTAATCCAAGTTGTATTATTATTAAGCGAACCGTTCCTTTTTTATATGATAAGCGCTTTAAGTATATTGTAGACTTTGCCTATTATATTGAGCTGCTATTGTATAATGTAAAATGCCGCTATATTGATGAAGTTTTAATTTATGTAGGACAAAATGATAGTCAAGTAACACATTATACATTTAAGAACAAGGCAGTTCAGATGTACGAAAATCATATATTGTTTGAAAAAATTGGTTCAAAAGCTTTGAAAAATATCTTGGCATTTGACTATTATTGGCGTATTTATAGAAATTTTCAAATACAATCAATTGATGAAATACGTGAATACTACAATGGGGATATTCATCCTGTATTGCGAGCCATGATTCAATTTCAGAAAAAATTACCTAAATCGTTACTTACCCTTGGTATTTTTTCTAAATCATGTATGTTTACTTGTTATTGCATTACTAGGAAGCTTTTATAATTTTTTTATTTTTATCCATAACAGTGCTGCGTACTGTTTAGTGTAATATATGGCAGCGAAAATATACCACCTAAAATCTGGATAGAATTTCTTCATAAACAAGGCATGGTTTCTAATACCTGTTTTGCGAATTTGTATCCACTTGTCTTTGTGTACACTGCCTTTATGGATGTGCATTACTTTGGCTTCAGGTAGGTAGTGAATATCATAACCTAATTGTTTAAAATCCCAGCACCATAGTGTATCCTCGCAATACATAAAAAACAAATCAGATAATTTCTGCTCTGGTAATTGCTGAATAATGGATTTAGGAAATAACATAAAAGCACCCCATACCCAATCGGCATTGGCAAAGGTTTTGTGGTCAAAATAATGGTGTAGCATGAGCTGCCCCTGTTTTGCTTTTGGCAACAGTTTGAACACAGGAAATATTTCTAATAACTCCCAACTAATAGTTCTAAAACGTCTACAAGTGGGCTGGATTCGGCCATCGGGATATTGTAATTGGCAAGTAACCATGCCAACTTTTGGGTTTTTAACAATATACTCATAACAAATTTTTGGCGCATTATTAATCAGTTCGGTATCGCTGTTTAGTAGCAAGAGGTATTCGCCTTTTGCATGTTCTATTCCCATATTATTACCACCTGTAAAACCCGTATTTACGGGGCTTGCAACCAAATTAATGTTAGGAAACTTATCAAGGAATAATTGCGGATTGCACTCCACAGAGGCATTATCTACTAATACTATTTCAAAGTCTAAACCAGTTAGTTTATCATACAGGCTTTGTATGCAATTGCAGGTTAATTGAAACGTATTATAATTGATAATGATGATTGATAGTTGCATAAATTGCTAGTTCTACGCTTAAAAATAATCTTGGAAAGACCCATAATCATTATAAAGAGCGGTTACACTTTATAAAAATGTGGTTTGTTACTAATAATTTTTCTTGTCAGTTTAAGTAGAACAAATATATTATTACAATAACTTGCAAACGATGACCAGTATAATTTTGTGCGTTTGCCTGCCAATTTTTCAATAAATAAGCCTAAAGCAAATATTGGTATTTCTACTATAAAAACGACTAACATTAATAAAAACCACATTGCACCGTATTGCTTTCTAATACGCAGCATCATTGATATTAATATTTGTCTTCCTTTTTTATTCCACAAATTCTTACTGTTGTCGTTTTCCTCGGTATTGTAAAAGCTACCACTTGTTGCCCCACCTAAATGAATCACTTTTGGGGCTTCGTATAAAAAGAGTTTACCTTGTTTACGCAATCTACTGCACCATTCAATTTCTTCAGCATACATAAAGAAATCCTCGTCAAGTAAAATTTGTTGAGCAGTCGCAGTTCTTGTTAAAATAAAAGCACCAACTATCCAATCAACTTCCAACTTATCGTTTACGCTTGTAATGCTAGGTACGGTTGATTTTAAGCGATAGCCCCAGTATCTTACAAAATTACCTAGATAGGGTAGCGGTAACAAAAAATTAAGCCCTCCTTTAATAAAATGAGCTCCTGATATTTGGTGGCTCCCATCAGTATTTAACAATTGTACACCACAAGCTATCGCTTCTTTCTCAGCTTTAAATAATGCCACAGCTTTATCTAAAGCACCATCAAGTATAATTGTATCAGTATTTAGTATTAATATAAATTCGCCTGTAGCAACTTTAATGCCTGCATTATTGGCTCTTGCAAAGCCTGCATTATATGGCATGTCAATCCATTTTACAGCAGGAAATTTTCTAGTAACTATTTGCTTACTATCGTCTTGCGAAAAATTATCTACAACAATAATTTCTACTGATAAAGTTTTGGTTTGCGTATAGATACTATCAATACAATCTAGCAGCAGTTGCGCTGTTTTGTAATTCACGAAAATGATTGATAAATCCATAAAAAAAGTATTACCACATTGTCACAGTAGGTACATTAGCTTCTCAAAATGGTTCAATTATTCTCGAAAAGAAATGTAATTTTTATGTGTCTATATGCCTATGTGGTTAAAAATTAAACCTTTGCAGCATCATAAGCAATAAAGAAGTAATTGTAGCTTTTTGCATATTGCCCCACAAATTCCTCTCTGCTAAATGGTTGCATGTTTTTTAAGAAATATTCTAAAGTTGATAATACCAAACCGCAATCAGTTAAATAATCAAATATTTGCTGTGGCGTGGTTTCATAATAGTCTGCGCCACCTAAGCCAAACTCAAACAGAATGTATGGTTTACTGTTCTTAATAGTGCGTTCAGCGCCTTTTAATACCGATAATTCCGCACCTTCAACATCTATCTTAATCAAGTCGATTTTGGTAAATTCTGGTACTAGGTTGTCAATGGTATTTAACGGCACTTTTAAATGTGCTACTTCACCATCTTCTTTAAACGCATCTCTTTGTTTGAAACCGCTAATAGCTGGCCTATCTATGTAGTAAGCAAATTCTGCAACACCCATTTTATCTGACAATGCAATGTTGAATACCTTTGCTTTTTTGCCAAATTTTGCTTTCAAATAATTGTACAAATCGGGTATCGGTTCAAAGGCCATTAACTTGCCTTGAGGTGCATGTTTTATTATTTTTTCTAAGATAAAACCTTTGTGGGCACCTACATCTATACAATTAGAAGTTGGCTTAAGCACACGTTTAAATACCTCAAAAGTTTGAAAATCGTATTTATCAAAAGCGCCTACAAATAGTTTCTCCGAACCTCTGTACAAAGCATAAGCTATTTGCTTCGCGAAGTCAACTACAAAGGTTGGTACTATTTTTCTTGCTGTGTTTACTTGCATTCTTTTCTTTTAGTAAAATGATTAGGCAACGCCTTTCTTATAATTTCTCCACAATAAAAATCCGCCGCCTAACAATACAATATAACCCACAATACCTAATATTAATCCTAATAAATTACCTAATGCAACACTATGTGGCTTAAAATTAAACTCAATGGTATGCTTGCCTGCAGGAATATTAATACCACGAAGTAGGTAGTTGGTTCTAACGATTGGGGTTTCTTTACCATCTACAGTTGCTACCCAACCATATGGGTAATATATTTCGCTAAATACCGCAAACTGGTTGGTTGCTGCATTCGATTCGTATTTTAAATAATCATTTAGGTTTTGAATAAATGTAATATTTGCAGTGCTATCATATTGTGGCTGTGCCGTTACTTTGCTCGCTTCTCGCTTGTCAATGATAGCAACTGATTTGTTCACACTATCAAGCGCCTTCATTTCTTCATCAGCATTGGCTACTTCTTTAATGCTTTTTACAAGCCAAGCATTGCCATAAGCACCTGGGTTTTGTTGTGCTACAGGCGCAGCATTATTACCTTGTCCTTGAACGATAAAATATTTGGTATTCAACATGTTGAACGCTTCCATATTGCCTTTTCCCAACTGGTTTTCTATCAAATCTTGAAACAAAGCCAATTTAGCGGGGTGGTAGCCACCTATTGAATTGTGATTATAAGCACAACGGCTGCTGTTCCAAGGGTCAGTTGTTTGGTCAAATACGCGATAATAGCTAGTATCTTTTTTTATTTGTAAGTCGGCAGCATTTGGCAGAAACGGCGCTATAAACTCATCTTTATCTACGTAATTATCGCTTTTTAAGTAGCGTAAATCAACGGTAATTAGATCTACAAACATAGCTGCGGTTAGTACTATTAAGGCGATTTCTGGCTTTATTTTTTTGTTGATGGTGTACCAAATAACTACACCTGCTAAAGCCATAAAGAAAATCACTCTTAACAAGTCAGAACCATATAAGCCCTTTCTGTCAGCTGTTAAGCCACTCATGATGGCGTTGCTAATCGTTGCTGCTTGCTCTTTGCTACCACCTTGTGATAAAGCGTTGGCAATGCCTTCTTTTAATTGTGTATCGTTAGGGCTTTTAAAACTACCGCCAACGTATACGAATGCTAAAACTGCTACTAAGGCAACCACTGTAATGCCACTCCATTTTAATTTTTCTTTCATGGCTGTCAAATCGTACTTGCTATAAAATAATATTTGCAAGGCTAAAGCACCCAATAATGGGAAGGTTAATTGTGGTATCACCAAGCTCATAGTTGGTGCTCTAAACTTATTATAAAGCGGCAAATGGTCGAATAAGAAATAGTTTACCGCAGGAAAATGACTACCCCATGCCAATACAATACCAATAATACTTGCTGCAATTATCCAACCTTTATCAGCCCATTTTACAATAAATAAACCGATGATAAACAGCATGCAAGTGATAGCACCTAAATACACCGTACCAGAAGTACCCGATGTTTGCGGCCCCCAATAAGCACTCATATATTGGTAAAAATAATTAATGGCATCTTGTGGCAAACTATTGTCTTGCATAGCTTTTACCACATGGCTGTTTTCGCCACCCAGTTCACCAGAGCCTGAACTACCGCCTTTAAATGCAGGTAGTACCAAGGTTAATGTTTCGTCAATACCATAGCTCCAAGTAAAAGCATAATCTTTATCTAAACCATTTTTAGTGGTATTGCTTTTACCTTTTTTGGGTGTTAATTCGCTTCTACCACCACGCATACTTTCTTTGGTATATTCATTGGTTGGTAAAATCATTACGGCGAAAGAACCTAACGCTATAGCACCTGCTACCATTGCCAAACCTAAAGTGCTAAATAAATGCTTGAAATCTTTTTCTTTTATACAAGTAACCAAAAAGCCGGCACCTAGGCAAATAGATATAATTAAAGTGTAATAAGTAATTTGTAAGTGATTTTGATATACTTGTAAGGTGGCAAATAATACAGTAGCCATAAAGCCCAAAATATATTTGCGTTGAGTAAGCAATAGCAAGCCAGCAATAACGGCAGGCGCATAGCCCATAGCTGCAAATTTGGTTACGTGACCCACGGTTACAATCACGGCGCTATAAGATGCGTAAGCATAACCTAATGAAGCTAAAGTGCCTATCCAAGGTTTGATGTTTAAGGATACACATAAAATATAGAAGCCCACACAAGCCAAAAAGAAGAAATTAGCAGGTTCAGGTAGGCCTAGCGTGAAGATATAATGGAAATAAAGCAGGGTTATTTTAGAAGTTTGCTCAAATAATATTTGATAACCTGGCATACCAGCAAACATGCTGTTAGTCCAGTTAGGTATATAACCATATTTATCTTTAAAGTCCCAGCTTTGCTGTGCCATACCTTTTGCACCTAGCAAATCGTGCATATTTACCATCATACCTTTTAGGGCTGGCAAACAATAAATAACGGATACTACTAAGAAAATACCAATTGCAAGCAAGTGAGGTAGCAATGGTTTCCAATTAAATTTCTTCATGGTTCTATATTAAGAGTTCGGCAAAATAATACTATTTTTCAAACCTAATTCAACTTATGCAAGTTCACTCATTTCTATCTCGTGTTGCGCTGCTATGCAATGTGCTATTTCTATACTGTTGGTACTTGCAAGATGCCACTACAAACTTTATTAATAATAAAGATATTAATGCAACAATTCTTGTTTTAGGCTATATTGTTTCACCCATTTTAAACATAATACTCAACTTTTGGTGGTTAATACTGTTTATTAGCAAAAAGCAAAAAAAGGCGGCCACATGGTTACTACGCCTTAATTTGGTGATATTTTTATTTCAAATATTAACATTGATGATGAAGGCTTAATAATAGTCAACTGTCAATAGGCCACAGATGATAGTAGTTGATAGCGGTTTACTATGGCTATCCTCTAGGTCTAATAATCACAATAATCATTAAAATCATTTAATCAGTGATCACAAACATTCTAAAAGACAAACCCACCAAACTCTTTCTTACTATCGCTGCGTTTTTTGTAGCTAATGCCTTGATTGCTGAAAGTATTGGTACTAAAATATTCTCGCTTGAAAAATTATTTGGTATACGTCCTGCCAATTTTACCATGTTTGGACAAAGTGGTTTGGGTTTTAATCTTACGTGTGGTGTGTTATTATGGCCGCTTGAGTTCATCGCTACCGATATTGTGAATGAGTTTTATGGACCAAGAGCAGTTCGTAGAATTTCTTTCACAGCCGTAGGCTTAATTGCTTATGCTTTTCTCATGTACTTTATGGCTATTGGTGTGCCGCCTGCCGATTTTTGGTTGGGAAGCGGTGCCCAAAATGGTATTGCTAATATGCAAGTAGCTTTTAATGGTATTTTTGGGCAAGGCATGCGTATTATTGTAGGTAGTTTAGCGGCTTTTTTAGTAAGCCAATTTGTAGATGTGTATGTGTTTCACAAAATAAAAAAAGTAACTGGCGATGAACGCCTTTGGCTTCGTGCTACAGGTTCAACCTTAGTAAGCCAATTAGTAGATAGCTACATTGTACTGTTTATCGCATTTTGGGGTGTATTCACTTGGCAGCAAATTTTAGCCTTTGGAATGATGAACTATATCTACAAATTTACCATGGCTATTATACTTAGCCCTGTGGTTATCTATGCTGAAAAGGGAATCGCCAAATATGTTGGCCACGATGTTGCGCATCAAATGAAACGTGAAGCTGCGGGCGAAGCAACCACAGGTTTTGAAAATATTCCAACAGCCGGATAGGGGAAGATTTGGAATTGGTGATTTTGGATTGGTGGTTGATAAAAAGTGAAAATGCGTTTCAGGAAAATACTAAATCATAAGCTCTAATATTTTCATTTCCAATTATTAGACCACCATGCCACAAGACAACTTTCATATCACCATCCACATGGTAGCAAGTGTGGATGGCTTTATTGCTAAAAAAGACAATAGTATTGGCTGGTTTGAAACATCAAGCCCATACGAAAAAGGCGAGGTTGGGCAAGATGTGGTGGCTTTTTTACAAACCATAGACTGTTATATAATGGGGGCAAATACCTATCAATTGGCTGTAGAATTGTCAAAAAATTATGGTTGGGCTTATGGCGACACACCAACTATCGTATTAACCCATCGGCAGTTGGTGGATGATAGACCAAATATTCAATTTTATAATGGTAATCTTAACCAATTAATAAGCGAGAAATTAAAGCCTAATTTCAAAAATGTATGGGTAGTGGGCGGTGCTAGCCTTTGTAAACAAATGATGCAGCAGCAGCTAGCCGACACCATTAGAATAAGCATTTTACCAATTATTTTAGGTGATGGACTCCAGTATTTTAATCAAATAGGGCAGGAGCAGAAATTGCGATTGATAAACACAATTGCTTACAAGAATGGTATGGTAGAATTGAGTTATGAATTAATCAAGTGATCTGAGGCAATCTTAAATCTAAATCCATCAAACCCTTCTTAGCTGTGTTTTACAAGTCACCGCTAATCAATATTACAAGTCAGAATTCAATTGATAGCTTGTTTCAACATCCTTACCACAATTTTATCCAACGGTAGGTCTACATCGGCTTCTGTTAAGGTTTCTAAAGGTATCCAACGGCGTACTTCCGCTTGGCCATTTGGGTCATTGATGGCTTCTGGTGCAAAATCAAATCGGGTGGTTTTTACCTCAATATCAGTCGGCACATTACTCTTTACATAGTAATAAATAGAAATGATTTGATGCCTACTATTAAAAGCCGAGATCTGAAAAATATCGGTAGTATAAATATGGTCGCCTACGGTTACATCAAGCCCTGTTTCTTCCATAAACTCACGTTTCAGGCAATCTCTAGTGCCTTCGCCAAATTCTAAACCGCCACCAGGAAACTTAGTAAAATAATCACCCCGTATGTACTCATCGCTTACCAAAACTCGGTTTTGCGCATCTATTAAAATGCCGTACACTCTTACCGTAAATACCAAAGGCTGTGGAAATGAATGTGTTGTGTTCATACAAAAAATTAAGGTGGTAAAACTAATCGATCTATGGTGTGCAATGATGGGTTTTAAAAAAAATCTGTACCAAGCAACCGTAAATCTATACGCTGCGTTACTGTTTAGGTTGTTGGAAACAAGTATGAATGCTTAAAATAGCACCAACCCCCAACTATTTTAAGCTGATAACCACCAATGTCTGTCCTGAATTCTAGGATTAAAAAAAATTTGACAAATGGGTGTTATTGTATTGGTTTTAAAACAATACGAGTAACGGTAAATAGGGTAAATAGATGAAGATATGCATTTGAAAGATAATAATCATTTGCCTGTGACCATTTATTGATTAATTAACTGTGGTGAGAAAAAATATGTTGTTGTTGTTATTAAATAAATATCAGTAGTTATAAATAATATAAGTAAATGAAATATATGAGACGATTCACAATGATAGCATTAGCCATTATTACGGTCTGTATTTGGGCAGGCTGTACCTACAAAAAAGAAGTAACCGATATGGCAACTTTACCAATAGTGACTTGCGATACCACCAACGTACGCTATAGTGTAGAAATAGTGGGCATTTTATCAGCCAACTGCTACAGTTGTCATGCAGCACCTGCAAGTTTTGGCGGTGGTAATATTTTAAGTACATACAATAATCTTAAGCCTTATGCCAATAGTAATTTACTATACCATGTGGTAAACCAAACACCTGGTTACGATCCAATGCCCAAAGGTGCAGCAAAACTGGTTAGCTGCGACATAGCCAAAATAAGAACTTGGATTAGAAATGGTGCGCCAAACAACTAAATGACTATTATGAAATATTTATTAGGATTATTAATGGTAATACATGCATTGGCATTTAGCCCAAGCCAAAAAATCTATCAGACCAAATCTGGTAAAGTGAGTTTTTTTTCAGCTACGTTGATAGAAGACATCGCAGCCGTAAATAACCAAGTTGATAGTAAGTTAAGCAATAATGGGCAAATGATTTTTCAGTTAGCCGTACGCGGTTTTAGGTTTGAAAATGCCACCATGCAAGAACACTTTAACGAGAATTACATGGAAAGCGATAAATATCCGAAAGCTGTATTTAAAGGCAGAATTACCAATATAAGCGAGGTTAATTTTGATAAAGATGGTACTTACAAAACCACAGTTGCAGGCGAATTAGAAATACATGGGGTTAAGCAAAATGTTACTACCACAGGTACCATTGATGTTAAAGCCGATAAAGTAGCTGCAAAAAGCAGCTTTAAAATAAAACTAGCCGATTATGGTATTAAAGGCACTTTAATAGGTGATAAAATAGCTAAAGAGCTAACTATTACAGTAGATTGTAAATATGATTAAACAATAAATATGAAAACAATACAAAACATATTAGCCCTACTGCTTGCAAGTGCTAGCATACAAATAGTTGCGGCTCAAGAAGTAGATTTATTTAAAACAGTAGACAGTACCAAGCAAAAAGAATATGTAGAAGCAACTTTTAAAAGTACCCATTTAATTAACGGCCACTCAATAGAAACTACCAAGGCAGGTCTGTTAGATTTTAGAATTTCACACCGTTTTGGTTTGTTAAATAGCGGTAGTTACAATGCTTTTGGTTTAGACAACGCTACTGAACGCTTGGGATTAGACTACGGTATTACAAATAATATTGGTATTGGTATTGGTAGAAGTACTTTTCTAAAACAAATGGATGGCTTTTTGAAAGTGAAATTATTAAGGCAAAGTACTGGTCCCAATGCTTCACCTATTTCTATAACTGGCTTGGCGTCGGTAATCATTAAAACTTTAAAAGATAGCGACCCTTCTTTAAAATATACCACAAGCGACAAAACATCATACGCTTATCAACTAATTATTGCTAGGAAATTCAGTTCGTCTACTTCTGTTCAGCTAATGCCTACCATCGTGCATTACAATATTGTGCCATTGGCAAATGACCCCAACGATTTGTACAGCTTAGGTATTGGTGCTAGGCAAAAAATATCTAAAAGATTGAGTATTACAGCCGAATATTATTACCAATTCAATCAATTTAGTGGTTACTACAATTCTGTGGCCGTGGGTGTAGATATTGAAACTGGCGGCCATGTATTTCAATTACATTTTACAAACTCTACAGGGTTAACAGAAAATACATTTATCACCCAAACTTCTGGTAAATGGGGAAACGGTGATATACATTTTGGATTCAACATTTCTAGGGTATTTAAAATTAAGAAGCAAAAACTAAGTTTATAAACATTGGCGAATACTGCCTTAAATATTGCCCTTGTAAGTCGAGAAAACAGAAATAAAGTTGACACGTCGAACAACCATTTTGTAATTTCACTCGATTCAATTTCAAAAAGACACCACCTGATTACCGATATTGACTTAAAACAATTGCTTAAAGACTGTGCTGCCAACAAACGTGACAGCCAAAAGCAATTATATGCTATGTTTTATAGTTACTTAATGTCAATATGTATGCGCTATGCAAAAAATAACGATGATGCTGTAGAGATATTAAACGATGGGTTCTTAAAAATTTTTAAGGAAATTGGTAAGTTTAGTTCCATACACAATAGCTTCACTGCTGATTTTAAAGGCTGGATTAAACGCATTGTGATATACACAGCTATTGATCATTATCGTAAATATGATAAACACAATCATCACGCAGAAATTACTGATGCACAATTGGATACAATTGACGCAGATGAAAGTCAGTTAGCGAAAATATCGTACAAAGAAATCATTGCATGTGTGCAGCAATTATCACCCGCCTATCGAACTGTTTTTAGCTTATTTGTGTTGGATGGATTCAGCCATGAAGAAATAGGCGAGCAGCTAGGAATTGCGATAGGAACTTCTAAATCTAATTTATCCAAAGCGAGACAACATTTGCAAAAGATGTTACTAGCCAAGAATAATTACACAATGTATGAACGGAGAGCAGTTTGATAAACATTTATTTAATCTAAGCCAGCAAGCAGCTGATGAAAGTGTTATGCCTTTTAACGAAGAGGCGTGGCAGCGTATGGAGCAGATGCTTGACGGCGAAAAAGAGAGGCGCAGATTTGTGCTTTGGTGGTGGTTACTGCCTTTGCTATTAGTTGGCGGTACTACTGCTATGTATTTACATCATAATAATTCGCATAATTCAATTCAATATCGCAATAATCTTAATAATCAAATAGCTGTATCAGAAACTAAGCCTCCAATATCGAAAGCAGAAAATAATGGTGTTGGTGTAGTGATGGTAGAAAGTCAAACAAATAAAATAAAAGCGACAACTAATAAAGGAATTAGTAAAACTGCAATTGAAGTAAAAGAAAATATGCCAACCGCTGCTGAGAGCAAAGCTAATAGCACTACTGCAACCTCCTCTTTAACTAAGGTTGTTACTGAATCAAGCATAAAAAATGGGTATCATGGTTCAGTAAAACCGCCTATCAATAATTCAAAGAAAATAACGGTTAATAAAGTATCCAAAACAGGTGTACAACCTATTGTACAACAGGCTGCTAATGATATAGATCAGCCAATTAATGATGAGGTTTCAAACAATAACAAGGCTGATAATATCACTGAAAAAGCAATGATTAACACCGCTGAAATTGTAGATACAATTGATAGAAAAAAAGCGGAAAAGCCAACTGATACTTCGGCAACAATAGTAGCGTCCATTGCAAAAGCTACACCCAAAAAAAAGCAATCGGTTCTTTCAAAATTTGAAGTCAGTGCTTTTGCAACAGCGGATATCACTTCTACGCATCTTTCTTTAAAAGACGTAAGCAGTCCTGGGTTCGGAATTGCTGTAAGTTATCAAATTACCAAAAAAATAAGCATTGCCGCAGGTTTTGGTGTCAGTAAAAAAATATATTCAACTGATAGTGCAGATTACAAAAATCAACCTTGGGTGACAGCTAATTACAAGTTAAAGTCCATCGATGCCAACTGTTTAGTATATGAACTGCCCATTAATTTACAATACCAATTTGCCCAATATCAAAAAGCTACTTGGCTTGCGGTAGGTGGTATATCAAGCTATTTTATGAAAAGCGAATCTTACGATTATAATTACTTATACTATAACCAACCGCGTAAGTCTAACTATTTGATAGAAGATAAAAACAACCATTTATTCTCAATTCTAAATTTAGCAGTTGGCTATCGTAGACAATTAGGCAAGCAACTATCGTATCAGTTAACCCCTTTTGTAAAAATACCACTAACAGGTATTGGTGAAGGGCAAGTAAAATTATACAGTGCAGGCTTACAACTGTCGCTGAATCTAAAAGGCAAATAGTTTTTTTCTGTGTGGTTGAAGCTAAAGTTTCTATTTCACCAATTTGTAGCACCATCGTTTCAATTTACCTTCAAAGTCGAAAGGAGTAGTAGCTTTAGTAATATCTCTTATTTCTGTTGCATTAATGGCGGCGGTATCAATAATAAATTTGGTGTAGTTGGTGCTAAAATAAACGGTACCCCCAGTTACGGTTGCGGCCAATACATCGTTTAGCAATGCTACATGGTCGCGCTGAATGTCTAAAATATCTTTCATGCGCTTGCTATTGCTAAACGTTGGCGGATCCATCACTACCAAGTCAAAACTATTGGGTGCTAATGTTTTTAAATATTGTTTTACATCTGCATGAATAAACTGAAAGCGTTCTGCATCTTTAAGCAAATTGATGGTAAAATTATCTTCGGCCCAAGTTAGGTAAGTCTTCGAGAGGTCCACCGTAGTAACGCTTTTAGCCTTACCAGCCGCCGCATATACACTAAACGAACCTGTATAAGCAAATAAATTCAGCACACGTTTACCAGCGCACTCGTTCTCCACCATTTGCCTTGTAATGCGATGGTCTAAAAACAAACCCGTATCTAAATAGTCTGTTAGGTTTATCAGAAACTTATGCCCATTTTCAAGCACAGTAAAAAACTCTTTTTTATCATCTACCTTCTCATATTGCTCTTGCCTGTTGGCCTTGCGTCTGCGTTCTTTGATGTAAATGTTTTCATCTTTTACTTGTAGCAAATTTGCAATTACCGCCACACATTCTTCTAGCCAAGCTTCATGTTCTTCATCCGTCATACCATGTCTGCGCAAGTATTCAGCCAAGTACACTTTGTCCTCGTAAAGCTCTATGCAAAATGGAAATTCCGGCAAGTCATGATCGTACACTCTATAGCAAGTAATGCCTTGTCTTACGGCCTGTTTATGCCTATGCTTGTACACTTTTTGCAAGCGATTGTTAAACATGATTAGCTTCTCATTCATAAAAAACACTGTTCAATAAAAACAGCCATCAAATTTGATGGCTGTAAATGTATTTTTTGTTTGTCAGCAGTAGTAATGCTATTTGGCTTCTGTTGCGTCGCACACTGCATCGTTCCGTAAGTACTTCATCTATGCCCGATATAGCACTACAAGTACTGATACCAAGTTCTATTAACATCCCATTGCTCTAATTCTTTAGCAACAGCCGTTAAAAAGCTTGCACCTACACTACCATCAATCACACGGTGGTCGTAGCTAAGTGATAAGTACATCATGTGTCTAATGCCAATCGTGTCTCCATCCTCGCTTTCAATCACAACTGGTTTCTTTTTAATAGCACCTATAGCTAATATGGCTACTTGTGGTTGGTTGATAATTGGTGTACCCATTAAACTGCCAAATGTGCCAATATTGGTTACTGTAAATGTACCGCCAGTAGTATCATCGGGTTTCAGTTGGCTATTTCTTGCAGCGTTAGCTAAGTTGTTCACTGCCTTGCTTAAACCAACAATATTCAGTTTTTCAGCACTTTTAATAACAGGAACAATCAAATTGCCGCTTGGTAAAGCCGTCGCCATACCTATATTAAAATCTTTTTTAACTACAATTTTCTCACCTTCAATAGAAGAGTTAATTAAAGGGAATTGTTGCATAACTTTCACAATGCTTTCTATAAACATTGGTGTAAAAGTTATTTTAGTACCTTCTCTTCTTTCAAATTCTTCTTTTACTCTATTGCGCCAAAGCACCATATTGGTTACATCTGCTTCTACAAAGCTGGTTACATGTGGACTAGTTTGCACACTGTTTACCATGTGTTTGGCTATCAGCTTACGCATCCTATCCATCTCTATAATTTCAGTATCACCTGTTGGTAACACAGAAGTTGGATTCGCAAATTTACCAGAGTGACCTTCAGCAAGCGTTGATAGAGGAATATCTTTAATGTAAACAGGTGTTGGTACAAAAACCGACTGTTGCACAGGCTGTAAGCAGGTTTGGTTGATAGATGTTGCAACGACTGATTTATGTTCAACCACTTTTTCAGCTACAGTTACCACAGGTTCTGGAACAGTTACTACAGGTTCTGGAACAGTTACCACAGGTTCTGGAACGGTTACTACAGGTTCTGGAACGGTTACTACAGGTTCTGGAACAGTTACTACAGGTTCTGGAACAGTTACTATAGGTTCTGGAACAGTTACCACAGGTTTTGGAACAGTTACTACAGGTTCTGGAACAGTTACTACAGGTTCTGGAACAGTTACTATAGGTTCTGGAACAGTTACCACAGGTTTTGGAACAGTTACCACAGGTTCTGGAACGGTTACTACAGGTTCTGGAACAGTTACTACAGGTTTTGGAACAGTTACCACAGGTTCTGGAACGGTTACCACAGGTTCTGGAACAGTTACTATAGGTTCTGGAACAACTGGTGCAGCAACTACGGGTTGTTGTGGCATTATAACTGGTTCAACAGTTGGTGCTGTAAATGCAGCCTGCGCTGGTACAACTACCGGTTCAGGAATAACTATTGGTTGTGTTGAAACGACTGGAGCAGGTTCGCTGTGAATAACAGGTGGTTGTACTGTAACTACTGGTTCTGGTACCACAACAGGTTGCGATACAATTGGGGCAGGTGCAGTTGGTACTACATAGGCAGGTATTAAACCAGCTTTCTTATTAGCAACATATTGCAAAACATCTCTTTTCGATACACGACCATCGGCACCTGTGCCTTCTATACGTTCAAGTTCTGCAAGGCTAATGCCTTCGCTATTGGCGATATTTAAAACTAGCGGTGAGTAAAAGCGGTTATTACCTGTCTGTTTCTGTGAGCCGCTATTTTCAGGTGCATATTCTAAAATATCTTTTTTTGTAACCCTGCCATCTTCACCCGTACCTTTTATTTTTTCGAGTTCGCTTAAACTAATGCCTTCGCTATTGGCAATACTCAATACAGACGGTGAGAAAAAGCTATTGTTATTTTTTGCGCTCGATGTTGTAATATTTTGTGGTACGTATGGCATTTCGCCTAAGAATGGCGGCTCAATTTCTTCAGGTTGCGGAGTAGTAGGCGCATGATGGATTTGCTCAGGTACAGTCACTACAACAGTTGCGGTTTCTGTTGGCAGTTTTGGAACATTAGGTGTAATAGCCGCAGCAACTGCTGTTTCAATTTTTGCAATAACACTACCAACTGGCACAACATCATTCACCTCAAACAATATTTCTTTTAAAATACCATCCACAGTTGAAGGCACTTCACTATCCACCTTGTCAGTAGCAATATCAAGCAATGTTTCATCTTGTTGAATATGGTCGCCAACATTTTTATGCCATTTCAAAATGGTCGCTTCCATAATACTTTCGCCCATTTTGGGCATTATCAAATCAACTATAGCCATATCTAATTGTGAATTTAATGGGTTAAAAAATTTACCCCTAATCAGGCAACACCAAACCAATCAGTTAATTTATCGCGGCATGCAATAAAACGTGCAAGTTTTACGTTAAATGAACCAATAGTGCTAGTTCTTACACAGAACTAATCAATAATTTGTTGCATAATTGTATCAAAAGTAATTTTTAGCTATCGAAAGTTATTCAATGGTTATCCACAATTAACATTCTCATCATGTTCAGTGCATTGATAGCTGTCATCTGAATGTTTCTTTCTCTATCAAATCGTAGGTTAAATTGTTTGGTAATTACACGCTGCGAGTCAGCAACAGCAATCCATACAAGACCAACGGGCTTCTCATCAGTAGCGCCACTAGGTCCCATAATACCACTGACTGCTATGCCATAATCAGTGTTCATTAGTTTTACAATATTGCTCGCCATTAGGGTTACTGTTTGCTCGCTTACGGCGCCTACTGTGTGCAAAACTTCGTTACTTACGCCAAGCAATTCTGTTTTTATTCTGTTATCGTAACAAACCACACTACCAGTAAAGTAAGCAGACGAGCCAGGCATAGCAGTAATCAAATGTGCAATATAGCCACCTGTGCAGCTTTCGGCGGTAGCCAATGTTTTACCGTATTTTTTTAAAAGCTGTGCCACTGCAGCTTGTAAAGTGATGTCTTCATCAATCACTAAATATGCCGAAACTTGTTGCTTCAACTCAGTGAATTGATAATCGAGCTGTTGAATGATAGCATCTTTATCGAAACCTGATGATGTAAGGCGCAAACGCACCATACCATAATGCGGCAGGTATGCTAATTTGATATTGGCAGGTAAAGCGGCTTCAAAATCTTGAATCAATTCTGCTAAAAAGCTTTCACCAATACCAGCAGTTAATAATGTTCTATGTTCAATGATAGGGGCTTTGAATTTAGTAGGAATTAATGGTAATATTTGGTTGCTCATTAACCATTTCATTTCGTGGGGTACACCTGGCATGGCTATAAAAATTTTACCATCACGCTCAAACAACATCCCTGGCGCTGTACCCACTTCATTTTTTAAAACCGTACATACATCGGGCACTTCAGCTTGCTTAGCATTACGCTCAATCATTGGACGTTTTAAAATATTGGCAAAAATATGTGTTACATGTGCCAATGTGGGTTCATCAACTACCATCTTGCCACCAAAATATTCGCACAATAAAGGCTTGGTAATATCATCAGCGGTAGGACCTAAGCCACCCGTAATCAGAATGATATCTGCATGTTTACTTTCCTCATCAAGTGCATACCAAATATCATCCCATGCGTCACCGACAGCTACACGGTGTTTAACTGCTACGCCTATTTTATTGAGTTCTTGAGCCATCCAAGGGCTATTGGTATCTACCACTTGACCAATTAATAATTCGTCACCAATAGTAATAATAGATGCAAATATTTTTTCCATAAAACGAACGCTGTATTTTGTGCAAAGTAATTGTACTCTCATGAAACACTTCCAACTTCTCATTAGTTTAATTTTCATTGGCATTATTTCTACCGCTCAAAGCGTTGGCGATAAGCTTACAAAAGCCATGCAGCAATTGAAAAACGACAGTGCTTTAAAACATGCTAGTGTAAGCTTGTATGTTGTAGAATCTAAAACAAACAAGATAGTAACAGATTATAATAGTGAACTGGGATTGGCACCAGCAAGTTGCCAAAAAATACTGACTAGTGTAACAGCTTTTGAGCTATTGGGTAAGGACTATCAATACAAAACAGAACTAGGCTACGATGGTGCAATTACTAATGGTGTTTTAAAAGGTAATTTATACTTGGTTGGCAGTGGTGATCCTACATTGGGTAGCTGGCGATACAGCGTTACAAAAGACACTGCTATTGTGAAAGAATGGCTTGATGCAATTAAAGATGCTGGAATTAAGTCTATTGATGGTAATATTCTCTTGGATGGAAGAAAATTCTCTTATCAACCCTTACCCGGTGGTTGGATTTGGGATGATATTGGTAACTATTATGGTGCTGGTACATGGGGGCTAAATTGGCACGAAAACCAATACGATTTGGTGTTACAACCTGGTGATAATGAAGGTGATGACGTGACTATTTTAAAAACAAATCCAGCTTTGCAAAGAGCATTTTTAAAACCTAATATTAAAACTGGTAAAAAGGGTAGTGGTGATAATGGTTACATTTATTTACCACCTTATAGTAACACAGGTTTTATAGAAGGTACAGTACCTGCGGGCGAAAAAACATTTACGATTAGTGGTGCATTTTCTCATCCATTGTGGCAAATACAACAAGTATTGGATGATGCATTGAATAAAGAAAATATTGGCTTCAAAACTATGTTTGATTTGTCTACAATAGATGATACCGTTATGCGTAAACCAAGTAAAATAATAGTTACACACAAATCGCCAACACTTGATAGTATTAACTTTTGGTTCCTGAAAAAGAGTATCAACTTGTATGGTGAGGCATTACTCAAAACCATCGCCTATGAGCAAACAGGGATGGGCGCTACAGATAAGGGTGTTGATATTGTCAGAAAATTTTGGCAAGAACAAGGGATGGATGTTGGGGCTCTTAAAATAATTGATGGTAGTGGCTTGTCACCTCAAAACCGCATTACAACTAGTGTTTTAGTAAATGTATTACAGTATGCAAAAGATAAAAAGTGGTTTTCTTCTTTTTACGAAGCGTTGCCATTATATAATGGTATGAAACTGAAAAGCGGTTCTATCGGCGGCAGTAAAAGTTTTGCGGGCTATCATACAAGTAAAGCTGGTATAGATTATACAGTTGCTATTATTGTCAACAACTTTGATGGTAGCGCGAGTGCAGTTGTAAAAAAGCTTTTTTCTGTTTTAGATGAATTGAAATAGTTCCAATATTTACCATCATTTTAATCATTAAAATCATTGCTTAACCAAGCCTGTATCATTCTGTCTTTACCTTGAAGATCTTGTTTCAATAAGGTTTGATAACCATGTTGCTGAAACATAGCCACCGTTTCTTCACCCAAAGCTTCATTAATTTCTACAAAAATTTGCCCATTGGGGTTAAGATGTTCTTTACCAAAAGCGGCAATTTTATCATAAAAAATTAAACCTTTATTATCGGCTACAAATAAAGCTAGGCTTGGTTCATAGTCAGTTACATGCTTACTCATGCTTGCACTTTCGCTTTGTTTGATATAAGGTGGATTGCTTACAATAATATCAAATTTTCCAAGTTGATACCAATTGGTTTCGTCTAAGAAATCCAGTTGTTGTAAAGTAATATCTGCTTGTAAATCTGTGGCATTTTTTTGAGCAATTGCTAATGCTGCTTCGCTTATATCTATGGATAGGATATTACTTGCTGGTAAACGCTTTTTTAAAGCAATGGGTATACAACCACTACCTGTTCCAATGTCTAAAATTTGCAATGAACCTGAAACTTGAAACTTGAAATTTGAAATTTGTTCTACTAGCTCATCAGTTTCCGGCCTTGGAATTAATACACCTTCTTTTACAAAAAACTTCATACCTGCAAACCAAGCTTCTTGTAATACATATTGTACTGGCTTGTACTGCAATAGTTGCTGCGTGAAGGTTTCAAGCTGTTGTTGTTGACTATTATTTAGCTGTAAATCTTTGTAAAGTATTCTTTCTATCCGTCTTTGCCCTGTAATATATTCAATGACCCAATCAGCAATGTTGGCGGCTTCACGGTCATCGTACAACGCAAATAGTTGGTACAAAAGCTGGTGATAAGCCGTATTGATAGTCATGCTGCAATGTTACTATCATTTCAGTTATTTTTGCCGCTTTCATCAAATAGCCGTCCATATTGACATTGCATGAACAATATCTATTGCGTTGCTTACAATTAGCCAAACTTGGTGAAGGTAACGTTGCACCTAATCCCATGGTTGGTAGTGTTTTGGTGTATGACAATAGAATAATTGGTGAAGGTTATCACCAACAATATGGGCAAGCGCATGCTGAAGTTAATTGTATTAACAGTGTTGCAAAAGCGGATATGCATTTAATACCGCTTTCTACAATTTATGTAAGCCTAGAGCCTTGTGCACACTTTGGTAAAACACCGCCTTGTAGCGATTTAATTATTAAGCATGGTATTAAAAAAGTGGTAGTTGGATGTACTGATAGTTTTAAACAAGTGGATGGTAAAGGAATTGAGAAATTGCGGTTGTCGGGTGCAGACGTAACAGTTGGTGTATTGGAAAATTACTGTAGAGCATTGAACAAAAAATTCTTTACATTCCATGAAAAGAAACGACCATTTGTTATGTTGAAATGGGCAGAAACTGCCAACAGAAAAATAGGTACAAATACTAATAATAGATTGTTAATAAGCAATAATTTTTCAAACAGATTGGTACATCAATTGCGTCAACAAAACGCTGCTATTTTGGTAGGTACTAATACTGCTTTACTTGATAATCCTTCACTGACAAACAGGTTATGGTATGGTAAAAACCCCACACGGTTGGTAATAGATAAAGACTTAACACTACCTACTCATTTGCAATTATTTAATCAAGCAGAAAGAACGATTGTATTCAATTATATCAAGCAAGAGGAAAGAGAAAAATTGACTTATTATAAACTAAATAAAGAAGCCGATTTATTAGAAGAAATTTTAGCAGCTTGTTATCAATTAAATATTCAAAGTTTGCTTGTAGAAGGTGGTACCAAAACGCTACAATCGTTTATCGATCAAGACGTATGGGACGAAGTAGTTATTATTACGAATAATTCATTAGTAGTAAATAATGGTGTATCTGCGCCAATATTAAGCCATCATGTAAAAGCTAAGCAAACAGTTTTGTTGAATGACATTATTACCTATTTTACAAATCCGAATAATAGTAAATAGGCCTTATGAATAGCGACTTATATTATTACACCATTGAAAAACCTTCGGTTGCAGAATTTAAAGACAAAGGCAGTCGTTTTCTAGCCTATGCATTTCCTATTAGCAATGTTGAAGATTTTAAGAAGCATTTGCAAGAACTAAAAAAAGAACATCCTAAAGCGGTACATCATTGCTTTGCTTATAGGCTTGGTTTAGATGGTAATAATTTTAGAGTGAGTGACGACGGCGAACCAAATGGCACCGCAGGTAAACCTATTTTAAATGTAATAGATAGCAAACAAATGACCAATGTATTGGTAGTTGTTGTAAGATACTTTGGCGGTACATTATTGGGCGTACCAGGTTTAATTAATGCCTATAAATCGGCTACTGCTATGGCTTTTCAAGTGGTGCCTATTATTCAAAAATCTGTTGAAATAAACTACGAACTACAATTTGATTATACAAGAATGAATGATGTAATGGTAATTTTAAAACAGTGCAATTGTAATATTATCAAGCAGGAAAATCAATTATTTTCCATTGTACAAATGGGTGTGCCTAAAGTACGTTTGGAAGAAGTATTATCTAAACTTAAAGATCTCCACACGGTAGATGTAAAACGTTGTTAAGCTTTGCCTGTAATGCTATAAACAACTGTACCTATTATTTCTTTTATTAATTTAGTCCAACCATGAAAGGCGGTTAAATTTGGCCAAACATAATGTAAGGGTGTATAAAACTGATCAACAAACTCAAAGTCGCTAGGATACGCTACAACTTTAAAACCTGCATTTTTAAAAACCATTTTTGATCGTCGTAAATGCGATGCAGAACTTATTAAAACCATCGTATCGCTAATATGTAAACTATCTAGTAGCTTCTTTGTAAAAATGGCGTTTTCGTAAGTATTTTTAGATTTGCTTTCAATAATTAAATCAGCAGGGTTGACTTTGTTTTTTAAAAACTCTTCTTTTAGTACACTTCCTTCTTGCGGCTCACTGCCTACCAACAAGCCGCTGCCCCCCGTTACTACGATTTTCTTAATGATGCCTTGATTATATAGTTTTAAAGTTTGTATAAACCTATCGCTTGCTTCATTAAAATAGTTATTGCCTTCTCTATCAAAACTGCTCAGCCCACCTAAAATAATGCCTGCTTGGTATGTCTTATTGGGTAATAATTCAGATGTATTGATTTGCCAAGCATGTAATATTTTATAAAAAATATATGGATTTGAAAAAATAACTGTGATGGTAATGATACTTACCAATAATTTCTTTTTTAAGCCCTTGTTTTTGATAAATAAAGAGGTGATGAATAGTATAACTACCCAATTAAAAGGAACAACCAAAAAGTATAACAGTTTTGAAAGGATATAGAACATGAATTCGTTGATTATTTACTAAATACCTTACTGACAGTTAATGATTTGTTGTCGCCAAGATAGGTATAAAACCCTTCGCCACTTTTTACGCCCAACATGCCAGCAGTCACCATATTTACTAATAAAGGGCAAGGTGCATATTTTGGATTACCAAAGCCATCATGCAATACCTTCAAAATACTTAGGCACACATCTAGGCCAATAAAATCTGCTAATTGTAATGGCCCCATAGGATGCGCCATACCAAGCTTCATAATGGTGTCTATTGCTTCTACACCTGCTATACCTTCATACAAGCTAAAAATAGCTTCATTGATCATTGGCATTAATATTCTATTAGCTATAAAACCCGGATAATCATTTACAACGCAAGGCACTTTTTGTAATTGTTTACTAAGTTCAGTGATTGTAGTTGTTACGGTATTGCTAGTAGCATAACCATTAATAATTTCAACCAACTTCATCACTGGCACAGGATTCATAAAGTGCATACCAATAACTTGGCTTGGTCGTTTGGTTACACTGGCAATTTTTGTAATAGAAATAGACGATGTATTCGAAGCAAGAATTGCATTTGCTGGCGCAAAAGTATCTAGCTGTTTAAAAATGGATAGTTTTAAATCAATATTTTCGGTAGCTGCTTCTACAACTAATTCTGCATTAGCCACGCCAAGTTCAATACTTTTTTGTGTACAAAGGTTGGTAAGTGTTTTCTGTTTATTATCTTCAGTAATACTGCCTTTCGCAACTTGTCTGTCTAAGTTTTTAGCGATGGTTACTAACGCTTTATCTAGCTGCGTTTGGTTAATATCAATAAGCGTTACAGTAAAACCATGTTGTGCAAATACATGCGCAATGCCATTGCCCATAGTACCTGCACCTATCACCGAAATATTTTTCTTAATCATAACAAGCAATTTTTTGTGCAAATTAACACTTCAATTATTATATCCTCTAAATAACAAAGGCAACCGAAATAGGGTTGCCTTTGAATATTTTTAAGTAATAATTTGGTTAACCAAATAAACCACCTTTTTTTAAGGTTTTTGTGCCTTCGCCTATTTTGAAACCATTGTGATAAATTTGAATTTTATAGTCACCTACTTGGTAGTTTGCATCTTTTTGTTTCCAATCAAAACTTACGTTTTTACGTTTGCCTTGTTCGTAAGTTACTTCTACTTTTTCAGTGTACAATTTATCGCCAGCATCTCTTGTGGTAAAACTTGTGCCGTTGCTAATGGCTTTACCATCTGGCCCAACTACTGCAATATATATTTGTTTAATACCACTTGGTGCTACGCGATTTTCGTCTAGGTCAAATGAGAACCTTAACAAATCTGCACGTTTAGCAGTAGTGGTTTCTTTTTCTTTGCCATTGTTTTTTACATTAATTGCAGCAATAGAAATATTAGATGCGTGTAGCGTTGAGGCCAAATCTTCTACATTTTTTTTAGCGGCATCAGTAGCGGCAAGGTTATCAGCAATCGCTTGTTTTTCAGCTGATAATTGTTGTTTATCGCTATTTAATTGTGTATTTGTTGCTGTTAATTGTTGGTTTTCAGCTTTTGCTTTCTCTAAATCTGCAAACAAATTGTCAATCTTACCATTCAATTCAGCAATCATAGCTTTCGCTTGTTTCAATTCAGCATCTGTTGCATTTTTCTTCTTCAAAATACCATTAATATTTTGCTTTAATTTAATGATATCACTATTTTTTTCTGCCAAAGCACCTTCCAATTTTACATTGGTGCCAGCCATAGAATCAAGCTTGGCGGAAGCTAAATTATATTCTTGTTGTATAGAATCTTTCGCACTGCTTACACTTACAATTTGTGCGTCTTTTTGTGCCACCTGTTCTTTTGTTTGGCTTTTATCGTAAATCATGTAGCCCCATGTTAATAATAATGCGCCTACAAGAATGCCGTATATCAGATTACGATTATCTTTAGGTTGTTGTTGGTAATTCTGTGGTGTTGCAGAGGGAGTGTAACTCATAGTTTTTGTTTTTTAAGTCAATAAAAATAATTTGATTTTAGTATGCTAGCCAATTTATTATTGTTAGACATAGAAACCGTTCCTGCAGAAGCTGACTATCATAGTCTTAATGCTGAGTGGCAAAGTCTCTGGTTTGAAAAAATTTCTAAAACCGTGCCAGAAAATATGGCCCCCGAAGATAGCTATCAAATGAAGGCGGGCATACTAGCAGAATTTGGAAAAATTATTTGTATTTCTACTGCGTTTTTCTACGAAAATGAGCAGAAAGCAATCTGTTTAAAAATGAAAAGTGTGTATGGCGACGATGAACGCACCTTGTTGCAAGATTTTGTTAAACTATGCGATAAAATGTACGCACACCAAAAACAATTTCAGTTTGGCGGGCATAATATTAGAGAATTTGATATTCCTTTTATCTGTAGAAGATTATTGATTAATAGATTGCCTTTACCTGAATATCTCCAACTACAAGACAAGCGACCTTGGGATGTGAAAATGTTTGATACCCTCACATGGTGGAAATTTGGTGACTACAAAAATTATATTTCGCTGCATTTATTAGCCAATGTGTTGGGTATTCCTACTTCTAAAACAGACATGGATGGCAGTATGGTGCAAGATGTGTACTATAAAGAAAAAAATTTACAACGCATAGTAGACTACTGTCAACGAGATGTGGTAGTGACTGCTAATGTGATTCTTCGGTTTAAAAACCTCCCTTTGTTAGATGCTGCTAATGTGGTTATTGTAACATAAAAACAAACCCTATGCAGCACAAAGCTGATAGGGCTTGCTTATTTTATGAAAATTATTTACTTGAAAAAGTAGGCAACACTTAGCTTGGCACAAAAAGGAGTACCTGCTGTAAAACACATTTCGTCAACGGGCTGCGATTCGCCTTTTAAACGTGTTACAGTATCAAATTGCGTTTCTTTCCATTTGGTATTTAAAACATTGTTTATTACCAAACCAATTTCATATTTTGGCTTGGTGTAATTGATTACAGCATCCGTAATAAAATACCCCACAGCCGTAAGACTATAATCGGCATTGCCCGGCCTATCACCTGTGTAACGATACCGTAAACTACCATTAAAGCCATTTTTAGATCCATACGTGATACCACCTGTACTTGTCCAAACGGGTGCAAGCGGAATATAATTATGGCCTTTAGGATCGCTTAAAGAACGGCCATGTGCATAATTGACATCCACATCCACATATAACGATTTTGCAGGTTGATAACGTCCAGAAAAATCGAAGCCTATTCGGCCAGTTTTACCGTTAAAACTCGCATCGCCGCCATCGCCATTGTACACAAATTCTTGCTGCAAATAAATATACCAAACTGCCGCATTGATAATTAGGTTTTTAGTAGGCTTAAATACCGATCCAACATCTGAGCCATAAGCCGATGGTAAGATATCATAACCATGTTTGATAACAACCGCTCTTGTATCATTAGAATGAAAACCTTTGCCTGAAGTAAAATACAATTGTAGGCGATCATTTACATGGTAATATAGATTCAATTTTGGGCTCACCGTATTGGCGTTTGCTTTATAAATACCAATACCCGGTAATGTAGTATCATTGGCTAATTTATTATTATACTGGTGGTAAAACTGGTCGAAACGCAGGCCAGCATTGAGGCTAAAATGGTCATTAAAACTAAACGTTTCGCTAACATAAGGCGAGATGCTTAACTCAGATATATTGCCCAGTTTAATTTTGTTTAAAGTAATATAACGGTCTTTTGTGTGCGATAAGCCCGAGTTGTTGGTAATATCTGCACGAACATTGGCGCCAACTTCTGTAGTTATTTTGGTATTACCTATAAAGCCATGTTGTTGATAACTTCCATTATAACCTATCATATCTCTTGCTTCTTTTTGTCGTATTTCATCGCCATTGGTAGTATCTACCAAAAAGAAGGTGAAGTTGGTATGTAAATCAAAATGATAATTTGAATAATACAGTTGGTTTTTTAAAATACCTCCATTTTTTAAAGAAGTTACCAATTGCACATTCGCATTGGTACGATAAGTTTCGCCGCCTTCAAAAGGGTCTATGGCACCATAAAAACCAATGATACCTTTATTTACAGCTCTGTCGGGTATTTGGCCAGAAGCATCCCATTTTGTCCAGAAACTAGCGGCTGAGGCGATGATAGTGGTATTGTTTGAGAGTTTACCAACGTATTTGGTAAATGCATTAAACCGCTTAAAATGCTGTGGATGATCAAAATAAGCATCTGCATAACGATACTCTGATGCAACATACCAAGATTGCTGTTTTTGTTTGGCGGTTTCGTTGAGCAAATTGAACATACCCAAGGCTCTATACGTGTTAAACATACCTGCTTCTAGTTTTACCAAATTATTCGTTAGCGCATTTTTGGTATTAAAATCTACAAAACCTGTGGTAGTAAAATCGCCTTTGCTAGCCGTATAGGGCCCTTTTTTAAAATCCACATTTTCTATTGTTTCTGGAATAATAAAATGACTATCCGCAAAACCTTGCCCATGTGCATGCGATACCATATTAATGGGCATGCCATCTACATCCAATCTAAAATCGGTACCATGATCGGCATCAAAGCCACGTAAAAAAATTTGTTCTGCCTTGCCACCGCCTTGGTGCTGACCAATAACAATACCCGGAATAATTCTTAATACTTCCTGCGAATTATTGACGCCGCGCATGGCAATATCCGTTTTGCTAATGGGCTTATATTGATTGCCGGCATTGTTGGCTACCAATACATCTTGCAATAAAATTTGCTTTTGTGTAAGCGCAACCGTTTTACTGTTTTGTAGTTGCTGAATGGTAAAAGTGGCTTTTGTGTACCCAATATTATCTATTGTAACGCTATTGCTAGCCTCAAACCTTCCTTTAAATACAAAAATACCCCTTGCATCTGTGAGGGTGGTAATGGTTTGCGGTAGCAGCGTTACAATAGCGCCTTCAATGGGTTGGTTGGTTTTACTATCCAAAACTTTACAGCTTAGCATAGTTTGCGCATGACCAATTGATAGACCCATAGAAATGCACACAACAAAGCCTATAAAAATTGAGGTCAATTTCTGTTTCATTAAAATTTAAATAAAATGACGAATGGTGTTGCTTTAAAAAGTGGCTATTGCTTAATAATGGTTATGAACGTTAAAGCTGCTAAGCAGTTTACTGCGTAGAATCGACTACCATAGCCATTTGGCTATACTAGTTGCTTGAAACCATCACGAAACAATAAAAGCGAACACATTAGCATTTGGGAGGCGGATAATCACTAAACAAGTGCGTGGCAATAGCTATAAGATTATAACTAATAAAGGATGGTTTGGCAGTTATTGGGCAAAAATACTGATACGTGATACTTGCCATATCATGATCATCTGCGCTATTGGTATATTTTGAAAGTGGCGTTGTTTTGTCGCCCGCAGTTTTTTTAGCGATGGCCGCGGCCTCATAGTGGGTGTGGTATTTACCATGCTCGTAGTGCACGGTAGAAATATGTTCGTACAGCCAAAATGTATGTGCCACCGTATCTGATACATAGGGTAAAACAGGCATTAACATCACCGTGCTATAGGCTAGCAATAACAGATATGATAATACATGTTTCATTGATTTAAAAGTACGGTAAAATAGGGTAGTTGGATTGATGGTATGTTTATGATGCTATTTTGGGTGACTATTGTGGCTTTTAGAAAGAACACCAATAGCGGCGAAATAGTTACATTATTTATATTTCAAAATGGGAAAGCTAATATCTAGATAAGCGAAGTATGCTGTTGGTGAAGAACACCAACAGCGGCGGGATAGAAAACCAATAAGCACTAATAGTAAATAATTTACCAATAAGATGCTGCCATAAGGTAACAGGAGTTCGCTACAGCGAACTCCTGTTCATTTTTACGAACTAGTGTTCTTGTACAGAAACTACAGTTACCAAAAAGCAAACAGTTGTTTAGAAAACAGGAACTACAGTTCGTGTACAGGAACTATAGTGAGCATAAAGTAAACTAGCGTTAGGAAAATAGGAACTACTGTTTGCTCACAGGAAGGCTTGTTTGGAAAAAATAGGCTGAACGCCTTTTTAAAATGATTCATGGAATTTGTCTGAGCAGAGTAACGTGCCCTCACGAAACACTTGAAAACAATATTGATACGTGAAGACAGTTACAAAGGCGAAGACTGGTGAATACCCGACAATACAAATGGCGAATAGATTGGATTGTGACAACGACAATACAAAAAGTCGAAGACTAATACATTAATAATCAGCAGCAAGAAAATATTTGATATTGCGCCTAATATCATATATACTTGCATTAGCAGTAAGCCAATGACGACAGACAAACCGAAATCAACATCATCGACAATATTCAAACTGACTCTTTGGTGGACAGTCATTTTGACGACAATAAAGTTGTTTGAAAGTCTTTTAATCAATTCGTTTTTCATATTCTTTTATACACCGACAATCCTCATTGGTTATTTAGGACTTCTGATACTTTTATTATTCTCAATAATTTATTGGGTTCGACAACGAAATAAGGTCCACAGACCATTTCTCCCTTTCTTTTTTAGCATCTTGACAATTGCGTTTATTTTCTTTTTCCCATTTAACTGGCTGACACTTGAAGTTGACTTCAGGTTGAAACTTAGTGAGAGAGAAAAGATAGTAAAAATGATTACCGACAAGACTATTCCCTACGACTTGGACAAATCATCACGTGTTGAAATTCCAACAGAATATGAAAATTTATCTGCTGGTTCAGCAAACGTAGTAGTTGAGAGCATAGACAATACAACCTGTGTTTTTTTCTACACGTTTCGTGGGCTGACAGACAATTCAGCAGGCTTCGTTTATATCCCAGACGAAAAAATAATGTCAAAATTTAAAGTCGGACAATTTGGTGCAAGCACTATCTTTTACGACCCAATAGAAATAACTAAAATTGCAGACCATTGGTATTTTATAGCAAACACATGACGGACAGATGTCCTACTGCTAACAAGGGGTTTGCGATAGCGGGGGTGCAGTGCTTCGCAGACACATTTGTGCAAGGAGGAAGTTCAGTTCTCCGAATGAACTTTAGTACTAAAACTCCCCGCCATTGCAAACCCCCAAAACGTTAGCTATAACTTTATTTGACATACCAAAATTTTATGCTCAGACGAATTCTTGCTTGTATTCTATTTGGACTTGGTTTATTGATTGTTACATTTTTCAGAAAGTACTCCGGACAAGTTATTCCTTATCCGTTTTTATTTTACTTAGCAGGCCTTGCAATGTTTATGATTGCAGCTTTATTACTACGAAATGTGCCGACACGCATACAATTGACTTTACAAAAACAAATCGCCGACTTAAAAGAGAATGGTAACAAAATTCGCGTTGACTTCTCGCAATGCGAAATAAAAGAAAACAATTACACAGAAGAACAAGATAAATTCGAAACTCCAAACGAATTGTTTTCATTCGGTTACGGACAAGAAATACAAGTGTTAGATGCCTTTACCAAACCATCACATAATGTTGAACAAATTCAAATTAATCAGTCAATAATATTTTTTAATTACCAAAATAATCAAACAGGACAAGAAGAAATATTTGTAAGCAGGGTTATTAATAAAGACAGAGTAACGTTAATGTTTCACTTAGAACAGCAAAAAAGCACAACGTTGTTTGTTGACAAAATAAATCGTAAGAAATATTATTTTGATCTTGCATTTTTAAATAACTAAATAAACAAAAATTTATAAACAGCTACAGCCAACAGAAGCATTGGCGTTAAGTCGGCGGACGGAACACAGGTGTTAAGCAGCAGCAAAAAAATGGCTTTAGTTCCAAGCATGACTTTATAAATTAGGCTGCAGAATCAAACATAATTGTTTTAATTTCAAACTAGCAGCAGTTCAGGCTGACGGTTTTTCAAATTCCGCCCCAACGCCAATGCTAACCCGTTAGCGGTACCCCCCCTCACAAATTTGGTGCGTGCAAGGTATGATAACCGCTTGCATGCACCAAAAAGGTTGATGCAAGAAGCTGTAGCTGCTTGCATGAAGTAAAAAGGTTGGTGCAAGAAGCTATAGGTGCATGATTGAAGTAAAAAGGTTGGTGCAAGAAGCTATAGGTGCATGAATGAAATAAAAAGGTTGATGCATGAAGCTGTAGGTGCTTGCAAGCGGTAAAAGCGGGTAGATATAAATGTAAAACCGCCCACCAAATACATCTACCCTACCAAAATGAAAAAGCCTCTTAAAAATGGAAGGGGCATATCTACCTCAATTTTACATCCTTGGCCGACAGCCGTGTTTCGTGTGCTCACGAAACACTTGAAAATAATATTGATAGGCGAAGACTGGTGAATACCCGACAATACAAATGGCGAATAGATTGGATTGTGACAACGACAATACAAAAAGTCGAAGACTAATACATTAATAATCAGCAGCAAGAAAATATTTGATATTGCGCCTAATATCATATATGTTTACGTTGATGGGAATGCGATTGACAACCACTTCCTGACTAAAACTTTTAATTATCAAATTCTAAATGCCTGTACATTTACCACCGACACACCGAGGCAATGTTTATGAGATTCTTGCAGATTTCCTTTTGTCTTTATTAGGAATTGCAAATCCACAAAGACGTCAATTTGACGACGGCTATGATTTTTATTGCAGTCTCTCAGATGAAACAAATGGCTTGTTGACATTTGACTTCCCTTTCACTATTCAGATAAAAAGTGGCAGTAAGTTTGAAATAAAATATGGCAAGTCTGTAAACAAGTGGAAACAACAAGACATCTCTTGGCTATTTAATCATTCGACACCATTTTTTATCGGCTTTATTGACGTCGAAGAAAAACTACTCAGTATTTATGACACGACTGGTATTTGGTTTTTATATGGGAAAGGGGACATCAACTGTAGTCAAATTGTCTTTACGCCAAGCAACAGAGAAAAAAACGAACGAAGAGAACTACCTGAAGTGACAGCTATTAAAAAATGGGAAACGAATAAAGGTGATGGCAAGAGGTATAGAATAGATTTAGGCAATCCTTTAGTTACAATAAGTATTAACGATATTGATAATCATGAAACCTTGCAGCAAAAAAGAGAGGTTATGCGACACATAATTTTAATTGAACGTGAAAATATTATCAACAGAAATTTAGGAATATTTTGCTTTAAAGAAATAAAACAGAACACAACTAATAAAAGTGAAAATATAGAATGGGGTATTCAAATTCTCGGTAATTATAACGAACTCTATATTTCAAAAATATATGATTCAATCGCATTTGCCTTAATTTCTCTTTCAATGAATTTACAAACTCATCAAAGAAATGATGAAGTTCAGGCAATCAAAAGTGTTTTAAAATATTTGCCAAATCAAAGACTTTTCAAACAACTTTATGACCAGCATCCAGATTTTTTTGACTGGGTTCATTTAGATGAGGATGCAAACAAAGGATAAAGTACTGCCACCACCACGAACTGTGTAAAAAACCAAATAAATCAGGCAAAATTTTTTGAATAATTATCGTTGTACAACCTACCAGATTTTACTACTGCAAAAACCTTTACCTCTGGATAGTATATCGTCTTTGCACTCGGCGTAGGGCTTGTTTACGCCGTTTTAATAGTAGTAGCATTTACTAAAACCAAAATAGCCTCTTAGAGCCCATAGCTTAAAGGCAAAAAAACTAATTCCTCAACATTATTCAGGAGATGTTTTATTTTAGTAGACGAACTACAGAATTTACACACTTAACGAGTCTACTAAATTCAAGACGGGTCAGACAATACAATGCCTAGCGCTACACAAAAAATACTCGCTCAATCGTCCAATACAAAGCTGTTACAGCAATAGCAATAGAGATGGGGTAAACAAGGCGTTTTCTGTAATACTTTTTTTTGCCAAATGGGACTACCAATAAAGCAAATACGGCCAAGATGATGCTGATTTGTCCCAACTCAACCCCAATGTTAAAAGATAGGATAGATAGGGCAAATTGATTGCGGGGTAAGCCTATTTCGTTTAGCGAACTCGCAAAACCCATCCCATGAATGAGCCCAAATAAAAACACTAGTAAAATGCGCCAAGGTTTTAGTTCTGTTAATAGCATATTTTCTATGGCTACGAATAAAATAGATAGGGCGATAATAGGCTCTACCACTGCGCTAGGCGCTACAATAATACTTTTCATGCTCAATGCTAGCGTGATAGAATGAGCTAATGTAAATGCCGTGGCTTGCCACAAAATGACTTTCACTTTATTGCTAAGTAAACAAAGCCCAATTACAAACAATATATGATCTAAACCTTGAGGTAGGATGTGACTAAAACCAAGTTTTAGGTAAAATAATACCACATGTTCGGTAGGGGCTTTTTCTAGCGAATAATTAATGGTATGCCCATAGCTATAATTGGCGATGAATAGCAACAATAGACTAATGCCAATCAACTTTTGTTGCTTACTACTTGGTAAAAGCAACCAATGATTTGATCTCATAAAAGCAGAATAATTATAAAGTTTTGAAAGCTTCTATACTCTCTGTACGCAAGCTTTGTGCAATATACGCATTGCTGCTTGTTGCTGCTTGCAATAGGGTTTTGGCCATTGTTTTATCGCCTGCTTTATAAAAAATTAATCCTGCTCTGCTTAATAATGTGGGGTTTTTAGAATTGGTTTTTAAAGCCACTTTTATATATGGTAATGCTTTGGTGTAGTCACCTTTATTGTAATACATCCAAGCAACGGCCTCGTTTACATCAATATTGTCTGGTCTGCGGTTGTATTCTAATAGCGCATGTTCTAAAGCCTTATCAACATCTTTAATTTTTAGGTAGGCATAAGCCAATTCTTTATCCGCATAGTGACCAATATTTTCATCATCATTAGCGGCTTTGGCATCTTTGCTTAAGTCTGCAATCACCGCATTGGCTATCACCTGTGCTTTCGCACTATCGCCCGTTATTTGATAAATATCAACTAGCTCTTCTTTCATGGCGTTGTCATTAATCAAAGAATCTGCTTGCTCAAAATAGCCAATGGCTTTTTTATAATCTTTATTAGCCAAAGCCACTCTGCCCAAACCCGCAATGGCATAGGCATAACCTGGTCTTAGCGCTAGTGAGTATTGGTAGAGCGTATCGGCTTTTTTATAATCGCCTACTTTTTCGTACAAGCTACCTAATTGTACACGTGTCCATTCGGTATGTTCATCGCCAGCGCCGCCAGTTTCTACGGCCATTTTCATCGCTTTAATAGCGCCAGTATAATCGCCATAAATTTCTCTTAAATACGATACTCTAGAATATGAGGTTAAATCTGGACGAACCGATACCATTTTATCAGCATACACAACAGCGCTATCGTATCTACCCATTTCTACATTGCCATCTACCAATAGGCCATATATATAGCCGTTGTAAGGATTAATAGCTCTTGCTTTGGCAGCGGTAGTTAAGCCATCTGCAAAGTGGTGTTGGCTCATTTCTATTAAGGCTTTAAATACCAATGCATTAAAATTGTCTGGTTCTAATTTTAATACACTTTTTAGTTGGTGCATTGCAGCCATATCGTAATATACATAGTTGCCAGTTTCTCTCGCTTCTTGAATATAAAGCGATGCTAATTTTAAAGATGATTTAGTATCGTTTGGGTTTAATGCCAAAGCTGCAATAAGGTCTGTAGCACGTTTTTTAACGGCTAGAAATTCTTTGCTTTGTGCTGCTGGTCCTTTGCGGTCGAGTAATTCGTAAATGTAACTTTCTTTTGCTTTTTGTTTTTGATTGTAGTTAATAACGATGGCAGTTGTAGCTATTATAAAAACAGCAATGCTTAATAAGTAGATGTTTTTCTTTTTCATGTGTTATTTAATTTCAGATGAAGTGTATAGGTTTTAAATACATACGGCCTATTATAAAAAGTGGTTTGGATTGAAAAAGAAATAACTGGTATAAAAAAATAACCCAGCCAAAAGGCTGGGTTATTTAGCATTGGATTTAATACGGGGTGTTATTATTGTTTCACTATTTTCTTAGAGGCAACGGTAGCACCATTGCTTTCCGCGATTATAATGTATGTTCCGCTTGATAAACTAGATATGTCTATACGTGCATTGCCAGAGGTTAATAGTTTAGTCGCAACTTTTTTGCCATTACCATCAAATATGCTGATGTTGATATTGTTTTGTGTACTGCTAATGTTAATAAAGCTACTTGCAGGATTTGGGGTAACCGTTAATTCGGTTTTGCTGTCAAATCGTACGGAGCGAATAGGCGAGTAGCTGAATTTACCATCATTATCTACTTGTTTAATACGGTAATAGTTAGTAGCATTTTTAGTAGGCGTGGTGTGCGTAAAACTGTAGTTTTTAATGCCGCCACCAACTGTTGCATTCACTGTTCCTACTTTACTAAAGCTAGCGCCAGTACTTTGTTCTATATCATAATGGTTGTTATTCACTTCGTTGGTTACTTGCCAATCTAGCACAACATTATCTCCTGAAATGTTTGCAGTAAAATCAACAAAATTTACTGGTAAAGGGGTATTTACAGGGCCTACATAATTGGCACCAATGAAGCCGCGCCAAGGCGCTTGTACATATGGGAAGCCAGTTTTAAAAGTGGTATCATTGGCTGTAACACCTGCGTTAAAGCTAATCACATTTACTAATTGATTAGATACTGGGTTGTTGCCATTTGTATTGTAATCATCGTACCACAAGCCAATAGCAGCAAGTGCTACACCCGATACAGCTTGTAATTCAATAGTGGTTACGTCATCTTCTAAGCGTCTACCATTAGGGAAGCCATCCATGTTTGGAATAAATTGTAATGCTGTACCACTTGCTGTAAAACGAGCATCTGTTAGACCTAACACCGCCGCTTTTACAATACCTAAAGAGCTAAAGTCGGGACTATTTCTTGGCGTAACTGGCACTGCCATGTTTAGGCGCAATAAATCGCCAAGTGTTGGTAAAAAGTTATTGATAAATGGTTTACCAACTGATAAAGGACTACCTGCTGGTTTGCCTGTGGCTAATTGATAAGGCGCTAAGTTTGGTACACCCGTGTAAAAAATGGGTAAAATGTCTACGGCACGAGGGCTAGCATTGTCTGGCAATAAAATACTACCAAAATTTGCATCGCTTAAAGCTGTACCATTTAAAGCAGGATTACCTTTTAAGCCATATAAACCTGGTTTACCATTTCTAAAATCAAAACTTCCTAAAGAATTACTTTGAATACGTAAAGAAGACAAACCTGGTACGGCACCACCAAACTGAGAATCATCCATATATAAGGCTAATTCAGGATTTTTAAAGTAAGTGGCAAATTGTAAGTCATTACTTGGTGACGTTGCATTCCATTTGTCTTTTTGGCCAATAGGAATTACCACTTCATTGGTTAATGGCATACCCAAACGAGATACTTGTACCCAACTACCAGAACCCACAGGGTTACCACCCGTAGAATCGAATGTAGTAATCGAAGGGCGGCTAGCACTAGCATACACACCAATTACAAAGTCAGGGTCAAGAATAGAACTTGCTTGTGCAGTTGTTTTGCCATCTTTTTGTAAAGTTGATATAGGTACTTCTATTACCAAAGAATGACAGTTGAACTTAGCCAAACCATCTTTGCCAGTAGCTCTAAAGCCGCCAACATCGAATGCACCGCCTAAGTCTACAAAAAATGGATCATCTACCGGGCCTGCAAATACTTTTTCGCCAGTGGTAGCAGTGGCAATGGCAGCAGTCATTAATGCATCATAATTAGAAGCACCCAAACCTACCGTACCATTTTCGATAGAACGCGAACCAATATTTGGTGGCGGAACAATCCCATTACTAACAATTGTAGTGAATACGCCACTATTATTAATACTACGCTCTAAGGTATACGTCGTTTTTATATTTTGCTGACCCAAACGAATATTGAAAAACGTAGTAGGATCTTGGTTTACTTGCGTAAATGTGAAGCGATAGGTAATATCATCGCCAGTGGTAGCCGTTTGGTTTTTAATGTGAATTTCGTAACGAATATTCTCACCAAATGTATACCAGTTAGGACCGCCAGCAGGATGCTCAAAAGGGATGTAATTGGCGATTAGTACAATTTTGCTAGAATCCGAAGGACTTCTAAAAGCATACAAATCGGTATTATCTGCCAACGGATCATTGGCAATCAATGGCGCTTCTCTATGAGAAGAGGCTTTTACAACACTTTGGCTAAGTGTTATGCAAACCAAAGTAGCCGTGAATAGTTTTATAATTCTGTTCATAAAATTTTATTTAGATAAGTTAGAACCTTGGTTTTGAAGTGTAATCATAACCTCTCCATGGCGTTTGCACGTAAGGGAAAGATGGCTTAAATGTGGTATCGTTTTTAGTAGGACCTGCGCTAAAACTTAGTACGTTTAACAATCTTGGTGTGACAGGGCTTTGACCTACTGAGTAGTCATCGTACCACAAACCAATAGCTGCTAATACCACACCAGATACCGCTTGCAATTCGATAGTGGTTACATCATCTTCCAAGCGTCTACCATTAGGGAAACCATCCATATTTGGAATAAACTGCAATGCAGTACCGCTTGATGTGAAACGGGAATCGGTTAAACCTAAAACGGCTGCTTGTACCAAACCAAGTGAGCTAAAATCTGCACTATTTCTTGGGGTTACTGGTACGGCCATGTTGAGGCGTAACATATCGCCAAAAGTTGGCAAAAAGTTATTGATAAAAGGTTTACCTACAGATAATGGGCTGCCCGCTGGTTTGCCTGTTGCCAACTGATAAGGCGCCAAATTTGGCACGCCAGTATAAAATATTGGTAATAAATCAACGGCACGTGGGCTAGTGCTATCTGGTAATAATACGCTACCAAAATTGGCTTCACTTAACGCAGTACCATCTAAAGCAGGATTACCTTTTAAGCCATACAAACCTTTTTTACCGTTTCTAAAATCGAATGCACCCAATGATTTTTGTTGAATTCGTAAGGCATTCAAAGAAGGCACTGCACCGCCAAATTGAGAATCATCCATATATAACGCCAACTCTGGATTTTTGAAATAAGGGATGAATGCACCTTCACCAGACGTATTGGCTTTTATTGTATTCCATTTGTCTTTTTGACCAACTGGAACAATTGCTTCATTGGTTAATGGCATGCCCAAGCGAGATACTTGTACCCAATTGCCTGAGAAACTAGTTGTACCGCTACCGTCGCTTGCCAATGTTTTTATTTGCTGACGGCTTGCGCTTGCCCATACGCCAATTACAAAATCACCATCTAAAATGCTAGTCGCTTGTGCTGTTGTTTTGCCGTCTTTTTGTAAAGAGCTAATTGGCACTTTAATAGCAATGCTGTGAACGTTAAAACGCGCCAAACCATCTTTTGTGGGATTGGTATTATTACCTTCTGGTCTAAAGTTGCCTACATCAAATGCACCTGCTAAATCCACAAAAAACGGATCATCAGCAGGGCCTGCAAATACTTTCTCGCCAGTGGTTGCCGTAGCAATAGCGTTGGTCATAAGGGTATTGTAATTGCTACCTAAACCCACTGTGCTATTTTCAATAGAACGTGGACCAATGTTTGGTGGCGGTACAATCCCACTATTTACAATTGTTACGAATGTACTGCCACCATCGGTGCTTTTTTCTAACTTGTAAGTAGTTTTCAGATTTTGCTGTCCTAGACGTATATTAAAAAAGGTTGTACCGTCTTGATTTACTTGCGTAAATGTGAAGCGGTAAGTAATGTCATCACCAGTAGTTGTGGTTTTGTTTTTAATGTGAATTTCATAACGCACATTAGGACTAAAACTGTAGTAGTTAGGCCCACCTTCTGGTAATTGAAAAGGAATGTAATTAGCGATTAGCGTAACTGTAGATGAATCATCTGGACTTCTAAACGCATATACATCGGTGTTGTCGGCCAATGGATCATTGGCAATCAATGGTGCTTCTCTGTGCGATGAAGCTTTTGCTGTAACGTGTAGCAACATTGCTAATGGAATCATTGCAAGATGTTTCCATCTGAAGATGTGAAAAATTTTTTTCATAAATTAATGCATTAAATGTTAATGAAGCGCCAAGAAATAGTAGGTAGAAAGATGGTATTTATAGGTACGAGGGATGGAAGCAAAAAGATTGCATCATTTTTAATATTCTTTCACATTTTTTTTACAAATAAAAAACCTTGCTTTTTTATGAAAAGCAAGGCTAGGCAAGTTCTTTGGTGTGATTTTATTTTTCTAATCCCTGTTGCAAAATTTGGGTTAAGACAGGCATGTGTATGTCTTCTATTTTATTAATATATAAACAACCTTTACCAGTTTTGTATTTTCCGAGTTTGGAAAGTAAGCCTTGTTCGTCTTTAACAGCGGCGCTTACATACAGTGCAAAATTTTGCTTGCGTGGCGAAAAGCCCATGATAAACCAATCTAATTCTCTACCATTGTTGTATACCAAGCGTTTATCACCAAAACCTATAATGGCAGGTCCCCACATTTTAGCTGTTGCTTTAGTAGTTGCTTCCATCATAGCAAGAATGGTAAATGCATCTTGTCGTTTTTGAAGATCTTCTATGTTGTTTAAAAAAGCTTCAACATTGGCATCGGTTTGTTTGGTTTTTAATTCAGCCATAGCAGTTGTTTTATGTTAATGCGTTGTATCGAAGATACTTATTTTTCTTCTTTCTTTAGCACCAAAGGCTCAACCTTTTACTAATACGTTCTTTTTGTTGCTTGATCGCTGTAGGTATGATTCACTAATAAAAAAGGGAAACATCCCTATTTTAAATAGAATGAAGTAGCTATTATCAGCAGGCTATGCTTGCTATCGCTAAACTTATTTCAATACGCATTCTTATTTTTATAAATATTATGTATAACATAAAAAATTTACACTATGATTTTATATGAAAAAACTACTGCTATGCTATCTGCATAAAGCAAATGTTTATTTACAAATAGGCAAAATGGGTCGTCAACAATTATTTTTGGATTTTAAATAAAAGGCTTCGTTGTAATTCTACAACGAAGCCCACAAAATCATTTTAAGACATTAAAAATTAATTCAATCCCACACCAATGCGCTTGCACCTAAAATTGCCGCATCACTTTCTTTTAAGTTACTGAACATAAGTTGTACCTTATTTTTAAATACTTGGATTAAGTTCTTTTCCATGGCTTCTTTGGTAGGATTCATAATGTAACTACCAGCTTTGGTAAGGCCTCCAAACAAAATAATTGCTTGTGGCGAAGAGAACATCACAAAATTGGCTAAGGCTTCACCTAAAATTTCGCCAGTAAAATCAAAAATGCCCTTTGCAATTTCATCACCTTTTATTGCACATTCATAAACGGTTTGGCTAGTGAGGTCTTCTTCTGCAAAATCTCTGAGTAAGCTTACTTTGGTAGGGTTTGCTGCTAAAAATTCAACAGCGGTATCTTTCACGCCTGTTGCAGAAGCATAAGATTCTAAACACCCACGGCTACCTGTACCTCTGTGTAATCTACCACCATGACGTACAATAACATGACCCAGTTCGCCAGCAAATCCATCGTGTCCAACCACCATTTTGCCATCAATAACAATACCGCTACCAACACCCGTACCGAGTGTAATGGTGATAAAATGCTTCATACCTTTGGCAGCGCCATACATCATTTCGCCCATAGCGGCAGCATTAGCATCATTGGTAAGGATAGTTTTAATATCGAATTTTTCGGTAATTAAATGTGCAATCGGTACAATGCCTTGCCAATGTAAATTGGCTGCGTACTCAATATTGCCAGTATATAAATTACCATTTGGCGCACCCATACCTATGCCAATAAAATTTTCTTTGCCACCATGTCTATCAATCATTGGCTGCAACTTTTTGTGTAGTTCGTCTACAAAAAAGTTAACGGGTTTTTCACTGGCAGTAGCTATTCTGTCTTGTTCAAGTATATTACCTTCTTTATCTACAATACCAAACTTTGCGGTAGTGCCGCCAAGGTCTATACCTACTACATATTGAGGGGTTGTTGTATTCATTGTTATCTTTCGTTAATGTCTATTGTTAAATGTTCGCCTTTGCAAAATTAATGACCGCCACCTTTTGCAACCACATCATAATCTATACCTTGTGCTTTTAATATGCTTTTAGCTTTTGCAGCATAAAAAGCCATGTACGCAAAACAAGCAACCCCAACAATGTAGCTAAATTGGATACCTAATAAATGGTCTGATGCTAACCAACCTTGTAGTAATGGCGCCAATGCCCCGCCTAAAATCATCATTACCAATAGGCTACTTCCTTGATTGGTATACTTACCTAAGCCAGCAACGGATAGTGTAAAGATACAAGGCCATAAAGTGCTACAAAATAATCCAACGCTTACAAATGCAAATACACTAATCATACCCGTTGTAAACATACCTATAACTAAAGCTGAAATACCCATCAATGAGAAAATAAGTAACATTCTTGCAGGACTGCCTTTACTTAAAATATCGCCTGCTATCATTACAATAATTACAACACCATATACATAAAAAGAAGTGATATTGTGTTGTGCAATTGAATTTACAATTAAGAAAACACCAAAAGCCAAATACGGCATTAAGAAGTTTAGAATTTTCTTAAAGCCTGCACTTATGTCAAAAGCGCCAACAGCACCTGTCCATCTACCCATCATTAAGCTTGCCCAGTATAACGAAATATAAGGTGCGTTGAAATCGTTAGTAAACTCTTTTGCTCCAGCCAAATGCAACGATTTTAAAACGGCATTACCATTTAAAATTTCAAAATGCTGGCGCAGATATTCAGGCAAATTACTCGCTGTAGAAACCTCAACACCTACATATACAAAAATACCAATCATACCTAAAACCAATTGTGGATATTGAAAAACAGATGCTCGGTGTAATATTTTATTTTCTGCTTCTGCCTCTTCGATTGCAACTTCTTCTAAGTCGATTTTATTGGGTACAGAAGAAAGTTTTAGAAAGATAGCTACTACAATGAAGGCTGCACCTACCACCAAATAAGGTAATTTAACACTACTAATACTTGCTATTGTATTACCGCTACTTACACTGCCAAAAATGGCTAGGCTTACTAATAATGGACCAATAGTAGTACCAAAATTATTGATACCACCGGCCATACTTAAACGCTGTGAGCCAGTTTTGGGATTACCCATAACAATGGCTAAAGGGTTAGCAGCAATTTGCTGTAGCGAGAAGCCAAGCCCTACAATAAATAAACCAGATAGCATCAATGTAAATGAGGCATTATTTGCCGCAGGATAAAATAATAAAGTACCAATTGCAGAAATGATTAAGCCAATCACAATTCCGTTTTTATAGCCAATTTTATTAAGAATATCGCCACCAATAACTTTCGAAACGATAAAGTAAATAATAGAACCAATAAAATAAGCCGCATAGAAAGCAAAAGCAACCAATTGGCTTTGCCATTGCTCTAAATTAAATGCTTTTTTAAATACTGGGATTAAGATATCGTTGCTAGCGGCAACAAAGCCCCAAAAGAAAAATACGGTTACGAGCGTTGCAAACTGCCCCCATTTAGTTTTTTGATTCATATTACAAACATTTTTTTGTTAGGGGCTGAAAATAAAGACTTTTATTTACATAAAATTGTTTGGTTAAAATTTGTTTCAAAACTATTAACCCCTAATTTGGATTTTCTTTTCAAAAAAACGATTAGCATATGGAAATAATTCACGTTAGTGCAGAATGTTACCCTATGGCAAAAGCAGGTGGCTTAGGCGATGTGGTAGGTGCGTTACCAAAATATCAATGTAAAGCTGGTCACTATGCCAAGGTTGTAATGCCAATGTATCGAACTAAATTTCTTTACAGTAACCAATGGGTAGTTGATTACAAGGGCAGTGCTTATATTGGTAATCGCTATTTTGATTTCACCATTATTAAAGAAGCTACTAATAAGTTAGGCTATGATTTGTATTTGGTAGATATTAATGGTTTGCTTGACCGTGAAAAAATTTATGGTTACAACGATGATACAGAACGTTTTATCGCTTTCCAGATTGCTGTACTTACTTGGCTAAATAATTGGCAGCATCAGCCAGATATTATTCATGTTCATGACTACCATGCAGGTTTAATACCGTTTATGCTTAAAAACTGTTTTGCATTTAAACGGATGGCTTATATAAAAACGGTATTGACTATTCACAATGCTCAATACCAAGGTTGGATTGGATGGGATAAAGCCAATTTGATTCCTGCATATGATGGGTATAAATGGGGCGATTTAGATTGGAATAATACGATTAATCCACTTGCTAGCGCCGTAAAATGTGCTTGGAAGATAACTACTGTTAGTCCTAGTTATATGTCAGAATTGCGTTATAATAGCAATGGGTTAGAAGATTTATTTGAGTATGAGAAGGGGAAGTGTGTAGGTATTTTAAATGGTATTGATAATGAAGTTTGGGACCCTGCAACAGACCCTTATCTGACGAGCAATTTTTCAGTAAAAACGGTGGATGCAGGCAAAAAGAAAAATAAAAAACAGATTTGCGAAACATATGGCTTAGACGAAAAACTGCCATTATTTGTTTTTATTGGAAGGCTTGTTGGCGAAAAAGCAGCTGATATCTTGCCTGGGGCTTTTTTAAATGCTTTGTATCACCAACAAGGAAAAGCTTGCTACATGGTACTTGGTAGTGGTGATAAGCATGTAGAATGGGAGTTAAATAATATTACCCATCAATATAGAGGCTATTACAATGCAGTTATTGGTTATGATGAAGCGCTAAGCCACCAATTATATGCTGCTGCCGACTTTTTACTCATGCCGAGCAGGGTAGAGCCTTGTGGTTTAAACCAAATGTATGCTTTAAGATATGGTACTGTGCCAATGGTAAGAAGTACTGGTGGCTTACAAGATACTGTGAAAGATATGGGCGAGTGGGAAGGCTTTGGTATAAGATTTAATCATGCCTCTGTTGGCGATATGGCACACGCAATTTACAGAGCTATTGAAGTGTATAAAGATAAAACACATTTAGGATGGATGCGTAAGTACATGATGGAAATAGATCATAGCTGGGAAGCAGTTGTGGAAGCGTACACTGATGTGTACAGAAATGCTTAACGAAGTAAGTTTTGAAGTTAACCAAATATTTATGTAATTTTTTTTTACCAAATTAGGTTAGTCAACTGCTTTCGTCCTAACTTTCCATCCTATCTTTTTGTATTGCTTAATTAATTATGAAAAAAACTTTTTAACCTCACTTTTATGGCATCTTTAAGTAAAAAAATCGTTGCAGTGATCTTAGGTGGCGGCGCAGGTAGTAGATTATACCCGCTTACAGCCTCTCGTTCTAAACCTGCAGTACCAGTAGCTGGTAAATATCGTTTAGTAGATATTCCCATTAGTAACTGTATGAATAGCGGCATCAATCGTATGTTCGTATTAACACAGTTTAACTCGGCTTCATTAAACAAACACATCAAAAATACCTACCACTTCAGTGCATTCAGCACTGGTTTCGTAGATATTTTGGCAGCCGAACAAACACCAGATAATCCAGGTTGGTTTCAGGGTACGGCTGATGCGGTAAGACAATCTCTTCGTCATATTTCAAACTTAGATTTTGAATATATTTTAATATTAAGTGGTGACCAACTGTACCAAATGGATTTCTTAGAAATGATAACAGACCATCTTCAAAGAGGTGCTGATATTTCTATTGCTACCATACCTGTACATGCCAATGATGCTACTGAGTTTGGTATTTTAAAAACCGATGAGGCAAGTATGATTTCATCGTTTGTAGAAAAGCCCAAAAAAGATGTGTTGGGCGATTGGATAAGTGCTACTAGTGGTGCTATGCAACAACAAGGTCGCGTGTATTTAGCATCTATGGGTATTTATATTTTTAATAAATCTGTGTTAAACAGTTTGTTAAAAGATCATCATCCAAATGCGACCGATTTTGGTAAAGAAATTATACCTAATGCTATTGAAAATTATAAAGTAGCCAGTTATCAATACGAAGGTTATTGGACAGATATCGGAAATATCGCTTCATTCTATGAGGCAAATTTGGCATTGACGGCTGAAATCCCTGAGTTTAATTTATTCGACAATAGCAATGTGGTTTACACAAGACCACGTATGCTGCCGCCTGCAAAAATTAGCGGTACTACCTTAGAAAAAACTTTAATTGCAGAAGGTTCTATCATTAATGCGAGTCGCTTAGACCATTGTGTAGTTGGTATTAGGGCTCGTATTGGTTACGGCACCACGGTTGTAAGTAGTTATATTATGGGTAATGATTTTTACGAAACCCTTGAAGTAATGCAAGAAAATGTAGGGAAAGGGATACCTAAAATAGGTATTGGCGAGCGTTGCTATATAAAAGATGCCATTATTGATAAAAATTGTCGTATAGGTGATGATGTTCGCATTAATGGTGGCAAGCATTTGGAAAACACAGATCATCCTTTGTACAGTGTAAAAGACGGGATTGTTGTTGTGAAGAAAGGTGCTATTTTGCCAAATGGTTTTGTAATTTAATATACATTTTATACATAAAACATCCGCATCGTGCGGATGTTTTTTTACTTTATTTTGCAACGTGTAAAAATTACACAGTTATACTCCTAAACGATTGCTATGTCAACTACCTTAGACGAAAAGCCAAAACTAAGACTCTCGGAAATTATTAATATGAGCGTTGGTTTTCTTGGAATTCAATTTGGATGGGATTTACAGCGTGCTAATATGGGACCCATCTACGAATATCTTCATGCCGATGCAGATAAAATTCCTATTCTATTTCTTGCAGCACCGCTTACGGGTTTGCTTGTTCAGCCTATTATTGGTTATATGAGCGACAGAACTTGGCATCCCAAATGGGGTCGCAGAAGACCGTATTTTATGATTGGTGCTATTGTAAGTACTATCGCCTTATTATTTATGCCACACAGCCCCGTGCTATGGGTAGCCGCAGGCTTGCTTTGGGTACTTGATGTGTTTGGCAATGTATGCATGGAGCCATTTAGAGCTTTTGTAACTGATAAATTATCAGATAGACAACGTACGGAAGGCTTTGTAATGCAAAGTTTAATGATTGGTCTAGGCGGTAGTATTGCCTCCGCTTTGCCATGGTTAATGATACATGTCTTTAAACTTCAAAGTACGGCAGCTAGTGGCGTTATTCCAGATAATGTAAAGTGGTCTTTTTATATTGGTGCTGTTTTCTTCTTAGGCGCTGTAATGTACACCGTGTTCACTTCTAAAGAGTATCCACCTAAAAATCTGCCTTCAAAATCTGATGAAAAAGGCAGTATTGGTAAAGGTGTAAAAGAAATTTTGGAATCTATTGTTCAAATGCCAAAACGCATGAAGATGTTGGCTTTAGTGCAATTTTTTACATGGCCAGGTTTATTCTTGATGTGGTTTTATTATAGTACAGCGGTGGCTCGCAATATATTCCATGCAAGTAGCGAAACAGACCCCGTTTATAGTCAGGGTACTTCTTTTGCAGGATTAACCTTGTCATTTTATAACGTTATCACCTTCTTATTTGCTTTCATTTTGCCATTTATTGCGCATAAATTGGGAAGAAAATTGACCCACTCAGTTTGTTTGCTATGTGGTGCCATTGGGCTTATTAGTGTAGCATTTATCCAAAATAAATACTTATTGTTCTTAAGCATGACAGGTGTAGGTATTGCTTGGAGTAGCATTTTATCAATGCCTTACGCCATGCTTGGTGGTGTGTTACCAGAAAATAAAGTAGGTGTGTATATGGGTATTTTCAACTTCTTTATTGTCATGCCAGAAATCATTGCATCACTTGGTTTCGGTTGGGTTATGAAAAATTTACTCCACAATGATAGATTGTTAGCAGTTCAAATTGGTGGTGTGCTAATGATTATTGCTGCTGTACTTTGTTATGTTTTGGTAAATGAGAAAAGCGACCAGGCTAAGGCTGTTTCGTAAATATGGCATATATAACCAATGCGAAAGGTTTTATCCAGTGAATAATACATTATTTATAGTGTACATAAAAATACGATATATGAAAAGAATATTGTTCTTATTCTTGTTATTTAGTGCATTTTTCGTCCAAATTAATGCACAAAATATAGAAATATATCCTACTAATTGGTGGGTAGGTATGAAATGGCATAATGTGCAGTTGCTTGTAAAAGCCGATAAAGAAGGTCTGAATAAGCAAGAAGTATCTATTAAATATCCTGGTGTTAGCATTACCAAAGTGCATCAGCTAGACAATAGTAAATACTTAGCTATAGATGTGGCCATTGCGCCGACAGCAAAAGCTGGAAATGTAGCTATTTCATTTACCGAAGGTGGTAAAACCACTAACGTACAATGGCCGTTAAAACCTCGCAGAAAAGGGATGGGTACTGAGTTTGCAAAAGGTGTGAACTCATCTGACTTTATTTACTTTTTGATGCCTGACAGATTTAGCAATGGCGACACTAGCAACGATAAAATTGCTGGTATGCGTGACCAATCGCTGAATAGAGATTCGATATATTTACGTCATGGTGGCGATTTAAAAGGTGTTATTAATCACCTCGATTATTTGCAAAGCCTTGGTGTAACCACGTTGTGGATGACCCCTGTTCTTGAAAACGATATGCCTAACCGTACAGAACATGGCTATGCATTTACCAACCACTATAAAATAGACCCACGCTATGGTGGCAGCGAAGCATACAAAAAGCTAAGCGATGCCTTGCATCAACGAGGTATGAAGTTGATTCAAGATGCAGTGTACAACCATGTGGGTAGCTATCATTTTACCTTTTTAGATCAACCTACAAAAGATTGGTTTCACCAATGGCCTACTTACACTGGCACTAGTTTTAAAGACCAACCTTTGTTTGACCCTTACGGCTCTAAAAAAGATGCTAAGATTACAACTGATGGATGGTTTGTACCACAAATGCCTGATCTTAATCATAACAATCCATATGTAGCAAATTTCTTAATACAACATGCTTTGTGGTGTGTAGAAGAATTTGGTGTAGATGGCTGGCGCATTGATACGTATATCTATAACGATATGGATTTTATGAATCGCTGCAATAAAGCTTTAACAGATGAATATCCAGCTATGACTATGTTTGGCGAAAACTGGGTACATGGCGTGATTAACCAAAGCTATTTTGTGCAAAACAATTTAAACATCCCTAAGAAAAGCAACTTGCAAGGTTCGGTAGATTTTCAAACTTTGTTTTATGGGATACAACCTGCGCTTAACGAGAAATTTGGCTGGACCGAAGGCGTTACAAAGTTGTATAATACTTTAGCGCAAGACTTGGTATATAAAGATGCAACACGTAATGTTATTTTCTTAGACAACCACGACATGACCCGCTTTTTTACTACAGTAAAAGGTGACGTAGAAAAACAGAAAATGGGTATTGAATGGTTATTAACTTGTAGAGGTATCCCTCAATTGTACTATGGTACAGAAATACTAATGGCAGGCGAAAGTAATCCTGACGGCTTGGTTCGCTTAGATTTTGCTGGCGGCTGGCAGGGCGATAAAAAGAATGCTTTTACTGGTGCTGGCTTAAGCGCAGATGAAAAGTCTGTACAAGATTTAATAAAGAAATTGGGCACATATCGCTTAACATCTTCTGCCTTAAAAACAGGAAAATTAATGCAGTATTTACCTGATGATGGTTTATATGTATATTTTAGATATGATACTAACCAAACAGTAATGTGTGTAATGAACACTAGTGAAAAAAACAAAACGGTGAACTTTAATAATTACTCTGAACGTACTTCAGGTTTTACAAAAGCGACTGATGTATTAACCAATAATAACTTGGGTAGCCAATTTACAATTGCTGCCAAACGTATGTTGGTGTTGCAATTAGGCAAATAGATAACGGTAATTATGCTTGCTTTCAACTGCCACCATATAAAGTACTAAACGTACAAGTGTGCGACGCAACGAAGTAACATAGATGTACAAAAGCTGGTTACATAAATAATCCCCATACAAATATTGTATGGGGATTTTATTTTATAGAATGTTTGGCATCTATCAATTACAACATAAAATTCCATAAATACTTTGTGCCATAATCACCCCAGCGGGCTTTTAGTTTGGTAAGGTCTGCTTCAAGTTGTTGCCACGTCGTTTTTTTACCTTTTTGTGGTGGGGTGGTTTGTATTGCTGTTGGTTGTATAAGTTCTAGTTTTGTGGCAAACCATGTAGTGTGTAAGCGTGGCACCGCAAGGCCAAGTATTAAGCCGGGTAAGCCACCAAAACTTTCAGGGCCGCTGCTTATCATGATTTGATCGGTATAAAAAGCCACGACATAGACACTATCGCAAATTTTTGTAACTGCTTTCTTACATTCAAAGCCAGCAATGGTGCGTGTTTCATCGGTGATGCGCCATTGATAATTGCGCATACTATCTTGTAGCAAGTATTGTGTTTCAAACACTTCTTTTTGTAAGGCAATGCGATTGGTTTCGCAATCTTTTACTGTTACATCGGCTGTTGATGGCTTGCCTCGCCATAAGTATTTATTATCGGGGTTTTCTTTGGCAAGTTTGAATGATGATTTATTATTCGCAAACTGTAGCTCGTAAACATCTCGTACAAATTTTGGATACTCTTTACGCATTTGTTGTATCCAATCACCCTCATCGTGTTCATCATCTAAAACGCTATGTTGGTTGTATGTTTTTTCGTATTCAACTCTGCCTGCAGTTATAAATTGTGTTTGTGCAAAGCTTGTAAGGGTAAGTATTGTCAGCAATGATGCTAATAGTATTTTCATGTGTTTTGTTTTAAATCAAAAATTTTAAACCTGAAATGTCAAATCCTAGTTACTTGGTTTACCATTTTTACTAAAGTTGAAAATGAGCGTTAGCAAAAAATAGCGTTGAATGGTTTGGTTAGATGTTTCGGTTATAAAATTGCTTGTAATATTGCGTGTAACTCCTTGGTTTTGATTGAATATGTCATTTACAGAAGCTTTTATTTGCCAATTTTCATCTTTGCTAATTGATTTTTTGATAGATGCATTGACGATGTAAATGTCTTTTTGGTTAGCAAAAGCGGCTGTTTTTTGGTACACCGTAATATCTTCATCGATGTTTAAATACCATTTTTTAGGTAGTTTCATTTCTGTACCACCATACGATTCGTAAGTCCAATACTTGGTTTCTATGCCATTGTTAATCGATGATTTTGAACTGTTATGATTGGCTCCCACACCAAAATAAAAGCTTAACCATTTGTCGCTGTTGTAGTTGAAATTAATGTTGTAGCCAAGTTGTAGGTTATCATTGATATTTTTTTGGTTGTTAACATAGTTAATATTTCTTCTAATACTCGGGTTAAAATCAAAACCAAGATTAATTTTTTTGAAAATGGTAATGCTGTAACTAAAGTACATGCGACCGTTGTAGTTGCCATCTACATTAATACTTTGATTCACACGCCTACCAGAAGTATCCACGTTACTTGAATTACTAATGGCATTATTAACAGTAGAAAAATTAGTACTTATATAGATGCCTCTACCTTTTAGTACCTTGTAATCATTAAAATTAAGACTATAAGTATTGGTAAATTCTTGTTGTAAATTCGGATTCCCGATGTTTATATTCAGCGGGTCAGAATTATCTCTTAATGGTTGTATTTGTTGTAAAGATGGATTTCGTGTATTACCGGTATAGCTTATATACAAGCGTGATTGCTTGGTAAAATTATAACTGATATTGGCCGCAGGCAATATGTTGGTAAAATTAATATTGCGTTTGTTGCTAGTAAATACATCAGTTTGTTTGAAGGTTACTGTACCCAAGCCTGTACCAGCTGCGAAGTTAAATTTCTTGCCAGTATAGCGAACATTGAAGCCACCCGTATGGGCTTGATTATTATACAAGTAATGATTACTCAGCGAATCTACAAGTTGGTTATAATCGCTAATACCTTTGCTGTAAGTAATACGTGAGGCATCATTTGTGTTTAAGGCATATTTGTAATTCAATTCCAAAAAAGTGTTTTTCCAAAGTGGTTCTGTGTAAGATACTTTGGTTGCAATAGTTTTCGAGTTATCCTCGTTTGGTTTAAATTGATCAATATTTTCATTTTTAGAAACTGCGCCTAGCTTACTATAATAATTGTTCAGCGATTTTAAATACGCCGTATTTGTATTGTTGCTGAAATTAAAATCACTTGTAATTGAAATTGTTCTTCCTTTTTTCTGAAAGCGTTTACGGTAAAATAGTGTGGTATTCAGGCTTTTATTATTGCTAAGGCTAGAAGAATATCTATCTGTTTCGTTAATTAATACACTGTCTTTTACATATCTCGAGCTACCTATGGTTCTGCCAGAATTATCACCCGTTACAATACCTGCACCAATTGTTACCTTTAAAGAACTCATACTGTCAATAGTCCAATCGTATACAGTTTTAATACGATTACGCGTTTTAAAACTCGTAAAGTTTTGTTCTTGGGTATTATTAAAACTAGAATCACCTCCTAAAATATTTTGGGTGATGGTTTTGTTAATACCCGTTACACGTAAATTATTGTATTGGTAGTTGCCATTAATATTTTGCTTGTCTTGATTCCATTTTTTACTGTATTGTAAGCCTGCCGTTACAGCATTGGGTAAGCCTTGGCTATTACTGAATTCATCACTATTGTTGTAAAAATAAATACTACCATCGTCACCAAATTCTGTATTATTGTTTAAGTTGCCACCATAATTGTCTCTTTCTTGCCAGTTAAGACTCTGAAACTTGGTATTATCGTAGGTAATATAGCCTGCTATTTTACGTTTGCCTTTAAAGGCATTGGCCAAAATTTTGCCTGATTTATAGTAATCAAAGTCAGTACCGCCTTCTGCTTTACCAAAATAGCCTTTCTTTTTATCATCTTTTAACTGCAGGTTGATGGTTTTGGTTTTTACACCATCGTCTATGCCACTAAAGGTTGCTTGGTCACTCTTCTTGTCAAACACTTGTACTGTATTTACAGCGTCTGCACGAAGGGTTTGTGTTACAACAGCAGGATCGTCGATAAAAAATTCTTCACCATCTACTAATATCTTTTCTACTTTTTGTCCTTGAGTGGTTATCTCGCCTTTACTATTTACTTGAATACCTGGCATACGTTTTAGCAAGTCTTGCACATTAGCATTAGCGCCTACTTTAAAGCTATCGGCTTTGTATTCTGTGGTATCGCCTTTTATTCTAATAGAGGAGATTTTTTGTTTTACAATCACTTCTTCAAGCAATTTGGCTTTTTGAATTAATGCAATAGTGCCAAGTGATTTGTTGCTGTTATTTTCTAGCGTAAAATTATCTACATAATCTGCATATTGAGGATAGGTTATTTGTAGGATATAGTTACCGGCAGGTATATTTTTTAGTTCAAAATTACCATTGGCGTCTGCTCTGGTATATTTTAGTAATACACTGTCTTTTTGCTTAATCATTGATACTACGGCATGCTGTAAACTTTGTTTGTTGGTAGTGTCTATCAGGTGGCCATTAATGCTAGCTTGTTGAGCCCACGAGACAATTGACAGTAGCACCGAAATGCAAAAAAGAAGTGTTAGTTTTTTCATTTGTTGTTTTTATGCAGTTGCGAAAAGTATTGTGGCTTATTGCATGTAAAATGTATAAATTGCATTACATAAACTAAGAAATTAGTTGTAATGAAATGTTAATTATTTTTAATGGTTGCTATGCCGAAAGATACATTGATGCAAAAAGATATTAATTCCACAAACCCAAGAGAAGAAAACATAAAAAAAGTTGGAATGTCATCAGAAAAAAAATATGAAGACCTACATTTTGTAGATACCCAACAGCCTGTTTGGAACTATTCATTATTTACAGATGAAGATGTACGTAATTTTCAAAATGGTACGCACTATCGTTTATACCAATTGTTTGGTAATAAGCAAATTACGGTGTTGGGAAGAGAAGGTACTTATTTTGCTGTGTGGGCGCCAAATGCAACATTCATCAGTGTTACAGGCTATTTTAATAAATGGGATAAAACAGCGCATCCCTTAAAAGTGAGGCTGGATAGTTCTGGTATTTGGGAAGGATTTATACCCAATATTTTAAAAGGCGAGGCATATAAATACCACATACATGGCTACAACAATGCAAGAATAGATAAGGCAGATCCATTTGCACATTTTTCTGAGAAAAGACCCTTCACTGCATCTATTACTTGGGCTACAGAATACAACTGGCAAGATGCTAAATGGATGCAAGAACGCAAAAAACACAATGCTTTAAACGCACCTTACTCCGTGTACGAAATGCATTTGGCTAGCTGGATGCGCCCAAATAAAAACGATGAAGAAAGCTATAATACATATGGTGAAATAGCAGCTTTACTAGTGCCCTATTTAAAAGAAATGGGCTTTACACATGTAGAGTTTATGCCTGTGATGGAGCATCCATTTGATGGTAGTTGGGGCTATCAGGGTACAGGTTTTTTTGCGCCTACTAGTCGCTTTGGTAATCCCCAAGATTTTGCTTATTTGGTTGATTGCCTGCATCAAGCAGGTATTGGTGTAATACTCGATTGGGTGCCTTCGCATTTTCCTTACGATGCGCATGGCTTATATTTATTTGATGGTACGCATACCTACGAATATGCAGATATGCGTAAAGGTTTTCACCCAGATTGGAACAGTTATATTTTTAACTATAAACGTGGCGAAGTAAAAAGCTTTTTAATCAGCAGTGCCCGTTTTTGGTACGATCAATTTCACATTGATGGCTTGCGCGTAGATGCGGTAAGTTCTATGTTGCGCCTTGATTATAGCCGTGAAGAAGGCCAATGGGAACCAAATGAATTTGGCGGTAATGGTAATATTGAAGCCATTGCATTTATTAAAGACTTGAACGAAACTTTGTACCGAGATTTTCCTGATACACAAACCATTGCAGAAGAAGCATCAGATTGGCCGGGCATTAGTAAACCTACTTTTGAAGGAGGTTTAGGCTTTGGGATGAAATGGATGATGGGCTGGATGCACGATACTCTGGACTATTTTAAAATAGACCCACTGCTGCGCAAAGGCTCGCAGAATAAGTTTACGTTTAGCATGGCTTATTTTAGTGATGAAAACTTTATGCTACCGCTTAGTCACGACGAAGTGGTACACGGCAAAAGCCCCATGATTTATAAAATGCCTGGTGATGAGTGGCAGAAATTTGCCAACCTGCGTTTGCTGTATACTTACATGTTTACACATCCTGGGGCAAAGTTGTTGTTTATGGGTGATGAATTTGGGCAAAGTAGTGAGTGGAATTACAAAACAGAATTACAATGGGATTTGCTGAAACATGTAAGTCATGGTGGTATGAAATATTGTGTGCAAAAGCTGAATGAATTGTACCGCAGTCAGCCGGCTTTGTACGAGAAACAATTTGGCAATGATGGCTTTGAGTGGATAGACCTCAACCATAGAGATGAATGTGTGATGGTGTACAAGCGCAAAGGCGAACTACCTGAAAAGGATGTGGTAGTGGTACTAAATATGACGCCTGTCGTGCGTATGAATTGGGAGATTTATGTGTATGTAAAAAGCGAATGGCAAGAAATTTTTAATAGTAACGATAAAGCTTACTGGGGTACTGGCGATGTATTTAACCCTGCCATACAAGCCGAATTGGTAGATGAAGACACCAAATGCTATAAACTTACACTGCATTTGCCGCCATTGGCAGGTGTGGTGCTAGGATAGTTTGTAAGCCGTTGGCTTACAATTATGTTTAATTATTTATCTCGCTGAACACGCGGAATGCGCTGAAATTTCTGCGGTTTCAGCTTATTCTGCGAGCAACAATTATGCTTAAATACTGCTGTTATATTTTACTGGTTGTAAATTTTATTGCTTGCACACCAAGTAAATATTTTCAGTTGCAAGTGCAAAAGGCAGACGCTAACCATCAAATTACTGGCACAGCTTTTTATAAAACAGTTGTAAGCAGTGCTTGGCAGCCAAGAGATTCTGTAGCCATTGCTGCAATACTTGCTGGTGATATACCAGATTTTTTAAAGCGCTTTGTAAGAATTAATACTAGCATTATAGATACTGCTGGAAAAACCATTACAGCGTACTACTTTGTATCGCCAGATTATGTAAGCATTGGCACTAATGATGATTGGGCAAGAATACCGCTAACGCCAATGGCTGCGCAAATAATTGCTGATAGTTTGCACTGTTTTTTACCCACACGCAAAATGGTAGATGACATTTACACCCAAGCCAAAGTAAAGCTAGAACCCGTACCCATGTATGCGTTTAGAGATAGCAGCATTACCATGTGGCAGCACCATTTAATAATAGAAGGGCAGCGAAAAGGCAGGCAAGGTTTAATTGCAGGCATTAAAAAAGATGTGGTGCTGTCTGGTAAAATAAGCCGAGATGCAAAACAGAATAGAGTAGCCATCTATGGCTGGCATAAACTAGATGGCAAACCCATTCAGCCCTTGTACACAGGCCATATTAATTGGTGGGTAGATTATAGCCACGGTATACGCTTGGTGTACCAAACCATTTGGGTAAATGGTAAGCCCATGCATTATACCGATGTATTAAAAGATGTGACATTGCAAAAGTTACTATGTGATGAGGTTTGGTGCGATTGTTATAGGTATTGATGACCCATAGAGTTTTATAAAATTCGTCATTATTTTCTAATAAATTTATTACAAAGAATTATATTAAGCATGGAAAAACAATGGTATAGTGCTAGAACCGTTTATGAAGTTTTAGTTTCTTCTGGGAAAAAGGGATATCATTTGTATGAGGATAGGATTATTGTCTTACAAGCACTCTCTATTGATAATGCAATTGAAGAAGCAGAAAAAGAAGCGAAGATTTATGCTCAAAAAGCTGGATGTAAGTATTTAGATTTTGTGAGTGTATTTCATCTTTTTGAAAATAATATAATGGATAAGTCCGAAGTTTATTCTTTAATGAGAGATAGTAAATTAAGTGAGGATAAATATTTAGATAAATTTTTTGATACAGGCAAGGAAAGGACAAAACGTTAGAATACCTTGGCTGATATTTATTCCTCAGAATGACAATAAACCTTTGCCTTCTTTGTTGCTTTGCGTGAAAAAATCTACGCTGCAATAAAAGCCTCACTGAGAACAGGACGTACAAGTGTGCGACGCAAGAAAAGCTTCATAGTACTACAAAAGCTGGTAAACAAAAGGTTCTCGTCACTGCGAGGCATGAAGCAGTCTGTGAGATACAAGATTAGATTGCTTCCTTCGTCGCAATGACGGGGAATTTTTATCGCTGTTTTAAAGCTACCTTCACCGCCAATTTAATGGTTCTCTTTTATGACTTTTAGTGATTTAAATTTAAACGCACCGTTGTTAAATGCTTTGGATGATCTTGGGTATACAAAACCAACGACTATTCAGGCTAGGGCTTTTTCGGTGATTATGAGTGGTAGAGATGTGTGTGGTATTGCGCAAACGGGTACTGGTAAAACCTTTGCTTATTTGTTGCCCTGCTTGCGCTTGTGGAAATTTAGTAAAGACACGGCACCGCAAATTTTGATAATTGTGCCTACGAGAGAATTGGTGGTTCAGGTGGTAGAGGCGGTGAAAAAATTAACAACATACATGAATGTGGCAGTTGTGGGTGTGTATGGTGGGGTGAATATTAATACGCAAAAACTGGAAGTAGCCGAAGGTATGGATGTGCTGGTGGCTACGCCTGGTAGATTGATAGATTTGATGTATGACGGGGCTTTTAAAACCAAAGCCATTAAACGTTTAGTGATAGATGAAGTGGATGAAATGCTGAATCTTGGGTTTAGAGCGCAGTTAAAAGCCATATTAGATTTGCTGCCGCCAAAGCGCCAAAACCTAATGTTTTCTGCTACCATTACAGGCGATGTAGAGTTGCTGATGAATACCTATTTCGACACACCTGAACTCATAGAAGCAGCGTCTACAGGTACACCGCTAGAAAATATCATTCAGACGGCTTACCATGTACCTAACTTTTATACAAAAGTTAATCTGCTGATTCAATTGCTGACGCAACATGAAGAGATGAGCAAAGTGTTGGTGTTTGTAGCTACTAAAAGCCTAGCCGATGATTTGTATGATGAACTAAAAGCTGAATTTCCTGAGAAGGTAGGTGTGATTCACTCAAACAAAGAGCAGAACCACCGTTTTAATACTGTGAATCAGTTTACAAATGGTACTTACCGCTTTATAATTGCTACTGATATTATTGCACGTGGCTTGGATATTTCTGAAGTAACACACGTGATAAACTTTGATATGCCTGAAGTGCCAGAAAACTATATTCACCGTATTGGTAGAACGGGTAGAGCCGATAAAAAAGGGATTTCTATCAGTTTTATTACAGAGCGTGAACAAGCACAGCAGGCTAGGATAGAAGCGTTGATGAACTATACAGTGCCTGTGTTGCCTTTACCAACAGATTTGGTGATCTCGGATGTATTGACAGAAGATGAAAAGCCAAAAGTGAAAATGAAAACGCATTTGGTAAAACTGCCTAAGAAAGAAGAGAAGGGACCAGCCTTTCATGAAAAAAAAGCCAAAAACAAAAAGGTAAATATCAAAGTGAGCCATAAAGATAAGATGATGAAAAAGTACGGCAAGCCTAAAAGTAGGGGCGCTAAAAAATAAATGGTCATAACACGCTTTCTCTCTTTGTAAGCGTGTTTTTATTTTTCATTATTTTATTTTGAATTGCTCGCTAGACTTTCGACAGCCTTGTTTTTCATTTTGAAATGCTCGCTAGTTCTTCGACAGCCTTGTTTTTCATTTTGAATTGCTCGCCAGACTTTCGACAGCCTTGTTTTTTTATTTCGAAATGCTCGCTAGACTTTCGACAGCCTTGTTTTTTATTTTGAAACGCTCGCTAGAATTTTGAAAGCAAGAACCAATTTGACGTTTGTATTAAACTGATTGAAGTAGTAATTAAAACGGACTAGGTGGTAGGTAATTTCATTTCTTCGTAAGCATCTAGTTTGTCTAGTTCTAGAATGGTATGTGTATTGGTTTCGTTTGGATGGTACATAGGTAAAAATTTAGCGCCATATACAAACTCACTAGCCACATAACTACCACGCGAAATAACCGTGTTGGCAAAGCTTTCATCAAAGCCTTGAATTAAAATTAAAATTTCTGCATTGGCATTATCAATATCCTCTTTTGATAGGTTGTAAAAAGGGCTTTCTTCATTAATGATGTGTACGATGGTCCAGTTGCTGATTAAGCTATTGGCTTTGGCAATATCGAGCGGTAAATTGAAAAACTTATTTTTCATCATACCGTCATCATCTAATATTTGCATGCTCATGGTTACTTTGGCTTCTACGTTTACCAAAAAGTTTTTGGTATAGGGCACAATGCGGAACATAAAAGCTGTGCCACCTCTAAATGGGGTAAATAAAGCATTTTTACTGTATTTAATATAGGCTCTCGGTCGCGCAAAACGACCATATAATAAACCCGTAATTAAGGCAAAACTCATTAAACCTACCAAGGCTTCAAGCGAAGCCGTGAAGCTTGTAGCAAAGCCAATAGGATTGATACGGCCATAACCAACGGTGGTAAAGGTTTGTGCGCTAAAGAAAAAAGCTTCGCCAAATTTTTCGCTATTGGTTGTGGCTGTTAAGCCAGCTAAATGTTCTAGACCTATCATTAAATACACACCTGCAAACACTAGGTTAATGCCAATAAAAGCAAGCATGATGATGAATAGAAATTTCCAATTTGGTAGCGATAATAAAGTGTGGTAAACATTAAAGCGGCTAAAAAAGTTCATGCCGCGCATTTCAATATTGGCTGAGCCATCTTTATTAAAAAATCTGCCGCCATTATAGTTGACGTTAGTGCCTAAACCCGTTTCTGTTTCTGCTTTTGCTCGGCGGTTAAAATGTGTTAGTAGTGCCATAATAATTTTGCTATAGTCTTGGTGTGTGCAATATCGTATTTTAGCCGCTACTAATTTTATTTTCTACATGCAGTTTAAGCAGTTTTTACGTCAAAGTCTTATCTGGCGAGGCTTGTATTTTTTTACTGTTTTTGCTTTAAATCTTGTGCTTAGTAGGTTGTTACAAGCCGAAGTGAGTGGTTGGTTGTACTTTATTATTAATATTTTTAGTTTTATTATAGTTTTAGGGGGGTTTAATATCGATAGCGGTATTACTTATTTTTCTGCTTCGTCGGTAATGCCTAAAAAAGCATTGGCCATATTTGCATTGCTTTGGGCTTTTGTAAGTACCTGCTTGTTGATTCCTTTTTTATACTTGTTTTTTAAGTTTTTTTTTGTGACACCGCAAATTGCTTTAGGTGCATTGGTATTTTTTGGGGTCAATTTTATATTTGGTGCTTTATTGGTGCTTTTTTATGTGCCTATGTTTTATGTAGATAATAATGTCGCATTACCCAATATTATACTATTTGCAACTAACACGCTTTATATTTTTTTTATACTTTTTCTTACTCCTAAAAACCCAACATTGAGCGTTGTTTTTAGCAGTTACTGTTATCTTGTTTGTAGTCAAGGTATCATTATTATGGTATTATACTTTTTTAAAAATGGCAACTATCTTGGTGTGTCATTGCTTAGCATACCGCAAATAAAGCAATTGCTGCAATATGCTTCAATTGCTTTTGGTGGCAATATCGTGCTGTTTTTAGTGTACCGTATAGATTATTGGTTTGTAGAGCGCTATTGTAGTCCGGCCAGTTTGGGTAATTATATTCAAGCATCAAAGCTTGGTCAGTTGTTGCTCGTAATACCGCAAGTACTTGCTGCTGCTGTATTTCCACAAACCGCAAGTATGGTAAATACCGATCAAATAAGCAGAGATATTTTAATAATATTTAGATTAATGATACAATTTTTCGCATTTGCGTTTTTATTATTACTACTAATAGGCAAGTGGTTATTACCTTTCATATTTGGTAGCACATTTAATAATATTTACGCACCTGTTTTATTATTAATGCCAGGTATCTTATGTTTATCAATGCTTGTAATTTTATTATCTTTTTTTTCTGGCAAACAACGGTCGAAATACAATTTTAATGGTGCAATGCTTGCATTGGCTGTTATATTGTTAGGTGACTTTTTTTTAATACCTACCTATGGTATTTATGCGGCAGCAATAGTAAGTACGATAGCCTACTTCGCAAATTTTGTGTATGCAATCTATCAATTTAAGAAAATGACTAATTGCATCGTAAGTGACTTGTATGATTTTAGAAAAAGTGATTGGCTTTGGTTACTATCACTCATACAAAAGCAATAGTTATTATTCGTTGTTAGTTGGGGTTGTTGGTGTAGGGCGATCGTTTTCAATTGGGGTATCGCTGTTATTTCTATAAGCTGCAATACGAAAGAAAATACTTATGCCTAATACAATCAGCCATGCATAAGTGATGAATTTAAATGCATTATTAGCTTTTTTCAGAAATACCCGAAATGGTTTACTACTTTTTTTAATATCGTCTGCAGTGTAGTGTTTGTTGAAAATAGATTTTACCGATTTTCTGGTAAATGCCACTTTAGGCTTTTTAGTGCTAATTAAAAAATACACAACTAGCATTTTTAGTACTAATATCAGAACACCTAACAGCGCAATTAGTAGGATGTTAGAAGCTAGAAAATCTACTATTTCGTCCATTTCGAAAGGGTATTTAGTTTTGGTAACGTGAATATAGTAATCTCAAGTTACTTTGTTTAAAATCTTTCAATTGTTTTTACGCTTTGGTTAGGCACTAGTTCTGACTTCTACCGTTATCTTTGCCACAGTTATGAAGAATATTAGAAACTTTTGCATTATTGCGCACATCGATCATGGTAAAAGTACTTTGGCCGATCGTTTACTAGAGCATACCAAAACTATTGGCGAACGTGACATGATGAATCAGGTGTTGGATGATATGGATTTAGAGCGTGAGAAAGGGATTACCATTAAAAGTCATGCGATACAAATTGCTTATACTTCGAAGGGTGAAACTTATAATTTCAATTTAATTGATACTCCTGGTCACGTAGATTTTAGTTATGAGGTAAGCCGTGCTTTAGCCGCTTGTGAAGGTGCTTTATTGTTGGTTGATGCAAGCCAAGGTATTCAAGCGCAAACCATTAGTAATTTATATTTAGCTATTGATAATGATTTGGAAATTATTCCTGTTATCAATAAAATAGATATGGATGGCGCCATGATACCCGAGGTGCAAGACCAAATTATTGACCTTATTGGCTGTAAAGTGGAAGATATTTTATTAGCTAGTGGTAAAAGTGGTATTGGTATTGAGGGCATTTTAGAAGCAATTGTGGAAAGAATCCCTGCACCTAAAGGCGACTATGATGCGCCGCTTCAAGCACTAATTTTTGATAGTGTTTATAATAGTTTTAGAGGTATTATTATTTATTATAGAATTATGAATGGTATTTTACGTAAAAACGATAAAATACAATTTGTAGCGACTGGACAAAATTATAATGCCGATGAAGTAGGGGTGTTAAAGTTAAATATGACACCTAAAGAAGAAGTGAAAGCGGGCGATGTGGGGTATATTATTACGGGAATTAAAAATGCCAAAGAAGTAAAAGTTGGTGATACCATTACTTTGGCCAATAATCCTGGCGAAATGATTCATGGTTTTGAAGAGGTAAAACCGATGGTTTTTGCGGGTATTTTTCCTGTAGAAACCGACGCTTTTGAGGAGTTGCGTGAGTGCATGGATAAGTTGCAGTTGAATGATGCTTCTTTAACGTTTGAGTTAGAAACGTCTCAAGCTTTAGGTTTTGGTTTCCGCTGCGGCTTCTTAGGCTTACTGCACATGGAAATTATTCAAGAACGTTTAGAACGCGAGTTCAACCAAACAGTCATTACCACTGTACCAAACGTAGGATTTATTGCTTATACCTCAAAAGGTGATAAAGTAATCGTAAACAATCCTGCGGAAATGCCTGAACCAACTAAAATTGATCATATTGAAGAGCCTTTTATTCGTGCGCAAATTATCTCTTCGCCAGATTATATTGGTAATATTATGACTTTGTGTTTGGGTAAACGTGGTATTTTACTCAACCAAACTTATTTAACACCAACCCGTGTAGAGTTAACGTTTGAAATGCCATTAACCGAAATAGTATTTGATTTTTACGATAAACTAAAAAGCCAAACCCGTGGTTACGCCTCATTTGACTATACACCAATTGGTATGCGTGAGGCCGATATTGTGAAAATGGATATTTTATTAAATGGCGAAAAAGTGGATGCGTTAAGTGCATTAATTCACCGTAGTAGAAGTCAGGATTTTGGTAGAAAATTATGTGAAAAACTAAAAGAATTATTGACCAAACAACAATTCCAAATTGCTATACAAGCGGCTATTGGTGCAAAAGTAATTGCCCGTGAAAATATCAGTGCGATGCGTAAAGACGTGACTGCAAAATGTTATGGTGGTGATATTAGCCGTAAGCGTAAATTATTAGAAAAGCAGAAAGAGGGAAAAAAACGTATGCGTCAAATTGGCAATGTAGAAGTGCCGCAAGAAGCTTTTTTAGCGGTATTGAAATTGGATTAAAAATATTGGTTTAATAAAAATCCCGATTCTAATTAGAATCGGGATTTTTTATGAAATAAAGTTCTTAGTATTTTAATATGTTGTGACCCATTTTGTCTCTCTTTGTTGTTAGATATTTTTCGTTAAATTGATTAGGTTTAATTTCGATGGGTACAATGTCTACTATTTCTAAGCCATAACCTTTGAGCGCAGCACGTTTGCGAGGATTGTTGCTCATTAATTTAAGTTTTGTGGCACCTAAATGGCGCAACATTTGTGCCCCGACACCATAATCGCGTTCATCCATACCAAAGCCGAGATGTAAGTTGGCCTCAACGGTATCCATGCCTTCTTCTTGTAATTTATAGGCTTTTAGTTTATTTATCAAGCCAATGCCTCTTCCTTCTTGGTTCATATATAATATTACGCCTTTGCCTTCTGCTTCTACCATTTGCATGGCTTTGGCTAACTGTTCGCCACAATCGCAGCGAAAGCTTCCTAGAATATCACCAGTAAAGCAACTGCTATGTACACGAGTTAGCACTGCTTCATCTTTATCCCATTCGCCTTTTATCATTGCCAAGTGCTCTGCACCAGTTGTTTTTTCTTTAAAAGCAATAAGTTTAAAATGCCCATTTTTGGTAGGCATATCTACACGCACTATTTCTTCTACCAAGCTATCCCTGTTAAGTCGATACTCAATCAAATCTTTGATAGAAATAATTTTGAGGTCAAATTTCTTGGCTATTTCAAGCAGTTGGGGCAAACGAGCCATAGTGCCATCTTCATTCATAACTTCCACCAAAACACCTGCAGGTTCCAATCCTGCCAATCTTGCTAAGTCTACGGTAGCTTCTGTGTGGCCCGCTCTACGCAAAACTCCACCTGTCATTGCTTTTAAAGGAAAAATATGACCTGGTCTACCTAAATCGGATGGTTTAGTTTCGGGATTGATAAGCGCAAGAACAGTTTTTGAGCGGTCTTGCGCCGAAATACCTGTGGTTGTGTCGGGTGCAATCAGATCGACAGATACTGTAAATGCGGTTTCATGAACAGCGGTATTGGTAGCCACCATTGGCGTTAATTCTAATTCTTGGCAGCGTTTAGCTGTTAACGCCGCACAAATTAACCCCCTCCCTTCCTTACTCATAAAATTGATAGCTTCGGGTGTGGCATATTTTGCAGCAATTATAAAGTCGCCTTCATTTTCACGGTCTTCATCATCCACTACAATTACCATTTGACCTTGCTTAATGGCTGCTATTCCTTCTTCTATTGTATGTAACATAATTGCGCTATAAATATTTGCAAAGCTAATGGCTGTTAGCAATTGTAAAGCCAAAGGGTGTTAAATCATTTCTGTAATCGAAAAATGGGGTAAAAAAGGATTTGAGTAATGATTTCTTAATATGACTGGAGCAACGTTTTGTTAATATCTTGTTGTCTTTTTTAACAATAATCACCTTTCTTTGCACTTTATTGAAAATTTAACATTGCATATCGGTAAAAAGCTGTATAAAAGTTTTTAAAACAGAAAATCCTGGTGATACAGACAACAAAATAAATACTTGGTAATAATTACATAACATTAATGGTGTTGAAACTCTAAATCTTAACATCACATTTGCAAATCGAAAAACAAACATTAATTATGATGAAAAAACAAATTACCCGTTTTCTATCGTTCATGGTACTGCTATTAGCTGTAAACATGACAGTAAGTGCGCAGGTTACTAGTGGTACTATAACTGGTACTGTAAAAGACCCCAAAGGAGTCGTGCTTACTGGTGCCACTGTAGAAGCTATCCACGAGCCATCGGGTTCTAAGTACAAAACAGTGTCTGGTACTTCAGGTAAATTCAATTTACCAGGTTTACGTGTAGGTGGTCCTTATAAATTGACAATTACTTATGTTGGATTTCAAGTAGAAACCATTACTGATATTTATGTTCAATTAGGTGTGCCAAGCTCAGTAGATGTCGCTTTACGTGATAATACAACACAATTAAAAGAAGTTACTGTAGCTGGTACTTCTCGTAAAGGGGCATTAATTTCTAAGGAAGTAAAAGGTACTGGTACTAACATCAACAAGCGTTTAATAGCCGCATTACCTACATTAAGTAGAAGTATTACAGATATTACACGTTTAACGCCTCAATCAAATGGTACTTCATTTGCAGGTCAAGATAACCGTGCTATTAACTTTACTTTAGATGGATCTATCTTCAATAATTCATTTGGTTTAAGCGCGTTAAATGGTGGTCAAACCAACTCTACACCTATCTCTTTAGACGCAATTGAAGAGTTACAAATTAACTTATCACCATATAACTTAAAAGATGCAGGTTTTACTGGTGCTAGTATTAATGCGGTAACTAAAAGTGGTACTAACACCTTCCATGGTACAGGGTTTTATAATAATAGAAATCAAGGCTTAGTAGGTACTAAAGCTGGTACTGATGGTACGCAAGATGTAACTGTAACTAATTTTGACGTTAAGCAATATGGTGTAAGCGTCGGTGGTCCAATCATTAAAAACAAAGCTTTCTTCTTTTTAAACTATGAAGCTGAAAGAAGAACAGACCCAGGTACTTTAAACGTGGCATCAACAGGTAGCAATACAGGTGCAAACGTTACAAGAGTAAGAGCTAGTGCATTAGACTCATTAAAAAGCTTCTTAACTACTAATTTTGGATATAACCCAGGTGATTATCAAGGTTACAACTTTTTAACTAAAAGTGATAAAGCTGTTGCAAGATTTGACTTTAACTTAAGTGATAAGCATAAGTTGAGTATTAGAGGTAATTTCTTAGAAAGTAAAAGAGATGTAGTAGTTAGTAATAGTGGTACATTTAGTGGTTCTAGAAACAGTCTAAATGCCATGAGCTTTTCTAATACAGCGTATGAAATTAATAACAATATTTATGGCGTAATTGGACAGTTAAATAGCCGTTTTAGCAATAGAATTAGCAATGAATTGACGTTTGGTTATACTGCGAATAGAGATTTCAGAGCTGTTAAAGGTGGAAATTTCCCTACTGTTGATATCCAAGATGGTGGTCAAGCAAATGCAAATGGAACTACATACACTACCTTTGGTAATGATCCTTTCACGCCTAATAATAAGTTGTACACAGATACCTGGCAATTTAGCGATAACTTAACTGCTTATTTAGGTGGTCACACACTAACTGCAGGTGTTGCATACGAAAGTTTCAAATTTTTGAATGGTTTCACACCTCAGATAAATGGTACATATACGTTTGCTAGCTTGTCTGATTTTTATACTGCTGCAAATGCTTATTTAGCCAATCCAAATTTAACGACAAGTCCTGTAGTGTTGAAAAACTATCAAGCTGCCTATTCTAATTTACCAGGTGGTGCTGTTTGGTATGCTACTACTCAAGCAAGACAAATTTCTGCTTACGTGCAAGATGAAGTAACTATTGACAAAAAATTAAACTTAACTTATGGTGTACGCTTCGAAGTGCCTTATTTCGTTGGCTCTGGTTATGTAAATACACAAGTTGATGGTTTAAATTTTGTTGATGAAAATGGTAATCCAACTAAATTAAGCACTTCTAAACTACCTACTGCAAAGTTAATGATTAGCCCAAGAATTGGTTTTAATTATGATGTTAAAGGTGATAGAACAGTACAAGTTCGTGGTGGTGCTGGTTTATTCACTGGTCGTCCTTCATTTGTATTTATTAGTAACCAAATTGGTAACAATGGTGTGTTAAATGGTTCTGTAAGCTCAAACAATACAACGGCTTATCCATTTAGACCTACTGCACCTGCTACTTATCCAAACTTTGTACCAAACCCGGGTGTACCTGCGGCTTCTTATAATATTGCAACAACGCAACAAGATTTCAGATTCCCACAAGTATTTAGAAGTAATTTAGCCGTTGATTTCAAAATATACAAAGATATCGTTGGTAGTGTTGAAGGATTATTTACGCAAAGTTTATCTAATATCTTTTACTACAATGCTAACTTAAAACCATCTACAAGTAACTTTACTGGTCCAGATAATCGTCCACGTTTTGCTGGTAGTACTGCTACACGTATTAATGCAAGTAACCCAACCATTACAGATGCAACAGTGATGAAGAGCGGTGCATATGGTGGTTCTTTCAATAGCACATTCAAAATTGAAAAACCAGTTAAAGCTAAAGGCTTAGGTTGGTTAATAGCTTATAACTATAGTAGTGCTAAAGATTATATCTCTCCAGGTTCAATTGCATTCTCTAGTTGGTCTGGTAATAAATCTGTAAATGGTAATAACCGACCAGATTTATCATATAGCGACAACGATATCCGTAACAGATGGATTACCAATATTAGCTATCGTTTTGAATTGGCTAAAACAGCCGCTTTACAATTCACATTATTTGGTCAGATTCAAAACCAAGGTAGATTTTCTTATACCTATAATGGTGACATGAATGGTGATAATATCAGCGGTAATGATTTGATGTACATTCCAAAAAATCAAAGCGAGATGAACTTTGTTCAAAATGGTACGCTTACTCCGCAACAGCAAAATGACGCTTTTGATGCATATATTAACCAAGACAAATACTTAAGTAAAAACAGAGGTAAATATGCTGAAAGAAATGGTGCATTATTGCCAAGTGTCGCTCGTTTTGACTTATCTGTTAAATTGGAATTATTTAGAAATATTGGTGGCAACAGAAATACTATACAGTTAACTGGTGATATTTTCAACGTTGGTAATTTAATCAACCATAAATACGGTGTTGGCGATGTAGTTAATAACTCTTCTCCAGTTACATTTAATGCAGTTGACGCCAACGGCTTACCATCATTTAAATTTAGTCCACAAACAGTAAATGGTGTATCTACCCTTAATTACTCTACTTTAAGAAAAGGTACTTCTTTATCTGATGTATGGCAAGCACAATTTGGTGTTAGATATATTTTCTAATACTTCTGATTCATACTTAGAAAAATCCCCGCTCAAATATTTGAGCGGGGATTTTTGTTTTAAAAATAAGTAATACCTATAAGAGTTAAGCTGGCTCAATAACCCAATAATTCTAGCCAAAATTGTTGCTTTGTTTGAGGAAAATCTGAGAACCCAGCAACATTTTTTATTTCATTCAAGGATATTCTTGGAAGCCAGTAACGATTATTAACTTTCATCAAGGAAAATCCGAGGATCAGCAATGAATGTTACTTTGATATAGGAAATTTCGAGAAGCTAGCAACTGTTTTGCTTTGATTAAGCAAACCCTGAGAAGTTAGCAAACATTTATTATTTTATTACAGGAAATTCCAGAAAGATCTTCCATTTTCAATAAATGATTATTATTTAGAAAATTAGTGAGATTTGCTTAACTAAAAAAAGGTCAACAAGTAACATGACTTGTTGACCTTTTTGATGATTTTTTAAAAGCTTATTTAAATGCCTCTTCTACCACTGAGCCTACACAACCACTAGGCATTTGTACATGTAGCAATGCAGTTATCGTAGCTGCAATATCTGTCATATAGGTTTCTTTATTGGTATGGCCATGTTTTACGCCCCAACCAAAAAATACCATTGGTATATGGCTATCGTAAGGTGCCCATAATCCATGGGTTGTACCAGTTTTACCACCATCAATATAACCTGATTTTAAAATGATTTGAATATCACCACAACGGCTAGGGAAATAGCCATTAATAAACATATTCTTTTGTTTTGCTGGTATTGGTGTTTCTACTAGTTCTTTAATTTCAAATACTTGTGATACAGCTTCTTGACTTTGTAAATATTTAATAACCACCTTGCTGATAGCTTCTTCATCTAATTTCACAGAATCAATTGCTGGATGGTTTAAATGTACTTGGTAGTTAAACATACCTACTACTAATTTATCTGAGCCGAATTTCTCTTTTAAAAGGCTATTGAGTTGCTTTTGCGCGTCTGTTTCATTAAAAGTTCCGCCCGGCAATTTGTTTTCTTTCATAAAACCTGGTACATGTGCCACACCGTGATCCGCCGAAAGAAACACGGTATAATTACCTTTACCCACTTTCGCATCTAGATAGCTTAGAAAATCACCCAAATCTTTGTCTAAACGTAAGTAAGTATCTTCAGTTTCTACAGAGTTAGGTCCAAAGCTATGGCCTACATAATCCGTAGATGATAGGCTTACACATAGCATATCAGTTTCGGTTCCCTTGCCAAGTTGCTCATTGTCTAAGGCAGCTTTTGCCATATCAAATGTCATGCTATTGCCAAAAGGAGTAGTTGCTATATTGCTGTAATTTTTGGTTGCAAATTGTTTTAAACTATATGGAAAACCTTTTTGGTCGTTGCCAAATGGCTTGTTTTCATAGTCTTTTTCGTCAGCAGTACTTTGCGTATAGGTATTAATTGGATACAATGTATTCCAGTTGCCTTCGTAGTATTTGTCTACAATTTTTTTAGCATTAAAATCAGCAGCCCATTTGGGTAGCTCATTCATATAGTAGGTACTTGTAATCCAGTTGCCACTATTTACATCATACCAATAAGCTGCAGTAGCGCTATGGCCTGCTGGCAGAATTGAACCTCTATCTTTTAATGCTACTCCTATTACTTTGTTTCGGAAATTACTAGCTAATCTAATTTCATCGCCAATAGTTGTAACAAGCATGTTGCGGGGGCTCATTTTTCCATTGAGTCCATCAGGGCCGCCAACGGTTTTAACAGTTTTATCTTCGCTGCAATACACGCCCCGTTGCTCGTTTTGATCAAACCAATTGTTGCCTACAATGCCATCTATTGCTGGTACAGAACCTGTGTAAATGCTGGTATGACCAGCTGCCGTAACAGTAGGTGTGTAAGGGATAAATGCATTGTCACAAGTAAAACCTTCACCTAAAAGTCGCTTAAACCCGTTGGGTGTATAGCGATTGGTGTAGCGGTACAAAAAGTCCCAACGCATTTGGTCTACCACAATACCAACTACCAATTTTGGCTTAGAAATTTCTGATTTCTGATTTTGAGATTTAATAGTTTGGGCAAATGTGGTATTGACCAGTAATGCCGCAAATACTGTAAAGTGAGTGTATTTCATACATATAAAGTTGTGTTACAAATGTAGCAGTTGGCTGTAAGTAAACGGGTTATAAAATGATGAACTAACAAGGGTTGATAATTAGATTGGAATAAATAACTGATAACCTTAAATTTGCACACTTTGAAGCGCTTAAACTACAAAAGGAAACAACTAAGAGTGCCACAACGTTGTGAATCGTAATGTTGATGATTCATTGTGGTTCAAAAATTAGACATCACAAATCTGAAATTAGACATATGGCAGACATTTTTGAGAAGTTGGTTAAGAATTACGGGCCTATAGGTCAGCACCGTGAAAGAGCACATGGTTATTTTGCATTTCCAAAATTGGAAGGCGAAATAAGCAGTAGAATGACATTTCGTGGTCAAGAAATGATCGTATGGAGTTTGAATAACTATTTGGGTTTAGCTAATCACCCAGAAATAAGAAAAGTGGATGCTGAAGCTGCTGCGCAATTTGGCTTGGCTAGCCCTATGGGTGCTAGAATGATGAGTGGTAATACCAGTTACCATGAAAGACTTGAGGCTGAACTAGCTGCGTTTGAAAGTAAAGAAGATGCGATTTTATTGAATTTTGGTTACCAAGGTATCATGAGTACGATTGACGCCGTTTGTGGCCGTCATGATGTAATTGTGTACGATGCTGAAAGTCATGCATGTATTATTGATGGTTTGCGTTTACATCCTGGCCACCGTTATGTGTACAAGCATAACGATGTAGAGGATTTAGAAAAACAATTGGAACGTGCAACTGCACTCATAGACAAACAGAAAACTGGTGGTATCTTAGTTATTACTGAAGGCGTGTTTGGTATGGCTGGCGATCAAGGTAAATTGAAAGAAATCATTGAGCTTAAAGGTAAATTTGATTTTAGATTATTAGTGGATGATGCACATGGTTTTGGTACATTGGGTAAAACTGGTGCTGGTGCTGGTGAAGAACAAGATTGTCAAGATGGTATTGATTTGTACTTCTCAACGTTTGCAAAATCAATGGCTTCTATCGGCGCTTTTTTAGCTGGTCCAAGAATTATTATAGATTATATCCGTTACAATATCCGTTCTCAGATATTTGCTAAAAGCTTACCAATGCCAATTGTTATTGGTAATTTAAAGCGTTTAGAAATGTTGCGAACCATGCCAGAACTGAAAGAGAAATTGTGGAGTAATGCATTGAAATTACAAGCTGGCTTAAAAGAGCGTGGTTTTGATATTGGTAACACCAATACTCCTGTTACGCCAGTTTACATGAAAGGTGGTGTAGAAGAAGCTACTGCAATGTGTATGGATTTACGTGAAAATTACAAAGTATTTACTTCTATTGTTGTCTATCCAGTAATTCCTAAGGGCCACATTATTTATCGTTTAATTCCATCAGCGGCACATAATGACGAGGATATAGAAATTACGTTAAAAGCCTTCAGTGAAACGAAAGATAAACTAGATGCTGGTGCTTACAAAGTAGAAGCAATACCTGATATGGCTGATGCTAGATAATTTAATGTTATATTAAAATTGAAAATGCCCCGCTAGAAATACTGGGGCATTTTTATGTTAAAGCAATTGCTCAAGTTAATGTTGCAAAGCGATATGAACCCAAAGGTTTACGAACCCACTGACAATGATAAGCATTACTAAAGCTGATAACATAAAAAATCCCCTGACTATTTAAATAGTCAAGGGATTTTGTTTATATACGAAATCAGATTATAATTTCTTTATAATATCTTCTTGAGCCATGCGTACATAGTCGCTATTTTTAGCAGCAGTAGCATATTCAATACATTTTTCTGCACTTGCTTTTGCACTTACTTTATCGCCAAGTTCTTTTTCTATTCTCGCTTTCAAAAGGTACAACCAAAAAGCATCTTTTTGTTGTTCTACACCTTTGGTAACTAAGCTAAGCGCTTTGTTATTGTCTTTTACCCACTCAAAATAGAAAGTAGCTGCAGTTTGATAATTAGGCTTATCGCTAGCTAAGTTTTTTTCTACATCTGCTTTAATGCGGTCTTTAATATCTACAGCAATTGGTAGGCTTACAGCTAGTTTGTCCCAAGTAATTTGTAGCTCACAGCTTTCATTTTTTACATTGGTAAATTGCATGCTAAGTGTTTCCACTGGGTCAGACAATTTGCTGACAGGCGCTGTAACACGCACTACATCATTTTCTTGCTTGTATAAAGCAGGTTGGTTTACCGTAAGGTCTTTGGTGATGATGATGGTAAAATCTTTTTTACCAGGAATAGACAACAGGCCGTATTTGCCAGCTTTTACGGTAGTACCACCAATAATTACATCATCGCTAAAATTGATAATGGTTGCACCGTTGGCACCAGTACGCCATACTTTATCAAAAGGTACTACATCGCCAAAAATCTTTCGACCTTTTACACCTGGGCGAGAGTAATTAACCTCTACAGTGCCAAGGCCAAAGTTTTGTTTAATAGTTTGTGTAGGGCTAGGCTGAGGCATATTTACCTGACCAAAACTTGTAACAGCTGCAAACGTAGCAGCAAGCATTAATAATCGTTTCATGGAATTCTAGTTTATTTAGTTTGTTTAACAAATTGTCGCGTTAATAACCACATCTTATTATTTTTGATTGGCTAATTAGTGACTTTGCAACAGCGGCGAAGCTAAAGTTTTAAGCGTTAACCAATGTTATATTATGGGAATTTTAGAGGAATTTTGGCTTTATTTTTCTTTTTTCGACTCATCCATTTGGGACCTTCAACCACAGCATTGGCAATTGTTTTGGCTTGGGTGCTATCTATATCGTTAATTACTTTTACATTATAAGCACTACCATTTTTGTCTACCGAAAATTCAATCTCAATATCATCTAATGTATTGCCGTTTCGGTCTGTTATAACCAAACTATTATTGCTGATTGTATCCCCAATAAACCCAATCTTTTGGTTCATATATTTGCTATAATACTGCCAGCCACCTACAGGCATTAGCGAATCAAGTGGGTCAATTGTAATTTTTCCAACCCTACCAGCTACCTCCTTTCTTTTTGCTGAGCCATAACCAATTATTACCACATCATTGAGTGTGTTTTTGGCTGTTTGAGTGGTGTCTTTTGTTAGGGCATTTATGATTTGATGTGTATCAAGATAACCGTTTACAGCTACCATTTGTTTACTTAAATCAGTATGTACGGTTTCTTTTTTCGAATCAGACATCTTACCTTTTAATGTTGTATCAATATTGTTGGGTGGTAAGCCATTTATTTCTTTATCTGAAAGTTTGGCTATGGAAGTATTGTTGTAAAAGTGAGTGCTATCCAATTTTCTTACTTGATCATCTTGCAAACTACTAATAGTTTCTTGCTGTGTTAATGATGCCGATACTACTTTATCTGCCACAATTACTGGCTGCCTTGTGGTTAAAGTAAAGCTAGGTGTCGGCTTGCCATTAGCAGCAGTAGGGCTATTACTAATACTATGTATTGTGTCTACTAAAGCTTTTGGTTTCTCAGTGGCAGGCGTTACAATGGCTACTTGTTGGTTAGTGTTATTGGGTTTTAAAATAGCAAAAGTTACAGCACCAATGGTACCAATAACAATAATTACTGCGGCTGCACTGAACCAATTTTTATAGAGAGTGTGAAATGGAAAAATTTTAGCCGATTCTTTCTCTGGTAAAAGCGCCGCTTTAATGGCTGTTACATCGGCTTCAGCTTTTTTAATATTAGCTTCTCTAAAACCTTCAACAGCATCTTCTAAAAATGGGTCGGCTTGCATGGCTTTTTCAAACGCATACATCTCCTCACGACTCATCTTGCCATTAACATAACTGCTAATGTGCGCGAAATTGTAAGGTGGTATTTTATTGCTATTGCTCTTGCTCATGCTTATCCATGCAAATTTTCAAATTTCTTTTGCCATTTTGTATCAAACTTCTCACTTTATTCCAATCTAGTCCAGTCATTTCTGTAATCTCGTTGTAACATTTTTCTTCTAAAAAAAACAGTTTGATGGTTTGTTGTTGCTCAACATTTAGCTGTTCGATACAATTTTCGAGGCTGTTTAAATACTTTTCTTTTGCCAATATATTTTCAAGATGCGAATAATCTTCTATTTGCATAAAACTGTCTGGTAATTCTGAAAAACCTTTGCCTTTTTCTCGGCGCAACTGCATTAAGCACCAATTTTTTGCCAATACATATAACCAACTTTTAAAATTCTCAGGGTTGTGTTGTAAGAGTTTATTGATTAATGCCTCGTAAATATTCATTACGGCATCTTTTGCAACATCTTGGTCTTTTAAATATTTCACACATACGCCATACACCAAATCAGCATAACGCATATACAATACCGCCAAAGCTTGCTGCTGTTGGTGTTGCTTGTAATGCAGCACCAATTGCTCATCGGTATAAGTATTTAGTAATTGGCTGTTGGTCATGCTGTGGATGGTGCGATGAAAGTACAGGAATTTTTTTTTGAAAATATTTATGTAATCGTCCTGCAAACTGCATCTTCTATAACAAACAATTAAAAAGCTACTTATGACTAACGATTTACAGATTCATATACCTACGCCTTGCCATGAAAATTGGAACGCAATGACACCTGAAGCCAAAGGGCGCTTTTGTGGTAGCTGCGCAAAAGTGGTAGTTGATTTTAGTGTAATGACTGATAATGAAGTACTGAACTATTTGAAGAAAAATAGTAGCAACACATGTGGGCATTTTACAAGCGACCAACTAGATAGACCAATAATAGAAACACAATTACAACCTAACAAAACTTGGCGATATTGGTTAGCATTCATTACATCGTTGCTTGTGATGTTAAAGCAATCGAATGGCCAGAGTCAAAGGAATACGAACAAACTAATTGGTGATACAACGATTGTGACAAATGATTTTAAAGACATAATTGTAGGTAAAGTAGCGATAAAGCCTAATGAAAAGAAGGTAGTTGGTAGGGTAGTTGACGAACACGATAAGCCGATTCTTGGCGCTTCTGTAATCATTAAGAATACTAGAACAGGTGTTGCTACAGACGCTGATGGTAAGTTTTCTTTCAAAGTAAATACCGATAAGGTAACAGTAAGTGTTTCATGTATAGGCTATACTACTAAAGAGTTTGAGGTGGCAGCAAATGAAGAAATAAAACTTATAAAACTTGCAATGAATGAATTTTCAATTATGGGTGAAGTTATTTTGGTGAGACCGCCTAAGAAAAGAAAATCTCAAATTGAGAAGAAGCCTTTAATAGACACATTAGCTCAATGTGTATCTAAGGTTATTGATGGCAAGGCTTTTACTGTATATCCAAACCCTGTAAGCGCAAATGGCGTCATCAATATTGTTATAAAAGAAGCAGGTATTTACGATATTCAAATTTTAGATAATCAGTCAAGGTTATTACGTGCAAGAACGCTTAATACACAAGCATCTAAGCAAAGTATTAAATTGAATCTGCCATCAGGAGTTAGTCAAGGTATTAATTATTTACGCTTAGTAAATACATTAACCAATAAACAATGGATAGATAAAATAGTTGTGCAATGATAACCAAACATAGAAGTTTCAATTGGGTAAAGTTTTTAGGGGGCTTTGCCCAACTTCTTTTTAGCTAATTTCAGCGTTAATCAGCGCAATCTGCCAAGGGCTTCTACTTAAACGCAGGGTGAAACTGCTGTAAGGTGCTTCTTAAATAATCTCTATCTAAATGGGTGTAAATTTCAGTGGTAGTAATGCTTTCGTGGCCAAGCATTTCTTGCACCGCACGTAAGTCTGCACCACCTTCTACTAAGTGTGTGGCAAATGAATGGCGCAAAGTGTGTGGCGAAATGGTTTTCTTAATATTTGCCTTTGCTGCCAAATCTTTAATGATGTAAAAAATCATTACTCGGCTTAATAATTTGCCTCTATTATTTACAAACAACACATCTTCATAGCCTTTTTGGATGGGCTGATGCTTGCGTATTTCGTCCCTATAAATTTGAATATATTTAATAGCATCTCTGCCTATTGGTACTAGTCTTTCTTTATCACCTTTACCAATAACACGGATAAAACCAACCTCTAAATACAAGCAGCTTATTTTTAAATTTACTACTTCGCTTACCCGTAAACCACAACTGTACATGGTTTCTACAATCGCTTTATTGCGACCGCCTTCAGGCTTGCTTAGGTCAATTGCTGCAATCATACTTTCTATTTCTTCAAAGCTTAAAGTATCTGGTAGTAAGCGTTTGGTTTTAGGTGCATCTAAAAGGGTAGAGGGGTCGGTGATGCATATTTGCTCTATTATGCAATACTTGTAAAAAGCCTTAATGCCAGAAATAATTCTTGCTTGAGAGGTAGATGTCATACCAAGTTCTGCAATCCATTTTATAAAGCCTTGCAAATCTTTCAATGCCAAATCAGCAGGGCTTTTGATGGTATTGCTCACTTCTAAATAGCTAGTTAATTTTTCTACATCACGTAAGTATGCTTCTACCGAATTATCACTCAGCGATTTTTCTAGTTGTAAATAAGCTTTGAATCCTTTTTTATAAGCGTCCCACATAAAGGTTAAATTCTTGTTGATAATAGGGCCATTTTTGGAAGCGGTTGTTGCTAAAGTTATATTTACTCACCACAAACATTTCTAACCGTTATTTAGCATGCAAGTTAGCCTACGTTCATTCAAGTTAAAAGTTGCGAAGCATAAAACTACATTCAAACGATTTTTAACCAAAATAGAAAAGAACCCGCCAGCAATGCTTGATGCTATGATAGCAGAGATTGATAAAGAAGTGTGGCAAGAAACAGATTGCTTAAGCTGTGCCAATTGCTGTAAGACCATGACGCCCACATTTAGGCCTAAAGACATTAAACGTATTGCAGCGCATTTTAACATTAAACCCAAAGCATTTAAAGAAAAATGGTTATACCAACATGGCAATGATCCAGATTGGATTAATACATCCATGCCCTGCCAGTTTTTGAATAAGCAAAACAATATGTGCAGCATTTATGAAGTAAGGCCTGATGATTGTGCCGGTTTTCCGCATCTAACAAAAAAGAAAATCACCACTTATATGCATGTGCACAAGCAAAACCTAACATATTGCCCAGCTACTTATAAAATGGTTGAGAAAATGAGAGAAAGGTTGCTCATAAGGCAAGGAGTCAAGGAGAAGTAAGGCAGAAAGTAGACCATAGACGATAGTCGATAGACCATAGATAGGTGGCTAATACAAAATAGTAACCAAGAACACAGAAAACAAAACCAAGAACCCAAAACACACAGATGAAATATATTTTAAGTGGATTGTTCGCTGTAGTTGCGTTTGTGGCAAATGCACAAACGGGTCATTTAATTGACTCAGTTTTGGCGAATAATATTATTCGTATACCCGTTTATCAATTAGCCAAAGTGGGTAATGAAACCTTGGTGTTGCAAATGAATTATGCAAGCAGCAGTTTTGTAGATACTACCGGTATTTACAAACTACATAATGCCCAAATTTTGTCAGTTGATTTGTTGTTTACAGATTATCCTGCTAACCAAAATTTAATTGCTTTAAACAAAAGGCGTTTACAGGCTTTGGCTGATTTAGTGCCTGCTGCTACACAACAACCTACCACGCTTTGGCAAATTATAAGGCAATTAGATGGTAAAGACAAAGCTTCGGCAGCCAATATGTTGCATGGTTTTGTTATTAATTATCGAGGCCCAGAAACAGCGATATCAAAAAAGAAAGAAATTGATTTGATTAAATCTGTAACGCCTACGCTAATAAAAATTCCAGCAGAAGTGCCACCAGTTGAGGATAAAGTAAATAATTGGAGTGCCATACATAATGGTGGTTTAAATCAGCAACGTATTGTTATTTATAACCGGCCATTGCGTAAAAGTGATGTTAATAAACCTGTATTACAAAAAATGGCTGCACCAAAAGATACCATTGTGTCATTTACTTATAAAGAGGCAAAAAGCAATCAGCTAATACCCGATATAAGGACCAAGTTTTTACGAGATAAGGATTCGGTATTTTTTTTATTAGCACCGCCACTACAAGCAATTACCAAGCTAGTGCCGCCAGCATTGCGTTCTTTGGGCGATTCATCGGTATTGAAAACTTTAAAGCGGAACAAGTTTGCTAAAATGCTAGTAATTGCCGATGTTACCAATAGCATGAGTCCTTATGTAGCGCAGATTTTTGCATGGATTAATAGTGAGGCTGAAAAGAGCAATGTGCAATATGTGGTATGTTTTAACGATGGCGACGGCAGAGATAACGACTACAAAAAAATAGGTAGAACAGGTGGGGTTTATGGTGAAGTATATAAAGATGCCATTCAATTGTCAAATCTAATTATTAGCACTATGGATAAATGCCAAAATAATGACATCCAAGAAAATGATTGTGAAGCGATTATTAAGGGCATTGACTTGTGTAACGATTGTGAAGATGTGGTGCTATTAGCCGATAGTTGGGCACCTGTTAGAGATATTTCACTGGCTGCTACCATTAAAAAACCAGTAAAAGTAATTGCCTGCGGCAATAGAATTGGCATAAGGCCAGAATACATTGAAATAGCCCTTAAAACCAATGGTAGCTTACATTTTATGGATGAAGATATTGTAGACATTTCGCCATTGCGCAAAGGCAAGCAAATGATGATTCATGGTAAACTGTATGCGTACAAAAATGGTTGGGTAAATGAAGTGGTTCGGTAAGGGGATTTGAAAGGTAATCTCAATCGCTATTAAGCATTAGGTATACATAAACGCGTATTTACTCCCAAAACATCGCTAGTTTTCGGTTATATACCAATTCTTTTAGGCTAATTATCTAAAATTGTCGTTGATTGGTTTAATAAATTAGTTGATTAAGCTAATTTATTAGTTCAATTGACTAATATAATAGGTGATTGATTGAATTGTATAGGCTATCAACCTAATAATTTAAGTGATATATCTAAAATTTTAGGTTATCAAACTAATAGTATAGGTGATAGAACTAATTAGTGCCATAATAGTAACTGCATTATGTGTACAAACCGACACATCAAAACCCAACTGTTCCTCAGAGTTATCCACGTATAACCTGATTGCTATCGGGTGAACAACGCAACAGGAGTCGATAAGAAATCCACATGCTGGCTCAAAAATAATTACGCGCTGTAGCAAAACGTATATTTGTTTTCATGGCAAATAGCTTAAAAAAGAAAGTTCCACCACCGCCTAGCCCTGAGGTATTAACTGAGGATAAAGAGGTAGATGTAACCGTGGTTGAAGTGGTGAAGGACGAACGTACCACCAAAATTGCAGGTGCCATAAGCCTGTTGCTCACTATTTTTTTGTTTATCGCATTTACGTCTTACCTGTTTACATGGCAAGAAGATCAGGACAAAGTGTACCAATTTGGCATTAAAATTTTTGCCACCAACGATGTGCGGGTGCATAATTTGTTGGGCGTTTTAGGCGCTTTTGTGGGGCATTTGTTTATTTATAAAGGCTTTGGTATTGCATCGTATTTGTTTTGCACCTTCTTTTTTGTATTGGGCATCAATTTATTGTTTGGCAAAAAGATTTTTAGCCTTGTGCGCAACCTGCGTTATGTAATGGTAGGCCTAGTAGTAATAAGCATGGCTTTGGCTTTTGTAGCGAGTGCTAGCGACTTTAGCTGGGGCGGTGCTGTAGGTGAAATGTTGAGCAATTGGTTTGTAAAATGGATAGGCAATGTAGGCACAGGCGCATTACTGGTAGTGACCGTATTTAGCTATGTAATTTGGCGGTTTAATCCAGCGTTTAAATGGCCAGAACGAAAAATAATCGCTGATACTAATGATTTGAATGATAAAAATGATGTGATTGAATCGAATGATAATAATTACTTAGAGGAAGATTTATTTGACGAGCCAGATGAACAAATATTGCCCACTAGTCAAAATAAATTAAAAGAGGGCGCTACTGGTAAAATATTAGTTACACCAAAAGAAGAAGCTCCAACGCATGACCCATTAACTGCGTTTGGCGTAACTGAAAAAGAGATTGAAGCATCACATGTAGAAGAAGAAAAAGGCAAATTATTTATTGCCGAAGAACCCAAAAAGAAGAGAGAAAAAGCGATAGATACGATGGTGGATTTACCACTAGAAATAGCATCTGCTGCTCATGAAAGTGTTACGGTAATAATGCCTAAACCGTCGGTAGACGAGATGCCTTTTGAAGTAGACGATGACAATGAAGCGATTGAAGCAAAAGAACCAATTATAGAAGCTAGAAAGCCTTTGAAGATTGAGTTTGATGATGAGATAGATATTGAACTTGAGATGCAAGATATGGTTGATGATGAGGACGATGAAGAAGTCGTCGACCGTCGACCGTCGACCGTTGACCATTTTGGTATTGATACCTTATTTGATCCAACACTAGAATTGAAGGATTACAAATACCCATCGATAGAGTTGCTAGAAACACATGGTAGTGAGAAAATTGTTCACGACCCTAACGAGCTAGAAACGAATAAAAACCAAATTATTGCCACACTTAAAAACTACGATATAGCCATTCAGCGTATTGCAGCTACAGTAGGTCCTACAGTAACCTTGTACGAAATTGTACCTGCACCAGGTGTGCGTATTAGTCGTATTAAAAACCTTGAAGACGATATAGCTTTAAGCTTAGCAGCCTTAGGTATTCGTATCATTGCACCAATACCGGGCAAAGGTACCATTGGTATAGAAGTGCCGAATGTGCGTAAAACGGTGGTGAGTATGAAGACCTTATTGGCTTCTGAAAAATTTACCAATAGTGCATTTTCTTTACCAATTGCTATTGGTAAAAAAATAGATAACGAAAATTTTATTGTAGACCTAGCCACTATGCCCCACTTGTTAATGGCAGGTGCCACTGGTCAGGGTAAATCAGTGGGTTTAAATGCCATATTGGTATCGTTGCTGTACAAAAAACATCCATCGCAGTTAAAGTTTGTACTGGTAGATCCTAAGAAAGTGGAGTTGAGTATTTACAAAGTGATAGAGAAGCATTTCTTAGCAAAACTACCTGGTGAAGAAGAAAGCATTATTACCGATACAAAGAAAGTAGTGAATACTTTAAATGCATTGTGTATCGAGATGGATAATCGCTACGACTTGCTTAAAGAAGCTGGCTGTAGAAATATTAGAGAATACAATGAGAAATTTTTAAATCGCAAGTTAAACCCACAAAAAGGCCACCAATATTTGCCGTTTATCGTATTGGTTGTTGATGAGTTTGCCGATTTAATTATGACTGCTGGTAAAGAAGTAGAGATGCCAATTGCACGTTTGGCGCAGTTGGCAAGGGCAATTGGTATTCATTTAATTATTGCAACACAAAGGCCTTCGGTAAATATTATTACAGGTACCATTAAGGCGAATTTTCCTGCGCGTATTGCCTTTAAAGTTTCTAGTAAAATTGATAGTAGAACCATTTTAGATGCTGGTGGCGCCGAGCAATTAATAGGCAAGGGCGATATGCTTATAAGTTATAATGGCGATATTACACGTTTGCAGTGTGCGTTTGTAGATACACCTGAGGTAGATAAAATTGTTGAGTTTATTGGCGACCAAAGGGGCTATCCTGATGCTTTTTTATTACCTGAATACAATGATGAGAAGGAAGAAGGCGGTGGTAAAGGTTTTGATGCAGCCGATAGAGACCCTTTATTTAATGATGCTGCAAAATTGATTGTACAAAACCAAGTAGGTTCTACCTCTTTAATACAACGTAGAATGAAACTTGGGTACAATAGGGCTGGCAGATTGATGGACCAATTAGAAGCTGCAGGTATTGTAGGCGCTAATGCGGGTAGCAAGGCAAGAGAAGTGTTGTTTAAAAGCGAGATAGAATTGCAAGAATATTTAGACTCGATGGGATAAAAGAAACTGGTTATATCTGTAAAATATTAAACCATTTAAGTAGATTTTTATCTATCAAATGGTGTAACATCTATCTTTGATTTTCAAAATAGACAAATGAAAAGAATTATAGCCTTATTTTTAGTGCTTATTGTATCCCTCAATTCAATACAAGCCCAAAACGACCCCGCAGCAAAAAAAGTATTAGATGGCGTGAGCGTTAATATCAAAAATTTTAAAGCTATCACCTCAAGTATCACCATCAAATCATTGAGTAGTAAGGGTGTTAGCAATGGCAGTAAATCAGGTACCATCAGCTATAAAAACAAGAAATACTTGTTAAAACAAGGTAAAACTGAAATTATTTGCGACGGTACTAAAGTGTACAATTTTGATGGCAACAACACCATTACAGTAACTGGTGCAGATGAAGCAGAATCTTTATTAAGTCCGCAAAAATTGTTTTCTAATTTTTACGATAAAGATTTTACTTATAAACTCGTGTCTTCGGCAGGTTCAACCTACCAAATTGAGTTAACACCAACTGACAAACGTAAAAACTATTCTAAAGTGTTGTTATTTATTGATAAAGCAAAAAATATGTTTACCAAAGTAAACATTCTTGATAAAGGCAATAATAAAACAGAAATTAGTTTAACGAATTTAAATACCAATGCAAGCCTAAGCGATGCCATTTTTACTTTTAATAAGAGTAAATATCCTTCAACAGTTGAAATTTTGGATTAATATTTTATTTTAACATAATCGATGCCATTTCTTGTAAAGAAATGGCTTTTTTATTGTCACTAACTGTATTTTTATCCAATGAAAAAGATTATTTTCTCCATAGTATTGTCATTAATTACTTGGTTTGCAAATGCACAATTTTCAGTGAGGTTAGTAGTAACTACTGTAGCCACTAAGCAAAATGATGATATTTATGTAGCTGGTACTTTTAACAATTGGAATCCTAAAGATGAAAAGTATAAACTAAAACCTTTTGCTGGTGGTAGAAAAAGTATTGTTATTAAAGATGTAGCCGCTGGTAATTATGCTTTTAAATTTACGAGAGGCAGTTTTGATAAAGTAGAATGTACCAACGATGGTAGAGATATTGCCGATAGAATTATAGATGTAAATGCAGATGTGTCTCAAGACATCACGATAGCGGGTTGGAAAGATGATTATCCGGATAGGCCAAAACGCTACACAGCTAGCCCACAAGTAAAAGTAATAGATACGGCTTTTAAAATGCCGCAGCTTAATCGCAGCAGAAGAATTTGGGTTTATTTGCCTAAAAGCTATGCGTCTTCTACTAAAACTTATCCTGTTTTATACATGCAGGATGGTCAAAATTTATTCAATGAACAAACAGCCTATGCAGGTGAATGGGGTATTGACGAATGTTTAGATAGTTTACAGCAAAAGCTTAGTAAAGAGTGCATTGTAGTAGGTATAGATAATGGCGGTGAAAAACGAATGAGCGAATATTCGCCTTATGATTATAGCTTAAAGGGGGCATTTACGACTCCTGAAAATAAAGGGGAAGGCAAGCAATATGTTGATTTTTTAGTGCAAACCTTAAAGCCTTATATAGATACAAAATATCGTACCAAAAAAGGCACTGATTTTACATTTATTGCTGGTAGTAGTATGGGTGGTTTAATAAGTGCTTATGCTATCATGCAGTATCCACAAGTGTTTGGGGCTGCAGGTATTTTTTCGCCATCATTTTGGATTGCACCTAATATTTATACAGAAGCAACCAATTTCACAACCATAGCTATGCCTAGATTTTTTATCTATGCTGGTGCAAAAGAAGATGCAACGATGGTTGCTAATGTGACTAAAATGGAAGCAATTTTAAAAACAAAGCCGCGCTATGAAGTTACCACACAAATTAGTCCGCTTGGGCAACACAGCGAATCTTATTGGAAGCTTGTATTTCCGGGATTTTATGCGTGGTTGATGAGTCGATGAAAATTATGGATTCAGTAAAAATGTAACGCCTTCAATGGCTAAATTGGTGTTATTGAAAATAGCTTTCGCTTCTTCCAAAAATTGGTCAAGCATTTCGTACTTACTACTAAAATGTCCCAATATAAGCTTGTCTACATCTGCTTTTAAGGCAATTGTTGCAGCTTGTTCAGATGTGGCATGAAAGCGCAAAGCTGCTCTGTCATTCATGTCTTTTAAATAAGTAGATTCGTGATACAGCAGTGATACATTTTTTACAATTGGCACCAATGTTTCATCGTAAATAGTATCGGCGCAAAACGCATAGCTACATGCAGGTTTATTAGCGATAGTTACCCATTCGTTTTTAATAATATCACCTGTTTTGGTTTCATAATCTTCACCCATCTTTAGTTTATCGTAAAAGGCAGTGGGAATTTCGTATTTGTGAATAGTTGCTTTGTCTATTTTTCTTGGTTGCTTTTTTTCACGAATAACAAAACCCTTGCAAGCGACTCTATGTTTGGTGCTGAAGCATTCGATGGTAAACTTATTATCATTCCAAATGAGACCGTCATCTTCTAAAGCATGAAAGTGCAAAGGGTAGGGAAGTACCGTGTTGGCCGCATTTAGCTGCGCATGAATAATAGGTTCTAACAGAGGTGGCGCAAATAAATGCAAATCAGTTTCTCTACCTAGTAAACCCATACTTGTAAGAATACCCATTAATCCAAAATAATGATCACCATGCAAGTGTGAGATAAGAATAAAGTTGATTTTACTACGTTTTATTCTGTATTTGGCCATTTGCATCTGCGTACCTTCTCCACAATCTATTAAAATTAGTTGGTCGTTCATAGTCACCACTTGAGCCGTAGGATGCCTATCGTAAGCAGGAATTGCAGAATTATTACCTAAAATGGTTACACCAAGCATATTGTTTTATTTCACTCTTTAAGATATAGGATTTCACGAATTAAAGTGAATTACTCGAATTTTTTACAAACAATCTCATAAATTTCTATGGCAAACAAATATGAAAATATGTTGTTGTAAATTACCTAAGGCGTGTATCTATTTATGATTCGGGTAATTTATTCGTTAACCTCAAACTCAAAATCATCACCATCTAATAATTCGCGCTCTATTTCTTCCATTTGTACAATATCCCAGGCCTCACTTTCGGTAGGTGTAATGTTTAAAACGTCAGTTAGTTCAAGTTTGTCAAAAGTAGCCTCTATTTCTGATGTCATTTCGCATATAACAAAGCTGGCATTTGCTTCGTAGAAGCGTTGCTGCCATTGTGTTATAGCGTCACAACTAGCATCGTCAATGTCTATTACATTTGCCATGTTTAAGATGGTGTTTTTAATGTCTTTTTGTAGTAAAATGCCACAAAGGGCATTAAAATCTGCAGTCACATTGTCAGCGAAATGCGGCTCAATTGGCGTGACAACGGTAAATTTTTCCTTGGTATCAATTTTGAACTTCATAGCTTATCATTTCATTAACATACTGTGCATAAAACAGTAGAAACATTAGTCAAAAATATTCGTTATAATTGTACAGGCGAACTTTAAATTTATAAGATGGATAATAATTTTTCAGCACAAGTAAAAGAAATCATTTCATTTAGCCGTGAAGAAGCTTTACGGTTGGGAAATGATTTTATAGGTACAGAGCATTTATTGTTGGGTTTAATACGTGATGGCGAAAATACTGCCATTAAAGTATTGCGACAACTGAATGTAGACTTGTACGAACTGCGTAAAGAAATTGAATTGGCAGTTAAGGATAAAACGGGTAAAAACATTGCTAATATCAACAGCCTGCCTTTAACCAAGCAAGCTGAGAAAGTCATTCGTGTGACAGTTTTAGAAGCCAAGGCATTAAAAAGCCCATTGGTTGAAACCGAGCATTTAATGCTCAGTATTTTAAAGAACAAAGAGAATATTGCAACACAAATTTTAAATCAGTTTGATGTGGATTACGATATGTTTAGAAACGAATTGGGTATGGTAGGTAGTTCTGCACCTAACAATCCTCGCAATGAATTTCCTGATGATCAGGATGATGAATTTGATGATGATAAAAAGGGTTTTGGTGGACAACGTGGTGGCACTGGTGCAACCGCTGGTAAGCCAAATCCTAACGCAAAAAGCAAAACGCCAGTGTTAGATAACTTCGGTAGAGACATCACCAAAATGGCAGAAGCTGGGACTTTAGACCCAATTGTAGGGCGTGAAAATGAAATTGAGCGTGTATCTCAAATTCTATCTCGTAGAAAAAAGAACAATCCAATATTAATCGGAGAGCCTGGTGTGGGTAAAACTGCTATTGTAGAAGGTTTAGCACTACGTATTGTACAACGCAAGGTAAGTCGTGTATTGTTTGATAAAAGAGTGATTTCTTTAGATTTGGCGGCTTTAGTAGCTGGTACAAAATACCGTGGTCAGTTTGAAGAACGTATGAAAGCCATTATGAATGAGCTTGAGAAAAACCGTGATGTGATTTTATTTATTGATGAAATACACACCATTGTAGGCGCTGGTGGTGCAAGCGGTAGTCTAGATGCAAGTAATATTTTCAAGCCGGCTTTGGCTAGAGGTGAGTTGCAATGCATTGGTGCTTCTACATTAGATGAGTATCGCCAATTTATTGAGAAAGATGGTGCTTTAGACCGTCGTTTTCAAAAGGTATTGGTAGAACCCCCAAGTGTAGATGAAACGATTCAAATATTAACTAATATTAAAAGCAAGTACGAAGATTTTCACAATGTGGTGTACGATGAAGAAGCGATTGAAGCTTGTGTAAAATTGAGTGACCGCTATATGACCGACCGTTTATTGCCAGACAAAGCAATAGATGTGTTGGATGAAGTAGGTGCGAGAGTACATCTGAAAAATATCAATGTACCTCAAGAAATTGTAGAGCTAGAAAAACAAATAGAAGAAGTTAAAAACGAGAAAAACAAGGTAGTTAAAAGCCAGCGCTTTGAAGAAGCTGCAAGTTTACGCGATAAAGAAAAGCGCTTAGGCGAAGAACTTGAAGCAGCGAAAGCTACCTGGGAAGAAGATAGTAAAAATAAACGTTATCCTATTAACGAAGAAAATATTGCTGAAGTTATAAGCATGATGACGGGTATTCCTGTGAAGCGTATGGTTCAAGCCGAAACAGAGAAGTTACGCAGAATGGCAGATGATATGAAAGGCATGGTAATAGGCCAAGAAGATGCCATTAGTAAAGTAACAAAAGCGATACAGCGTAATCGGGTAGGTTTAAAAGATCCTAAAAAGCCAATCGGTAGTTTTATTTTCTTAGGTCCTACAGGTGTTGGTAAAACTGAATTGGCTAGAAGCCTTGCTAAATACATGTTTGACAGTGAAGATGCTTTGATACGCATTGACATGAGTGAATACATGGAAAAGTTCACCGTAAGCCGCTTAATTGGTGCGCCTCCAGGCTATGTGGGTTATGAAGAAGGTGGTCAGCTTACTGAAAAAGTTCGCCGTAAGCCATATAGTGTTATTTTGCTTGACGAGATTGAAAAAGCACATCCAGATATTTACAATATCTTATTGCAAGTGTTAGATGACGGTATGTTGACTGATGGCTTGGGTAGAAAAATAGATTTTAAAAATAGCATGATTATCATGACGTCTAATATTGGTGTTAGACAGTTGAAAGAGTTTGGCGATGGTGTTGGCTTTGCCACTGCAAATCGTATGCAAAATCAAGAAGAGAATAATAAAGCTGTTATTGAAAAAGCATTAAAGAAAACCTTTTCGCCAGAGTTTTTAAATAGAATTGATGATGTGATCATTTTCAATTCTTTAACCAAAGAAAATATATTTGAGATAATAGATATTGTTATGAAAGGGGTTTACAAACGCTTGAATAACTTAGGCTTTAGTCTTGAAATTACCACAGAGGCGAAAGATTTTATTGCTGACAAAGGCTACGATTCTCAGTTTGGTGCAAGGCCATTACATAGAGCCATACAGAAATATTTAGAAGATCCTTTAGCTGAGGAAATTTTAAACCTTAATGTAAAATATGGTGATGTGTTGGTAGCCAATTTAGACAAAGAAAAAGGCAAAATTTACTTTGAACTAAAGGCAAAAGAAACTGAAGAAAGCCCGGCTGTTTAATTATAGATTAATACACTATTAATAAAAAATCCCACCAAATTTTGGTGGGATTTTTATTTCTAACAACTGTATTTTCTTAGAAAGTATATCTGACACCTAAGCCGCCCCAGCCAGCTTCAAAGTAGGTGTAACCGATGAGATTGAGAGATGGTTGCCAATCAAAACTGATATTTAATGGTGCATTTTTAATTTTATAATCTACACCCAAAATGCCATCTACGCCAATAGCCAAACTACTGTTACGGGTTGGATTATTTTTTTTCCAGTCATCGTTCCAAAAAGCGATATGCGCTCCCGGACCAATATACCATTTTAGACCTTCTACTCCATTAATATCATAATGTAATTCGTACAAACCTGTTACTCTAGTACCATCGTTATAAAAATAGCCCAAACCTTCTATGGCTTTGTTGGGTGCTATAAAATGCTTTACAGACAATGCTGTGGGGTAAAATTTTATACCAATTGCAGTTTGATAATCGCTACCCATACTCTGCGCATTGGTAATTTGTGATAAGGCAAGTGATAATATGCCCAATAAAAAAATCTTCTTCATAACAATAATTTGTTTGAGAGATAGTATTGGAAAATCGTGCCAAAAAAATTGCGAGTTTACTTGTGTTACAGATTTTGCAGAACTTTTGCTTTTTAGTTTGTTTAAATATTTAAGTTTAATATGTGTATTTTTGTGTATTCATAAAGACAGTATGAGCATCAAAAAAAGTTGAGATTACTACAAAAGTTGCTGACAATAGCCCCGATAGGAGCGGCTAGCCCGCAGCGCAGCGAGGACTAATAGCGAATAGCGGGAATACCGATTGGCTTTTTGTTGCAGCCGCGCTTCAAAAAAATAGAAGAACCGATTAGTATTTATACCATGTAATTGGATTTTCTATTAGGTTTGTAACATGCACAGTTTTAATGAATTAGTGAAGGATTTTGCGGCAAGATTTGATGTAGCGCATTTTCCTACCAGCCCTGCAACATTGTACGAGCCAGGTAATTATTTTTTGCGATTGGGGGGCAAAAGAATTCGCCCAGTGATGTGTTTGATGGGCAATGAATTGTTTGATGAAATTTTGCCTGATGCGTATGAATTGGCAACGGCTATTGAGTTGTTTCACAATTTTACCTTAGTGCACGATGATATTATGGATGCTGCGCCATTGCGCAGAGGCATGGAAACGGTGCATAAAAAGTATGGCGATAGTGTTGCATTGCTATGTGGTGATGTAATGATGATACGGGCTTATGATTACTTAAATAAAATACATACGCAATATTTGCAACGCATTATGTATTTGTTTAACAAAACGGCGCGGGAAGTGTGTGAAGGGCAGCAATTAGATATGGATTTTGAAAAGCGGAATGATGTTCAATTAGAAGAGTACTTGCATATGATTTCCCTTAAGACATCCGTATTGCTAGCTGCTAGTCTTCAAATGGGTTCAATTTTAGGTGGTGCTAGTGAAGGAAATTGTAAGCATATTTATCAGTTCGGGCTCAATCTTGGGATTGCTTTTCAAATACAGGATGATTATTTAGATGCTTTTGGCGATCCAGAAAAATTTGGTAAAGATGTGGGCGGTGACATTAGACAGAATAAAAAAACCTTCTTGTTACTTCATGCTTTAGAAGTAGCTGACGCTGCACAAAAAGTAGAAATAGAAAAGTTGATGACTGAAAATCCTGCGGATAAAGTATCTAAAATGTTAGCGATATTTAAAGCTTGTAATGTTGATATTTGGGCTAATGCGTTGAAAGAGAAATACCTGCAAACAGCCTTACAACATTTAGAAGACATTGCTGTAACAAGCACAAGAAAGGCGCCATTAAAAGAATTGGCTGCGTTTTTAATTCAGCGAGAACATTAATAGCAATTCGTACAAATTTTTTTAATTACCAAATTTAAAGTTAAAGCATTATTTTAGCTATCAAGCTAAGTGAAACCGTTTTGCGAGAATAAATGCAAGCCCACAATCATACAACCAACCAAAACATGTCTAACTCCTTATTTCGTACTAAGAATATTGATAAAATTTTAGCAGATGCAGCTAGTAACGAAGAAGGTCATGGCTCTAGTTTAAAGCGTGTGTTAACAGTAAGAGACCTGACTTTTTTTGGCATTGCAGCTATTTTAGGCGCAGGTAGTTTTAGTAGCCTTGGGGGAGCAGTTTTTAGCGGTGGGCCAGGTGTGGTGATTTTATTTTTGATTACTGCTGTCGCCTGTGCATTTACAGCATTTTGTTATAGTGAATTTGCCAGTAGAATTCCTGTGGCTGGTAGTGCTTATACATATGCCTATGCAAGTTTTGGCGAATTGTTTGCTTGGATTATCGGCTGGGCTTTAATTATGGAATATTGTATTGGAAATATATATGTATCATATAGTTGGAGTGATTATTTTACATCTTTTTTAAATAGAATACATGTGCATGTGCCTGAGTATTTGAGTACAAGCTATATGGAAGCAAAACATGCCATACAAGCTGGCAGCACAAATAATGAGGTTTTAGCTGCATGGAACAATGCCCCTAAAATTGGCAGCTTGCGATTGATTGTTGATCTACCTGCTTTTGTGATTAATATTTTGATTACTTATTTGGTATATCGTGGGGTAAAAGAAAGCCGCAATTTTAGTAATACTATGGTAGTGTTAAAGCTGCTAGTGGTATTATTGGTAATATTTGTGGGTGGGTATATTGTATTTTCACATGGACTGACACTAAATTGGACGCCTGTAAACGATGCCGGTATCCACTCGTTCATGCCAAATGGTTTTAGCGGCGTGATGGCGGCAGTAAGTGGTGTATTTTTTGCCTATATAGGTTTTGATGCAGTTAGTGTTTTGGCAGAGGAAAGTAAAAATCCTCAAAGAGATTTACCACGTGGTATGATATTATCTTTAGTCATTTGTACAATCATATATATATTATTAACATTAGTATTAACAGGCGCGGTAAACTATAGACATTTTGAAGGGGTAGGCGATCCATTGGCTTTTATTTTTGAACCACAAAATTTAAATATTGGTTGGATGCAGTTTCTGGTTGCAATTTGTGCAGTAGTTGCAATGACAAGTGTTTTGCTCGTATTTCAAATGGGGCAGCCACGTATTTGGATGAGTATGAGTAGAGATGGCTTATTGCCACCAATATTTCAAACCATACATCCCAAGTTCAAAACGCCCTCTTTTTCTACGATTGTTACAGGTATGGTAGTGGGTATACCCATTATTTTTACCGATAAAACCTTCGTGTTAGATTTTACAAGTATTGCCACCCTCTTTGCATTTGTATTGGTATGTGGCGGTGTATTGTTAATTCCAAAAAGAGAAAAACAGGCAGGTAAATTCCACATACCTTTTATTAATAGCCAGTTTATTTTTCCTATTATCATTGTTGGTGTTCTAATTGCTTTGGGTGTATTTGTTAATGGTTATTTTGCGCATTTATTTCAGTTTAGCTTAACTGCTGCCGAATCGGATAACATTACAAAAGGTATCGTACCGCAACAGGCTGAAGTTGTAAATAAAGCATTGCACGAAGCTGAATTAACTAAGTTAACACTTAATGTGTCTACCATCATTTTTTGGGTAGTGGCATTGGTACTATCAGTATTAGCATTTGTAAAAAAATATTCACTCATTCCTTTATTAGGTTTAATCACTTGCTTATACTTGCTTACAGGCATGACGGCGCTAAACTGGGCATGGTTTGTAAGCTGGTTATTGATTGGTTTGGTTATTTATTTCTTCTATAGCAGAAAACATAGTATATTGAATTAGCCTTTTATAGGCTAAACTTCTTTCTATAAATTGTTGGAAAAGCCCTCACTTGGTTTGTATGCTTACTTCATTGTTAGTCGTATGTGTAATGAATATATTTTGTTTTAGCGTTTTTGCTAATTAAAATGTCTTTTTCATAAACAAAATGACGGGTTCCGTGAATAAAATTCTTGTTTTCAAAAACTTTTTTTCAATTAATCCTCATTAGCTAATAATTTGAAAGTCAATCATTTAGTACACTAAATACACATTCTTATTGTCGTAATAATTAATATTACGCGTTAGTTTCCTGAAGAAAATTTTGAGTTTTAGATTTTTATCCACATTTTTGTTTATCAAATGTTGTACTTTCTCTAAGACTGTGCACTTTCTAAATCTGAAATCCTACAAAAAAGCAGATATTATGAAGCAATCCTTAACATTGCCTATGCCTAATGGTGTAAGCAAAACTACAAGGCGCAATACAAGCGCGGAGCCTATCAGTTCTACCATATGGGCTACGATAGGTTATGTATATTCTTACATACTTTTTTCTACATATAATGCTAATCTAAAACCAGCTTATAATTTCTATTGCGTAGTAGAGAATAAAATTTCATGCTTAGGGCAAAATCTTTCAAATAGACACACTCAAATACATTCTTTAAATTTAATATAACTTTTTAAACCTTTTATAAATCAAACAAATGAAGAATCAAATCAAACTGCTAGCGCTTATTATTTTGGCTTTGCTATCAGTGAGGAGCTATAGCCAAAGTGGTAACTCTATAGTTATTACCCCTGCGATTACAGCGCAGAGTAATGCTTTCAAAAATCTTTCTGGTCAAAACAGATTGACGGAATTTAAAGCTTTACAGCCACTAATTATAACAAAGTCAAGCAAAATTTCTTGTGCAAACACCACTGTTACAGACAATTTAACAACAAAAGCAGAGGTTTACAACTTACTTGGTACACCATCTATTATCCTATCCCCAAACCTAGTTGCTTATTATTTAAGTGCTAATAATCAATCTTGTCAAGCAGTGATTGGGATTGATAGTAATGGACTTATTCTACATACACACATTAATAATTGCCCTTAATCCTAATTCACATGAAATATTTTTTAACTAAGTTTGATTTAATGAAAAGCGTACAAAGAGTGTTTACTCTTTTATGCTTTTTTGTGTTTTCGGCATTTTATACTGCCAATGCACAATCGGTAACAATTGAAAAGGCGTCGGCTTCCGGTTGTTATTACTATAATGGTGCTAGTAAAACAACTATTAGCATCCAAGTAGGCTGGACTGGTGCTAATAGCGGTGAATTAATAACTGTTACTTTAGACGGTTCTAGTACACGTACTTTTAGTCCTCAGGCTTACTATGATCCAGGTCTTACAACCAATAATTCTCAAAAAGTCGCTGGACCTATTGTAACTCCTCAAGTAGTTGCATTTGAAATCAATTCAGATGGTGCTTCGCATACTATCCAAGCTGTATTAAGTAATGGTAGTGCTACATTAGCGACTTCTGCATTAGTTAATGTAAGTGCACCACAACCTTGTGCACCTTTGGTTTGCAGCGGTACAAGTTTAGGTGGTGTTGCTTACTACGACAATAATGCCAATGGTATTCGTGATGCCGGTGAAATTAAAATGATTGCGGGTGTAGTTGTAACTGCATTTGATAAATTAGCTAATAAGTATACCACAACAACTGATGGAAATGGTCTTTATTCTTTTACAAATATTCCTACTTCAAATTACCCAGTAAGGGTAGAGTTTACTGGCTGGCCTGTTAATGTATTATCAAATTCAGGACCTTCTTCAACAACTACTAATACAAGTAGCGTTCAGTTCGTTACTGCACCATCTTGTTCTATTAATTGTGGTGCTGTTGATCCAAATTACTATACTCAAGCAAATCCAACAGTTTTTACTAATTTATATACTAATGGTGATCCATTGGCTGGCGGCGATGCTGCATCAATGCCATCCATTATAGCACATGCTTACGATAATACCACTGATTATACAGAGACAACAATAGCAACAAATGCTCAAACTGGTAGTCTTTGGGCACATGCTTGGAATAAACAAAATAAAGTACTTTTTTCTGCTGCCTTTCTTAAAAGACATGCTGGTTTAGGGCCATTAGGTTTAGGTGGTATTTATAAAGTTGATTATAAAAATCCTACAAGCCCAATTGTATCTTCTTTCCTTGATGTTACTACAATTGGTATTGACTTAGGCCAATCTTTAGTACCGTCTAATTCTGTACGCGGATTATTTGCTGGCAAAACCACTCCCAATAAAGATTTAGGTGTATTTGGATTAGTAGGTAAAGTTGGTATTGGTGGAATGACTTTGAGTGCAGATGGCAATACGCTATACTTTGTAAATTTATATGATAAAAAAGTTTATGCTATTGATATTACTAATTATTTAATTACTGGTACATTGCCAACTTCTAGCAATGTAACATCATATGCAGTACCTGACCCTTCCTGTACAGGAGGTAATTACAGACCATTTGCTATCAAAATTTATGATGGTAAATTATATGTTGGGGTGGTTTGCGATGCATTAATCTCCCAAAATAAATCTGACTTAACTGCGCATATTTATTCGCTTGATTTAAATAATACCTCAACTGGTTTTACAACGGTTTTCGATTTTCCGCTTACTTATCCAAAAGGCTATCCTGCACAAAGCCATGATACTAAAACAGGTTGGTATCCATGGACAGATGATATGAGTGTAACTTGGGGTAACGACGATAACACCTATCCTCAGCCTGTATTATCTGATATTGCTTTCGATTTAGACGGTACTATGGCAATTGCCTTTTTTGATAGAACGGCGCACCAAGTTGGTACAAATAACTATGATGATCCTTCATTTACGAAGCTCAACCATGAAAGTTATGCTGGTGGCGATATTTTAAGAGCCTATTTCTCGAACGGTGCCTATATTTTAGAAAACGCTGGTAAATCTGGACCTTATACTGGTGCTCAAACAAACAATAACCAAGGCCCAGGTTTTGGCGAGTTTTATTCAGACAACATGTATCCTACTGGTGGTTTCCATACAGAAATGGTAACAGGTGGTTTAGCCATTAAGCCTGGTAGTGGGGAAGTGCTTGTGGGAATGGTAGATCCTACGTCTTATAAAAAAGGTGACATTAGACAGAATGGTCTTAGACATTTAGGTAATACTACTGGTTTAACTAATAGTGCTATTGCATATTACCACACAAATAATACGGTTGATGAAGTAGCATCTTTTGGTAAGGGTAATGGTATGGGTGATATAGAGTTAGCAACGGACGTACTTAGTTATTTGGAAATTGGTAACTATGTATGGAATGATGCTAATTATAATGGTATACAAGATCCTACCGAGACTGGCATTGCAGGTATTGCTATGAATTTGTATAATAAAAATACAGGTGCCCTGGTAGCTACTGAAATTACTGACGCAAACGGTAATTATCTATTCTCTACATTAAAAGGAGACAATATATTGCCAAATACTGATTACGTCGTTGTGGCTGGTGTAGGGCAATACAATGCTACTACCAAAATTTTAACAGCTAATGGTAAGGATTATGCAATCACACCTGCGTTTGTGGGTGAAGGGTCTAATCCTACTTTAAACGATAATAATTTTAGCACTTCAATTGTTACAAGCGCTTTAGGAGCAATTCCTGCTAATTTACCTAAGTTTGAAGTAACGACTGGCACAGTTGGTTATGTAAATCATACCATTGATTTAGGTTTAACGTATGGCACAATTGGTAATTACGTTTGGCGTGATACTAACAAAGACGGTATACAAAACGAACCTGCTGCTAATGGTATTAATGGTGTAACCGTTAATCTTTTAATAGATGATGGCACTGGTAATTTTGTTGTGGTGGCTACTACAACAACTGCTGATTCAGTTGCGGGTGGACGTCCAGGTTACTATAATTTTCAAATTGCACAAAATGGTAATTATAAGGTTCAGTTCCCTGTCATTTTAAATGGTAGCGACTCTTTAACAACCCAAGATGCAACTGCTGCTACTGATTTTAACAGTGATGCGGATAGAACAAGTGGTTTTAGTCCTGCATTTACCATGGATGTTACAAGTACAGGCATTACAAAAAATAATCCTACTATTGATGCGGGTTATTATACACCCGTAGGAAGCTTAGGTAATTATGTTTGGTACGATGATAACAACGACGGTATTAATAATGAACCTGCTACCAATGGTATTAATGGTGTAACTGTAGAATTGTACAAGAAAAACAGCTCTAACGCGTATGTTTTATTTGCAACAACTGTAACAGCCGATTCACTAGCCGCAACAGGCGGCACTAGTAACCCCGGTTATTATAATTTCCCTAATTTATTAGCTGGTGACTATAAAGTGAAATTCCCTACAAGTATAGGTGCTTTCCCTATAAGCGATGTTAATAATCAACTACCTCAAGCTGATTATAACAATGATGCCGATAAAGCAACTGGCTATAGTGGTGTGGTTACTATTAATCCGATTTCGACAAATGGTCTTGATCAAAATAACCCGACTATTGATGCTGGTTATAAAACCAATATTGGTAGCTTAGGTAACTACGTTTGGTACGATGCTAACGGCAATGGTCTACAAGATGAACCTGCTGCTAATGGTATCAACGGCGTGAAAGTGTACTTATATAAATCAATTGCTGGTGTATTTACAAAAGTTGATAGCACTATTACTGCAAACAATGGTAGTAATCCGGGCTATTATAACTTCCCTAATTTGGGCAGTGGAAATTATCAAGTAGAATTCCCACTTGTTACATCTGTTGGAAGTTTGACTATTGCTAATCAAACCGCTAAAACAGATGGTAACAGCGATGCTGATTTAACAACTGGCAGAAGCGCTACAGTGGTGATAAATACACAGTCTGCCGATGCATTAGATGTCAATAACCCAACTATCGATGCAGGTTATAGACCTGTCGGTAGCTTAGGTAATTACGTTTGGTACGATAGCAATAACAATGGTATTAAAGATGAGCCTGCTACAAATGGCATTAATGGTGTTACTGTTAAATTATTAAAAGATGATGGTACTGGTAACTTCGTGCTTTTTGCAACTACTACTACAGCCGATTCGTTAGCTGCAACTGGTGGTACTAGTAACCCAGGTTATTACAATTTCCCTAATTTACTATCTGGTAAATACATTGTACAATTCCCTACTACTATTGGTAACTATCCAATAAGTGATGTTACAAACCAAGCACCTCAAGCTGATTATAATAACGATGCTGATAAAGAAACTGGTTACAGTGGCGTGGTTACAATAGATGTTTTTGGTTCTGGCTTAGATAAAGACAACCCAACTATTGATGCTGGTTATAAAACCAATATTGGTAGTTTAGGTAATTATGTTTGGACAGACACTAATGGCGATGGTATACAAAATGAGTCTTCAACGAATGGTATTAATGGTGTGAAAGTTTATTTGTTACAAGAAACAACACCTGGTGTTTATACGAAAGTTGATAGTACGGTAACGGCCAATAATGCTGGTAATCCTGGTTACTATAATTTCCCTAATTTAAATAGTGGTAATTATAAAGTACAATTCCCAACTACAATTTATGGTTCACCGCTTACTAAACAAACTGTTACACCACAAACTGATTTAAACAGCGATGCTGATTCTGCTACTGGTATTTCTCCTATAGTAGCAATCAACACATCAAGTTCTAATCCTTTAGATGTGAACAACCCAACAATTGACGCAGGTTATAAATACAGTGTTGCGCCGAATTGTAATATGACTGCTTCTATTACTGTAAATCAAATTTCTCAATGTGTAACGAATAACCAATACCAATTCACTGGTAACTTCACTGGTGGTACTGGCCCTTATACATTCTTCTGGGATTTGAATGATGGTACCTATGCGTATACCAAAGATGTAACACATACTTATGCGGCTTCTGGTGAACATGATGTTACACTTATTGTAAAAGACAGCCGAGGTTGTGAAGCACATGCTTCAACAGTACAAATTTATATAGGTGCTAAGCCAATCGCTGCATTTGAAGTATATGGTAACTCTGGTACTGGTTCTGGTGTTTCATTCAACAGTACTTCTACTATCAGTGGAGGTTGGATGACATACAAATGGGATCTAGGTAATGGCACAACTTCTACCTTAAGCAATCCTGGGCCTATTTACTATGCACCTGGTACTTATACTGTTACATTAATTGCTACTGGTAATTTCGGTTGTAGCGATACTGTTACAAAAACCATCGTTGTTCCTAACCCTGGTTCATATTGTACTGCGCCTACTGCAGCATTTAATATTAATAATGCAACGCAATGTATAAATGGTAACGCATTCGCCTTTACCAATGCAACAATCAATGGTTCTACCTACAAATGGACTTTTGGTGATGGTTCTGCAACGGTAACTACTAGTTCTGCTAATTATACTTATGCAAGTGCTGGTACTTATACAGTCACTTTAATTTCTACAAATACTTGCGGTAGTGATACCATTACTAAAACAGTCGTTGTTAAGCCTTTACCGGCAACTCCTGCTGCTATTAGCGGTGTAAACACTGTAAAGGCTGGTGATGTTATTACGCTATCTACATCATCAATTGGTGGCGTGTGGTCAAGTTCAAACCCTGCTGTTGCTACCGTAAATGCTTATGGTTTTGTATACGGCTTAACTGCTGGCACAACAACTATTAGCTATACATTAAATAACGATTGTGGTGCTGTAAGTGCTACTTATGTAGTAAGTGTTATTGGTTCAATTGTTCCACCAGTTGTGCCACCAGTTGTGCCTGTATGTACAGCACCTGTAGCGAACTTCACAATTAACACTGCAATGCAGTGTCTAGCTGCTAATTCGTTTACATTTACCAATACTTCTACGGGTACAACACCTACTTATACTTGGAACTTTGGCGATGGCAGCGTTACAGTATCTAGTACAAACGCTGTACATACTTATGCAGCTGCTAATACTTATAATGTTACATTAACTGCTACAAATGCTTGTGGTACTAATAGTGTTGCAAAAACTATAACTGTAACAGATGTACCTGCGCAACCTGCAGCAATTAGTGGTACAACTTCAGTACAAGTAGGCTCTACTACTTCTTTAACGAGCGCAACTACTGGCGGTGTATGGTCTAGCTCTAACTTAGGGGTAGCTACAATTGATGCAAGTGGTTTGGTAACTGGTATATCTGCTGGTTCTGCGACCGTTACATATACAGTGAGCAATAGCTGTGGTAATGCAACAAGAACCACTTTAGTAACTATTACAGCGCCAGTTAGTGGTGGTAGTGGTTCAGGAAGTAGCAGCGGTTGTGTAAATCCAACCGCATCTGCGCAAGGCTTTAACGTATTTGTTAAAAACAATGCCACGTTAACTACCAATGAAACTGAAGGTGGTGTGGCAATAGGTGGTGATTTAACTGTAAACGGTAACTATCAAGTAGCTATTAATTCAGCAGCATTCACCAATACTGCTAATCCATTTAAGGTGCAAAATGTGCCAATCGGTTTATTAGTTGGAGGTAAAGTGAATTATGTGAATGGCATGTTGCAAGTGAATAGCAACACCTATGCTAAAGTAGGTGATGCAACAGGTTCTGCGGTTTGGTATACGGATAACCAAACTATACCAAATATTCAAAATATTCAAATTACGCCTGGAGCTTATAATGCAAACCCACGCATACAATTGAATGCGAATCAAAATACTTTAGGTGTTAACCCTACGACTAATCCAGTATTTCAATCTGGTTTAATAGATTTTAATACAGCATTTGCCACCATGCAGGCAACAGCTACGGGCTTAGCTGCTTGTGCTTCAAACGCGAGTTTAACTAATCCTAATGGCAATGTTACTGGTACTACAATACAAAGTGTATTGACTGGAGGTCAGTTGAAAATTAATTTGAATACAGGTTCTAATGTATTGAATGTAACTGGTACCGATTTAAATAGTGTTACTAATGGTATCACATTTAACAATAAGCCTGATGCAACCCATCCATTAGTAATTAATGTAAACGCGCCAGGTAGCTTTACTTGGAACGTTTGGAATCAAGCCGGTATCGGTGATAATGAAGGTAGTTATATTATTTATAACTTTTATAATACAACTTCATTGAATATTGCTGGCAACAGTACCATACAAGGTACAGTATTTGCACCAAATGCAGATATTATTAAGACAGCTAATCAATCTAATATTAATGGACAGGTAGTAGGTCTTTCATACACGCAATCCGGTGGTGAAAATCATTACCACAATTTCAGCCCTTGTATTACATCTTGTGCTCCAAGTGTACCACCATGTACGGTACCTGTAGCTAATTTCACTATTGATAATGCTTCGCAATGCTTAAGTGGTAATGCATTCACATTTACGAATGCATCTTCAGGCACCACACCAACCTATACTTGGAACTTTGGAGATGGTAGTGTAACAGTAAGTACAACGGATGCAACACATAACTATACATCCGCCTCAACTTATTCCGTAAGCTTAACAGCTACTAATAGTTGTGGTACTAATACGGTTACCAAAACTATTACCGTAAATGCAGCACCAGCTCAACCTGCTGCGATAAGCGGTACACCGTCTATAATTGTTGGTGGAACCACCACATTGTCAAGTGCTACTGTGGGTGGAACATGGTCTAGCTCTAATACAAATATTGCAACAGTTAATGGAAGTGGTGTGGTTACTGGTGTAGCTACTGGCTCTGCTACAATTACTTATACTCTATCTAATAGTTGTGGTAATGCAGCAACAAGTTTGTTAGTAACTGTTACTGCAAATTGTGCACCTACTGCGTCTTCTACAACGGCTAGTATTTGTCAAGGTACGGTTTATAATTTTAATGGTAATTCTTATACAAGTGCTGGAACATATACTGTGCATCTAACTAATGCAGGTGGTTGTGATAGTGCTGCTAGTTTAGTATTAACTGTTAATCCATCCCCTATACAACCAAATGCTATAGGAGGTAATACTACAGTATTAATTGGTGCAATTTCTACTTTAAATACAACGCCAGCTGGTGGTGTATGGACAAGCAGTAACACAAATGTCGCAACAATCAATCCATCAACTGGTATTGTTACTGGTATTGCAGCAGGTACAACAACTATTACTTACACACTTTCTAACGGTTGTGGAAGCAAAACTGTAAATACAACGGTTTTTGTTAACGCGCCAGTGGTAGTACCACCTCCAACGCCTACCTGTAACTTAGCTGCTAGCTTTACTATCAATAACAACAAGCAGTGCGTAACAGATAACAGCTTTGTATTTACGAATACCACAACTGGCGGTACAGCACCATTTACCTACTTGTGGGATTTAAATGATGGTAGTACAGCAACGACAAAGGATGTAACAAAAACTTACGCAACCTTTGGTGAGCATGATGTTACCTTAAAAGTAGCTGATGCGAATGGTTGTGTAAGCAATGCAAGCGCGCAGCAGCTATACGTAGGTGCTAAGCCACACGCATCCTTCAGTATTTTGACCAACACTGGTAGCGGTTCAAGCACAACATTCATCAGTTCAAGTACCATTGCTTTAGGTACGATGAGTTACTTATGGGATTTGGGTAATGGTCAAACATCAACTTCGGTGAACCCAACTACCAACTATACACCTGCACCTGCCACACCATACACTGTTAAATTAATAGTAAGTGGTTTGGGTACATGTAAAGACACAGCGATACAATCTTATACACAGTATGCTATTGCAAGCGTAAGTGTATATCCTAACCCAGTAATGGATGTGATTCAAGTAAGCTTCAGAGCTGCTTCTTCAACGCCAACTACAGTTAAGATTATGGATTTGGCTGGTAGAGTTTTACAAGTACAAACTGTAACGCCTGTTTCCTCTGGTGCTAATGTAATAGCAACTTTAGATACCCGTGGCTTACAAAGTGGTAGTTATATCGTGTATATTTCAGATGTACAAAACGGCTTCATAGCTACAAAAGCAATCTTGAAACAATAACTATAAATAGTTTCAAATACACTTAAATGGCTAGCAACGAAAGTTGCTAGCCATTTTTTTATGTATGTCTTATAAAATAAGTAGCCTATTGAAGTAGAAACATTCATTTCTACTAATGCACGCTCATTGTAGTCTTTAATTGCTTCCAAATGACCACTAGTTTTCCAAGATTGTTATTGATCTCACTATTTGGGAAAGGGTTCAGTTAAATAGAGATATTAATGCTAATGGGGAAAATTTACAGCATAACAGACTTATACTAAGTAGCCGTGGCAAGCGTGATGGCATACAAAAGTGATGGTTCTGATGAGATTTGTTGTTTTAATGCGTAAAGAGCAGTCTATTTTTAGAATAAAAAAATAAATGGAGACTAATACAAGTTAACTAATCAATGTATTTGTCACCACCTTGTATGTCACCAAATTAATTGGTGACACTAGTAGTGGTGACAAATGCTTTAAAAATAACTGTCAGCACATAGTGTGTCAGCAAAAAAAATGCTGACAGTATTAGTGCTGACAACTATCGTTTTGTTAAGATAGTTTAAAACAAAAAAGGAGGCGATCTCAACAATATGAGATCGCCTCCTTTTGCTACTTGTGTAAGTAATTATTTTTTAGAAGCTGTTGTTATTGGCTTGTAAATGAATTTAGGACCAGCAAAACAAGGTGACGCTTTAATTTTAAATATGCCGTCTTCGTTTACTACATTAGCCCAGCAATATTCTGCACCAGGGGTATCATCGTTTTTCATTTGTGGTACATACCATAAAACGATGCTGCTGTTAGTGATTGTCTCAGGATTTGGCTCTATAAATTTTTCAGGACCTTGTCTGTAATCTGTGTTGCAGCATGGGCCAATTGTGATTAGATCATTGTAACCTTCCTGTAGTTCTGGATGGTTTTTTGTAACGTACAGATAAGCATTATCGCCTCGGCCGCCGTCTTTAAACTGCCCTGTAGATGGTTGTATGAAATAAGTTGCATCTGCATTGGGTTGTATGGCATATTGGTAACCTTCTTTGGTGTAAGAGGTGGTGGGTTTTTGTAGTTGCCAGCCCTCATTGTTCCAAACGCTCCAATCTGTTTTGTTCCATTCTTTAAATTGTTGGTTATCGCCCGTAAATTCTACTCGTATGACAGGGCGATACGTACCATCATTGCCACATCCTCTGCCCAAACTGGCGGCAATTACCCTAAAGTCACCATTATCGTAAAACAGATAACGCTGTGAGTAGCTGTAGTTACACGGTGTAGGGTACATTTCGCTGTAAAACTTCTGTTCTAATATAAACCCTTTTTCATGGTTGTCTTCGTCTACAAAGTCAAAAATTTGGGGCGGTTCTGTTGCTACTACAGCGCTTTGACTAAATATAGGGCAGCCGACTGCATCGCTATATCCAAAGCCATCTGTGTTGCTGTAGCTCACGTGCCAGTCTACCAATTTCGCACTATTTAATATTTGCTTATCTCGATATGTAACATCAAATATTTTCAAACCATCGCTGCTTGTTAAAATGTAATCAACTTTCCAGTTGTGTTTGGCTACTGTATTTACTTTTTCGCAGAAACAATCTTGAATAGTTTCATTCTGAATTTTACGTTCGGTAAGCATTGCGTTTTGTACGTTATTGCCAAGATTTGTCCAGCGTACACCCACCAGTTTCATTTCTGTAATATCTACAATCGCCCATAGGGCACGGTCTTTTACTACAAATGTTGGTGCTAGGCAAAGGTGCATGCTGCGTTCACATCGGGTTTTGTTAAGCGCAGTTTTGGTATTACTCATCACAGGCATATTTATGCTTGGCTTAAAGCCCAAAGCTTTTTCCACCTCTTTTGAATTGATGGCTATTTCTATACCCAAACGTGCAATTGCATTGGGTACATCTGGCTGTGTTTGGGTAAGGGTATTTACCAAAATAGCTTTTTTATCCTTCATATCTACAACAGCGATGGTACTTAGGTTATAAGCAAAATTGTACATCTCAACTTGAAAATACCGTCCTTTTTCAAATAGTACACCTTTTGGTATCACGCTTTGCCTTGCATAATACACACCAAATATTTGATTCAGCAAAGCCTTTTTACTAGTAACATCTGTTAAAAATCTTGAAAAATTAGTATCTTTTAAAGCAATATTTTCTGCTAAAAGAATGGAATCGTTCAGCGCTTTGTTTCTGCCAGGCTCTAATAAAATGGGTTGCTTTTTGGCTAGTGCCATCGCTATTACCTGTTTTCGTTGTAGAATAAAGGCAGAGGTATCGCTTGTATTATTGCCAAGTACTTCACTCTTATATACATTTACATAGCTATAATTGCTGGCACTGTCTTGCGCATTTGCCAAGCCACAAATAAAAATGGCACTCAGTGTAACTAATAGTTTATTTCGTATCATACCTTTTGTTTCTGCTTATCGATAAAACTTGAGTCGGTTAAACTTTCTAAAAAATAAATTAGTTGTATTTTTTCTTCGGGTGTTATGGTGAAACCTTTTATCAATGGGCTTTTAAAAGCATTCTTACAACCATTCCCTTTATAAGGACCAGTTGTTAACTTTCTGCCACCATTACTGTAAATATCTATCATTTCACTTAATGTGGCTACACTACCATCGTGTGTGTAAGGTGCCGTAATACCAACATTTCTTAAGCTTGGTACTCTAAATTTACCTTTATCGGCAATATTGTGTGTAATGTTGTACAAACCTTGGTCGGCAGTAGGGTAGTTGTTGCTATCGGCCACGTTATATAAGCCTGTATTGTAAAAGCTATTGGTACTTACAGCCCCTAAATTTTTACTACTGTGACAATAGCCGCATTGTAATTTTTTTGAGAAAAATAATTGCATACCCTTTTTAGCGTCGGCACTTAAAGCATTTGAATCGCCTCGTAAATATTTATCATAATTACTTTCATAGCTGATTAAAGTACTTTCATACGCAACAATGCAATCTATCATTTCGGCAAGTGAAATGGTGTTTTTATTGTAAATGGATTGTATGTTTTTGCTATAAATATTGGCAATACGCTGCAGCATATTTGTTTCGTTCTGATACCAGCCAAGTTCGTTTGGCAAATGGTTAAACAATGGCATTTGTATTTGCTGTTGTAACTGTTTTATATTACTATCTGCCCAAGTATAGCAAGGGTAGGTGCTAATGTTTTGTAAGCCAGGTGCATTGCGCTTAACGTTATAACCGTCGATACCAATAGATTTTTTATAGCCATCTGTAAAAGCAAATTGTGGGTCGTGACAACTACTGCAAGATTTGGTGTTGTTTAATGATAGTGCATTGCTAAAGAATAATACCTTGCCAAAAGCTGCCTTTTTGCCTATCGTATTGTTAGTATTTGTAGCATTGCCAAATAGAAATGGAAGGCTTATGATAGCTAAATTAAAAAATAGGGTGGTATAAAGTAGCGGACTTTTCTTCATTACTAATTATTCTATTGATTGCAAGATCCAACGGTTAGTTGCTTGACCCCATACAAACCGATACGTTGACTCAATTTTGTCACTTGTAGCCTCTAAATTATAATTAAATGATTTCCCGGTTACTACCATAACACCATTTACAAACCTTATTTTTCTTGGCTTATCGTCTCCTCGAATTCCTATATTTTCAAGGCTTGTCTCTAATCTAAAACTAGTTCTTATTAATGCGCCATTATGATCGATGAGATAAGAAAATATTTTACCATCTCTTGCACTACCGTAATATAATCTTCGTGCATTGTGCTCATCGGTAGAAATTGCAAGCGATAAAGCATCTGTATTCTTTAAAGTGTCTACAATTTTTTTGGTAGTAGCATCTATATGGTAAATCGTACCTATTTCACTGTGCCTACTACTGCCATAAACACTGCTTGTCCAAATACTCAGGTCAGTGCAGTCGAAAGTTAAACTTAGCAAACCATAAGGGTTATTAATCGTTTGCGTACTATCTGCTTGAAGATCCATCCATACACTCATTTTACCTGTTTCGGTATCAACCTTCATGATTCTATTCATTTGCCAAGGCTTGTTTTGTAGCAATGAAATAAAAGGTGTGGGCAACACATAAATATTACCTTTATTATCGAAGGTAATGGCAGATAAATAGCCAAATTGCTTCCAAGTGGCATCTTGATACACTTTTTGCCTTTCTTGATTGGTACTAATGGCTCTGTTTTTTTTATCTCTTGCAAGTTCAAGTAACATTAGCCCTACCTTATTTTTTTCGGTAGTGCTAAAGGCACTTGCAGCAATATCATAGCCCATTTTACCTACAAAAACAGGAAATTTCTTGCAACTATTATCATTGGTAACTTGATTCGTTTGCGCTATCGCATAGTGGTTTTTTGTAACTAAAAATAAAAAAAAACTTATAAAGAGATATTTAAAATGATGCATGAGTAGTTACGGGTGAAATATATCTTCAAATGTAAGCAACTATTTATTTTGAATCGCTTAGGACAAAGAAAATAAACCCCTTTGTAAAAAGCATTAAGCAATAGGTAAAATAATGATAAAGTGATTTTCATTTTGCTTAATGGCTTTGTATTGAAGCGTACCCTTGTGCAATTCAATAATTCTTTTAACTATCGATAATCCAAGGCCATAACCTTTTTTGACGGAAGCATTTTTACCTCTAAAAAAAGGCATTGTTATCTTCTCAATTTCATTATCTGATAGTTGGGAACCAATGTTACAAAATGTAATTTTTATATATGGCTTCTCAATAGTAATGTGGATTGTTACTTTTTGATCATCTGAATAGACGTATGCATTTTTAATTAAATTTCTGAAAGCCGATTTTAATAAAGTATCATTTGAATAAATGAGTAAATCTGTGTCTTTTTCAGGTATTATATCGAAATTTAGTTCAATGCCTATGCGATCAAACTGTCTTTTCGCGTCAACAATTGTTTCGTACAATAATTCATCTATGCGTATAGATGGCCAACTCTTTAAGAAGTTAATTTTTTCATATTGTGAAATGAGTAAAAGCGAGTTTGTTAATTCTATCAAATTGGTTTGATCTTCCTTTAAAGATTCAAGCACTCGCTTATAACCATCAATATCTAAATTTCTGTTGATAGCAGCTTCTGTTTGCGATAACATGGTTGCCAAGGGTGTTCTTAATTCGTGCGAAGCACTCTGAACAAAGGTTTTTTGACTTTCAAAGGCATTGTTCAAACGCTTCAACATGGCGTTAAAGTTTTTTGCTATGATATCAATCTCATTATTGCCTTTGCCTTCATCAATTTGCTTAGTAAGATTGTGAACGGTTGTATCATCTATCTGAGAGCTTAATTTTATAAGTGGCTTAAAGGCTTGTTTTATAAAGTAAAACGTGATAATAATAGAAATGGTTAGCGAAGCTAAGAATACAGATAAAAGAATATATAACAGGTTTTGTTGTTTTTTCGAGCCAACTTTATCTATGGCACTTACGAAAATAAAACTATCATCTTCGGGGAAATATTGGGCAATACCTTCTCTATCAGCAACTTTAAAGTGATGGAATTTTTTTTGCTTGACTATTTTAAGTAAAGAATCATTTTTTACAAATTTGGGTAATTTACCAGCGGGTAAATTAAAAATCGGTATTTGCTTTCCATTTACAACAGAAACTTCTTCATCGGCTAAATTATTTGAATTTAATTTATAAGCAATGTCTAAAGAGTCGCTCAGTGAAATCAAGTTTAATTCGCTGTAAAGTGTGTTCGATTCATTGATGAGGCGTTGATTAAAATCGGCTTCTTTGTAACTTCTATATAGTATAAAAATACTTAAACATGATATTAATAATACAGCTGCAATAAAAACGTTGAAAAATAGGGCGTACCTCACTCTAAGACTCATACAGCTAGCTATTTAATGTAGTAACCAAATCCTGGTTTTGTGTGAATGAGCTTATCGTCAAATGGTTTGTCTAATTTATTGCGAAGAAAGCTGATATATACTTCAATGGTATTGGTGCCTGTATCAAAACTTAAATCCCATACCTTGGTCATAATTTCTTGCTTTGAAATAACTTTACCTCTGTTTTTTGCTAATAGATATAAAAGCGAAAATTCTTTTGCAGTAAGTGGTATTAAATCGCCACCACGTGTAACAGTTTTTACTGATAAGTCTATGATTAAATCACCAATAATAAGTTTTTCGGGCTCGCCAACTGTGCCTTCAGTTCTTTTTAAAAAAACTTTTATTCTGGCAAAAAGCTCATCGAAATGAAAAGGTTTGATAATATAATCATCAGCACCAAGTGCAAAAGCATCTACTTTATCATTGATTTCTCCTAAAGCGGATAGAACAATAATAGGTATTTTTTTATTGATACGTCTAAACTCTTTGCAAAGTTCAAGTCCATTTTTGTACGGTACATTAATGTCTAGTAAAACAAGAGAATAGCCCATTTCGTTAAAAAGTTGTTCTGCAATTAAGCCATCTTTTGCAATATCTGTGTCGTAACCTTGCCGTACGAGCTCCTCTTTAATCACCTTACTTAGCTTTGGTTCATCTTCTACCAATAAAATTTTGTACGCGTTGCTCATTGGTTTGCTATAAATTTAGGTGAAAATTAAGTAATTAAGATGAGATTAAAGTTTACAGTACTAACATTTTTTGTGACATTAATAGCAAGTGCCCAAGAATTAACTACAACGTTTGAAAAATCTGCTGGTTTAGAAACAGCTACTTATGCAGATTGTATTGCATTTTATAAAAAGCTTGCAGCTACTTCTAACAACATTCAAGTAAAAACTTTTGGTAATACCGACGCAGGTTATCCTTTGCATTTGGTTATTTTTAGTAATGATAAAAGTTTTTCGCCTATTAGTTGGCAACAGCAAAACAAGCTTGTAGTGCTTGTAAACAATGGTATCCATCCAGGCGAACCAGATGGTATAGATGCAAGTATGATGCTACTTCGAGATATTGTTAAAGGTAAAATTGTTGTTCCATCTAATGTTATATTGGCTATTATCCCTATTTATAACATTGGTGGTAGTTTAAATAGAGGTAGTTTTAGTCGTGTGAATCAAGATGGACCGTTGACTTATGGTTTTAGAGGTAATGCGCAAAACCTTGACTTAAACAGAGATTTTACCAAGTCAGATTCTCGGAATGCTAAAGCTTTTGCGCAAATATTTCATTACCTAAATCCAGATATTTTTATTGATAACCATGTAAGTGATGGTGCCGATTATCAACATACCATGACCTTATTAACAACGCAGCACAGCAAACTTGGCGGTAGTATTGGCAATTATTTGCATGCTACGTTCGAGCCATCAATATTCAAAAGTATGGCTAGCAAAAATTGGCCATTAACACCTTATGTAAATTTTGAAGAAGGTAGTCCTGAAAAAGGCTGGCAGGCATTTTATGATGCCCCAAGGTACAGCACAGGTTACGCTGCATTATTCGGCACCATTGGTTTTATGCCCGAAACGCACATGTTGAAGCCTTTTGCCCAGCGAGTAAAAAGTGATTATGCCTTGATGGAAAGTATTTTGCAACAAGCAATATTACAAGCAAATGCTATAAAGCAAAGCCGAAAGGAAAGTTTAGAAAGCATCAAACATCAGCAAAGTTTTGCTTTAAATTTTGTAGTTGACAGTACCAGAAAAGATACCATTACATTTTTAGGCTATACCGCTGAGCAGAAGAAAAGTGATGTAACAGGTATGAACCGTTTGTTTTATAACCATGAGCAACCATTTTCGAAGCAAGTAGGATTATACAACTATTTCGTAGGGCAAAATATGGTTCAAAAACCAAAAGCATATATTATTCCACAAGGCTGGCACGATGTGATTGATTTATTGAAACTGAATCATGTAGCAACTGCTACTTTGGCAAAAGATACACAGATATTAGTAGATGCTTATAGAATTGAAGATTTTAAAACTAGTCCACACGCATACGAAAAACATTATCGCCATAGTAATACCAAAGTGAGCATAACCCAACAAAAGATTCAATTTTTAAAAGGCGATTGTATCATTTATACAGGTCAGATTTATGACCGATTTTTGGTAGAAATGCTAGAACCAACCGGCGACGATAGTTATTTTGCTTGGAATTTTTTTGATGCTATTTTGCAGCAAAAAGAAGGCTACAGCGATTATCGATGGGAAGACATAGCCGCCAAATATTTACAATTACATCCAGAATTGCAGGAAGAAATGGCTGCAAAACGACAAGCAGACCCTAAGTTTGCAGCTTCGGCAAGCCAGCAGTTAGATTTTGTTTATAAGCATTCACCCTACTACGAGCCAGCCCATTTGCGTTATCCTATATATAGATTGGTACAGTAATTATTTGTGTATTTTTAAAGTTATTAGATGAGTCATAAAGCGTTGTTTTTTAAATCTGTACAAGCAGAAATGACAGATGTATTAATAGCAGAATTGTCGGAAATAGGCTTTGAAGGCTTTGAAGAAGTAGAGGAGGGGCTAAAAGCATTTATTAAAGAGACCGATTATGATGAAGCGAAAGTGATAGCACTTGCTCAAACGTATACGGTAAGTTTTTCTGCAGAAACCATCCCTGTTCAAAATTGGAATGAAGTATGGGAAAGCAATTTTGATCCTATGCAAGTAGATGATTTTGTAGGTGTTAGGGCTAATTTTCATGCGCCAATGCAAGGTGTTGCACACGAAATTGTAATTACACCCAAAATGAGCTTTGGTACAGGTCATCATGCCACTACTTATATGGTAATGCAATTGATGAAAGATATCAATTTTAATAATAAAACGGTGTTTGATTATGGCACTGGTACTGGTATTTTGGCCATCTTGGCCGAAAAACTAGGTAGTACATCTATTTTGGGTATAGATTACGATGATTGGTGTATAGAAAATGCAACCGAAAATTTGACCGCCAATAATTGCCAATATATTACCATCGAAAAAGCCGATAATGCCAAGCTTACAACAAAATTTGATATTGTTATTGCCAACATTAACAAAAATATCATCCTTGATAACATGGCTTATCTTGCAGATGATGTAGTTTTAGGTGGTGAAGTATTGTTAAGTGGTTTGCTACAGGAAGATGAAGCAGACATTTTAGCAAAAGCATTGACATTCAATTGGAAACATCAAGTGACAATCAAAAAAGGCATGTGGATTGCGCTACATTTTGTTGCATGAAAATTCATATTTTGTGTTAAGTAATTATGAATTTTAAGTGTTAACCCATATATTTGTGAAATCACTTTAACCCTATTGCATGAAGGAAATTTTTCTCATATTATTAGCTTATCTCGTTGGATCTATACCCACATCGGTTTGGGTAAGCCGATATTTTTTTGATATTGATATTAGAGATTATGGCAGCGGTAACGCTGGAGCTACCAACACTTATCGCGTTTTAGGTAAGCAATGGGGCACTTTTGTAATGATTGTAGATATGTTAAAAGGTGTTATTGGTACGTCGTTGTATATTTTTCTTCCCACATATTTAGGCGCCTCCAACGAACTTGATAGAACGAATTTGATGATTGGGTTAGGTTTGTCGGCTGTTATAGGACATATTTTTCCTATATGGGCAGATTTTAAGGGGGGTAAAGGCGTTGCAACTTTATTTGGTATGGCTGTGGCTATTCAGCCAGCTGTTGCACTTTGCTGTGTAGGTGTATTTTTATTGGTTTTGTATCTTACGCGTTTCGTATCGCTAAGTTCTATTTTAGCAGGTATTGCATTCATGGTGTTTATCATTTTCATTTTTAATGAAAAAGAAACATTATATCAAATTTTTTCGGTTGTGGTTGCATTGATGATTGTATTAACCCACCAAAAAAATATTGGTCGCATATTAAAGGGTACTGAGAGTAAAGTGCCGATACTTAAATACCGCGATAGAAGGAAGCAAAAAAAATAAATACATAATTTTAAATACATTTAATGCTGAAAAGAAAACTTTTTGGCATTTTTGCTTTAAAAAAGGGGCTTCGAATTACTTGCGCAAAAAAATATTAAATTATGAAGAAACAATCCTTAGCGACTGCTTTATTAGTCGCATTTGTATGTTTATCTGCTTGTACTACAAACACCATCACGGGTAAAACCCAATTGAGTTTGGTATCTGATGCCGAAATTTTATCTACCGCTAACACAGAATACAAACAATTTTTAAGCACTAACAAAGTAGTTACAGCAGGCAGTAGCGATGCAGCTAGTGTTAATAGAGTAGGTAACCGAATTATTGCAGCTGTAAAAAAATACTACGCCGATATGGGCAAATCTGCCGAATTGGATAATTACCAATGGGAAATAAATACAGTAAGTAGTAAAGAAGCAAATGCTTGGTGTATGCCTGGCGGCAAAATAGTGGTGTATACAGGTATTTTGCCAATTACACAAAATGATGCTGCATTAGCGGTAGTTATTGGCCACGAAGTAACCCATGCGCTTGCAAATCACGGTAAGCAACGCATGAACGTAAATTTAATCGAGCAATTAGGCGGTCAAGCTTTATCTGTTGCACTCGCTAATAAGCCCACAGAAACGCAAGCATTATTTAATAGTGCCTATGGATTGGGTTCACAATATGGTGTAATGTTGCCATTTGCCAGAAAAGATGAATATGAAGCGGATAAATTTGGCTTGATGTTTACCGCATTAGCCGGATACGATCCGAGAGAGGCGATAAAATTTTGGCAAAGAATGTCTGCAGCAACTGCTAATTCACAAAGGCCTCCTGAATTTGCAAGTACACATCCTAGCGATGACAACCGAATTGCACAGTTACAAAGCATCATGGATGATACTTCAATAAATATTATAAGCCATGAAATGTTAAAAATTATTTTTTTTGGGTTAAAAGCAGCGTTTTTATAAAATAGCAGCTTTTTTATTGTCTTTTACGGTTACATTTTTTTAACTTCGCAATCCGTTTAATAGATTCACCTAATATAAGTTCTTTAGGATGTCCAATCAAAGTTTATTTGAAAAATTAGAGTTAAAAGATGAGAAAACCCTTTTAATTCAAGGAATACCATCTTCAATTGAGAAGCAATTTGCAAAACTAACTTATGCAAAAAATGTAACTCCGCTTTTAAAAAGTAAAAAGGTTGAGTTCGCTTTAGTGTTTGCAATCAATCAAAATCAGTTAAATAATGTATTAAAGGAGGTATTTCCTGCTTTAAACACTGCTAGTAAGTTGTGGGTTGCTTATCCAAAACCTACTAGTAAAATTGTGAGTGATTTAAACAGAGATTGCACTTGGGCTTACTTAACCCAACATGCCTACGAAGGCGGTGAAGTTATTGAAATTGATAATGTTTGGGTAGCTATGCGTTTTAAAAAGAACGAAGAATTAGCAGCACAACTAAAAGCAATTGCTGATGCAAACCCACCAGTAGCGGTTGTGCCTTCAGTAGATTTTGAGAAAAAATTAATAGTGCCGCCTGCAGAGCTTGAGAAGGTCTTTGCGAAACATAAGAAAGCGAAAGAGTTCTTCACGTCACTATCTGTTACGCACCAAAAAGAATATGTAAGTTGGATCGAAGAAGCTAAAAGAAAAGATACGAAAGAAAGAAGATTGGATGCTGTATTAGAAAAATTAAATGCAGGTAAAAAGTCTCCTTCAGAAAAATAAATAAATTCTAGTAAATCCCTAACTGATAATGTCATTTAGGGATTTTTTATTTGTAATAGCTTTTGTCTCGTACATTATCATGCTTTTTTAGTAAAATAATTAGACCAATGATACATACCGCTTTATTATCCTATGGCATGTCAGGTAGAGTTTTTCATGCACCGTTTATTCATTTACATCCTAATATGCAGTTAATAGGTGCATGGGAAAGAAGTAAGCAATTAATTCAAAATGATTATCCCGACCTAACATCATTTGAAAGCTTAGAAGCATTATTAGCGGATAATCGTGTAGAACTAGTAATCGTAAATACACCAACCAATACCCATTTTGAATATGCTAAAAAAGCCTTGCTTGCGGGCAAAGATGTAGTGGTAGAAAAAGCGTTTACAACTACTGTAGAGGAAGCCGAAGAACTAAAAACAATCGGGGAAAAAGTAGGAAAAAAAATTGCTGTATTTCAAAATAGACGATGGGATAGCGATTTTCAAACTATAAAACAAGTAATTGATAATCAATTACTTGGAACAATTACCGAAATGGAAATACAATATGCAAGATATACGCCAAGTTTAAGCCCCAAACTGCATAAAGAAATTCCAAATCCAGGTGCTGGTATTGTAAAAGATTTGGGGCCACATATTATTGATCAAGCACTTTGCTTATTTGGTAAGCCGCAAAGTGTGTTTGCCGATTTCAGAGTGACAAGAACTGGTTCGCAAGTTGAAGATTATTTTGAAATTTTATTATATTATAAAGATAAGCGAGTACGTTTAAAAGCGGGTTATTTTATGAGAGAACCAGTACCATCATATATTGTTCATGGTACAAATGGGTCTTTTTTAAAATCAAGAGCAGATGTGCAAGAAGGCTTACTACTAAAAGGTGTAAAGCCTGATATAACCAATTGGGGTGAAGAACCAGAAAGTGAACAAGGGTTGTTGCATACCGAAACAGATGGTGTGGTCATTCGTGAAACAATACCAACTTTAAAAGGTAATTACTTCGAATTTTATAATAAAGTGTATGAGGCTTTAGCACACGATAAACCAATGCCCGTAACAGTTGATGAAGGTATTTTAGTTATGCAAATCATTGATGCTGCCTATAAAAGTAATGCTGCTAGAAAAGTGGTTGACTTGTAGTTTATAGCTATTCTATATTTATATTTTTAAAAAAAGAACTTTTAAATTAGATCAATTAATATTCCCCAAAATCTAATTGTAACGATTTGGAATTCACTATTTATAAGGCCAAGGTTAATTTGCTTTTAAGCTTCTTTCTGCTATTGTTTTAGCAGCAATCCAGCCGCTTGTCCAGGCATGTTGAAAATTAAATCCACCTGTTACGCCATCAACATCTACTATTTCGCCCCCAAAAAATAAGTTGTCTACTTTTTTGCTTTCCATAGTGTTTGCATCTACTTCAGATAATTTAATGCCACCACTTGTAACAAATTCTTCTTTAAATGTTGTTTTACCATTAACTGTAAATTCTTGTAATACTAAATGACGTATCAGCCGATATTGTGGTGCTGAAGGTAAATCTGCCCAGCGAGTATCTTCTGCAATGCCACTGAATGCTAGTAAATATTGCCACAATCTATTTGGTAAGCCAAACGGGTTTTTATTGCCTATTTTTTGCCCAGCTAACGAAAAGCGGTAGTCGGCAAATTGTGCTTTTAAATCAAATTCGGTCGCTTCACCTAGCCAGTTTACAATAATGGTAAATTGATAATTTGCTGATGCTAAATATCTAGCAGCCCAAGCAGATAGTTTTAAAACAGCAGGACCACTCATGCCCCAATGTGTAATAAGTAAAGGCCCGTTATTCACAAATTTAGTACCTGCAATTTTTATAGTAGCATTCTCAACACTTACGCCCATTAGCTCAGTAATTTTATTGTTGGGCATATTAAATGTAAATAACGATGGCACAGGTTCTTCTATAGTATGGCCAAGACTAGTGAGCCAATTAAATTGATCAGTTTTTGGAAAGCCACCGCATGCCACACACACATAATTCGCACTAATAATACTACCAGATGCGGTGAGTAAACTAAACGCTTTATTAATATATGCAATCGTATTAATAGCACAGCTCATTAAAATTTTCACTTTGTATTTTTTGGCCTCCGTGAGTAGGCAGTCAATTATAGTTTGTGAGCTGTCTGTATCAGGAAACATTCTGTTATCTGGCTCAGTTTTTAAGTTTACACCACGCTCTTTGAACCAATCAATTGTATCGGTAGGGCCAAACCAATTGAAGGTTTTTTTTACAAAATGTTTACCTCTAGGGTATTTTAAAATCAGTTCGTTTACATCAAAGCAAGCATGTGTCACATTACATCTACCACCTCCGCTTACTTTTACTTTACTTAGGACCTTATTGTTTTTTTCTACAATCACTACTTCTAGGTCGGGATTTTGCTTAGCTGCATTTACTGCACAAAAAAAGCCCGCTGCACCACCACCAATTACTACTAATTTTTTCGCCATTACAAATAACTATTTACGCTTTTATTTTAAAAATTGATATTGTTTTTGGCAAGGTTTAGCTGAAGTTTGCAATAATAATTGTCAAATCACAAACTTCAAACAAAGTTTGGTATTATAATTGAATTGAGGGCACGAACCTTTATTTTTACTGCTATAAAGAGTATTGTATTTGAAACAGCTTTCAAACATATCTAAAAGAGACATCTATATTGTTATTGCTGCGTTACTATTTATTACGTTTGGCCTCTTTACCAAAGTATTACCCTTAAACCATACTGCACTTATTGTTATAACCGCTATAGTTGCCGGATGGGCTATTATTTTTAATACGTTTAAAAAAGCAGGCCGATTTTTTCTTGTTTTAATAGCTATCTTCTTTTTTTTACTATTAATCATACAAACAAGTTTTGTACAAACTTGGGCTGTTGGTATTGCTACTAAAAAGTTATCTAAAGCGCTAGGTACAGAGGTAAGCATTAATGGAGTTAGCTTTTCTTTATTTGATAAAGTAAATTTAGAAGGTACACTCATTCGTGATAAGCAAAAAGATACCATTTTATACGCTAATCAATTGCGTTTGCGTATTACCGACTGGTTTTTTATAAAAGATAAAATAGACCTAAAATTTGTTGGTTTAGAAGATGCCGTAGTAAAACTGCAACGCAAAGACAGTGTGTGGAATTACCAGTTTATTGCTAACTATTTTGCTAGCCCTAAAGCTAAAAAAGATACAGCAAAAAGTATTGAAGTGAACTTGAAAAAAGTGGACTTGAAAAATGTGACGTTTGTGCAAAACGACTTATGGGGTGGCGAAAGAATGACCATTAGTGTGAATAGCTTATTGCTTGATGCCAATGCTTTAAGTTTTAATAAAGATATATTTAAGGTTAATGTACTGCAAGTAGAAAAACCTTATATCAGATTGCAACATTTTACACAATTAGAGCCACTTTTACTACGTAAAAAAGAGCCTGAAATCATCAATAAATCGTCTTTACGGTTTAATTTAGGTATTAATTTTATTATCGATAGTCTCAGTTTAAACAATGGCACTTTTATCAATGAAAACGTCGAAACCAAGGCTGAAGCTGGCTTTGATGGTAATCATTTACAAATAACCCAGCTTAAAGGGATGTTTAAAAATGTATCGTTTGTTAAAGATACCTTGAAAGCCAATATGGACATAAGCTGTAGAGAACGCTGTGGTTTTGAACTTAAAAAGCTGAAAACTAAACTAAAAATTACACCTCAAATTATTGAGCTAGCAAAGTTGGATTTGCAAACGAATAAAAGTCATTTAGGTGATTATTATGCCATGAAGTTTGCGCATTTTAATGACGATTTCGCTCATTTTACCAACAAAGTATTTTTAGATGCTAAGTTTAAAAATACAAGTATATTTAGCGATGATATAGCCTACTTTGCTACCGATCTCAAAAGCTGGAAAAAGCAAGCTGTTGTTACTGGTATTTTTCTTGGTACCATCTCAGATTTTACGCTTAAAAATTTCAATATACGCTCAGGTGTTACCACCAATATTACTGGTAATTTGGCTATGAAAGGCTTACCTAATATCGATCAAACCATGATTAATTTTAATGATGGTTTCATCAAAACCAATAATGTAGATATGGCGATTGTTATTCCTGCATTACGCAAAATGAATAATCCGAATATTACAGCACTTGGTGATGTGTTGTTTAGAGGCAACTTCAATGGAACCATTAAAGACTTTAAAACGGTAGGGGTTTTAAGCACGAATATCGGTTCGGTAGATGCAAATGTGGCAATGAAATTTCCATCCAAAGGCGAGCCTACTTACAATGGTACTTTAACAACCAATCGCTTTAATCTTGGTAAGTTTGTGAACAGCCCTATATTGGGCTTGGTAAATTTTACAGGTAAAGTAGATGGTAGTAGTTTTAACTTAAGCCAAATGAAATCTTCGCTTGATGGTAAGTTTAGCTTGCTTGAGTTTAACGGCTATTCTTATACTAACATTATCACCAATGGCACTTTTTTAAAGAAATATTTTAATGGCGAGCTGAAAATAGATGATCCAAATGTTGACTTTACCAGTACTATTGAAATAGATTTTAGTTTGCCAAAGCCTCACATCAATATTTTGGGCGATTTGGTTAAGAGTAATTTGCAAAATATTAAACTTACAAAAGATAAGTACGAACTCACTGGCTTATTCGATTTAAACTTTTATGGTTTAGATATTGACCAGTTTGATGGCACCGCTAAAATTTTAAACGCCAATTTAACACATGCCAATGATAAATTGAGTTTCGACTCGTTGGTGGTTACCGCACACGATTCTGACGGTGTAAGAACTTTAACTGCAGGTAGTAACGAATTTGCAGCTTCTGTTACTGGCAAGCAATATAAGTTGTTAGATTTACCTACGGCGTTTCAAACTTATTTAAATCATTATTATCCTGCTTATTTCAACCCGCCAATAAAGACATTAGAAAACCAAGATTTCTCTGTCAACTTTACTACAAAAGATTTTGATAGCTACGCAAAAATTATTGATAGTCGCTTATCGGGTTTAGATTATGCGAGTCTTACAGGTACTATTAATACAGCAAAAAATCAGTTTACATTACTAGCATCTGTTCCTAATTTCTCATTCGATAAATACCATATCACCGATGCCTTTTTCAAAGGAGAAGGCACTTTAGATACTTTGTTGTTAAATGGTGATGTGGCCAACATTAGAATTGGCGATAGTTTAAATTTTCCTAATTCAACATTGGCTGTACAATCTAGCAATAATCACTCTGTGGTAGGCTTGCAAACAAAAGCCTCTAGTACCATTAATGAAGCTAATTTAAACGCAGATTTATATACGTTGGAGGATGGCGTGCGCATTAATTTTAGACCATCAGCTTTTGTATTAAGCAATAAAAAGTGGGACTTAGAAAAACAAGGTGAAATTATTATTAGAAAAAACTTTGTGAGCGCCGAAAATGTTAAATTCTCACAAGGTTTTCAGGAAATAAAAGTAGAAACGGAATTAAGCCCTGAAACCAATGCCAATAACTTGGTGTTAAAAATGAAGAACGTGGTGTTGGGCGATTTAACGTCTTTAGTAATGAAAGACCCACGTTTAGAAGGCGTAACTAGCGGCGAAATAAGACTGAATGATTTTTATGGTGATTTTTCGGCTACTGCCAATTTAAAAGCAGAGCAATTTAGATTTAACAATGATAGTATTGGCTTAGTAACTATTACAAGTAGTTATGATAATAAAACGGGCAAAATTCCATTTAATATACAATCTAATAACGAAGATTATAAGTTTAAGGCCGATGGTTATTACAACTCAAAAGATAGTACAGGCAATGCTTTGTATGTAAATACAGATTTGAGCGATACAAAAATTAATATCCTTGAGCGCTTTTTGGGCGATGTATTTACAGATGTTAGTGGAAAAGCCACAGGCAAGTTGGTAGTAAGCGGCAATCCTCAAAACCCTGAATTGGCTGGTAAAATCAAGCTGAAAAATGGTGGCGTAAAAGTGAATTTTACACAAGTGTATTACAATATTGATAGCGCTACTATCAACTTTCAGCCCGATGGCATTGACTTTGGTGAACTAACCATTAAAGACAAATTTAAAAATACAGCAAAAGTTAAGGGTAAGCTGTACGAGAAGAATTTTAAAGATATGTTGTTTGACTTTGATATGTCAACAGATAAATTATTGTTGATTGATACCAAAGAAAAAGACAACAAACAGTTTTATGGTAAAGCCATTGGAAAAGCCACTTTAAGTCTTAAAGGTCCCGAATCTGCCGCAAAGATGACCATTGTAGCAGAGTCTAATGATAGCTCGCATATTTACATACCAAGTAGCGTAAGCAAGCAAAGTGGTGAGGCAGATTTTATCGTGTTTAAACAATACGGTACCGAACTTGCCGCTGAAGCGAAGAAAAGTAATTTCGATTTAACGGTTGACTTAGATGTAACCGCAAATACGAAAGTAGATATAGATGTAATATTAGATCCGCTAACTGGAGATGTGGTGAAAGCTAGAGGCAATGGTAGACTGCGCATTTTAGCTGGCACCACTGCACCGCTAACTATTAAGGGGCGTTATAATATTGATTTTGGTAGATACGATTTCAACTTTCAATCTTTTATTCGTAAGCCATTTGATATGCTTGATGCAGATAATTTTATTGAATGGAATGGCGACCCTTACAATGCAGATGTGCATATAGATGCCGTGTACAGAGCCGAACGTGTGAGCGTATCTGATTTATTGTCTAACCAGCAAGTAGCAAATGTGAGTAGTGCCACAAAATCTTATAGAGGCGACGTATATGTGATTGCACATTTAAAAGATAAATTAACCAAGCCAACCATTACGTTTAGTTTGGAGTTCCCGAATGGTAGCCCTATAAAAAACGACCCATATTTTAATGAGTTTCTAACACGGATAGAAGCGAACCAAAGTGAGATGTTATCGCAAGTAACTTCACTAATTGTATTTAGTTCCTTTGCGCCTTATGGTCAAGGTTTGTTTGCTGCCAATAGTGGCAGTATCAACAATTTTGGTGTTACTACTTTGTCGCAAGCCATTAGTAAACAGTTAAATAAAGTGGTTTCCAATTTGGTGTATAAAATTACCAAAGACAAGAGCATTAAAGTAGATGTGAGTACATCGTTGTACAGTAGTTCTAGTTTGGTAGCTTCATCTACAGGCGGTGTAAATAGCAATAATGGTTTAGATAGAACTAACTTTAACTTTAAAGTAGGTAAGAGCTTTTTAAACGATAGATTAATACTAACTGCAGGAGCCGATTTAGACTTTAACGTAGGCACCACATCAGCACTTACCAATGGTAATTTACAATTTCTGCCAGATATTAATCTTGAGTGGATTTTAACCAGCGATAAACAATTGCGTTTAATATTTTTTGCCAAGAATAATTTAGATGCTACTGGCGGTATTCTTGGGCGAAGAAATAGGCAAGGGGCTAGCTTATCTTATAAACACGATTTTGAAAGATTATTTGCTAGAAAAGAAGATATCATTTTTGCGCCACCGCCACCAGATACAACCGATAAAAAGCCTTAGTTAAGGACGTAGTAAACTACAAGGTGCCGACGTTAGAATTTTAATCGAGACCCCACCTAGAATATTTTAACCCCGGTAAGAATATTCTAAGTGGGGGTAAAATATTGAAAATGGCAAAATGAATATCAATTTTGGCATTTTCAATATTATTTTCGGCATTTTGGAAGTTGCAGATGGCAAATTGAATCTCCTAAGTGCCAAAATGAATATCAATTATGGCAAAATGAAAGTTCTTTTTGGCGAAATGAATATTTAAAATGGCGGAAGTATCTAATTAAGTAGGGAGTATCCAAATAAGTGTGTAAGTGGTAAACTTGCAACTATGTTTAATAGTAGTACTAATGCTGATTACCACAATATCACTGCTAAAAAAGTGGTGGCTTAGCCTTACATTTGCGGCTTGAAAAAGCGTACTTCTAACTTCGAAAATAGAATATAACACATGATTAGTGCAAGAAATGTAACCCTAGCATATGGTAAAAGGGTGTTGTTTGATGAAGTGAATATCAACTTTACTAAGGGCAATTGCTATGGTATTATTGGGGCAAATGGTGCTGGTAAATCTACTTTCATGAAGATTTTGGCTGGTGAAATTGAACCAAATAAAGGTACTGTAGAAATTACGCCGGGTGAACGTTTGGCGGTTTTGAATCAAAACCAGTTTGCTTTTGACGAAGAAACGGTATTGAATACGGTGTTGATGGGGCACAAAAAAATGATGGAAGTGATGAAGGCAAAGGATGCGATATATATGGATCCTGATGCAACGGAGGATGACTATATGCGTGCTAGTGAGCTTGAAGGTGAGTTTGGCGAAATGGGTGGTTACACAGCTGAAAGCGACGCTGCTACTTTATTGAGCAGTTTGGGTATAGAAGAGAAGTTTCACCAAAGTTTGATGAAGGATATACCGAGTAACTTGAAATTACGTGTGTTATTGGCGCAAGCATTGTTTGGTAATCCTGATATTTTGTTACTAGATGAGCCTACCAATGGTTTGGATATTGAAACAATTGGCTGGTTAGAAAACTTTTTGGCTGACTACGAGAATATTGTATTGGTTGTAAGTCACGATAGACACTTTTTAGATACCGTATGCACACATGTATCTGATGTAGACCGTTCTAAAATCAAAACTTTCACTGGTAATTATACGTTTTGGTACGAGAGTAGCCAATTAGCAGCTCGCCAACTAAACGACAAGAATAAGAAGAACGAAGAAAAACGTGCTGCCTTGTTAGATTTCATCGCTCGTTTCTCTGCAAATGCCTCTAAGAGTAAGCAAGCTACTTCTCGTAAAAAAGCTTTAGAGAAATTAACCATTGAGGAAATTGAACCAAGTAACCGTAAGTATCCTGGCATTATTTTCCAACCATTGCGTGAAGTAGGTAATCAAATATTGAACGTTGAAAACTTAAGTAAAAGTGTAGATGGTAGAAAATTATTTGATAAGGTAAGTTTTAGTGTAAATAAGGGTGATAAAATTGCATTTTTAAGTAAAGACCCATCGGCTGTAACGAGTTTCTTTGAAATTATTAACGATAATATGCAAGCTGATGCTGGTAAGTTTGAGTGGGGTACTACAGTTACCAAAGCTTACTTACCAGTAGAACACAATGAGTTTTTTACTAGCGGCGAGCCGTTGCTTGATTGGTTGAGAAACTTTGTACCGCCGCATATTACCGATGCTGATGAACCATTTTTACGTGGATTCTTTGGTAAAATGTTGTTCAGTGGCGATGATATAATGAAGAAAAACAACGTATTAAGTGGTGGTGAAAAAGTACGTTGCATGGTAAGTAAAATGATGTTACAAAACCCAAACTGCATTATTCTCGACCAACCAACCAACCATTTAGACCTAGAAAGTATTCAAAGCTTTAACGAAGGATGTAATACGTTTCCTGGTATCGTATTGCTAACATCGCATGATCATACATTTATACAAACTGTTGCTAATAGGATTATAGAATTAACGCCTAAAGGTATTATTGACCGATTAATGACTTTTGACGAATACATGGAAGATAAACGTGTACAGGAATTGAGGGTAGAAATGTATGCTTAAAATTGTAGTTTAAAAAATCTTTATAATATAGCCGTTCAGAAATGAGCGGCTTTTTTTATAGGATTTTAAAAAAGTTTTGTTCGTAATTTTAGTAAAATTTTTAAGCATGTCAGTTTTAAAATTACCCTTATTGTATGTAGGCTCAAAAGGAGAGAAGCATTTGAATACATTGTTTGATAGTGGCGCTAACTTGTCTTGTATCAATCCTGAATTTGTTGATAAATTAGGTCATTCTGAAAGCTTCGGTCGTACAAGGTTAATTTCTACTGCAAGTGAGGGGCATTATATTGAGATAAAGGATAGAATAACACTAGATTTTTACCTGCACGATGTATTACTAAGCGATGAGTTTTTAGTTGTGCCAGGGTTAAGTGAAGAAGCAATTATTGGCGCAGCAACCATGCAAAAGTGGCGTATCAAACTGAACTTTGAAGAAGATACCGTGGAAGTAGATCCTAAAGTTGCAAAAATGCAAATGATATAAATAAAACTGCCCGAAGCATTAAAACTTCGGGCTGTTTGTTAATAATATTATTGGCTTTAGTAGCTAACTGTTACATTAAATTTAGCATCTTCAATACCAAGTACTGCAGCAGCAGCATTGCTTACACGCAACAACAAACCACTATCTTCTTTAATATCTGGTAGTGGCCCTAATACTTTAGCACAAATCGTTTTATTATTAGCTGTTAAACGTACAATATCACCTTGGTTCACATCATTCATTAATACGTAATACTTTTTATCAGTCCAGCCACTTGTTGTTTTAAAAATAGAAGCATCACCTGCTGCTGTAGTGAGATTTCTATCTTTATGATTAAAATAGTTGGCAAAGAAACCTTCACTTTCTACATACTTGGCACTTGCAGGTATTGCAGCAGGCTCAGTTTTAATGGCCTCTTTTACTGGTGCAGGTATTGGTTTTGTTTCAGCTGGTGTTGTAACTTTTGCAGAACCAGCGTTTAAAACGGTTAGTTCCTCACTTTTTGTTGTTTGTTGCGTAACTGGCGGTGCTACAACGGGCTTATCTTCTCCTGGTTTTGATAATTGTGGTTTTGGTGTTACAGGGATGGTACTTTTTTCAAGTACCTTTTTGCCTACAATAATGGTTTGACCTGCACGGATTTTATCGTTTGGTAAATTGTTCCAAGCGATGATTTGCTTTTCGGTGGTTTTAAATTGCTTTGCAATACCATACAGTGATTGACCTTTTAATACTTTGTAGGTAACATCAGTAACTGTAGCGCTTATTTCTGGTTGTTTAGTTATTGCTGATTGGGGCTTTGCAGGTTCGGATTTAGGTGTTTCTGCGATATTGGTAGCTGTTGTAGGAATTTTTACTGCTTCGCCTATTTGCAATTTGCTGTTGCTATTCATGCCGTTAAGCCGCATGATGTCACCAACGGTAGTGCTGTATTTTTTAGCTAAGGCCGATAATGTTTCGCCTTGCTTAATAGTATGAACAATCGGTTGGGTTTGTGCTGTAGCAATATTTGCCAAAAGGCTTGCAGCTATAAAACAAGATAAAAAATAAATTTTGTGCTGAGATGCCATGGTGAAGCAATTTTATGTTGCAAGTAAAATTACTCTTTTAAAATTCTCCATTCTTGTGGATAGTAATTATTTATCCTGTTGGGCAAAACTTTCATCCAGCCTAAACGTAATCCACAATAAGTAGGGGCGCACCAGCCTTTTGTGGTTGCTACCGTTAAATCCTTTCTGCGTAAGTATTGTAGCGCTTCTTCCTCGCTTAATTCTGTTGTATTTATTTGTGGTAAATTAAGAATGCTTACGGCTAATTCGTGATGCGGGATAACGTCTTTACCTTTAATAGTACCTATTTCTATACCTGCTTTTTTGATGTACAAACATTTGGCAAGTATTTGCAAGTCTAGCCACCATTTTGTAGGCAATAATTTAATCGCTTCGGCTTGTTTAAAAAATGAATAATCTAATTGTTCGCCAATAAAATCAGCCACCATCTGTTCTTCTTGCTTTGATGGTTTTGCTAAGGTTTGTTCTTTGTAATTACCAAATAAGCTACCCTTGTTTTTGGTAAATGCTGCCGCAAAAAAACCTTCGCCTTTGATTAAATGAGGATAAAAGCGATAGCCAAAGCCTTGATGCTTGTCTGATTGTGTTTCTACAATGCCTTCATTGCTTGATGGTTGGCAATTGACAGTTGATAGTTGTTGTTCTTCAATTAACCAATCAACGATGTCCTCATCTTCTTGTTTGCTATAGCTACAAGTGCTGTAAATTAATAAACCGCCTTGTTTTAATGCAGGCAACACATCGGCTACTATGCGCTGCTGCCGCTGGCTACAAAGGGTAACATTATTTTCGCTCCATTCATTAATAGCATCATTATCTCGTCTAAATAAACCACTACCGCTACAAGGTGCGTCAATAACTATTACATCAAAATAGTTTTCCAGCATTTTAAAATGTGAAGGATCGTTATTGGTCACTACCACATTATCGTAGCCCCATTTGGTGATATTTTCAACTAGTATATTGGCTCTAGATTTGATTACATCATTACTCACTACTAGGCCATCTTTAAAATAGCTAGCTAGCAAAGTACTTTTGCCGCCGGGCGCCGCGCAAAGGTCTAGCACTTTTAAACCATTGGTGTTTGTGCCAATGGCTTTCGCTAATATTTGCCACAAAAACATACTACTTGCTTCTTGCACATAATAAGCACCTGCATGAAAAATAGGGTCAAAAGTGAAAAAAGGTCTTTCGGGTAAATAGTAGCCATAAGGGCACCAATGAATCGGTTTACCATCGACTATTGGCCGTTGACTGTTGACTATCTTTAAGGGATTTATACGTATGCTAGTTACTTGTTCGGCTGATGTATGTATTGCCTCAAAAGCCGCTTGGTTATAGCCTTTGATGTCCTGTAAAGAAGTTAATAATGCCGAAGGAAGTTGCAAGTGAATCTATTTAAAATCTGATGGTAAAGTGTTGTGCTATTTTACTTTCAGGCCTAAAAAATACTAGCCCTATTTGAAATAAATCGATAGTTAAAGTTACAGCCGTATGGGTTTGAAGTTGTAACCATCTTGCTTCTATTTCTTTGCTCGAATGAATATTGTGAATGATGAGAATGGATTGTGGGTGTAGAAATGATAATGCTTGCTTTAAAACGTTATTTAGTTGTAGGTCATTTTGTGCATAAATATAAACCAAATCGTAGGCTTTCATCATTGGTATTATATCCACAAAATAGTGATGATCAATTTTAAATTTACTCATTACAGTTTTGACCTTTTCAATATTTTTTTCATGAAAAAAATAGCTACTTACCGAAGCATTTGTATTTGCTAAAGCCACATAGCTGGTAGTAATACCAAGGGTTTCGTCTATAACTAGTATGTTATTTGGTTGATAATAATTAGCAATTCTAAATAGTAGTCTATTAAATTTTTTATCGTTTAAATCAGTATTTACAATGCTTTCAATAGTTTCAAATGCGTAAAAATAACGCTCATCGTTTAGAACATCAACTACAAACTTGAACACAAAAGGCGAATGAATACCATGGCCTTTGCCATTAGCAGCCGTAAGCAAATATTTGCAATATTTAATAAACTGTTGTAGCGAAGTGACCATACTATTTAGCCTGATGTGGTAATCTTTTTAGTAAAAAAAGTAAGGCATAAATAGCTATAAATAAGCAGCCATAGTTTAATACATGAAACACCGAATACTCAGGTTGATAATAGCTTTTGGTAATATTTGGATAAGCTATTTTATTATATAATCTTTCAATAACATCCCATTTTACTAAGGTTAAAGCCGCAAATGTTAGCACCACATTGGCAGATAGCTTTTTAAACAAAAACAAGAATGGTAGAAGTAATACCGCCATGTTTTTAAAAGCTTCCCATTTATTGGTACTCATTAGCTTTAAAAGCCCATCGAACGTTATCGATACGCCAAATATTTGCGCCATTTTGTACAATTGATAATAATCTAAGCATTTGTATAACACGAAAAATAACAGCGTTACATTTAACGTGGCTAGTAAATTTTTGCCATGGCTAAATGCATGCTTTCTTTCTAAAAGCATGGCTAATAAAAACAAAAAGGCTAGGTAACCATAAGCAACATCTACAAAAGGCATAGTTTCTTTATTTTCTTATCCAAGTTTGAAAATTGTAGGCGTAAGTATGTTTGGCATCAGTAGGATGTTTCTCTTCGAAGGCGAGTAGCCATTGATTAGTATCTAATTTTGGGTAATATGTGTCGCCATCCACAGTTACATCTACCCTTGTAAGATAAATTTTATCGGTAAATGGCAAGCTTTGCATGTAAATTTCTCCACCCCCAATAATCATAATTTCGTTATAGTTCTGCTCTTTGCAAAAACTAATCGCCTCTTCAATATTGGCCACAACAGTAACCCCTTCTGCTTTAAAATCAGCTTGCCTTGTAATTACCACGTTTAGTCTACCGTTCATAGGTTTATTACCTAGGCTTTTAAAGGTTTTGCGCCCCATTACTACTGGCAAAGCCCACGTTTTGTTTTTAAACCAGCGCATATCGTTTGGTAAAGTCCAAAGTAAACCATAGTCCTTACCTATAACGTTATTATTTGATACTGCAACTATTTGAATGATTTGCATGGCTGTAAAAGGTGAAAACGTGAAAAGTCAAATATGAAACGTGAAAATTTAAGAACCAAGCACCCATAACAAAGAACGTAAAGCTCAAGACTCTACACCGCTACTTTGCCTTTTATTACACTATGATGTTGGTAATTTTCTAATATAAAATCTTCGTATTTAAATGCGAAAATATCTTTTACATCTGGATTTAGTTTCATTGTTGGTAATGGAAAAGGTGTTCTGCTTAGTTGCAATTTCGCTTGCTCAAGATGATTGTTGTATAAATGTACATCCCCAAAGCTGTGTACAAAATCACCATATTGTAAGTCGCAAACCTGCGCCACCATCATCGTAAGTAAGGCATACGAAGCAATATTAAAAGGCACGCCTAGAAATACATCAGCACTACGTTGGTACAATTGACAGCTTAACTTGCCATCGGCTACATAAAATTGAAATAATGTATGGCAAGGCTGTAAAGCCATATTGGGCAAATCTGCGACATTCCAAGCGCTTACAATTAATCTTCGGCTATCTGGTGTTTTTTTAATTTGATTAATAACATCAGTTATTTGGTCTATTACCTTACCATCGGCACCTTGCCAGCTGCGCCACTGTTTACCATAAACTGGCCCTAAATCACCATTTTCATCCGCCCACTCGTTCCAAATACTGACTCCATTATCAGTTAAATATTTTATATTCGTGCTACCTTGTAAAAACCATAATAACTCGTAAATAATGCTTTTTAAGTGTAGTTTTTTGGTGGTTACAAGCGGAAAACCTTCTTGTAAATTAAACCGCATTTGGTAGCCAAAGCAACTGATTGTGCCAGTGCCAGTTCTATCAGTTTTTTGAGTACCGTTATTTAAAATATGTTGTAGTAATTGCTGATATTGTTGCATGGGTGCAAAATACTTTAAAAAGCACTATTGCAACAAAGTTGAAAAAATGATGGGGATTAACTGTTAATTTATTTGCACATTTGTAATTGATTTCTCTCCCTATTCCCTTTTTAAGAACACAATTTTTTTAAAAAAGTGTGCTTGCTGTGTTTATTCTCTGTACTTTAACATCCTAAATGAACCAGCCTGCAACAATATTGTTGTCTATGATTCGTTTAGGGTTCAAATATTTAAAATCCAATTCTATGCAGTCGTCAGCAACAAAGATATTTGTGCTGTCAATCCTATTAGTAATAGTATTGCTCATTCGTATCACATTTTTTTCGTACAACCAATATTCCAACGTACAAGACACAATTCGTTTTATACAACAATCTCATGATGTAAGATACCAAACCCAAAAGTTGGTATCTCTAATGCTTGATTACGAAAGATGTAAGAATACAGTCCCTCCAGTTGCGGATTCTGCAACACAACAACGTACAAATAAAATCAAATTACAAATTCAGCAAGTATTTGGTCAATTATATAATGGCGTTAAAGATGATAGTATTCAACTTGTTAATCTCAATAATTTGGAGAATTTAATCCAGCAAAGACTTTCAATTATATATAATAAAGAAAATGATAATGATAGAACTTTACAATTTGCTAGTAACGATTTTATAGACCAACTAAACGCTGTATCAACACAAATTGCGCAAGAAGAATCAATTAGAATCAAGCAATTTCAAAGAAATAATGACAAAACAATTATTACCGTTAACGTTATTTTTTTTGCTTTGGGTGGATGTGTATTATTTCTAATTGTAGCGATTGTTATTACTATCGAAAAAAATGTTTTTGAGCGAAAATCCAATATGTTGTTATACGAATATGCTACACTCATTGATTTGTCTCATGATGCGATAGTGACCACCAATGCCAATTTACAGATTTTGCAATGGAGCAAAGGCGCTGAAACGCTTTATGGTTTTACTAAAGAAGACGTTATTGGTAAAAAAATATCATCTATCACTAACCCTGAAATTAGTGAAGCATCCATGGCGGATATTTTAAAAAAAATTGAAGAGACTGGAAGTTGGCGCGGCGAAATGGTGCAATACAATAAAGCTGGCGAAAAATTATATTTAGATGTTTCTTATTCTAGAATATTAAATAAAGATGGCTCTGTAAAAGGTTTTTCAAGTATTCGCTCTGATATTACAGAACTGAAAACAAGCAAAAAGACCTTACAACAATTAAATACCGATTTAGAGGTTGAAATTGTAAAAAAGACAAGAGAAATTAAGGAGGTATTTGAGCGCATGCAAAAAGCGTTTTTAGCTTTTGATATTAATTGGGTTTGTACATATGCCAATCATCCAATTGCAACCTATCTTAATTTGCCGCACGAAGCCATTATTGGTCGAAAATTTCAAGACTTTTTTGATGGCATTACAGATACTATTTTTTACCACACTTGTTTAAAAGCGCTTGAAACTCAAGAAATGCAAGAGCTAAAAGAATATGTGCCCTATTTTGACTGTTGGTTTGAAACAAGTATTTATCCATCTTCAAATGGTGTTTCAATTTATTTATCAGATATTACAGATCAAAAGAAAATAGAACAAGAGATTATCAATCAAAAGCGCCAATTAAGAAATCTGAGCAACCATATTCAAAACTTACGTGAAGAAGAACGCAAAATAATTGCTAGAGAATTGCACGACGATTTGGGGCAAACCGCCACGGTTTTGAAAATAGATATAAAATCAATTAAAAATAGTTTATCGCCAGATAACACAGTTATCATGTCTAAGGTTAATGCTACACTAGAAACTGTAGATGATTTAATTAGTAAAATAAGAAAAATTTCGCATCAGTTAAGGCCTCCATTGCTAGACAATGTAGGGTTGCAAGCAGCTTTAAAAAGTTTTTGTCAAGATTATGAACGAAAAACTAGTATTACCTGCACATTCACACAGAATTTACCAGAAAAAAGATTGCATCAAGATATAGAAATTGCAATTTTTCGAATTTGCCAAGAAGCGCTTACCAATGTTGCAAGACACGCAAATGCGTCTTTGGTTAATGTTAGTTTGACTCAATTGGAAGATGTAATAACTTTGAAAGTAAAAGACAATGGCAATGGTTTTGACGTAAATACTCTTGGCAACACATTGGGTATTATTGGTATTAAAGAACGCGCAGCTAATATTAACTTCAATCTTGAAATAGAAACAGCTAAAGGGATTGGAACCACCATTATAGCTTCTGGAACAATAAAAGATTTAGCTTAAATACATTAAAATGTACCACATTTGTTTAAAGTTTTAAATAACCATCTATGAAAATCCTCATTGCAGACGATCACACTTTGGTGCGCAAAGCGCTTAAATTTATCATTAAAGAAGCATTTGCGGATGTGGAAATTGAAGAAGCAGCAGATGGAAGCGAGCTTTTAATGAAAGCAACTAAAAACAAATGGGATATTATTGTCTCTGATATTTCTTTCCCTGGTTTGTCTGGTCTTGATATTTTAAAACAGTTAAAAATTCATGCGCCACAAATACCAGTTTTAATGCTTACCATGTATTCTGCTGAAGAATACGCAATTAGATGTATTCGTTCGGGTGCCGCAGGATTTCTATCAAAAGACAATATTTCTGATGAATTAATTAAAGCGATTAATCAAATATTGTCTGGTAAAAAATATATTAATTCAGATGTGGCGATGGTTTTGGCCACAGCCTACGAAGAAAATGTGAAATCTGCACCGCACGAATCTTTAACTGACCGAGAATTTGCTATTTTTAAACAACTATTGCATGGAAAAAGTATGCAAGCCATAGGTGACGATTTGTGTATTAGTGTAACCACTGTTAGAGCGCATAAAGTGAATATCCTTAAGAAAATGCACCTAACTTCTGATGCGGAAATGATAAAATATGGTTTGCAAAACCAAATTATCTAATTTTATATTGGTAACTATAATTATTGAATCTTTAAATCAAACTTGCCTATCCCAAATGCTAGCTAGCCCATTAAAAACACCCCGTTAAAACTGAGCCGATGAAAATATTATTAGCTGATGACCATGGCATGGTTCGTCAAGGCATAAAAATGTTGCTTAAAGAAACTTATCCATCTGCTGAAATAATTGAAGCAAATAGCGCCACAGCATTGCAAGATTTAATAGCAGATGATACACTAGATATTGTAATCACAGATTTACAAATGCCAGGACCTTTGGTAATTGATGTGATTAAAAAAATACGTGCAGATGGTAGTAAAGTGCCAATTATTGTACTCACTATGTCTGCGATTCAACAAAGTGCTGTACGTGTAATACGTGCAGGTGCTAACGCTTATATTACTAAAGATAATGCACCTGAAGAACTCATAAAAGCTGTACAATATGTACTTACTAAACGTCGCTATATTACGCCAGAAATGACCGAATTATTGGCCGACGCCTATGTAGGGGGTAGCGATAAATTGCCACATGAAAATTTTTCTGAAAGAGAATTTCAAGTGTTTCAATTATTTGCTAAAGGTAAGCACATCTCAGATATCGGTACAGAACTTGCACTTAGTATTAATACCATTAGTACCTATAAAGCTAGAATTATGACTAAGTTAGATGTAAAAAGTAATTCAGATATTATTAAGTATGCTTATGCACATGGTCTAGTGTAATTACTTTTTTTACAATAAAAAGCCCCTAAATCTAATAGAGTAGATTTAGGGGCTTTTTATTGTGGTTTATTTCGTTCTTGATATAACTCAACAATTGTTTACTTTATTGTATTTCAACTTGTTTAAACACGGCTAAACGCATTACTACATTACTACCTCAAATGCGTAAATAACTGCAACACGTATTACTAACTATTAGGCTTTTGGGCTGACGCATCTTTGTGGTGCCAATATCACTATCCAAAATTCCTAGTTATGAAAAACCTATTCATCATCGTTTTAAGCCTCAGTCTTTGCTGGGTTAAAGCCTATCCGCAAACAAGTATTTTACCTTTTGGTGTTTCTTTATGTGGTGCAGAATTTGGTACCGAAAGCTTACCAGGCTTGTACAACAAAAATTACATCTACCCCCAAAAATCAGAAATTAATTATTTTGCCGATAAAGGTGTTTCTTTAATGCAATTGCCTTTTAGATGGGAAAGAGTGCAACACCAATTATATGCGCCATTAGATGTTCAAGAAGTAGCACGTATTAAAAAATTTCTTACAGATTGTGCTAATACGGGTGTTATGGTAGTATTAAATATGCACAACTTCGCTAGATATAAAATGAATGGCCAAGAATATATTATTGGTTCTAACGAAGTGCCCTTAAAAGCGTTTAAAGATGTTTGGAAAAAACTTGCGCAAGAACTTAAACCATTTAATAATATCTACGGTTTAGACATTATGAATGAGCCCCATGACATGGGTGCATACTCTTGGTTCAATATTGCACAAGAAACCATTAACACTATTAGACAAGTGAATAAAGAAGTAGCGATTATGATTGAAGGTGAAAGCTACTCTAATGCAGTTAATTGGAATATTTTCAACGATCGTTTAAAATATTTGCAAGATCCCAACGACAATATTGTATACAATGCACATTGCTATTTCGATAATGACAATTCTGGTCGTTACCAGCTAAGTTTTGATCAAGAAAATATAAATGCACGTACAGGTGTTCAAAAAGTAAAACCATTTATTGATTGGTTAAAAGTAAATGGTAAAAGAGGTTTTGTAGGTGAGTTTGGTGTGCCAAAAAATGACAGTCGTTGGTTACCAGTGTTAGATAATTTCTTAAAATACTTGACTGCCAATAATATCAGTGGTTCTTATTGGGCGGCTGGTCAATGGTGGAAAAGTTACCCACTGTCTTTACACCCTGTGGCTGGCAACGATCAACCACAAATGACTGTGTATGCAAAGTATTTACAAAATCCTGCTACCAATCCTGCCCTTGCAATGAACAATAGGGTCGTAGCCTTGAGATAATTTGGTTTTTGGAAAGTGTAAAGGTCTAGGTGTATGCCTAGGCCTTTTGGCACAAATAGGCTAAAATGTGATAAGTTTTTTGTTTGTTAATAAAAAAACTTATTTTCGTTCGAGCATCCTATTTCTATGAAGCCTATATTCTACCTAAACGAATATCGACCAACAAACTTTTGCGCATCCTATACAAGGTTGCTTCGTTGGTTGCGTGGCTTCAATCCTCCATTAATTTACGATTCTGATTTATGCACAATTCCAATGGGTTTTAGTGGCATCAATTGTTTGCAACAAACTTTTGGCAGCGGTAGTTATGCTATCGTACTGCCATTTTTTTGCGTTAAATCATCAAGTTTTTTTTGCCTTAATTTATTAAACGGTTGTATTTATTTTACAATAAGAACAACCATTTTTGGTACTTTTTCGTTTCTGAACAATCGTATTAAAACTTTACTGTTAACTACTACTAATTCCAATGAAATGATATTTAAAATCCAATTGTTAAACCATTTAAAAAAAATCGAATGAAAACATAGATAAGATACTACGCTAATACTTTGTTGGGTTATCGCAAAGTTAGAAACAGCCTAGTAACCAACAATTTACAACTATCTTCATTTGATTAATAAGTTATAAAAATAATTTTTTTATAAACGTATTAAATTGATATAAATAAACAAAGTAAAATAATATAATTTATAAAAATCCATAAAAATCCATAAAAATCCATTATTCAAAACCCAATATCCTAAATAATATCCTAAAATAAAAAAGCTATGAAATCCTTAATCTTATTTGTTTTATCCTTATGCCTTTATGTTACAGCTAGTTTTGCGCAATCCTCAGTTTTGCCTTTTGGTGTGGCGCTTTGTGGTGCTGAATTTGGTACTGAAAATTTACCAGGATTGTATAATAAAAATTATATTTATCCTCAAAAGTCAGAAATCGAGTATTTTGCTGATAAAGGTGTTGCGCTGATGCAATTGCCATTTAGATGGGAAAGAATTCAACATGAATTATATGGTCCTCTAGATGTAGAAGAGCTTACGAGAATAAAAAAGTTTTTACACGATTGCGACTCCACAGGCGTAGCGGTAATTTTAAACATGCACAATTTTGGTAGATACAAAACTAATGGAATTGAAAATATCATTGGTTCGCTAAATGTACCCATAACAGCTTTTAAAGATGTCTGGAAAAAATTAAGTTCTGAATTAAGTGGTTTTACTAATATATATGGCTTAGATATTATGAACGAGCCGCACGATATGGGTCCTTATTCATGGTATACAACAGCACAGGAAGTTATATCTGCCATTAGACAAGTTAATGTGGAAGTGCCAATTATGGTGCAAGGCGAAAGCTACTCTAATGCTGTAAATTGGACTAAGTTCAACGATAATCTTAAAAATCTTTACGACCCCTCAAACCGAATTGTGTACAATGCACATTGTTATTTTGATAATGACAATTCTGGTCGTTACCAGTTTAGTTACGATGCTTCAGGTGTAAATGCTCAAACGGGTGTTGAAAAAGTAAAACCGTTTATTGAATGGTTAAAAGACAACGGTAAAAGAGGTTTTATAGGCGAATTTGGTGTACCAAAAGATGATGCACGTTGGTTACCAATGTTAGATAATTTCTTAAAATATTTAACTGCAAATGATATCAGCGGTTCATATTGGGCGGCAGGTCAGTGGTGGAAAAGTTATCCATTATCATTACATCCAATTGGTGGTAGCGATCAGCCTCAAATGACAGTTTATGCAAAATATTTACAAAATAATACAAACCCGATAATTGCATTAAGTACTACAGTTGCTTCTAGATAATTATCTGGTTATCAAATAATTGATTAAATAAGTATTATATGTTATTGTTTCAAATAAAATTATGTACAATATCTATGTAAACCAATGACCGAATTACTTTTAGCGATTGCATCAGTAATGCTAAATGTTGGTATATTAGCTATATCATAGTATCATATGCCTCCTGAAATTCCAATTAGAAAGTTTGATTTTATTTCTTTTTCTATAGATTGCAATTTAAAAATATGCGACATAGCACAAGAAACAGCCGCTGCACTCGGTTACGCTAGTGTCTCAATTATTAATAAGAGTATCAATGCTTTTATTAATCCCAATCATCAACATTTATTTTTAGAAGCCATTGAGTTGCTCAACTCATCTTCTACAACCATTGAAACCACTCTAGAGCTACAGTTGGTTTTAGCTTCAAAAGAGATGTATTGGTTTTCGCTTGAACTTTGCAAGCAATATACCTCAACAACCAATCATCATTTTAAAATTTCTGCTACCAATATTCAAGCATTTAAGTTAAGAGAAGCAAACCTGATTCTGCAAATAGCCGAAAAAAACAAAGCGCTCGAAGCGTTGCAAAGTACTTACCAAATTAATGAAGCTATTGTAAATAATGCAAATGCAATTATTATAACCGTTGATGTCGATAATAAAATTTCAAGTATAAGTAAGTTTACCGAAGCGCTAATTGGGTTTACGATAGATGAAATAAAGGGTAAAGATGCTTTAGATGTATTATTACCTAAACAGCTTTATCCCGAGTATCATCAATACGTTATAGACCTACGTAAAAAAGGTCCACTTCCAAATCCGTTTGAGGGATTATTAAGAACAAAAAATGGCGAAGAACGGATTATCAGTTGGATGAGCAATCCATTGATTTTAAATGGCGAAAATATTGGCCGTGTAAGTATTGGTAAAGATATAACGGAAGTTAAAACCAAAGAACAAGCGCTTATTGATAGAGAAAATAGATTTAGACGTATTGCAGAAAATATCCCTTTACCCGTAGCTATTTGTAATAAAGAAGGACAAACTGCTTTTCTTAATAAGCAATTATTTGAAGTCATTGGGTATACTATTGATGAAATACCAACAATTTTTGATGCGTATAAATATGTTAAATATACAAATCCTGGTTTAGTTGAAAAAGAACAAAAAGAATGGGAGCATTTATTTACTCTTTTTAGCAAAGGGCAAGTTGTTAGTTTTCCGGTTTTAGAAAGAATTGTAATTTGTAAAGATGGTGCCCAAAAGCATTTTGAAATTTCTTTCTCATTGGAAGATAATATGTTATATTTAATATTTAATGATGTAACAACCAAAGTATTGTATAGTCGGAAATTAAAACAGCAAAAAGACTTTTACGAAACAATTTTAAATAATATTCCTTCCGACATAGCCGTTTTTGATAGTAATCATCGGTATTTATTTGTAAATCCAGTGGCCGTAAAGGATAAAGCATTGCGACAATGGTTAATAGGAAAAACCGATGAAGACTATTGTATTTTAAAAAATAAGCCGCTAAGTATTTCGGAGGATAGACGTAAATTATTTAATGAGGTTAAAGAAAACAAGGCGTTAAAAAATTGGGAAGAAAAACTTATAAAACCAGATGGTACAGTAGAATATCATTTGCGAAAATTATATCCAGTTCTAAATGATGAAGGGGGTATAGAATTAGCCATTGGTTATGCGGTCAATATTACCGATTTAAAGCAAGCACAAAATAGCTTAATTGAAAGTGAACAGCGATTTAAACGAATAGCAGATAATACGCCCATACCTATTTGTAATTTCGATAAGGATATGAATATTACTTATATCAATAAGAAGTTTTTAGATACGGTTGGTTATTCATTTGAGGACGTTGCAAAAGCGGATGCCTGGCCGCATTTTATTTATTATCCAGATGCAGCAAGCACAGAAAAAGGGCGCGAAGAGTGGCTAAAAGCAATCGAGAATAAATGGCATAATCCTAAAAGTAAGACACCTGTTTTAGAAAGAACGATTATTTGTAAAAATGGCGAACATAAGGTTTTTGAAATAAGCTTTACCGTAAATAATAAGCTTGTATATGCTATTTTAAATGAAGTCACAGAACGTAAAAAAGCGCAGACACTATTATTTGAAAGTGAACAACGCTTCAAAGCTTTGGCAGAGAATATGCCTATTGCTATTGGCAGTCACCATATTGATGGGGAAGTTGTGTTTTTAAATAAGTTTTTTGTAGAAACAATTGGGTATACAACTGAAGATATTCCTACACTAAAAGAATGGTACTTACGTACACAGCCTAATGCAGACACGCGAGAAAAATTGTACAGCCATTGGCTTGAAACAGTGGCTGCTTACAGGCGTGGCGAACTGCAACATGTACCCGATATAGAAACTTCGATTCTTTGTAAAAATGGTATTATAAAAACGTTTAGCTTTTTATTTAGTATTTATAAAGACGTGGTTTATATTATGTTGGTGGATATTACTGAAAGAAAAAAGGCTGAGAAAGAACTGCTTGAATCACATACACAGCTTAGAGAATTAGCTTCACATTTGCAAAAAGTAAGAGAAGAGGAGCGAAAATACATTGCAAGAGAAATTCACGATGAGCTTGGCCAATTGGTGACTGGCCTAAAAATGGATATTAGTATTACAAAAAAGAAAGTAGAAAAAATAACACCCGAACTTGGTGAAAAGCTGACTACGATCATGGAAGTAACCGACGAAATTATTCATACAGTGAGGCGAATTGCATCTGAGTTGCGTCCAAGTATTTTAGATGATATTGGCTTGGATGCAGCATTAGAATGGCAAGCAAAGGAGTTTGAGAAAAGAACTAATATTACTTGCGTATTTGTAAATAATGCGAGAGATATTGTTGTTTCTATGGATGTGAAGTCCAACCTCTTCAGAATTTTTCAAGAATCATTGACAAATATTATTCGTCATGCAAATGCCACCATTGTTAAGGCTTCTTTAGTTACACAAGAGAACAGTCTAATTTTTACAATTACGGATAATGGTGATGGCTTTAAAACAGAAAATACTGGTAGAACCTTTGGTTTATTGGGCATGAAAGAGCGAGTTATAATGATAAATGGTATTTTTGAGATAGAAAGTCAATCGGGTAGGGGAACACAGATTGTGATAAAAATACCGTTGGTATAAATTGTAAAATGTAGATGAAGATATTAATAGGCGACGACCACCATGTTGTACGACGAGGTTTAAAAATGATTATTCTTGATGCTTATCCAAAGGCCTTTATAGAAGAAGCGGCAGAAGGTGCAACCTTGCTTCAAAAATTAAAGCTTCAAAAATGGGATATCATTATTTGTGATATTTCTATGCCGGGCCGAAGTGGCTTGGAAATAATGCAAATAATAAAGGAACAAGCGCCTAAAATCCCTGTGTTGATGTTGAGCATGCATCCTGCAGAACATTATGCAATAAGAGCATTAAAACTTGGTGCATTTGGTTATATCACTAAAGAAAGTGCATCGGACGAACTCATACAAGCTATTAAAACCATTAATGCTGGGAGAAAGTATATCACACAAGACATTGCAAATATGTTAGTTGATGAAAATGAAGATTTGTTTGCTGATAATCAACCGCATAAGCAGCTTTCAAATCGAGAATTTGATGTGATGAAAATGATAGCTGAGGGTAAAAAAATTTCAGATATTGCGAACCAACTATCGCTGAGTATTAATACAATAAGTACGTATAGAACACGAATTTTAAAAAAAATGAAAATAGATAACAATGCTGATTTAACTAAATATGCGTTAGATAAAGGTATAATTTAGACTTATTTCCAAAGCTTGTAGTATTACTACTACGAAAAAAATGTTATCTTCGTTACAATTTTAAAATGGGTTTGGTTATTTCTTTGTCATAACCTATGAACCCGTTTTAACCTCAATATCCTGCCAATTATCCGAATCTAATCTTTTCTAAAATTATTGTAAATACACCTTCGGGTGTATTTATCATTTTTATTATTGATTTGCGAATTATTGTCAAATGCCCCAAAATGCCCATTAAAAAAATAGATATTCTTATTGTAGACGATTCCATCACTATTCTTACTAGAATGAAGGAAATATTGTCTGAAATAAAATGTGTTAATATTATTGATATCGCCACTAATAGTAATGATGCTCTGGAGTTATTATTGTTCCGTCAGCCTGCATTGATATTGTTAGATATTAATATGCCACATAAAAACGGTATTGAACTTTTGAAAGAAGTGAAATTACTTTACCCAAAAGTAAAAGTAATGATGGTTACAAATCAATCTGTTGATTACTATAAACCGATATGTATGGAATTCGGCGCAGAATATTTTATCGATAAATCAACAGAATTTGAACTAATCCCTGATATTATTGAATCGATATCTAAGAGTGTTACAGGCAAATAGGTTATGCCGTTTTTCGTCTACTTAACTCTTTTTTAATTAAACTCAGTTCTCTACCAGTTTGGCCACTTACACTACTATTTTCCTGCGCTCTACGCATTAGATAAGGAATGACGTCTCTTATTGGTCCAAAAGGTAAATATTTACTTACACTGCAACCTGCTTTTGCCAAATTAAATGTAATATGGTCACTCATGCCATATAATTGTGAAAAATGAACATGTGGATGTTTTAACGATAAGCCTTTGGTTTCTAACAAGTTAACCGCCAATAAATTGCTGTCTTCATTGTGTGAAGCCACAATAAATGCTGTATTATCGATATTGTCGATACAAAATTTAATAGCTGTGTTGTAATCTGCATCAGAAGCCTCCTTGGTAGGTTGTATCGGTGATTGATAACCTTTTTCATTTGCACGTTTACGTTCTTTTTCCATGTAGGCGCCACGTACTAATTTCACACCTAATACAAAATTTCTTTGTTTAGCAATTTTGTAAGATAACTCTAAAAATTGTAATCTATCGTGTCGGTAAAGTTGAATGGTGTTGTAAACAATGGGTTTCGATTTATTAAATTCTTCCATCATTTCAATCGTCAATCGATCTACAGGGTCTTGAAACCAACTTTCTTCTGCATCTACTAATACGCCTATATTATGTTCGGCTGCTGCTTCGCAAATGCGGTACATCCTGTCGCATACTTTGTCCCATTCAGCTTGTTCTTCTTCGTGGTCGTGTATACCACTGCGCAATCTTGGTGCTTCATTTAAGGTTTGTAGCAAACCGTGCCTTGCAAAGCCACTAACCTTGATGCTAATGAAAGGGATATTTTTTTGTGTAGCTGCGTACTTTATCACTTTGATAAACTCTTCTGTGGCATGTTCAAAATTGTCTTCGCCTTCTTTGCCTTCTACTCCATAATCCAATATTACATCTACACCATATTTACTCAAGTTAGTAGCAACTTCAGCAGTTTCTTGTAAGGTTTCACCGCCCACAAATTGCTTGAAAATGGTATTTTTAATAATACCGTTGATAGGTAAGCCAGTTTTCATTAAAAAAGGTGTAATTCTAGTGCCTATCGGTACAAACAATGGATAATCCATTGTGCTAAATAAAAATTTTGATTGCTTTAACTCTTTATCGCTTTTATAAGCAAAGGCATTTTCAGTATTATCAAAAGAAATCATCGTCATACTAACATCTGTTCGTAAAGCAAATATCGGTGTAGCGGTCATAACAAAAAAGTGTTTAGTAAAAAGAGTTAATAATTATGTATTTTGCTGCGTGAATGAATCACTTTCACAAAATATTATCTGTTAAAGGCAGTAGCGCAATTAAACCAAGGTCATAATTTAGCTAATTTCATGCCATCTCTACGCTATCAAGAAAAAATATTTCTTAATTTCTCAAAACCCCTTACTTTTGCAGCCCCAAATATGTCTTGGCATATTCTATCTGCGATATTGCAGATTGTCCGATGGGATAAAACCATTTTAAGAACCAAAAAATTTAAGTAATGAACAATTACGAATTAATGGTGATTTTTACACCCGTTCTTTCAGAAGAAGATTTCAAAGCTTCTCAGAAAAGATACGCTGACCTTGTTACTGAAGCAGGCGGCGAGATTGTTAATAGCAATCCTTGGGGTTTAAAATCATTAGCTTACCCAATTCAGAAAAAAACAACAGGTATTTATTGGGTATTAGAGTTTACTGCTCAAAGCGATTTCAACGAAAAATTGAAAATCCAATTATTACGTGACGAGCAAGTAATGCGTCACATGATTACTAAACTTGACAAAAACGCCGTTGAGTACAATCATGTAAAAAGAAATGGCGGATTTAAAAACCTTGATAAAGCAACTGTATAATCATGGCAAAGAACGAAATAAAATACCTTACCGCTATTAAGCAAGAAAAGCCAAAAAAGAAATTTTGCCGCTTTAAAAAATACGGTATTAAATATGTTGATTACAAAGACATTGAATTTTTAAAGAAATTTATTAACGAACAAGGCAAAATGTTACCTCGTCGTTTAAGTGGTAACTCTTTAAAATATCAACGTAAAGTTGCCGACGCTGTAAAAAAAGCGCGTCAAATGGCTTTGTTACCATATGTAACAGATTTATTAAAATAAACAACATTAGTAACCTTCCCTAATTTCAAAATAAGGTTGAAAGACAGCATAAAAGCTGGGCTCTTGGGAACTAACAAATCATACAATGCAAGTAATATTAATTCAAGACGTTGATAATTTAGGTGGCCGTAACGAACTAGTAACTGTAAAAAACGGTTACGCTCGTAACTTCTTAATTCCACAGAAATTTGCTATCGAAGCTAATCCTACTAATTTAAAAAAATTGGAAGAAACGCTAAAAGTAAAAGCGAAGAAAGAAGCGGCTATGTTAGCTGAATTGAAAAAAGTAATCGAAGTTTTAACTGCATCTCCAGTAAAATTGGGTGCAAAAACTGGTACTACTGGTAAAATTTTCGGTAGCGTAACTTCATTACAAATTGCACGTGCCATTCGCGACCAAAAAGGTTACGAAATTGACCGCAAACGTATCTCTATCGCTGAAGAAGTGAAAGAATTAGGTACCTACAAAGCATCTATCGATTTCGGTAATGGTAACACTACAGAAGTTGAGTTTGAAGTAGTTGCAGAATAATTTCAATTGCAATATTTAATTAAAGCCCGTAGCCATTAGGTTACGGGCTTTTGTATTTCTATGCAACTTCGTTGTGTCACTCACTTGTACGTTCTGTTCTTTTTTCGGCTTTTTGCATACGTAAAAAATCAAACAATTAGAAATTTTTCCGCCATTTATTTTTGTTAACAGAAAAATAAATTTTGAGAACTCAATTAATATGATACTTTTACTTCTCACAATGGTCAGTTTTACAATTCTCTCGAAAGATTTCTACGTAAATACTCAGGGTTTTTGGTTACTGTTTTCCCATTGATTTATTTACTTTTTTTAATTAAAAAACATGAACATTTACGTTGGTAATCTTAACTGGGCAATGACTAGTGAAGAATTACAAGAACTTTTCGCACCGTATGGTGAAGTAACAAGTGCAAAAATTGTTACTGACAAATTTAACAACAATCGTAGCAAAGGTTTTGGTTTCGTAGAAATGAGCGATGATGATGCAGCGCGTACTGCTATCAGTGCTTTACACGATAGCGAAATTTCTGGTCGCCAGATTGTTGTAAACGAATCTACTCCTCGTCCTGAAGGCGAAAGAAGAGAAGGTGGATTTAAAAAACGCAGCTTCGGTGGCGGCGGTGGTAACAGCGGTGGCGGTTACGGCGGCGGTGGAAGTCGTGGCGGTAGCGGCGGCGGATACGGCGGTGGCGGTGGAAGCCGTGGTGGTGGCTACGGCGGTGGAAACCGTGGTGGTGGCGACCGTGGCGGTAACAGCGGTGGTGGTTACAACAGATATTAACTCTATCTAACTACTTATAAAAAAATCCTACCCAATTATTTGGGTGGGATTTTTTATGCCCTATAGCCCCGTAAAAACTCTTCTACCAATAATCGCTTTTTACCTTCTAGCTGCATGTCAAGCACATGTACAAAGCCATCTGCACAGCTGAATTTTAAATAAGTTTTATTATCAGTTATTACAGAGCCCATGGCTTCACTATGAGATGTAATTTCTTTTTTACTTTTAAATATTTTCAGCTTCTTGTTATTTAACGTCGTAAAGGCGGCAGGGTAGGGTGATAAGCCTCTAACTAAATTATGAATGTCAGCAGCCGATTGATGCCAGTCAATTTCACAAGTTTCTGTAAATATTTTGGGTGCATGTTTTAGATTAGGATTATTGGCAATATTCTGCGGCACTTCTTTAATGCTACCGTCTGCTAGACCCTGCATCGTTTTTACTAATGTTGTCGCACCAATTTCTTTCATGGTATCGTGAATATCGCCAAGAGTTGCGTTTTCAGGAATTGGCATGGTTTGCTGTAATAAAATATTACCCGTATCTATGGCATGCTGCAGTTTAAAAGTTGTAACGCCTGTTTCTGTTTCGCCATTAATGATTGCCCAGTTAATGGGTGCTGCACCACGATATTGTGGTAGCAAGGAGCCATGCACATTAATTGTACCCATTGGTGGCATAGACCAAACAATTTCAGGTAGCATTCTAAATGCAACCACTACTTGTATATCAGCTTTTAATCCTTTTAATTCCACTAAAAACTCTGGGTTCTTTAGCTTTTCTGGTTGAAGTGTGTACAAGCCTTTTTCTACTGCATATTTTTTTACGGCACTCTGTGTAAGCTGCATGCCTCTACCGGCTGGTTTATCTGGTGCCGTAATGACACCTACAATATTGCAACCCGCTTGCACTAAAGCATCTAAAGAAGCAACTGCAAATTCAGGCGTACCCATAAAAACAATTCTCAAATCTTGCAATCTCATTGGGCAAATGTACGAGCCTACTTTAAAAGTAATTCTACCACAGAGTAACATAAGGTAGAAAGGTCCTAAAATATCTCGTTCTATGTGTCTCTGTGTCTATGTGGTGATTCTTATTTATGCCCCATGCTCTCATTAAAATCTTTGCTTTTGTTTTTAGCAATACTTAGTGTTGTAAAAGACGCATCTTTAATCATTTTACCAATGGTTACGATTTGCCCTACATGATAAGGATAATGGGCTAGCTGGCGCAAAATTGCATCGTATACTTTTAGCGGCTCGCTGCGTATGGTGATGGTTTTTTCTAAATCAGCTTCTGTAAGGCTTTCTAACGCTTTTATTAAGCAATCCCAGCCTGTATTCCAAAAAGATACGACATCGGCTTTAGATAGCGCCATCGTTTCAAATTCGCCATCTCGCTTTCGCCACGCTTTCTCGCCATCTTCGGTTAAAAAATTTGTCCAGCGGCTCAACATATTACCATACAAATGTTGCACAATAATGGCAATGCTGTTGCTATCGGGTGATGGTTGAAATAATACATCTGCATCGTTTAGCTGTGCAAATGTTTTATCCCCTAACTCTTTATAGTACTTAAAACGTTTGATGGCATCTTTTAAAAAATTCATATAGTAGAAGCATTAATAGATGAAAAATAAGCTGTAAAGTTAATTATTTGAATAGGAAGCTTGCAAACATTTATGCTTAGAAAAACTATCGATTGTCTCGCACAATATCTGAACAACAAAAGCCTATCATTATTAACGAGGCACTTATATTTGTCATTATGGCAAAAGCAAGTACAGAAACTCCACTAATGCAGCAACATAAGGCTATTAAACAGCGCTATCCGGACGCTATTTTGTTGTTTCGAGTGGGCGATTTTTACGAAACTTTTGGTGATGACGCCGTTAAAGCCTCTTCTGTTTTAGGCATCACATTAACTAAGCGCAATAATGGCGATGAAAATAGCAGCCAATTGGCGGGTTTTCCGCACCATGCACTAGATACTTACCTACACAAATTGGTAAAAGCAGGTTACAGGGTGGCTATTTGTGACCAACTAGAAAACCCTAAAGAAGCCAAAGGCATTGTAAAACGTGGCGTTACAGAATTGGTAACACCTGGCATCGCGACTAACGATAAACTGCTGGAACACAATAGCAATAACTTTTTAGCGGCGCTACATTTTACAGAAGACCAACTAGGAGTAGCATTTTTAGATATTAGTACGGGTGAATTTTTTGTAGCCGAAGGCAATGCCGAATACATGGATAAATTGCTGCAAAGCCTAAAACCTGCTGAAGTTATTTTTCAGCGCAGCTACCAAAAGCAGTTTAAAGAACTGTTTGGTTCCAAGTTTTATACCTACACTATGGAAAGTTGGCTGTTTGAGGAAGCATTTGCCACCGAAAGCTTGCTCAAGCATTTTCAAACCCATTCTTTAAAAGGCTATGGCGTAGACAATATGCACAGTGCCATTGTGGCTGCAGGGGCTATTTTGTATTATTTAAAAGAAACAGAACACCCCAATCTACAACATATTACCGCTATTCAGCGGATGGAAAAAGAAGATTATTTGTGGATGGATAAGTTTACCATTCGTAACCTTGAACTACTATCTACTGGCGCCAATGAAGGTAATAGTTTACTTAAAACCATCGACAATACCGTTAGCCCAATGGGTGCTAGAATGCTAAAACGCTGGACGGTTTTGCCGTTGAAAGATATTGGTAAAATAAATGAGCGATTGGATGCTGTGGCGTTCTTTATTCTGCAAGCAGATTTGCGCAAGCAACTAGCTATAGCTATTAAAACTTGTGGTGACATAGAACGCTTGGTGAGTAAATTACCATTAAAGAAAATTAACCCAAGAGAAGTATTGCAATTGGCCAAAGGTTTGCAACAAGTCGCTATGATTAAACAGCAACTAAGCCAAAGTAATAACGATTATCTCAAACGCTTGGCTGATGCGCTTAACCCTTGCCATTTTATTGTAGAAAAAATTATTAATGAAATAAATGAAGCGCCGCCAATTGCCGTAAACAAAGGCAGTGTGATTAAAACTGGCGTAAATACTGAACTAGATGAGTTGCGCAATATTGCTTCTGGCGGTAAGGAATATGTAATTGGTATTCAACAAAGAGAAGCTGAAGCAACAGGCATTTCGTCGCTTAAAATTGGCTTTAATAATGTGTTTGGTTATTATTTAGAAGTCACCAATATTCATAAAAATAAAGTACCGAACCAATGGTTTAGAAAACAAACCTTAGCCAATGCAGAGCGGTATATTACGCCAGAATTAAAGGAATACGAAGAGAAAATAACAGGTGCAGAAGATAAAATTTTAACCATTGAATTAGCCTTGTACGACAAGCTATTACTGGCTTTGCAAGATTATATAGCGCCTATTCAAGTAAATGGTAATGTACTAGCTATTGTAGATTGTTTGCTGTGCTTTGCTGAAAATGCGTTGCAGTTTAATTACAAAAAGCCGCAATTGCATGATGGGTTAGAGTTGCATTTGGTAGAAAGTAGGCATCCCGTGATTGAGCGCAACTTACAAGCTGGCGAAACCTATATTGCCAATGATATTTACCTGCATCCTGATGCACAACAAATTATTATTCTCACTGGCCCAAATATGAGTGGTAAAAGTGCCATTCTGCGCCAAACTGCGCTCATTACTTTAATGGCACACATGGGCAGTTTTGTACCTGCTGATGTGGCTAAAATACCATTAACGGATAAAATTTTTACCCGTGTAGGGGCAAGCGATAACCTTAGTGGCGGCGAAAGTACCTTTATGGTTGAGATGAACGAAACGGCTAGTATCATCAACAATATTTCGCAACGTAGCTTGATATTGCTGGATGAAATTGGTCGTGGTACATCTACCTACGATGGTATTTCTATTGCATGGAGCATTGTGGAGTTTTTGCAAAGTTCGCCCGCATCACCTAAAACCTTATTTGCTACCCACTATCATGAACTCAATGAGCTAGAAGAAAAATTGCCAACTGTTAAAAACTACCATGTTACCAATAAGGAAGTGGGCAATAAAATCATCTTTTTGCGCAAACTAGCACCTGGCGGTAGCACGCATAGTTTTGGTATTCATGTGGCGAAAATGGCTGGTATGCCACCCAAATTAATTGCCCGTGCCAATCATATTTTAAAGCAATTAGAAGATAGCCGTGATTCGGTAGATAGTGAGCAGTCGATAGACGAGTCAGCCCACAGTCCACAGTCCACAGTCCACAGAAAAACTACAATAGCGCATTCTGTCCCATTGGGTCGGTTAGGTGGCGCTGTGAAAAATCTAGAAGCACCACAGATGCAACTCTCCATTTTTGATGCCCATTCTGAAACTTTTAGTGATATCCGGAATGCTTTAAATGCCATTGATATTAACCGCCTAACGCCAGTTGAAGCTTTGTTGAAATTGCAAGCCATTAAAGAAATGGTTAAGGCTTAGCATGTTTTGTTATTTCCCCCAACATCAAAGGCTTTGGTTATCCTCTTTCTTTATTAGACTATCAATAAAGGCTTGTACTTCTAAAATTTTATCTGGCGCCATTGTTTTTAATTGGCTAGCAATAGATGCTTGTTTGGCTATCGGTTTTAATTTGGTCAGTGGATGATCTGTGGGTAAAATGTTGTTTTCTGTGGCGTGCCAACTCATTAAATCGTTAGGTGTACAATACAAAATGGTGCAAAGCTTTTGCAGTACCGACATACTAACGCTTTCTTGTCGGTTATTTACCAATCTAAATGCTGCCGAATGCGAGAAACCGTGCTGCACCAAAAAGCGTTTGGGATTATCAATGCCTTTGTTATTGCACACTTTTAATACGTCTAGTTGTAACATAATTTTTTTAGCTAAAATAATTGTTTTTTTAGGATTTTAGGTGATAGATTGACTGTCTAAGATAGTATTTTATTTCTCGATGAACGACTGCTTACTATCGTAGATATTTTTTTGATTTTCTATAAATAGTCTCTTACTGTCAAAGATAATTTTTTATTTCTAGATGAATACATTATTGTCCTTGGAGATAGTTTTTTATTTCCCGATGAACATCGGCTTACTGTCTAAGTGCTATTTTTGGGTGCTACTATTTCATGGCACAAGATTTTTTTTATTTTATTATTTATTATAGCCTTACACTTATAGTAATGTTTGCTACTATTGATGCTTTATTTACCAAATACCAAAACCAATTTTATTTATGAGCTTAACAACAAGGCTTTTTAAAGTAAGCGGCAGTAAAATTCAAAGCTTATATATTGCTGACTCGGGCTTGCATTTTTCTAGTAATAAGTTCGACGCTGAAGAGGATTTTGAGCAGTCATGGGGTAAAACGCTTACCCTAGCTACAAAAATCGAAATACCATTCGACAAAATTAAATCGGTTACAAAAGAAGATGCTGCCAAAGAATTATCGATAAAATATAAAGCCGTACTTGGGATAGGGTCTGATTGTGAATTTTCTTTTGTTGATAATTCAAATGTTGAAGTATTGTTTAATCATTTACAAGCTGAACATTATTTTACACGTAGTGAAGCCCAATTATCGCCCTTTGGCGCTATTTGGAAACATCTTTTAGGATTGGCATTGGTAGCTGGTGTTACCGTTTTTAGTTATAACGAAGCTTTGGCAATGGCAAATGGTGCAGCATACGAACCAAGTACGGGCAGGGCGAGATTATTTATGCGTTTGATAGAATTATTGGGCGATAAAGGAGTACTAGTAGTTGGTATTGCAATAGCAGGCTATATTGGCTATAAATTAGTAACAAGATTTAAGAATCCGCCAATACAAATTAAATTATTACCACCAATGGGTTAATAATTTTTACGTAAAAAAAGCCGCTAGTCTTATTGCTAGCGGCTTTGCTATGTGTCTATATGCCTATGTGGTTACTTATTTTTAATGCCCCACCACAAACACGGCATTACAGAATAAAAGCTTACCATTTTCCCAGAACAGGCGGAAAATTGGGTCGTCGCTGAGGTATACGATGCTACCGTTACCAATATTTTGTACGCCGAATAAAGTACCGTCTTTTAGTTTGGCTTTTACTTTTACGCCGCCAAAACCTGTTACATAAGCCTCTTTTTTAATAGTACCAACGTTCCAGCCATCTTTTAAGAATTGATAAATATTATCGTCTTGTTTTAAAATGTAATAATAGTTAGGATAGCCATAAGCAAGTGGATGCGTATTGTCTAAATCTATTTTGTAAATAGCGCCAGGTATTTGGTCAGATATGCGAGAGCGTTGATTGTCACCATATTTTTTAATGGCTGCGTAGTCATCTTTTTTCTCTTTATCGTCTGCTTTATCTTCTTTTGCTTTTAAGCCCCAATCTCCATTTGCAAATTGCATCACTGCATTATCTAATGCTACAATTTTACCGCCGCTACGCACAAAGTCTTTTAATTTATCGCTTATTGGCTTATCGTTTAAAGAGCGGTAGTTGCCATCAGGTACGATCAATACATTGTAATCTTTAAGGCTCACCCTAGCAAGGTCTGCGGCATTAAACAATGTAATAGGGTAGTCTAGCGTTTGCTCAAAGAAATGCCACACTTCCCCAGCACCAGTAGACGATGTTTGTTCGCCACTAAGCATTGCTACTTTAGGCGCACTAATAAAGCTGATATCGGGGCTACCAAAGTCGGCCCCTTTATCCATAAAGCCAGTTTCTACCACACTCACCGCCACTGAAGAACCCTTAATAGCTTCGCTAATTTTTTGGTTCACATTAGCAGGGTTGCCCTTGCTTAACACAATTAAAGTACCACGGTCGTAGTTTTCTTTATTGTAAGTAAATGGTAGGTTAGCCATACGCAGTTTAACGCCTTGCTTTAATAAACTAGCCATTACTTTGGCACTAGCCAAAGAAGCGTATTTGATTAAATAACCGTATTTGTTGGCTGGTAAAATAGCAGGTGTATTGGTGTCAGTAGGTTTTGCGGTAATAGCTAAGTTTTCTTTTACTGCATAGGCATCTAATCCAAAAGCATAAGGTACTGCCCAAGCTGTGATGTCGTAAGTGTTAGAATCAGATAAATTGCCTTTTGGTTCTAGTAAGACAGTTGCTAAAACCGATTTCGGCTGTTGCATGCTTACAGCAATATGGTATTTTTTCAACGTGGCCTCGCCTTCTTTTAAAGTATTGTAGTTAAAACCTTTGAAGCTAGTATTACTTAATACACCATATTCTATGCCATTGGCTTTAAATAGTTTTTCGGCAGCGGCTAGCTTGTCTGCATTGTCGCTGGTTAATACATAGGTTTTATAAGTGAAATTTTTAGCACTACGCGCATCATCAAAAAAACGTTTGTATTCGTCTATCAGTTTTTGGGCGTTTCTACTAGCAGTTTCTATGGTAGATAAACCAGTGGTATAATGGTGCATCACTCGGTCAAGCAAGGTCAAGGTATCGCCATCTGCTTTTACCACACCAAGACCACCTCTACCGCCGCCACCTTGCTCAAACGTCATACCAATAGAACCATTATAAATAGGGTAGGTATCGCCATAAGATGGGTAAAACAAATCGAAACGTTCTTTGGTAAAAAATAGCCAACCGTTGGCGTCAAAATATTTGGCGTGGTTTCTACCAATCATTTCTTGAAACTCGTGCTGCCATGGGGTAATTAGTTCGTGGTAAGGTTCGGCGGCAGGGGCAAAATAATAAGGTTCGTTAATGCCTTGCTCGTGATAATCCACATGAATTTGTGGTAACCATTGGTTGTATTTTACTAAGCGCTGTTGGGTTTCTATTTGTGTTTGCCAAGCCCAATCTCTGTTTAAATCAAAATTGTAATGGTTACTTCTGCCACCAGGCCATGGTTCTGCATGTTCTCTTGATTGAGGATTAGGATTATAGTTTTTACCAACCATACTATTAAACCAGTTAACATATCTGTCACGGCCATCTGGGTTAATACAAGGATCCATAATAATTACTGTATTTTTTAACCACTCTTTGGTTTGTGTGTTGGTGGGGTCTACTAAGGCGTACAAAGTCAGCATCGCTGCTTCTGAAGAGGAGGTTTCGTTGCCATGAACATTATAGCTAAGCCATACAATAGCGGGTGCATCTTTTACCGAAGGTGCAGCTTTATCTTTTGCAGCGCCAGCAATGCGTAAGTTATTTAAGCGAATAGATTCTAAGTTTTTAAGATTTTCTGGTGTTGCGATATAAGCAATCATCAGTTCGCGACCTTCGTTGGTTTCGCCGTATTTTTCAGTTTTTACCATGTTTGGTAAAGCTGCTGCCACGCTTTTAAAATACTCAACCACTTTATAATGACGCGTGTAACGTGTACCTACTTTGTAACCTAGAAATTGGTCAGGGCTTTGTAGGTTTTGTGCTAATGAAACGATGGATGTAAGTAATAACAATCCCAATAATAGTTTTCTCATAAACATGTTTGTGTGAGGGGTGAATATATAACAAGTAAAAAAGCAGTCCAAAGTAATCGTTAGTTTTTTATTTGAAAGGAGATTTATCTATTTGGTTACATTAGTTTCATTAAAACATTTATCTTCCGCTTATGAAAAAAATTGTCTCGCTCATAATCATTTGTATTTGCCAGCTATCGCTTTTTGCACAGCCCAAAAAAATAAACCAAGATCTATCAGGTTTAAAAAACCTGACAGGTATACAGTTAGTTGGTGCGGGTAAAATGATAGACCCTTATCATTACACCATTGAAAAAACTGCGTTGTTTAGTAAAGCCTCTGTTAGTTGTGCCCATCCATTAGCAAGTATGGTTGGTGCAGCCATGATGCAACAAGGTGGTAATGCATTTGATGCTGTTATTGCTACGCAATTAACATTGGCCGTTGTATATCCTGGTGCTGGTAATATTGGCGGTGGCGGTTTTTTGGTAGGCCATACACCAGCAGGTAAAAATATTACTATTGATTACCGAGAAACGGCACCCAAGAAAGGCTATAGAGACATGTATTTAGATAGTGCTGGCAAAGTGATTCCTAATTTATCCGTGCTCGGACATTTAGCAAGTGGTGTACCAGGCACCATTGCAGGATTATTCGCCACCTTGCCTTATGCCAAATTACCCATGAAAACATTAATACAACCTGCGATAGATATTGCTGAGTTTGGATTTGTGATTAGTGAACGAGAAGCCGCAGGCCTAAATGCAACCCGAGAATCTTTTATTAAAAACTCAACCATGTCTACTGCATTTGTGAAAGAAGGTAAATGGAAAGCTGGCGATACATTGGTGCAGAAAGAATTAGCTGAAACCCTAAAACGTATTAGAGATTTTGGGCAAAAAGGCTTTTATGAAGGTAAAACTGCCGATTTAATTGTAGCTGAAATGCAGCGAGGAAAAGGTATTGTAAGTAAAGAGGACTTAAAAAATTACAAAGCAAAAGCCCGTGCAGCGCTTGCTTTTAATTATAAAGACTACAGTATTATTGGTATGCCACCACCAAGCAGTGGCGGTATTATTGTACTACAAATGATGAAAATGATTGAGCAAAAACCTCTTTCTGCTTATGGTTTTCAATCAACAAAAGCGGTACAGCTAATGGTAGAAGTAGAACGAAGGGCTTATGCCGATAGAGCAGCACATTTGGGCGATCCTGATTTTTGGAAAGTGCCGATAAAAACATTGGCTGATAATACTTATCTAAAAAATAGAATGGCCGATTACGATAGTACCAAAGCAACACCAAGTACTGCAATTAAAGCTGGCACCATTCATGAAAGCGACGAAACCACGCATATTAGTGTGATGGATGCTGCGGGTAATATGGTAAGTGTTACTACTACATTAAACGGTGGCTATGGTAGTAGAACGGTAGTAGGTGGTGCAGGATTTTTAATGAACAACGAAATGGACGATTTTAGTGTAAAACCTGGCGTGCCAAATATGTATGGCGCCATAGGTGGTGAAGCAAATGCTATTCAACCTAACAAACGCATGTTGAGTAGTATGACCCCAACATTGGTATTGAAACAAGGTAAACCATATATCGTTTGTGGAACACCAGGAGGTACTACCATTCCTACTTCTGTTTTTCAAACATTGGTAAACTTTCTTGAGTTTAATATGAGCGCAGAAGATGCGGTTAACAAGCCAAAATTTCACCACCAATGGTTGCCAGATGAAGTAGCCGTAGAAACAGGTTTTCCTACTAAAATAATATCAGAATTACAAGCAATGGGTTATAAAATAACACAGCGCACAGCCATTGGTAAAACTGAAGCCATCCGTATTTTACCCAATGGTAAATTAGAAACTGCGGCAGATAAAAGAGGCGATGATAGTGTAGCAGGATTTTAGCGTTAGTAGTTTAAATGTAGATGTGTAGGGTTGTAAATGTTGGTAACCAATTTTGATCTGGAAAATTCACCTATTAAAAATTCTTTTACATCTAATTTTAACATTTGTCAATACGTGGCATGATTTATTCTAAGTAATAATTAATAAAATAATTATTATGAAACAAAAAATTTACATGTCAATACTGCTAATGGTATTATTGGCAACAACGGTAACTTCTAAAGCTACTAATCTTGAACCCATTGCAGTTGCCACGAGCACTGCCGCTAATGCTAACAGTGAAGCTATCAAAGAGGCTAATCTTGTACGCATAAAAGCGAGAATAGAGGAAATAAGAGACATGGATAAATCGACACTAACTAGTGCCGATAGAAAGGCTTTAAGAAAAGAACTGAGAGTTTTAGGCAAAGAAGCTAGAAACAATGGCGGTATTTATTTGTCTGTGGGTGCTATTATTATCATCATTTTATTATTGATCTTGATATTATAATACAACAAGAGGCAGCGATAACTCAGATGGGCGTGTCGTATAACGGTACTGCAAAATAATAGGGTTTGGCTTTACTGGCATATATCTATCAGTTTAAAATAAAATACGTTGTAACGATGAAGGTAATAATAAATTATTTATTGGGTATATTGGTAATGGCTTCTATGCTACAAAGCTGTAAAAAAGACGATAACAGTAGTGCATATCCGTCTGGTCAAGGTAGTTTCACTGCAACAGGTGGTTTATCGCTTAACTTAACAGGTACGTACAGCACTTTTAAACGCGTTACAACTTCTACTTACGATAGTATTTATGTAGGCGGTTATACTTTAACGCCACAAGCAATTGTGGGGTTAACTTTTGTAAACGTAAAAACGCCAACTACTTTGCCATTAAATACAGCAACATCATCTCAAACCGCCATTGCAGGTTATTTTACAGGTACGAATGCAGCGTCAGATTATTATTTTAGTACGTTAAGTACCACACCAGGTACCGTTACTATTACCGCTATTTCCTCTACTACTATAGAAGGTACTTACACCACTTCTGTTAAAAATGTAGCTGGTGCAACGATTTCGTTTTCTGGCACTTTTAAAGGTAGTTTTTAAGCAATATCTTTCAAGGAATTTATAAACAGACAATCCCGCAACTAGTTGCGGGATTGTCTGTTTATATGGTAAATGTATGTGTTGTCGTTATCTTTTTAGTCACTCTCATATCTTTGCAGGTATGAGAAAGTTAAGCATGGACGATTTGGGGCGAATAAGTAAGGAGGCATTTAAGCAAGCTGAGAAAAATCCCATAGTTGCAGTGCTAGATAATATTAGGAGTATGCACAATGTAGGTAGCGTGTTCAGAACTGCGGATGCGTTTTTGATAGAAGCTATTTGCCTTTGTGGCTTTACACCACAACCACCACACAGAGATATTCATAAAACAGCTTTAGGCGCAACAGAAACGGTTGATTGGTTGTATTATGAAGAAACAGCCAATGCTGTAAACGATTTAAAGCAAAGAGGCTATAAAGTTTTTGCAGTAGAACAGGTTGAAGGCAGTATTTCGTTAGAAAAATTTGTAAATCATAGCAGCGAAAAGATAGCCGTGGTATTTGGCAATGAAGTAGAAGGAGTAGACGAAGCCATTCTGCACTTGTGTGATGGCTGTATAGAAATACCGCAATTAGGCACCAAGCATTCTTTAAACATAAGCGTAGCTGCAGGTATTGTGCTATGGAAATTGTCTGAACCAAGATTTAGTAAGATTTAATCGATTATAAGGAATGAGTAAAGTAAAAAATTATTTGTCGTTAGTAAAATTTTCGCACACCATTTTCGCCATGCCTTTTGCTTTTATTGGGTTTAGTTTGGGGGTAAGATATAGAAATGATTTGCATGGTAGCATTATTCCTACAAGTAAAGAAAGCTACACATTTCAACACTTAGATTTGGGTTTTGACTTGGTTGAGTTTATTGGCAAATTCTTTCTCGTTCTTATCTGCATGATTTCAGCTCGTAGTGCTGCTATGGCTTTTAATCGATATTTAGATAGGAGCTTTGATGCTAAAAATCCACGTACTGCTATTAGAGAAATTCCCGCTGGTATTATTTCGGCTAATAGTGCTTTACGTTTTGTGATTCTGTCATCCGTCATCTTTGTTGTAGCCACTTACTTTATTAATACTATTTGCTTTGCACTTAGCCCTGTTGCTTTGTTTGTCATTTTATTTTACAGCTATACCAAACGTTTTACAGCTTTGTGTCATTTGGTGTTGGGTTTGGGTTTATCGCTAGCGCCAATAGGTGCTTATTTAGCTGTTACAGGAAGATTTGACCTCTTGCCAATTTTGTTTTCATTATCCGTAATTTTTTGGGTAAGTGGTTTCGATATCATTTTTGCATTGCAAGATGTTGAGTTCGACCAATCGCAACAATTGTATTCAATACCTGCTGTTTTGGGTAAAGGCAAAGGTTTACGTGTATCTGAAATATTGCATGTTGTAAGTGCAGCATGTGTGATTGCAGCAGGTTTTTATGGTCATTTTCACTGGCTCTATTGGCTAGGTGTAGCTGTATTTGTAACCATGCTTATTTACCAACATGCCATTGTAAAACCTAATGATTTAAGCAAAGTAAACCTTGCTTTTATGACGGCAAACGGTATTGCAAGTGTAGTTTTTGCAGTGTTTGTAATTGCTGATGTAGTAATATTGTAATTTTTCTAATTGTATTCATCGATTGAAATTTTCATTTAGGGCTTATGGCACGCATTCTTTGTTTAGATTATGGCGCAAAACGCACAGGCATTGCAGTTACCGATCCTATGCAAATTATTGCCACCGCTTTAACGACTATCGATACCAAAACCTTAATGCCTTTTTTAAAAGATTATTTTTCAAAAGAATCTGTGGAATTAATCCTAATCGGTATGCCTTTAAATTTGGATGATACACCTACGCATGGCACACCTTTGGTTTTGTCAGCTATCAAGCAACTACACAAAAATTTCCCCATAATACCTGTACAAACAGTTGATGAACGTTATTCTTCTAAAAACGCCTCAAGAGCCATGGTAGACATGGGCATGAAAAAGAAAGATAGACAAGTAAAAGCCAATATTGACCAAGTAGCTGCTACCATGTTGTTACAAGAGTATTTGCTTAATCGTTAATCACAACTTCACATTGCTTATATTTGTGCTCTTAAATTATCTTTTAAATACCTGCTTTGTAGTAGGATTTCTCGAGTGATATGATTTTACCAATAGTAGCTTACGGCAACCCCATTTTACGTAAAGTAGCAGAAGAAATTACACCTGATTATCCCGAATTGAAGAAACTCTTGGATGATATGTGGGAAACCATGTACAGCAGTTATGGTGTTGGTTTGGCGGCTCCTCAAATTAATAGAAATATTCGTTTGTTTATTATTGATAGTAAACAAATTTTTGACAATCAAGACGATGAAGATAAAGGGAAGTATAGCGATGAACCTGGTCTTAAAGAAACATTCATCAATGCTAAAATTGTAGAGTTATCCGGGCCAGAATGGGTTTACAACGAAGGTTGCTTATCGATACCAAAAATTAGAGAAGATGTAAGTCGCCACGAAACGGTGGTACTCGAATATTTAGATGCTAATTTTAAACTGCAAGTAAAAACATTTACTGGCATTACTGCCCGTATAATTTTACATGAGTACGACCATATTGAAGGTAAATTATTCATCGATTACTTAAAACCTTTGCGTAAGAAAATGCTTGGTAGTAAACTAACAGATATTACTAAGGGCAAAGTGAAAGTAGATTATAGAATGAGTTTTGGTAAATGATAATACGCCTATTGATAGCTTTTCTATTAATGAGTGCTGTAGCCGCAGCGCAGGATACTTCTATCATCATTGATAATAAAAAAATTAATCTACCTGAGGTAGTTGTTCGGAATCATTTTGATTATAAAAAAGTACTGCAACAAATTAAAGACGACACTACGTTTTATAAAGCTTTTCGAAACTTACGTATCTTAAATTATTCATCTTTTAATGATATTAAAATGATGGATAAAAACGGTGCGGTAAAAGCTTCTTTATTTGGTAAAACACAACAGCTTCGTGTTGATGGTTGTAGAACAATGACCATTTTGCAAGAGCAAACAACTGGTGATTTTTACGACAGAAATCATGCTTACAACTATCTCACAGCGGAATTATATGCTGCACTTTTTTTCACCAAAGGTAAAATTTGCGGCGAGGATAATATTGTAACTGGTCATGTGATTTCTACTGCGGGCCAATCTGGTATCAGCAAGCACAAAGAACAGTTGAAAATGCTATTTTTCAACCCCGGCAAAAAGATAAAAGGTATTCCATTTATTGGTGATAAATTGGACTTGTATGATGACCACGCCGCCAAAGTGTACGATTATCGCTTAGATGTTCAAGATTTTCAAGGTAAGCCTTGTTATGTTTTTTCAATTACACCTAAAGAAAAGCTAGGCTTTTTCAAAAAAGATGATATTGTAGTAGATGCGATGATTACTTGGTTTGATATCACAACTTTGGAAGTACTAGCAAGAAATTACTCACTGAGCTACAAAGCTGGTGTGTACGACTTTGACGTGAGTATGGAGGTAGAAATGACCAAATTTGATGGCTTGCTTGTGCCTAAAATTTTGCGCTATAAGGGCAATTGGGATGTTATTTTTAAGAAAAGAGAACGTGGCGTTTTTACTGCCACGCTATTTGATTTTAAGAAATAGTGATGCGTTTTTGTCTGTTGATGAGGATGTACCTTTTTTTAAGTTAGGTTTAAACATTCGTACTATTACTTCTAATTGCCGAAATATTAAATACATCTTAATATATATTTTATATTTTGTATGAATTCATAGATACAAGCAGCAGAAATAGCAATTTTCAGTTCTTTAATTCTGTAAGAAAACATTGCATGAAATAATATCTAAAAACTGCATAATTTACGGCCTATTTATGACGATAAACATGCTAAAATTGAAATTATTTTTAGGGCTTTTACTGCTGTTGCTAGCAAGTAATTGTGATGCCCAGTTTAGAAAATATTCCAACGAATTTTTAAATATTGGTGCTGGCGCAAGAGGTTTAGGAATGGGTAGCGCACAAGTAGCAAGTGTTAATGACGCTACTGCTGGTTATTGGAACCCAGCTGCTTTAACCAATATAACGCTACACCCACAACTAAGTGTGATGCATGCAGAATATTTTTCTGGCATAGCCAAATACGATTTTGCTGGCTTAGCTTTACCCACAAAAGATGGGAATAGAACGTTGGGTATTTCGGTGCTGCGATTTGCTGTAGATGATATTCCTAATACATTGTATCTGGTTGAGCCAGATGGATCCATTAATTATAATAATATTTCTACATTTTCATCAGCAGACTATGCGTTTTTATTAAGTTACTCGCAAAAATTACGTGACGATGATGACATGAAACTAAGTGTTGGCGGCAATGCAAAAGTGATTTACCGTAAGGTGGGTAGCTTTGCACAGGCATGGGGTTTTGGTTTTGATGTGGGTATTCAAATGCAAAAAAGAAATTGGCACTTGGCAGCCGTGCTTCGCGATGCTACAACTACCTTCAACGCTTGGAGCTTTTCGTTTACTGATAGAGAAAAACAAGTATTGTATTTAACCAATAATGACATACCTGTAAAAAGTACAGAAATGACTGCGCCAAGATTGGTGCTTGGTACTGGTTATAATTTTGAATTTAATCCTAAATTTCATTTATTGACAGAGGCTAATTTAAGCTGCACATTTGATGGTAAGCGAAATACAGTCATCAGTTCAAGTGCTGTTAGTATTGACCCAAGTGTGGGTTTTGAAGCGAATTTTAATAACAATTTATTTCTTCGTGGCGGTATCTCTAATTTTCAGCAGGCTTTAAGTGACGGTGACACAACCAACCAGAAAAAGGTTTGGATTTATCAACCAAGCATTGGTGCCGGTTTTCGATTTGGTAATGTAGGTATTGATTATGCTTTTACCAATTTGGCCAATCAATCCAATCCATTGTACACGCATATTTTTTCTTTAAAAATAGATTTAGTTAGAAAAGAAAAATAAAGTTGCAACGCTCATTTTATGCGAAAAATATTTACCATCATCATATTGTTGTTTGCCGCCAAATTAGTGGCGCAGCCTTTTAACAACGAATGGATTGATTACACCAAAACTTATTACAAATTTAAAGTAGGAAAAACTGGCTTGTACCGAATTATGCAAGCAGATTTGCCATCGGCAATTCAAGCAACCAACGCCAACCAATTTCAATTGTGGCGTAATGGTAAACAAGTGGTATTACATACAAGTGTTACCAATGGACCTTTATCTAGCAATGATTATATTGAGTTTTGGGGTGAGAAAAATGATGGGGTAACAGATAAATATTTGTACCGTGATGCGAGTTTTCAGGTAAGTGATAAAGTGAGTTTGCAAACAGATACAGCAGCTTTCTTCTTAACAGTGAATACCTCAGTAGCTAATAATTTGCGCTATTCAACTGGTATAAACGATGTAGCAAATAATACTCTAGCAGCAGACACTTATTTCATGTACAATTACAGGATTAATTTTACTGACATTATCAACCGTGGTTATGCGGAAAATGCTGGTGAAAATGTGTATTCTTCATCGTATGATATTGGTGAGTTTTGGAGTTCCAGAGAAATTCAATTGGCTGCACCATATACGGTAAATTTACCTAATCTATATGCGGCTAATGTTGCAACTTCCGCAAGCATAGCTAGCGCTTTTGCCGCAAACGCTAATAAAAATAGGAATGTACAGCTAAGGCTAAACAATAATTTATTAATTGACCAAACATTAAATGGTTTTACAGCCATTACAGCAAATAATTCTAATGTTAGTTTAGCTGGTTTAACCAATACTACCGATAATTTCAATCTTAAAATTGTTACTTCAGATAGTTTTGATAGAGTGGTTTGTGCCTATATCGATTTAAAATATCCCCGTCAATTTAATTTTGGAGGAGCCAGTAGTTTCAATTTTACATTAGCAGCCTCCCCAAATGGTAATTTCTTAAATATTACCAACTTTAGTGCTGGCGGTGCTACACCAGTTTTGTATGATATCACCAACAATATACACTATACCGCAAACACTGCTACAGTAGGTGTTCTAAAGTTTGCTTTACCACCATCTACCGCAGAAACGAATTTTATTTTAGTAAGTGAAGATGTGAGTAATATTACTTATGCCAATAATTTTCAGCAGCGCAATTTCATTAATTATACTGCCACTAGCAATCAAGGCGATTATTTAATTGTGTCTAACAAATTATTGATGACAGGCAACAATCCAGTAGAGCAATATAGACAATATAGGGCAAGCAGTGGAGGTGGTAATTATAATGCTAAAATATTTGATATAGACGAACTTGTAGATCAATTTGCTTATGGCATAAAAAAACATCCTTTAAGTATTAAAAATTTTATACGCTACGCCAAAGCAACATTTAGTAAGCAGCCCAATTTTGTTTTTCTTATCGGTAAAGGTGTTACATATGATGCTTATCGAAGCAATGAGTCGTCACCCTATGCCGATAGGCTAAACCTTGTACCCACTTGGGGCTGGCCAGCAAGCGACAATTTACTAGTTTCTGCTGATTTTAGCCCGATACCTTCCATTAATGTTGGCAGATTATCAGTTACTGGCACACAAGAATTAACCGATTATTTGCAAAAAATTAAAGATTACGAACTACAAGCAACATCTACTAACCAAACTATTAGCAACAAAGCCTGGATGAAACAAATGGTGCATGTGGTAGGTGCAGAAGATGCTAGCTTAGATGCATTATTGACTTATTACTTAAAGAATTATGAAAACATTATAAGAGATACTTTACTAGGCGCCACAGTAACCAATTTTAATAAAACGAGTACAGCCGCCATTGCTACAACCAGTACCCAAATGAGTAATTTGTTTTCTAATGGGATTAGTATGCTTTCTTATTTTGGCCATTCTGCTGCGTCTGCTTTAAGTTATAATTTAAATGATCCTCAAGATTATAACAATGTAGGAAAATATCCTATGTTTTTGGTAAATGGATGTAGTGCGGGTAATTTTTTCGATTTTGATACCACCAGGACTTTTATTATTACATCTCTTGCAGAGAAGTTTGTATCAGCGCAAAACCGAGGCGCTATTGGGTTTATAGGTAGTACCCATTTTGGCTTAACGTCTTACTTAGATACCTATTCTACTGGATTTTATAAATCATTAGCCAATGCTGGTTATGGCAAGCCAGTTACCAAAAATATACTTGACGGTATTACTGCTTTGAAGAACAGTTCGTCAAATTTTTCTGATTATTTTTCAAGAACACATGCTGAAGAATCTGTTTTAAATGGTGATCCTAGCATCGTAATCTATGCTGCTGCCAAACCGGATTTTGTGGTGGAAGATCCGCAAGTAAGTATTAGCCCAACCGTGTTGTCGGTAAACGATAATCAATTTATAGTAAATGCATATTTGTATAATATTGGTAAAGCTACTGGTGATTCTGTTACAGTTTTGGTGAAGCGTCAATATCCTGATGGCAGCTCGCAAATTATTTATAACCAACGCATTAAAAGTGTACGTTATGAAGATTCAATAAGTTTGACTGTGCCAATTATTGCAACAAGAGATAAAGGCAATAATGCTATCACTGTAACCATTGACAGCGATAACAAATACGATGAACTAAGTGAAGTGAACAATAGCATTACGAAATCATTCGTCATTTTTGATGATGCAGTTACGCCTGTATACCCATTGAACCATGCTATCGTTAATAAAGCGAATATCAAATTGGTTGCTTCTACAGCCAATCCTTTGAGTACGTTACGCAACTTTGTGATGGATATAGATACCACTGAACTCTTCAACTCTAGTTTAAAAGTTACTAAAAACTTGGCTTCAGTTGGTGGTGTTCTTGAGTTTGATCCCGGTATAAGTTTTAAAGATAGCACGGTCTACTATTGGCGTGTGGCGCAAGTACCAACAAGTGGAAGTTATGTTTATAGTAAAAGTAGTTTTATTTATTTGGCAAACGCCGCTTCTTTAGGTTTTAACCAGTCGCATGTGTATCAACAAACGCATAGTACACTTAACCAAATTAGTATTGATACTGCGAAAGGTCAATTTAATTTTACACCAAATCCCACAAAGATTACTATTCGTAATGCGGTATATCCATATGGCAGCGATGCGCAAATTAATTACTCAGTGGCCATCAACGATAATATAAATCCATATATTGAAGGTGCAAGTTATAGGGCTACTAATATCACATTTAATGTTTTTGACTCTGTGAGTTTGAAAGCTATGTTTAATACCAATCCTGGTCAGCCTGGTCAATACGGTTCATTAGGAATTCCAGGTGGTACGATTGCTGGCCGAGAATACGATTTTGCATTTGCAACGAATAATCCCGCTGATAGAAAAAAAGCCATGGATTTTATGGATAATATAATTCCGTCTGGTGCCTATGTGGTGGTAAGGTCTATGATTATTGAGTCTTTTGGTTACGACTTTGCTACTGATTTAAAGCAAGATGAAAACATATACGGCGCAGGTAATAGCTTATACGATCGTTTAAAAAATGCTGGATTTGCCGATATCGATTCTTTTAACAGGCCAAGAAGTTTTGTATTTATTTATCGCAAAGGGGGTAATGGTTTTGTTCCTATTTCTAAATTTTCGGTAGATAAGTACGATAAAGTAGTGTTAGATGCCACAGTTACGCCATTGCATGATAATGGTACTATTTTATCTCCGTTATTTGGGAAAGCACAGCAATGGAAGCAATTGTTATTTTCTGGTACAAAAACGTTTGCAAGTAACATTATAAAGGTACAAGTACTTGGTACAAAAGTAAATGCAACTGTTGCTGATACATTGTTTACTGTCAATGAAACACAGACAACTGTTGATTTAAGTAGTATTAACGCAACTACCTATCCCTTTTTACAATTGTACGTAACCCTAGCCGACACTGTGAAATTGAGTCCTTATCAGTTTAAATATTGGCGCTTTTTGTACAACCCAGTACCCGAAGGTGCTATTGCGCCAAATATTAAATATACTTTTAAAGATACCCTTCAAGCGGGTGAAAATTTAAACCTCGCTCTTGCCTTTAAAAATGTAGGCGATGCAATTTTTTCGGATAGTATTTTGGTGAAAATGCAAGTGGTAGATAAGAATAACACAACCACTACTTTGCCTGCTGCAAAACTTAAAAAGATTGTATCGGGTGATACTGCTTTGGTAGTGGCAACTATTAGTACCAAAAGTTTTAGTGGCGCCAATACCTTATTTGTAGATGTAAATCCAGATAATTCGCAACTTGAGCAATATCATTTCAATAATTTTTTGTATAAGAATTTCGTGGTGAAAAGTGATATTATTAAGCCAATATTGGATGTCACATTTGATGGGGTACACATTTTAAACAATGATATTGTTGCTGCTAAGCCAGCTATCCATATTAAGTTGAAAGATGAATCGATGTATCTAGCATTAGATGATACGTCTTTAATGACTGTGCAATTACGGTTTCCAGACAATTCGTTGCGTAAGTATCGCTTTAATACCGATACGTTGCGTTTTACGGCTGCTAACTTAGCCAGTGGTGAAAACGCTGCTACCATTGATTTTACCCCTTATTTGTTACTTGATGGAAATTACGAACTGATAGTAACAGGAAAAGACAAATCGGGCAATACTTCTGGTACACAAGAGTATCGTGTAATATTTACCGTGTACAACAAAGCCATGATTAGTAATGTGTTTAACTATCCAAATCCATTTACCACTTCTACAGCATTTGCTTTTACACTTACAGGTACAGTAGTACCACAGAACATTAAAATTCAAATATTAACGGTAACTGGTAAAATAGTGAGAGAAATTACTAAAGACGAATTGGGGCCTCTACATGTTGGAAATAATATTACTGAGTTTAAATGGGATGGTACCGATATGTACGGTAGCAAATTGGGAAATGGCGTGTATTTGTATCGTGTGGTTACCAATTTAAATGGTAGCAGTTTAGATAAATTTAATGTGCCTACCAACGTAGCTAATAGCACAGATACCTATTTTAAAGCAGGTTATGGTAAAATGTATTTAATGCGCTAAGGCATTCAATCTTTAATCATTAAACTATCAATTCAAAGCTCTAATAATATTCGTTTATTTGCCGCAAAATGGCGCAAGTATTATGAAACAAGTAGGTATAGGTACACGGGTCATAAATTTTTTAGTAGACACTATTTTGATAGCTATTATTGCCTATTTTATGGCAAAATGGTATCGCTTTTACGTATATTTCTACGGCTATAAGGGTCATAATTTTGCGTTCTTTTTCTGGAGTACCTTGGTAGTGTACTATACTTTTTTCGAAGCCATTTTTACTCGAACACCTGGTAAGTTTTTAAGCTATTCAAAAGTAGTAAGTAGTAATGGTAAACGGCCAAACATCTTACAAGTTTTGGTTCGTAGCTTGGTACGTATTACAATTATCGATTTATTTTTTCAGCCATTGCTTAATAAAACCTTACACGATTATTTAAGCAAAACTGATGTAGTAGAAGTTTAAATAATGTGAAACGTAAGTGGTGAAAATGCTGCTCGATAGGTTTATAATAACGTACTTCTTTTAAGCGTTATAATTTCACCATTCATTTTTTCTATCGTAATTGTAGGTTCTTTATACTGATAAGTCCACAGCAAATACGCACATTCACTAGTAAAATCACTATAATGTTTGCCATTTACGGCTTTTACATGCTCGCCAATACTTAGTGCAGATGCGGTTGAGCGTGCATTAATATTTTTACTTGCAACCACAAGATTACCATCTTGCATGATAACGGCAGCATCAAATTGATTTAATGGCGCTATTTCCTCATTTTTTAGCAAAAGGTGCATGGTGTTTATACTAAAATTAAACACCAACTGTTTACAAGCGCCATTAAAGAATTGTACGCCAAGTTTGGTATCTGTTTTATTGCTTAAACTCACAGGTACTTTGGTAAATAATGTGTTATTGATGTACAAGCTATCGGCTACAAAATAAGTAACGGTATCAGGCTTGCCTAAACCTAATAGACCCATACTCGATGTGATAAATTGCTTGGCTTTTTGTTCACCAATTTTATTTTTCGATTCATTGTCTAGCCCGTCTACATTTTGATTTACATCAAAAATTTGCGTGAAACCCATGTCAATCAAGCAATTTGAATAGATTTTACCTTTAACTGCAAAATTGATATGAGGTCGCCCACCTTTGTAAGTTATGGGCCAAGTTATCATTCTATAATCTGTTTTAAAAGGCGTGTTAGAAATATACAATACTTGCTTTTGAAAATCAATTTTCCAGTTAAATTTCTTTATTACATCTTGACCAAGTAATACCAAATTGGCACAGTTGAGGTATTGCATATTATAGCTAAGCCCTTTAAAATTCGTCACCTTTTTACGGCCAATTGCTAGCGTTGGTATAAAAGTATTATCTATTTTGGCTACTTGTTGGTTGGCATCTTTCACTTTACGTTGCCCAGCTAGAACTTCAATATTAGCGCTGGCATTTGTGTTGGTATTAGAAACAGTGGTAGTTGAACCAGTATCAAAAGCAAAATCTATGGGTGTACCATTAATACTACCTCTAAAAACTATTAATCGTTTTTCTAAACTAAACGGTATGGTATCTATTTCAGAAGATTGCGCAGCTAAGCTTGCACAAAAAAATAAGCTCCCAAAGATGCTTGTAAACCAATATTTCATGACGTGACATTCTTATTAAAAGGAAATAAATATCATGTCTTTCAAGGGGTGAATTGTATCGTAACGTAAAAGTACAACTGAAATTGTTATTATTGTTACTAAAGCAGCTTGTTATAATCTAATTTTCAGGAATACGGATTCTTTGAAATTTCTTTTACTACAATCAATGACACATAGTAAGGATAGAAGTATAGAAAGCATCAAAGTTATTTAAGATAGCTTAATGTATTCTAATGCGTTGATGTAGTGTGTATGTTTTAGCTTTCTCGCAGATGTTACACAGAGCTATAATGACCATTACAGGAGAAAATTAAGGCTGTCATGCAAGTAATAAGCAAAGCATAATGCCCTTTTTATCAAATATTTATTACGAAAACCTGCTAGGTGCCTACTAATATCAGCGAAGCTATGTACAATATTTACTAAGTGCCCACCAGCCTTAGCGAAGAGGCTACCAACACCAGCTAGCAAACGTAAAGCTTCGGCTAAGTGCCTACAAGAAATGGATAAGCACCTGCGGATATTAGCTAAGAGGTGTATAGGATTAGCGAAGAGGCTACTAGTATTAACTAAGAAGCTACCAATACCAGCGAAGTGCCTACATGTCTCTGCGAAGCAGATACAATATTTAAAAAGCATATACAAATGCAAACATCTTAGACTTATTTAAAAAAGTGAATCAAATAAAATTAAAGAACTTTAACAATAGTCATCTGTCTAATCGTTGTTATTATATAAATCCTATAAAATCCCCGTTCAGACAATCCCAATGTGGAAAATTGCCCATCGCTAAAATCGTGCTAATCAGCGATATTTGTTTGTTCCGATTGTTAGTAGGTATCTATTAGAGTCATTCAAATAATTCGTGTTATAAATGCAATTTTCTCATCTACATGTTCATACGCAATATTCGCTGCTTGATGGTGCGGCTAATATTGGCGATTTGTTTAAAAAAGCAGGTAAGTTTAATATGCCTGCATTAGCTATTACCGACCACGGTAATATGTTTGGTGCTTTTGAATTTGTAGCCAATGCTTGGAAAAATACCAAAGTGGTAGGTAAAGATGCGAATGGGAAAGATATTCTTGAACCAACGATAAAACCAATTGTGGGTTGTGAGTTTTATGTGGTTGCCGATAGACATGCAAAAGTGTTTACCAAAGGCGAGAAAGATGTGCGCTATCACCAAGTATTGCTGGCAAAGAATAAAGTGGGGTATCAAAACTTGGTGAAGTTAACATCGCTTGGGTTTATAGAAGGGATGTACAGCAAATACCCGCGTATAGATAAAGAGCTGATTTTAAAATACCATGAAGGGTTGATAGCAACCACTTGCTGCATAGGTGCGTATGTACCACAAACTATTTTACATAAAGATGAAGCAGCGGCTGAAAAAGAATTTAAATGGTGGTTAGATTTGTTTGGTGAGGATTATTATGTAGAAATTCAGCGCCACAACATTAAAGAGCAGGACATTATTAATCAAACACTTTTAAAGTTTGCTAAGAAGCATCATGTACCGGTGATTGCTACAAATGACAGCCATTATACAGACCAGGATGATTACAATGCGCATGATATTTTACTATGTATTAATACAGGTGAAAAACAAGCGACACCAGGCTTTGACGATATTGTAAATGATGATGCACAGATAAAAAACAAGCGTTTTAAGTTTCCAAATGATCAGTTTTATTTCAAGTCGCCCGACGAAATGATACAATTGTTTGCCGATATTCCAGAGAGTATTGACAATACCAATAGGATTGTAGATAAGGTAGAGGTACTGAACTTAAAACGAGACATTGCTCTGCCAAATTTCCCTATACCAAAAGCATTTAAGGTACATGCAGATGATACATTAAACCAATGGGAATATCTGCGCCATATTACCTACGAGGGTGCCAAAGAACGCTACATAGACATCAGTCCAGAAGCGCAAGAACGGATAGATTTTGAGCTGAATACGATTAAAATGATGGGTTTTGCGGGTTATTTCTTAATTGTGGGTGACTTTATTAAAGCTGGTAGAGATATGGGCGTGTTTGTAGGGCCCGGCCGTGGTTCTGCGGCAGGTTCGGTAGTAGCCTATTGTATTGGCATCACCAATATTGATCCTATTAAATACAACTTGCTATTTGAGCGTTTCTTAAATCCAGATCGTAAATCAATGCCCGATATTGATACAGATTTTGATGATGATGGTAGGCAGAAAGTAATTGACTATGTGGTTCAGAAATATGGTAAATCGCAGGTGGCGCAGATTATTACTTATGGTACAATGGCTGCGAAAAGTAGTATTGCCGACGTAGCCAGAGTAATGGATTTGCCATTGCCAGAAAGCAGAATGCTTACCAAGCTAGTACCCGATAAACCCGGTACTAACTTGGGTAGAGTATTGAAAGCGCCACTTACCAAAAAAGATGGTGAAAAAAGCCTGGAAGAAAAAGAAGGTTTGCAAGCTGAAGATCTTGAGAATATTAGACAGCTTCGTGAAATATATAATAGTAATGACGAAAAATCCAAAGTATTAAAAGAGGCAGAAAGGCTAGAAGGTAGTGTTAGAAATACGGGTATTCACGCAGCAGGTATTATTATTGCGCCAAAAGATTTAACGGATTTAATTCCTGTAGGTACGTCAAAAGAATCTGATTTGTGGCTCACGCAGTTTCAAGGTAATATTATTGAAGAGGCAGGGGTAATTAAGATGGACTTCTTGGGCCTAAAAACCTTGTCTATTTTGAAAACGGCTTTAGAATTAATTAAGCAAAACCATGGTGAAGATATTGCTATCGACGATATTCCTTTAGATGATGAATTAACTTACCAGTTGTATCAAAAAGGTGAAACCAACGCCACGTTTCAGTTTGAAAGTGTGGGTATGCAAAAATACCTACGCGAATTAAAACCTGATCAATTTGGTGACTTGATTGCCATGAACGCATTGTACCGCCCAGGACCTATCGCTTATATCCCAGACTTTATTGAGCGTAAGCATGGTAGGCAGGAAATTACTTACGATTTGCCTGATATGGAAGAATATCTCCAAGAAACCTATGGTATAACAGTGTATCAAGAACAGGTGATGTTGCTATCTCAAAAGCTAGCAGGGTTCTCCAAAGGTGATGCCGATGTATTGCGTAAAGCGATGGGTAAAAAGCAAATTGCGGTACTAAATAAAATGAAAGCGCAATTTTTAGAAGGGGCTATGGCCAAAGGGCATCCTGAAGATAAGTTGAATAAAATATGGACAGACTGGGAAGCTTTTGCACAGTATGCTTTTAATAAATCACACTCTACTTGCTATGCTTTTGTGGCTTATCAAACGGCTTATTTAAAAGCCCATTATCCTAGTGAGTATATGGCAGCGGTATTAAACCATGCTGGTAGTATAGATAAGATTACTTTCTTTATGGAAGAATGTAAGAGCATGGGTATTAGAGTGCTTGGTCCTGATGTAAACGAATCGCTAAAAGGCTTTGCGGTAAATAGTCGTGGCGAAATTAGATTTGGTTTAGGTGGCTTAAAAGGTGCCGGTGATGTAGCGGTAGATAGTGTAATTAATGAGCGCAAACAAAATGGCCCTTACGTAGATATTTTTGATTTTATCAAACGTTCTGTATCAAGAAGCGTGAATAAAAAATCGCTGGAAAGTTTTGCATACAGTGGGGCGTTTGATTGTTTTCCTCAATTGCACAGGGCGCAGTATTTTAATACGCCCGATGGTGAAAAAATGAGCGGCTTAGAAAAGATTATTGGCTATGGTCAAGTAACACAAAACTTGGCTACAGGTACTACCAATACTTTGTTTGGCGATTTACCTTCAGAAATGAACATTCCTACACCAAAAATAGCCCCATGTGAAGAATGGAGTTTAACTGAAAAATTAGGCTATGAGAAAGAGATAACAGGCATGTTTATGAGCGGTCATCCGTTAGACCATTTTAAGTTTGAAATGAAGTATTACGGCATCATGCAGTTGAGCGATTTCAATGAATTAAAAGAAAGTAATACATTAATGCAAAGCAACGTGGGTAAGCCTTTTAGAATTGCAGGCTTGGTAATAGATGCACAGCACAGAACTACAAAAACAGGCAGAAACTTTGGGATTTTAACCATAGAAGATTTTAGTGGTAAAACTGAAATTGCACTTTGGAGCGATGATTATATGAAGTTTCAAAATTATCTAGATAAAGGCAAAAATGTATTGGTAAATGGTTTTTTCAAAGCATCATGGAAAGCCGACTCTTTTGAATTTAAAGTTGGTAGTATTTCCTTATTAGAAACTGCTAAACAAAACTTAACTAAAAGCATTGAAATTAATGTCCATCCTGCCGCAATTTCAGGCGATTTTGTTGATTTTATTAGCACCAATGTGAAAAATAATCCTGGTAAAACATCGTTGAAGTTTAATGTTATTGAGCCAAGAGACAATCTCAAAATAAGTATGTACACAACCGATAAAGGCTTTACCATGAATGAAGACATGGCAGATTTTTTATTAAATAATTTAGATATAGAGATTAATGTCGGGTTGACTGCATAAGTACCATTAATCCCAAATTTTTATTAAAAAAAGATAACGCAAAGTTTACAAACAGCCTTTTAAGCATATTTGCAGATACAATTTCAAAACATGAGATATTTATTATTGCTTACAGTTAGTTTTGGATTATCGATGGCATCTGCACAAAGTAGTTTTCGTCAGGTAAATAAAGATTCATTAAAGGCATGGTATTTTAAAGACAAAGCAACGGATGGCGTAGCTGGCATTAGTCTAAATAAGGCCTATCAATTATTGAAAAATAAAAAAAGTACGCCCATTATTGTTGCTGTAATAGATTCTGGTGTAGATACCACACACGAAGATTTAAAGTCAGTGCTTTGGCACAACACGAAAGAAATTCCTAACAATGGTATTGATGATGATGGTAATGGTTATGTAGACGATTACTATGGCTGGAATTTTTTAGGTGGCAAAGATGGTAGAAATGTAGAGAAAACATCTTCAGAAAAAGCAAGGGTATACCATGCCTATAAAGATTTGTACCAAGGCAAAAAAATTGATGAGAGCAAATTATCACCTGAAGAAAAGTATCGTTATAAAACATGGTTACAAGCCGCTGCTGAAATAGAGCCTTCTCAAGAAAATATTGCGCAACTGCCTATGATGCAAAGGGTACGCAGTAGCTTGGTAGCTATGGATTCTGTGATTAGAAAAGAATCGCAGAAGCAAGAATATACCTCCGACGAGCTTGAAAAATTGGAATTACATTCTAGTGAAGCTAAAATGGCTAAAACCAAATTTTTGAATCTTATGAAAATGGTGGGTTTGGGTAGCGAAGCTAAAAACACGACCGTTTTACAAATGATTAATGAAGAAGTGGGCAGGATGGAAGAGGAAGTATCAGCTAAAGACAAAGTGCCTGCTGATATGCGTGCCGAAATTATAAAAGATAATCCTAATGATATTAACGATAAGTCATATGGAAATAATGATGTGATGGGTACAGGTAGTATGCACGGTACACATGTCAGCGGTATTATCGGTGCTAGCCGTGGTAATGGTATCGGTATAGATGGCATTGCAGATAATGTAAAAATAATGATGATTAGAGCGGTGCCAGATGGTGACGAATATGATAAAGACATTGCACTAGCCATTCGTTATGCGGTTGACAATGGCGCAAAAGTGATTAATATGAGCTTTGGCAAAAGCTTCTCACCAGATAAAAAATGGGTAGATGATGCGATAAAATATGCCGCCGCAAAAGATGTGATAATTGTACATGCCGCTGGTAACGATTCTAAGAATATTGATAGCACAGATAATTTTCCTTCTACCACTTTTTTAGATGGTACAGTGGCTAAAAATGTAATCACTGTTGGCGCAAGTTGTGATCCTTCATTTGCAAACGGCTATACTTCATATTTTAGCAACTATGGTAAAAATGGGGTAGATATATTCGCGCCCGGTAGTCAAATTTATAGCACATTGCCAGGTGGCAATAGCTATGGCTTTGAAGATGGTACAAGCATGGCAAGCCCAGTGGTAGCTGGTTTAGCGGCGTTAATTCGCTCTTATTTTCCGAAACTTTCAGCAGAGCAAGTAAAGCAAGCGATTACTAATAGTGCAACAGGTTTAGGTAATGGTGTAACCACTTTAAAACCCAATAAAGAAGGTGTAAAAGAGGAGGTACCACTAAGCAATCTTTGTAGTACTGGCGGTTTGTTAAATGCCTACGGCGCAGTAGAAGCGGCTGAAAAATTAACTAATCAAGCTGCGAAAAAAATAGATGCTACATTGCCCAAATCATCTTTTAAAAATAAAACAGTTAACTAATGGCTCGTCCTCAAATTGGTGATTTTAGTGATTACGCACAAGGTTATGTGAATGCTGCAAAAGGCAATTCCATCGAAGAATTAATTGTCAATCATTCAGCAGATTTGTTAAGCTTTTTAAATGGAATACCAGACACAAAAGCTGACTTTACTTATGCCGAAGGTAAATGGACGGTGAAGCAATTATTGCAACACATGATTGATACAGAACGTATTCTTATGTTCAGAGCCCTAACATTTGCAAGAAAAGACAAGATTGCATTGCCTGGTTTTGACGAAAACAATTATGCGGCTGTTGCATCTGCAAGCCACAGAACATTAGCAGCAATAAAGCAAGAATTTAGTTTATTAAGACAATCAACTGATTTATTTTTACTGTCGTTAACAGCAGAAGATTTAAAGCAAGAGGGTATAGCGAGTAATCATCGTGTAACAGTGAATGCATTAGCTTATATCTTATTTGGTCACAATGAACACCACAAGACAATTTTGATTGAAAAATACCTGTAATGTATTAGGAAAAACTAAAAAGCCATCGAATTTACGATGGCTTTTAGTTTTACATTTTGGTAAATTATTCCAATCAATTTAAAAAGTGGTGATTAACCTAAATACGCTTTCAAAGCATTGCTGTAACGTGCTTTTTGTAGGCGCTTGATAGCACGTTCTTTGATTTGACGTATCCGTTCTTTTGTTAAATCGTATTTTACGCCAATTTGTTCGATAGTGACACCGTTTTCTCCATCTAAACCAAAGTAAGCATTCACAATTTCAGCTTCTCTTGGGCTTAAGCTTTTTAATACACGACGAATCTCCTCACGTAATGAATCTTTCATGACATCATCATCGGTATCGTCACTACCTTCTAGCAAATCGCCCATTGCTACGTCTTCTGCTTCGTGTACAGGTGCATCTAAAGATGTGTGACGCGTATTACTTTGGAAAATGTTGTTAATTTCTGTTTCACTCATTTCCAAAATATCACTCAATTCTTCAGTACTTGGCTCACGTTCATGTTCTTGTTCAAAAGCCATGTAGGCCTTATTGGCCTTGTTGTAAGTACCAATTTTGTTTTGTGGCAAACGTACCAATCTTCCTTGCTCAGCTAACGCTTGCAAAATTGATTGACGAATCCACCAAACAGCGTAAGAGATGAATTTAAAACCTTTGGTTTCATCAAAACGCTGAGCGGCTTTGATTAAACCTAAATTACCTTCATTAATTAAATCACTTAAAGAAAGGCCTTGGTGTTGATATTGTTTGGCAACAGATACCACGAAACGCAAATTGGCCTGCACTAATTTGTCGAGAGCTCTCTGATTACCCATTTTGATTTTCTGAGCCAGCGTTGTTTCCTCTTCGGGAGTGATCATCGGAATTTTAGAAATTTCCTGCAGATACTTTTCTACGGCCTGTGAATCTCTGTTGGTAATCTGGGTTGCAATTTTGAGCTGCCTCATAGTCTATGTAAATTATACTTAAAGTAACGGTAAATAGATGTCTTTTGTTATAGCAATGTTGCAAAATAATTCACAAATCTATTTACCCAAAATTTTATAAAGTTGGCAAAAGTACGATTGTAAGACCGAATTCACGCATTTTGTACAATAAAGAAACATAAATGTTGAAAAAAAGATCCGTCTCACACCAACAAGTTATACACTTTTTAGTCTTTAATTGAAATGTGTTTTAAAAATAATTAATATAGTTGGTCTCGGCGATAATTATTACCGTTGCTAAATACACGAAACACATATTTTTACCGAAACTTTCTTTTGTTTAAATGAAAACAATATTAACGCAGCAACAAGTAGCCCTCACAGTAAAAAGACTAGCGCAGCAAGTATTTGAAAATCATATGCAATTAGATAATACAGTGCTCATTGGCTTGCAGCCAAGAGGTATTTACGTAAGCGACAGAATTGTAGAAGAAATGAAAAAATTAATAGCGAATGAAAAAATTAATTACGGCAAATTAGATATTACATTTTATAGAGATGACGTACGTATGCAAATACATAAAGCTAATAAAACAGATATTAACTTTAGTATTGAAGGAAAAAATGTAGTATTAATTGACGATGTATTATGGACTGGCAGAACTATTCGTGCAGCCATGGATGCACTACTAGATTTTGGTAGACCAAGTAAAGTAGAACTGTGTGTGCTTATTGACAGGCGTTTTAGTCGTGAATACCCGATTCAACCAGATTATGTAGGTCGTTCAATAGATACTTTTGCCAATCAAAAAGTACTGGTAAACTTTGAAGAAGGCGTACAGTTGGTAGGATAGAAGCTAGTTTCTAATTGCCAGTTTCTAGTTACTTGTAATAACCAAATAGAAACTAGTAAGATGCAACTTGTAACTATCTCTTTTTCCTCTAAATTTGCTTTTTAATGAAACTTTCTACCAAGCACCTTCTAGGAATAAAAAACCTCACTAAAGAAGATATTGAAATTATTCTTTCTACTGCTTCTAATTTTAAAGATGTTTTACAAAGACCAGTAAAAAAAGTACCATCATTGCGTGATGTAACCATTGTGAACTTGTTTTACGAAAACTCTACACGTACTAGGATGAGCTTTGAACTAGCTGAAAAACGCTTGAGTGCCGATACATTAAACTTTGCAGCCAGCAGTTCATCTGCTGCTAAAGGTGAAACCTTGTTAGATACAGTTAATAACATTTTGAGCATGAAAGTAGATATGGTGGTCATGCGCCATAGCGCTAGTGGTGCGCCGCATTTTTTGGCAAAACATATTCCTGCCGCTATCGTGAATGCTGGCGATGGTATTAACGAACATCCTACACAGGCTTTACTTGATGCTTTTTCTATGCAAGAAAAATTTGGCAGTTTACAAGGGCTAAAAGTGGCAATCATTGGTGATATTATGCATAGTAGGGTAGCGTTAAGCAATATTTATTTATTGAAAAAAATGGGAGCCGAAATTGTAGTAGCGGGGCCACCAACTCTTATACCTAAGTATATCAGCGAAGCATTAAACGTACGTGTTGAATACAATGTAAAAAATGCATTACAATGGTGCGATGTTGCCAACGTATTACGTATTCAATTAGAGCGCCAAAATCAGCCACTATTTTCATCGCTGCGTGAGTACAATTTGGCTTATGGTGTAAGCCAAAAATTATTAGATAGTTTGGATAAGCAAATAACTATCATGCATCCAGGACCAATCAACAGAGGTGTGGAATTGGATAGTGATGTGGCAGATGGGAACAACTCAATTATTTTAAATCAGGTTGAAAATGGCGTCGCTGTGAGAATGGCTGTCTTGTATTTATTGTCTAATAATGGTAACTAACTCCATTTATGATTTTTGATTTATAACAAATGATTTCGTATCAGTAAAAAAATCATAAATCAAGCATTACAAATATTGAATTATGCGAATTTGTCTATTTCCTGGTACGTTTGACCCCGTAACGCTCGGTCATATTGATATTATTAATAGAGCGTTACCATTGTTTGATAAAATTGTGGTAGGCGTAGGCACTAATGCGGCTAAAAATCCAATGTTTTCAGCAGAGCAAAGAATGGCTTGGTTCAATGAAATCTACAAAGATGATAAACGCGTAGAAAGCATAGCTTATGAAGGTTTAACTATTGATTATTGTAAAAAAATAGGTGCAAAGTTTATATTAAGAGGTATTCGTTTTGTAAGTGATTTTGAATATGAAAAATCAATTGCAGATGCCAATAGAACGATGGATAACAATATTGAAACCGTTTTTTTAACTGGGGAACCCAAATACACATCTGTAGCATCTACTATTGTTAGAGATATTCTTAAAAATGGTGGTGATGCATCGCCCTTTCTCCCACAAGCTGTTATTAATTTTCTTAAAAAATAAACATCTCTTTTGAGTAAAATCATTTGGTATAATCAGGCTGTAACATTGGCAGATATCGCACACTTGGGTAAAAATACGCATGGAGAACACTTAGGTATTCAATTCTCTGAAATTGGGCCTGATTATCTTAAAGCAACGATGCCAGTTGATAACCGTACCCGTCAACCATATGGTTTATTACACGGCGGTGCAAGTGTGGCGTTAGCCGAGACGGTTGGTAGTGTTGCATCTGCATTAGTTATAAATCACGAAACAATGATGTGTGTAGGCTTAGAAATTAATGCTAATCATTTGCGTGGTGTTAAAGAAGGCTTAGTAACTGCTACCGCCACGCCTTTGCATATTGGTGCTGGTACCCACGTTTGGGATATTAAAATTCACGACGAAAAAGAACATTTAATTTGTATTAGTAGACTTACTGTTGCTATTCTAAAAAGCCGATAACAACTACAGAAAACTTAGTCTTACACCTTCTTCAAAGCTTACTGGTTGATAGTCTAGTTCCCTGATTGCTTTATCAATTTTCAAGCCTCCATGTTTTGCTCGCTGAACAGGTTCTGTAAAGGTTTCAGAAGTAACGGGGGTGATTAATGAAGCATCGAGTTGTAGCGTATTAGCTAGTATAATAGCCATTTGATAGGGCGTTAGTAGGTCTATGCCTGCTAAATGAAAATCGCCAATCACCTGTTTTTCTATCATCACAATAAGACCATCACAAATATCATTGACATAAGTGGGCGTCCGATGCTGATCGTTTACAACCTTAATTTTTTGCCCATTACTTAAGCTATTTTTTACCCAATGTAAAAAAGTTCCCTTCATATTGGGCAACTGTTTACCATAAATAAATACCGGTCGCATTATCACACTTTTTAAGCCACTTTGTCGTACTATTTCTTCTGCCATCAATTTGCTTTTACCATAAAAATTTAGAGGACATTTTGATGCTGTTTCGTGATGCGGTCCATTGTCGCCAAAAACAAAATCAGTAGAAACATAAATTACATAACTATTCAAACTTTTAGCTGCTTCAACTAAATTTTCCGTTGCAGTAACATTTTGTAGAATGCAATCATCCTGGTTATTAAGACAATCATCTGGCTTACTCATGGCTGCGTTATGTATAATGACATCTGGCTGATAAAATGCTAATGCATTTTCAATTTCGGTTTTTTTAGTCACATCAACCGCTTGATATTTTATTTGCCCTAATGGTTCTATCTTACAAATACCTCTACTTGTTGCAATCACCTCAAACCCTTTGTTAGCAAGACTTAAGCATAAATGTTGGCCTAAGAATCCATTGCTACCCGTTATTAATATTTTCATTTTGCAACATTACTTTATCATTATAATAATCGTACACGTTTGCGATTAAATATCAAATCCGTACTTTTGGCTCTTGATGTTTAAAGGATTGACCTTTTTTCCCTTATTTAATTTGAAATGAGCAAGCACAAAGTAACAAAAATTGGCGTTTTAACTTCAGGTGGTGACTCACCGGGAATGAACGCTGCAATTAGAGCTGTAGTAAGAACAGGTATTTATCATGGTTTAGAGGTTTTTGGTATTAGACGTGGTTATAGCGGTATGATTGATAATGATATTTTCTTGATGGATAGCAAAAGCGTTGCAAACATCATTCAGCGTGGTGGCACTATTTTGAAAACTGCCCGTAGTGATGAATTTAGAACGCCTGAGGGGAGAGCAATAGCATACAAAAACTTGAAGCGTCTTGGCATTGATGGCTTGGTAATCATTGGTGGTGATGGCAGTTTTAAAGGTGCGCAAACTTTTAGTAATGAATATGATATTCCTTGTATTGGTTTGCCAGGCACAATAGATAAAGATATTGCTGGTAGCGATGTAACTATTGGTTTTGACACCGCTGTAAATACGGCTGTTGAAGCAATAGATAAAATTCGAGATACCATGGATGCACATGATCGTTTATTTATTGTAGAAGTAATGGGGCGTGATGCTGGATACATAGCTTTACATAGTGGTATTGCTACAGGTGCTGAAAATATTATCATTCCAGAAACTAAAACAGATATTGAGGAACTCATTGCAAACCTTACTGAAAAAGAAAAACGCAAGAAATTAGTTAATTTAATTGTTGTAGCTGAAGGTGGTCAATTTGGTGATGCAAACGAATTAGCTAAAATTGTAAAGGGACGTTTACCAAATGCAGATGTGCGAGTGTGTATTTTGGGTCATATACAACGTGGTGGTTCGCCAACTTGTGAGGATAGATTAATTGCTAGCCATATGGGGTACTACGCAGTTGAAAGTTTGCTAATAGGTAGACACAATGTGATGGTAGGTGTGATCAACAATAAAATACATTATACACCTTTAAACCATGCAGTTAAGCAAAAGCAAACCATTGGTCAAGAATGGATGAAAATTGTTAAAATATTAGCCAGCTAAGTATTAGTTGGCTTTTTGCATTATAGTCATTAAGTAGTTTTTTATAAAGCATTCAAATTTAATTTTATGAGTAAAAAATCTGACAAAACGATTGTTGCCACCCCTGTATCCAGCGAAAACCGTGTATTACATAAAACGAAAATAGTAGCAACGGTAGGTCCTGCATGCGATTCTTACGACCAATTATTAGAGCTAGTGAGAGCTGGCGTAAACATTTTTCGTTTAAACTTTTCTCATGGTACGCATGAAGATAAAGGAAGAATTATCGAACATATTCGTACCATTAACGATACACTTGGTTATAATATTTCAATCCTAGCCGATTTGCAAGGCCCTAAATTGCGTGTAGGTGAAATTGAAAATAATGCATTACCACTAGCTGTTGGCGATATTTTAACTTTTACTAATGAGAAATGTGTAGGTACAAAAGAAAAAATATATGTGTCTTATCCTAATCTTGCAGGTGATGTAAGAGTAGGTAATATTATTATGATTGATGATGGTAAAATTGAAGTAAGAGTTATCGATATTACAAAAAATAATGAAGTAAAAGTCGAAGTTACTTTGGGTGGCGTATTGTCATCTAAAAAAGGCTTGAACCTACCAGATACTAAAATTTCTTTACCTGCATTGACTGATAAAGATTTAGTAGACCTTGAATTCATTATTGAACAAAAATGCGATTGGGTAGCGTTAAGCTTTGTAAGAAGCGTAAAAGACTTAGTGATTTTGCGCAGCAAACTAGACGAGAAAAAGAGCAAAACAAAAATCATTGCTAAAATTGAAAAGCCTGAAGCCTTATTAAATATTCGCGATATTATTTTAGAAAGCGATGGCATTATGGTGGCTCGTGGCGATTTGGGTGTTGAATTAGCAGTAGAAAGAATTCCATTGATTCAAAAGGAATTGATTCGTAAATGTATCCACCGTGGTAAGCCAGTAATTGTGGCTACGCAAATGATGGAAAGCATGATTGACCGTGTAAAACCAAACAGAAGCGAAATTACCGACGTTGCCAATGCAGTACTTGAAGGTGCTGATGCAGTGATGTTAAGTGGCGAAACTGCGGCTGGTCAGCATCCTGCATTAGTGGTACAAACCATGCGTAAAATTATTGCTGAAGTTGAAACCAAAGAATACCGTTATAACCGTGAAGTTGATTTAAAACCACAACCACATTCACCATCATTCCATAGCGATGCTATTTGCTACAATGCATGTAAACTAGCTGCTGATGTAAACGCAAAAGCATTAATTGGTATGACGCAAAGCGGTTATACTGCCTTCTTTTTAAGTAGCTACCGTCCGGCAGCGCCATTGTTTATTTTCACAAAAGAGAAAAGCTTGGTAAACCAATTGAGTTTAAGTTGGGGCGTTCAGGCGTTCTACTACGATCAAGAGCGTAGCGTAGATGATATCATCAACGATCAAATTAATATTTTAAAAGAAAAAGGTTATATCGCAGCAGGTGATATCGTGGTAAATACAGGTAGTACACCAGTACATTTACATTTACCTACTAACATGATTAAGATTACTAGTGTAGAGTAATTGATTGTAATATATGCTTTGGAAGCCCTATAAACATTATGTTACAGGGCTTTTTATTATAGTAAATATGAACAAAATTTCGTTCAAGGCTACTTGATAATTTCAACATATTCCGCAAACAACTAACTTAGCCGCATAACTTTTGGGTATGCATATCATTCAACAAATTGCTTTTATTGCGCTGGCTGCTGTTTCTATCTATTTTTTCTCAAAAAAGGCTGGCGAACTGCGTAGAAATATTTTTTTAGGTAAGGCTGAAGATTTAAACGACAATAAAAATCTGCGTTGGAAAAATGTGCTACTGTTGGCTTTGGGGCAAAAAAAGATGTTTAAAAATCCGCTAGTGGCGGTTATGCACTTGATAATTTATGCAGGTTTTATCATTATTAATGCTGAGGTTTTAGAAATTGTGCTCGATGGTATTTTAGGCACGCATCGTTTATTTGCCCCAGTACTTGGTGGGTTATATGGGGTATTAATCAATTTCTTTGAGTTGTTGGCGGTTGGTGTTACATTGGTATGTGTGGTGTTTCTGTGCCGTAGAAATATTATTAAACTCAAACGTTTTATAAGCAAAGATTTAAACGGTTGGCCGCGTAGTGATGCCAATTATATCTTAATCACAGAAATTGTGTTAATGAGTTTATTTCTTACCATGAATGCTTGTGATGGGCTTTTACAAGCAAAAGGTTATGGTCATTATGCGGAACATGCCACAGGTCAATTTTTCTTCTCATCATTATTGCAGCCAATTTTCAGCGGCTTTAGCGATGGCACTTTGGTGGGTATTGAACGCACCTGTTGGTGGTTACATATTGCAGGCATTTTTGCTTTTTTAAACTATTTGCCTTATTCTAAGCATTTACATATTGTATTGGCTTTTCCCAATGCCTACTATGCCAAGTTATTGCCACAAGGCAAAATGCACAACATGCAAAGTGTACAAAATGAGGTATTGTATGCCATGCAACCAGAACTTGCACCTGTGGGTGCTGAGCCGCCAGCGCATTTTGGCGCGAAAGATGTTTTTGAACTGAGTTGGAAGAGCTTGATGGACGCTTATAGCTGTACAGAATGTGGTCGTTGTAGTGCTGAATGCCCTGCTAATATCACTGGTAAATTACTAAGCCCTCGTGCCATTATGATGAAAACAAGAGATAGGCTAGAAGCTGTTGGTAAAAATATCAATGCCAACAAATCTTTTATTGCCGATGGCAAAGCACTATTGCACGATTATATTTCTGTAGAAGAATTACGTGCTTGTACTACTTGCAATGCTTGTGTAGAAGCCTGCCCAGTAAGTATTTCTCCACTAGATATTATTGTAGAATTGCGCCGCAGCTTGATTATGGAAGAAAGCAACGCGCCACAAGAATGGAATGGTACCTTTAGCAATATTGAAAACAATTTTGCACCATGGAAATTTAGTCCTGATGAAAGAGATAAATGGGTGGAAGAGATGGCGTAAAAAGTGTAAATGAAGGCATCATTAATTATGAAGGTGTCGTGTTTTTAGTATTCAAATCACAAATCTTTTTATTCATGCGCATCGCTTATGACATCTAATACTTTGCTATTATTGCCTCTCACATGAAATACATAAGTAATAATGAGCGCTAGCAAACAACCCGTTAACACTTGTAACACACGCTCTAAAGGTGCTACCCATACATGTTTGCCTCCCTCATGCAGTAATATAATAACTGTGGCTGCTAGTGCCGAGCGCATGGGCGTAATCAGGTTGAATAAATAGCACAAAATAATAGTTGCTGTGAGTGCGCCACACATTAAAAACACATTGTTATTGGCCAATAATAAACTCACGCCTGCCACGCTTACCCCTACCAAATTTGCCTTTATTCTATTCATCGCAAGCTTCATGGCTTCCTTATTGTCGGGCGATAACACCAATAATAAGGATATTAAACACCAACTTATGGCTGGGTATTTAAACAAGTACGAAAGAAGAAAAATTAATGAAGTGCCAGTAACACATTTGGCTATATAAACCAGCGTACTTTTTGTAAATACTTCTGTTATTTTCATTGGTGGATGCTTTTATACTTTTCAGCAAGCCATTATTTCACAAAGCAATGTACCGCTAGCTCGTAGCCTTTTAAGCCAAGCCCAATGATAGAGCCTTTACTTTTTGCCGATACATGTGATATTTTTCTAAAATCTTCTCTCGCATGCACATTGCTGATGTGCACTTCAATTACAGGGGTAGTTATTGCCGCAATACAATCACCTATCGCAACCGATGTGTGCGTATAGCCACCAGGATTCATAATAATACCATCGTAGCTAAAGCCCACACGTTGCAGTTCGTTAATCAGTTCGCCCTCTACATTACTTTGATAATAAGTAAAATCTATATCAGCAAAGCGTTGTTGTAGTTCAGAATAAAAAGCTTCAAAACTTTGCGAGCCATAAACACCAGGCTCTCTCGTGCCAAGTAAATTTAAATTTGGCCCATTGATAATCGCTATTTTCATAGCCGTAAAAATATTAAATTAGGCGTTTGTATAGTTCTTTTTTCTTTTGGTTATCAGCTTTGGTACTACTACTTAGCTTTAGTTGCGTCGCACACTTGTACGTTCTGTACAATATGCTGCTTTTATCAAAGCGAGTAGTTGGAGGATGAATTACTTATTGTATAATCCAATCCCAATTAAAATACTAAGAATACCCATGAAGATATTAATAATTCTTGAGTAGTTATTACCAAGTAAATTCTTTAACCCATCATATCTAAAAGAAGCCCAAAAAGCATTTCCTTTGTTCAAGATGCCCATTACTAATGTTAATACACCAAAACTTACGAAAAATATAGTATCAAAATTCATAAAGTTATTAGTGATATTTAATAAAACTAAATGTAAATCTAAACCAAATCAACACAATCTTCCCAAATCCACGTTTAGACATAAAAATATTTAGAAGAAGTTTGGTGTATTTAACAATGCGTTTTACATTGCCGCATGACAGTAGATGTAAAATACTTGCTCGTTATTATTTCAGGCGTTTTGGCATTAAGTAGTTGTAGCTCTTTGCGTAAAATGAATAGTAAAGATGCATCCGCAAGTAAGCCAATTGTAAAAAATAATCCACCTCATAAAATTACTTTTTTAGACAATATTGAAGTGCGTCCTGGGCAAATGATTACCTCACAGCATAAAACTAGCGGCCTCAATAATAGCCCTGTTGTTCACGCCGAAAGTAAATTGAAAACCACACCTAGCAATATAGAACAGGCTGATTGGTTGCAATTAAAGTACGCTATTATTATGGATGCCGCTGTAGAATCGGTGAATAATTTAGATTTATTGAGAAAAATAGACGAATGGTGGGGTACTAAATATTGCATGGGCGGCAGCACCAAAAACTGTATTGATTGTTCTGCTTTCACAACTATTATTATGCGAGATGTATATGGCATTGCACTACCACGTACAGCACAAGAACAATACGACCAAAGCGAGCACATAGCTTTAGAAGATTTAAAGGAAGGCGATTTGGTATTTTTTCATACCAGCGGTCGTGCCATCTCGCATGTGGGTGTATATATTGCCAATAATAAATTTTTGCAAGCAAGTACCAGTGGTGGCGTTACCATTACCGACCTCAACGATAAATATTGGCAACCAAGGTTTAGAGGTGCTGGAAGGGTGAGAAGGTATTAAATTAGTTACAGGTTACTAGTTACAAGAGATACTTGCTTTCAAGCTTCAAATCTTAAATTTCCAATTAAAGAATGCTTTCCATCCATTTACATAACGTTATTTTATTTGCTTATCATGGCTTGTACGAACATGAACAAATAAATGGTAACAATTTTGAAGTAAATATTACTGTTAATTATCGCCCCAAGCAATTGGTAAATGATATAGCACAAACCATTAATTATGTAGACGTATATAATTTGTTAAATAATAGAATGCAAATAGCCACGCCTTTACTAGAAACTTTGGTGATGGATATTGCTGCACAAATTTTGGCACAATTTCAGCTTGCCGAAGAAGTATTTATTTCAATTAAAAAATTACAACCGCCAATCGCTGATTTTAATGGCAGTGTTGGTGTTAGTTACGCCTTAGAAAAATAAGCATTACCCTTATGAAACAAATATTGTTAGTTTTTTTATTAACCTGTACCAGTGCTCTTTTTGCGCAAGACAATACCGTATTATTTAAAGAAGCTGAGAATCTAGAGCGCAGTTTTAAAGAGCCTGAAGCTTTAGACAAATACAAGCAAATTTTAGCCAATGATGCTGTAAATATTAAAGCATTGGTAAAGGCAACAGAACTCAGTTGCAGTATAGGCGGCAGGCAAGAAAATAAAAACGATAAGCGCTTAAGTTTTGAAAGTGCTTTAGCATTTGCACAGCGTGCGCTAAAAGTAGATGCTAATAGTGCAGAAGCCAACTATGCTGTAGCTATGGCAAGTGGTAAAATGACAGAAGTAGAAACAGAAAACAAGAAAATTGTTGCTTATGTAAAAGATACCAAAGCTTTTGCCGATAAAGCCATTGCCTTAAACCCCAATTTTGGTAAAGCTTATTTTGTATTAGGCAGATGGCATTACGAAATGGTAAATTTATCTGGCATAAAAAAAGCCGCAGTTAAGTTATTTTATGGTGGTTTGCCAGAAGCTAGTTTAGACAATGCGATTCTAAATATGGAAAAATGTAAAATCCTTGAGCCATATTACATGATTAACTACTATTTCTTAAACAAAGCTTACAAAGACAATGATAAGCCCGCAAAACAAATTGAAGTGCTTACTAAAATGGTGAAATTACCCAACCGTACTTACGATGATGCGGCCATGAAAGAAGACGCCCAAAAACAATTACAACAATTACAATAAAAATACAATAACCATGAGTTTAGTTAATCAATTTACAGAAGCAGTAGCTACTAGTAAAACCCTTAGCGAGAAGCCAGATAATAATACTTTATTAACGCTTTACTCGCTATACAAGCAAGCCACTGAGGGCGATAATACAGAGGAATATAGCGTTGGTGCTTTTGATTTTGTAGCAAAGTTTAAACATGAAGCTTGGGCAAAATTAAAAGGTACTACTAAAGATGCTGCCATGCAAGAATATGTAGATTTGGTGGCAAAATTGAAGGGATAATTTATTAATAATATATCGTTAATAACAATAAAGGCAATCTTTTAAGATTGCCTTTATTGTTATTGGTGCGGCAAAGGAGATTCGAACTCCCACGCCCGGTAAAAGGCGCTACCACCTCAAAGTAGTGCGTCTACCAATTTCGCCATCGCCGCTAATGGATGCAAATGTAGTGTTTCAGTTGAAATATTATGGCTAAATAGTACTGTTATTTACCCCATCTGTAAGTACTAATATCTAAACCAGCAATATCCAAAATTCTGTCTACAACTGTAGCAGCGAGTTCTTCCATAGTTTTAGGTAAGCTATAAAAAGAAGGCGTTGCTGGTGCAATTATGCCGCCTGCAAGCGTTACAGTTTCCATATTTTTAATATGTATGAGATTGTAAGGCGTATCTCTTACCATTAGTATCAATTTACGTCTTTCTTTTAATACCACATCGGCGGCTCTCGTAATTAAATCGTCGCTTACGCCACTTGCAATACGGCCAAGCGTACCCATGCTGCAAGGCGCAACAATCATGATATTATATTTTGCAGAGCCAGAGGCGAAAGGAGCAGAGAAGTCTGTTTTTTCGAAAAAACGCGCATTGTAGTTGTTATAATCTTCGTTGCCAAGTTCTGTGTGCCATACTTCTTTAGCATTTTTACTCATCACAATGCTTAGTTCTTGCCATTGGTTTTGTATTTGGAATAGCTTATCAAGCAAAATTTTTGCATAAATACTTCCACTCGCACCAGTAACCGCAACAACTATTTTATGGCTCATAATAACTTTTAAATACTAACAAAAAGAGAGGGTAAATGGTTAAAGAATAAGTTGTTAATCAGTTATTTCTCAGTTTCTTTTGGCTAATTTGATAACTCATTATTGGAAATATTTGCATTAGTCTAGTGAAATACACAAGTTTTAAACATCGTTTTGTTTTGAATTAAAAATCACGCTATCTTCACATCGGTTTTTCATAGGATATTGGATTTTAAAACGGGGCTGGATTTTTATCCTGGCCCTTTTTTATTTCCAAAATACATCTATGAGAATGGTTTTGAATTAGCTTATCCTTTCAGTTCTTAAACTTCTGTAAGCTAAAATAGTACTTACTAATGTTAATGCTGCGCCAAGCAAAAATGGCGCACTTGGTAAGTAAACTGGTGTTGTTTTACTGGTAAAGAAGGCAAAAATATTCGTCATAATCAGTGGGCCAATAACAGAAGTGGCACTCATTAAGCTTGTTAATGCACCTTGGAGTTCCCCTTGTTCATTGGCAGGTACATGGGTAGAAATTAAACCCTGTATTGAAGGTCCGGCAATACCGCCCAAACAATACACACCTGTAAATGCAAACATCATCCAAGTAGAACTCGCAAATGCAAACAATACAAAGCCCATAGTGTAAAGCGCTAAGCCGATGTAAACACTTTTTTCTTGCCCAAGTTTAGGTATAAGTACCCGTACAATTAAGCCTTGAACTACTGCAATGCAGCAACCAATTACAGTTAGCGAAATACCAATCATGCGCTGGTTCCACTTAAATTTTTCAATAGTATAATAGCTCCAAGTAGTTTGTACAGCATGCGCAGCAATATATATTAAAGTAATTGATAGTACTAAACCAGCAATAACAGAATATTTGTTCAGCAAATTAAATGAGCCAATTGGGTTAGCTCTTTTCCATTCAAATTGTCTGCGGTTTTCTTTGCTTAAGCTTTCAGGTAAAACGAAATAGCCATATAGCCAGTTTAATAACGATAAACCAGCTGCTGCAAAAAATGGAATTCTTAAACCTATTTCTGATAAAAAACCGCCGATAAGTGGTCCTAAAATGAAACCTAAGCCAAATGCTGCACCTACCATACCAAAGTTTTTAGCTCTGTTTTCTGGCGTACTAATGTCTGCGATATAAGCTGAAGCTGTGGTAATGCTAGCGCCTGTAATACCTGCAATTAAGCGGCCAACAAATAGCCACATGATAGATGGTGCAAAGGCTAACAACAAATAATCAATACCAAAGCCAAATAATGAGAATAGCAAAATTGGTCTTCTACCATATTTGTCACTTAAGTTACCTAGAACAGGTGAGCACAAAAATTGCATACTTGCGTAAGCAAATACCAGCCATCCACCATATTTGGCAGTTTCGCTGATAGTACTGTGCGTTAATCCTTGAATTAGACTTGGTAAGCCTGGTATTATAATACCAAATCCAATAAAATCTATTAGTAATGTGATGAAAATAAAACCCAGTGCTGCTTGTTTTTTATCTTTTGCCATAATAATGTGATTATTGCAAAGTAAAAGTTTTACCAGTATATTTTTGTGCTTTTTGCATAAATGGCCGAAGGGCATACAAAGCGATGCAATGTGCGACGCAACAAAAGCTTCATAGTAGCACTAATGCTGGAATCATGATAATAAAAAAGCTTGCCATGGGCAAGCTTGCAAAATAATTCATTTAATTTAAATACTATGCGTGAACCAATTGCTGCACAATATGATTGTTTGTAGCAAAAAGTTCTGCAGGAATTTCTATTGAATTGATGAGCTTTTCTTCAAGCACATTTGCAAACGCTTCGAAATATGCCACCACGTCTTCACGAACATTGCGCTTCAACCAGCAGAAACCACCTTCTAGATGATTTAATACTTCACGGTCTTCTAAATATTCGATGTTATGAATATCAGTGGGTGTTAAACCTAATTTTTCGAGTTTGTTAATTAATAGATTCACAGGTGCATTGGTAGTAGGGCAGTAGTCTTCAGCCAACTCTGTCCATTCACCAATACCCGTTTGTGCATAGGTTAAAATTTCTTCTTTTGAAAGTTGCGTAACTACTTGCAATAAATTGCCACAATTACAGCTTCCGTGGTTGCCCCAAGCATAATGATTACCTGATTTTAAGCGACTTGCAGTGTCTCTTAAAGCTTGTATTAATTGCAAATTTGGATGTGCCATACGATTATCTTTTAAATATAAACAGACATTTACAATATAAAGTTGACGGTTAAGCGGCTTTTTAAAACCATTTGTTTAAAACACGGTAGTTGCTATGGTACATTAATTAAACTGTAAAGCTGGTAAGCGATAGTGTTGGCTATCATATACAAACAATTCTTCTATGGTGTATGTCCAATATTTGTAGAGTGGTGTTTTAGCCAAATAGCTATCTGCTTTGGCTTTGCTCTCGGTGTTTAAGGTAATCCAGCAGGTTTGGGATTCCATGCTTACTGCATAGCTATCAATAATGCCTTTGTTCATTAAAAAGTTGATATAAGTACGATGCGCTGGCACTAGGGTCATAAAATCTTCATCCATCGTAAATTTAATTATCGCCTGAAACTTATTCATAGTCTTATATTTATTCTGATAATAGATTAACAACTATTGTGCTTGATATGTTTCAGATGGCAAACTGACAAAATCTTGACTAATGTACTGTAGTTATTGCAGTAATTTGCAAAACGCTAAAAATAAATACCGATGATAAAAACAATTGCGCTTTTAGCTTGCTCAAACATATTTATGACGTTTGCTTGGTATGGCTTTTTAAAAGATACTGGTATGCCATTGTGGAAAGCCATATTACTCAGTTGGGGCATCGCTTTTTTTGAATATTGTTTAATGGTGCCAGCCAATAGGGCAGGTTTTTCAAATGGCTTAAATGGCTTTCAACTCAAAATTACGCAAGAAGTGATTACGTTGGTGGTGTTTTCTGTATTCGCTGTTTTGTATTTAAAAGAGCCATTTCAGATGAAATACTTGATGAGTTTTTTATTTATACTTGGCGCCGTTTACTTTGCATTTAAGAAATAGGGTTTTAATTTACCACGTAGGCACAAAGTTATTTGAGTAATCCTCTGATTTTGTTTAGGTCTTAGTGCTAAAATTTATGTATATATGAGAATAATTTCAGGGAAATATGGCGGTAGACGCATTGCGCCGCCAGCTAATATGCCACATACAAGGCCTACAACCGATATTGCGAAAACAGGTTTGTTTAATATTTTACAAAATAGAATAGATTTTGAAGGACTTAAATGCCTTGATTTATTTGGTGGTACAGGTTGCATTAGCTACGAATTAGCATCTCGTGGTGCTGAGGATTTAACCATTATTGAGAAAGATGGGATTATGCACAGTTTTATAAAGAAAAATTGTACAGTGCTAGGTATTTCTAACGCAAAAGTATTGCAAATGGATGTATTTAATTATATGAATACTTGTAATGAACAGTATGATTTTATTTTTGCTGGCCCACCTTATGCATTAGGTAGCATAGATGAAATTCCTAAAATAATTATTGAGAAAAAATTGATAGCCCAAGATGGCTATTTTGTGCTAGAACATACACCTCGTAATGCCTATGAAGGCTATGCAGGTTTTAGTTTTCAACGAAATTATGGTACTACAGTATTTTCTTTTTTTGAGCCAAATTAATTACACGAATTTCTACTAATTATACGAATTAAGTAATATCTATTTAACTATTTGCTATTAGCTATGACCCCTATTTTCATTACAGGTATTGGTACAGGTGTAGGTAAAACAGTTGCTAGTGCAGTTGTAACTGAGTCTTTGCAAGCAGATTATTGGAAGCCTATTCAAGCTGGTTTTGATGATGGCACAGACGCATTGGCAGTAAAAGATTTAATTAGCAATTCGGAAACCACCATACATCCCGAAGTTTATAAATTGGCTTTACCTGCTTCGCCTCATATTGCTGCGAGGCATGAAGGTGTTGAAATTAATATAACAAATATTGTCGACCGTCGACGGTCGACCGTTGACCGTCGACTTGTAATTGAAGGTGCTGGTGGCATTATGGTGCCTGTAAACGACACACAATTTGTAATTGATGTGATAGAACAATTACAAGCCAAAGTAATATTGGTTAGCAGAAATTATTTAGGCAGTATTAATCATTCTTTATTGACGGCTAGTATTTGTAAACAACGTGGCATAAACGTTATAGGCTGGATTTTTAACGACCAATATTTAGACTACGAACAAGAAATAGTCAACTGGTCTGGTTATCCAAAAATCGGGTCAATACCTTTTGCTGAAACATTGGATAAAACTTTTGTAAAAACGCAAGCAGATGCTATCAGATTATCTTTACAGCAACTATTATGACAAAAGCTGAATTAAGAACTATTTATAAGCAAATGCGACTAGATATTTCTTCGAAAGAAAAGCTGAAATTAGATGACTTATTATTGCTGCAATTGCAGACTTTTATTTTTGAGGGCATTAAAACATTGCTTACTTATTGGCCAATTGCAAATATGGGTGAACCTAATACACATCTATTTTCTGGCTATTTAAGGCATATGGTAGAAGGCTTACAAATTATGTATCCGGTAAGTGATTTTATTAATAATACCATGCAAGCAAAATTGATTGATGAAGACACCGTTTATACAACAAATTCTTATGGTATTACCGAGCCTAAAACTGGCGAAATTATTAACCCGATCAACATTGACTTAGTGTTTGTTCCACTATTAGTTTGTGATAAACAAGGTTACAGAGTTGGTTATGGCAAAGGCTTTTACGACCGTTTTTTAAACCAATGTAGGGCAGATGTTGTGTTGATGGGCTTTAGTTATTTTGAACCAATTGAAGCCATTGCTGATAAAAACGAATTTGACATACCTTTAAACTTTTGTATCACGCCAAATGAGATCTACGAATTTTAACTGAGGATAGAAACGCTGATGACATAGATTATAAAGATTTACATTGATTTTTTATGTTTAGGCAAGAGAAAATAAATCCGTTTTTATCAGCCAAAATCAGTATCATCAGCGTTCCCATAAAATTTTATAAATGAACATCAACAATATTTTTCTAAAATCATTCCGTATCGTATTGCTGCCTTTTTCAATAGCTTATGGTGCGATTATTATCGTTAGAAATTGGCTGTTTGACAAAAAATATCTGCAGTCAGCCACGTTTAATTTTCCGCTAATTTGTGTAGGCAATATTGCTGTTGGCGGTACTGGAAAAAGCCCAATGGTTGAATATTTAATCCAATTGTTACACCCTCGTTTTGAAATTGCTACCCTAAGTAGGGGTTATAAACGTAAAACCAAAGGGTATGCCCTTGCAAATGCAAACACCACCGCATTAGATATTGGCGACGAGCCGATGTTGTTTCATTCTAAATTTCCCGATGTGGCAGTTGCTGTGGGTGAAGAAAGATTGGTTGCTATCCCTCAATTATTACATGATAAACCAAGCCTTGATGCGATTATTTTAGATGACGCTTTTCAGCATCGTTCTGTAAATGCAGGCTTAAATATTTTATTGACAGACTATAGTAATTTGTACACGCACGACTTCTTTTTGCCCACAGGCGATTTAAGAGATGAATGGGCTTCTACAAGACGCAGTCAAATAATTATTGTTACTAAATGTCCGGCTGATTTAACGGATGAGAAAAAAAATAAAATTATTCGTGAATTAAAGCCCCTCAAAAGGCAACATGTTTTTTTTACGACCATCAAATATGGGATGCCTTACCATATTAGACAAAAAAATAGACGAAAAATTACTCAAAATGTAGAGGTTTTCTTGGTTTGTGGCATTGCAAATCCTAATCCAATAAAAGAATTATTATTAGAAAATGCCAAAACGTATTATCAAAAAAACTACAACGATCATCATATTTTTACAATTGATGATTTACAAGAAATAAAATCTAAATTTGATGAAATTGATGCCGACAATAAATTAATTCTTACAACAGAAAAAGATGCCGTACGATTAATTAAGTTTTCCGAGCAATTAGAAGATTTACCGTTATACGTATTACCAATTAAGCATCAATTTTTATTCAATGAAGGGTCAATATTTGATGAATTAGTAGTGAATTTTATAAAAAGCTATCCCAAAGTTCTAGCTGATAACTTTGACATAAGTTAATATCATATTTGATGTAAATGTTCGTCCTAAACCTTTCATGGCAATCATTAGAATCAAAATAATCAGCGATTAAAAGATTATGAGTAAAAGTAAAAAGAGTAAAACCAAAACGCCTACCAAAACCACAAAGCATACATCGCCTTCTCTATTAGTGAAAGGTGCTTTAGAAATCACTCGAAGCGGTATTGGTTATGTGTTAATTGAGGATAAAAGTGGCGATGTATTGGTACGTCCAGGCGATTTTAATACGGCTTTAAACGGCGACATTGTGATGGTGAAAATCATCAAAGAAAACTCAGTTACCAAAAAGAAAGAAGGGAAAATTACAGAGGTTGTTACACGTAAGCAAAACGAGTTTATAGGTCATATTCAACTATCTACCAACTATGCCTTTTTTGTACCTGATACTGATAAGCCAATGCCAGACTTGTTTATCCCTTTAAACAAATTGAACGGTGCAAAGAATAAAGACAAAGTTGTTGCAAGGTTAGTGGAGTGGGGCAAGGGTGATAAAAAACCCATTGGTGAAGTTGTAAGCCTAATGGAGGCAGGTGATGAGAACGACGGTGCCATGAAGGAACTATTGGCAGAAGCAGGTTTTCCATTGTCGTTTACCAAAGAAGTAATGGATGAAGCGATGGCGCTAACTGATGAAATTAGTAGCCTAGAAATAAGTAAACGCAAGGATTGTAGAGATATTTTAACCTTTACGATTGACCCTGTGGATGCAAAAGATTTTGACGATGCATTGTCTATTCGCAAATTAAAAAATGGTAACTACGAAATTGGTGTCCATATTGCAGATGTCAGCCATTTTGTTCAGCCAGAAATGGCTTTAGATGAAGAAGCTTATAAGCGTGCAACATCTGTATATTTGCCAGATAGGGTAAACCCAATGTTGCCTGAACGTATTTCAAACGAGTTGTGTTCTCTGCGTCCTCATGAAGATAAATTTACCTTCTCCGCTATTTTTCAGTTAACGCCAAAAGGTGAGGTGAAACAATATTGGTTGGGTAAAACTTTTATCCATTCAAATCATCGCTTTACTTATGAGGATGTTCAAGAAATTATAGAAACCAAAGAAGGACCTTTTAAAGAAGAAATTTTATTGCTCAATGCAATGGCTCAAAACATTCGCAAAGCACGCTTTAAAGAAGGTGCAATCAATTTCTCATCGCAAGAAGTGCGTTTTAAATTAGACGAAAAAGGTAAGCCAATTGCCGTGGTAGTGAAAGAAAGTAAAGAAGCGCACCAATTGATAGAAGAGTTTATGTTGTTGGCTAATAAAACCGTTGCCGAGAATGTGTTTAAAACAGAAGTAAACGGTAAACCTATACCTTTTCCATATCGTGTACACGACCGACCAGACGCGAAGAAATTGCAACCTTTTATTGAGTTTGCAAGACGCTACGGTCATCAATTTAATATCAATTCACCAGAAAAAATTGCTGAAAGTTTTAACCAAATGTTGGCCAATGTGCAAGGCAAGCCAGAACAGCATGTTCTCGAACAATTGGGTATAAGAACAATGGCAAAAGCTGCTTATACTACCAAAGATATTGGACACTATGGTCTTGCTTTTGAACATTATTGTCATTTCACGTCACCCATTCGGCGTTATCCAGATGTATTGGTGCACCGTGTATTGCAAAGTATTATCGAAGGAAAGCCCATTTTAGACAAAAAAATGGAGGAAAAATGCAAACACACTAGCGAACGTGAGCGTAGCGCTATGGAGTGTGAACGGGCGGGCAATAAATACAAGCAAGTTGAGTTTATGCGTGACCATGTGGGTGAAGAATTTGAAGGTGTTATTAGCGGGGTGGCTGCTTTTGGCTTTTTTGTAGAAACAGTTTTACATAAGTGCGAAGGCATGGTAAGCACTATCAGCCTCAGCGAAATTGATGATTTTCGATTGGTAGAAGGCGATTATAGTTTGGTTGGTTTACGTAGTGGGCGTAAATTCAAGATGGGCGACAAAGTATGGATTCAAGTTGTATCAGCCAATTTGGATAAACGTCAGTTAGATTATATATGGGTAAATAAACCGACTATAGAAGTTGAAATACCAATAATTACTGAAAGGCCTGCTAAAAAAGCTGCTAAATTAAGGGCTAAAAAAGTAAAAGAGTAGGCTTTTGTCACTAGCTTTTGTACTACCTTTTAAATTCCTTGCCTTGCACACTTCTACTTTTAGACTTATGTTTCAGCATTTTGGATAATGATTAAATTGTCCCACTTTTCTATGCGGAAAATCTACATTTTTAACTAGATATAAAGTTGATGTAAATATGTATGTATGATTATTAGACTGTTTATATTTTTTATCAAAAGCATCAATTTACATACAATTAATGTCTTCATTACATATAAGTTGATAAAATAACCTTATTTTACAAGCTCAATTATCAACAAAAGTACTTATGAAGAAAGTTTTATCTATTATTATATTTTCGATTATTATATTGCAGGTAGCTGCTCAAAACATCAATAGTATTATCAACGAAAAAAAGGTAGAGCAAATAGAGAAAGTCTTATCAGCAGATGATATGCAGGGTAGAAGAGCATTTACACCCGCCGCAGATAAAGCTGCAGCGTTTATTGCACAAGAATTTAAGAAAACGGGTTTGCGTACTTTGAATCAATCTGGCAGCTATCTACAAAGCTTTACAATGGTTAAGGCAAAATTTGTTAGCGCTAGCTGCATATTTGATGGTACTTCTATTGAAACAAAAAATATTATCGTAATCACTTCTAAAACTGAGATAAATATTACAGAAAAATCAAGTTTTGAAAAAGCGCAAATTACTGCTGATCTTAATTTCTTCAGTGAAGCTAGAAAATATATACAATCTGGTAAAAACTATTTGGTAGTGGTAGATACTGCTTTTGCCAAGAATTTTGGTCGTTTAACAGGCTTTAAAAACGCCATGTTTAAATCCGAGGCTAGTGTCATTTTTGTTTTATCAGCTAACAATCCTTCTACTTACGCAATTACTGCAAAGCATGACATTACTGAGCAGAAATTAGCCAATGTTGTAGGTATTTTGCCAGGCAAAAGCAAAACACAAGAATATGTTATTTTTTCTGGCCACTACGACCACCTAGGTGTTGGTTCGCCTCGTGAGGGCGAAAAGCACGACGATAAAGACTCCATTTACAATGGTGCAAATGATGATGCAGCGGGTACTACTGCAGTAATGATATTGGCTAGGTATTATAAAAAAATGCACAATAACGAACGTACCATCATTTTTGCTGCATTTACTGCAGAAGAAGTAGGTGGTTTCGGCGCGCAATATTTCTCCAAGCAATTTAATCCCGAACAAGTAATTGCTATGTTTAATATTGAAATGATTGGTACAGAAAGTAAGTGGGGGGCTAATTCTGCATACATAACCGGATTTGAGAAAACAGATATGGGGAAAATTTTACAAGCTAATTTACAAGGCTCAGGATTTAATTTTTATCCAGATCCTTACATTAAAGAAAACTTATTTTATCGGTCTGATAATGCAACACTTGCAAGATTAGGTGTGCCAGCACACACTATTTCAACCTCTAAAATGGATAGTGAACCCAATTATCATAAAGTGAGTGACGAAATTGGTACTCTAAATATGCATAATATGGCTGAAATAATTAAAGCCATCGTCATAAGTGCAAAGGGTATTGTGGCAGGAAAAGAGACACCAAGCAGAGTGGATACAAAGCGTTTAAATTAAATTATAGTTAAACTTATCATCTTTTTAGATGTCTCTTTAACCAGTTTTTAATATCCTATATCCTTTATTTACTATTTTTAATTCGTATTTCCTTATTTTTGTATCCTAGTATATGCAAAATACGCTTCAAAACATACCTAAAAGGTCTGCCGCTTTTGTTACCAATTTCAAGGGTAATATTTTACCGCGTGCAAAAAAACAACCTCAAAAAAAGTTGTCTTGCCTTCTAGTAAACCCTGATGTTGTTGCTAAAGAATTAATTAAGAAGCCCTCTTTTAATAATAAGTTCACTTATAATATTTGGTCTGGCCCAATGGATAATAAGCTGATTAAATATTTAAAGAAAAATAATTACTCTTACGTAGTTATTGATAAATGGATTAGCGACGATGCCATTACACACTTTCTGGATTTGATACGTTTTCATGACGTTAACAATGGTAAAATTATTAATATCATTTCTTTTTACGAAAAAGTGACACATTGTAGCCCGATGTTATATATGAATGATTACTCTGAAAATAATCCTGAAGATTTAGTAATACGTCCAAGTCAATCTTTCTTGATGATTAAACGTGCCATAGATATTGTGGTGACATCTTTGGCATTGCCCATTGCAATACCAATCATGATGTTGGCATTTTTTGCAACTTGGTTGTCTTCAAAAGGCCCTGTTTTATTTAAACAGCAACGAGTTGGTTTTAATGGCAAAGTGTTTACCATTTATAAAATACGTACCATGGTACACAATCCTCTTGGCTACAATTCACCTACAATAAAAGGTGATTCACGTATTACGAAGGTTGGTAGAATATTGCGAAAAACTAAGATTGATGAGTTTCCTCAATTCTTAAACGTGTTAAAGGGTGAGATGAGTTTAATAGGTCCAAGACCAGAGAAGAAAGACATTGTAGATAGATTTGAATCAGAAAATAGCTTTTATAAATACAGACATATCGTAAAACCAGGCATTACAGGTTGGGCACAAGTTAATTATCCTACTGCTACTCCTGAAGAAACTTTGCAAAAGCTTGAATACGATTTATACTATATCAATCATATTTCTTTAAAGTTAGAAATGCAGATTATTTTAAAAACGGCGGGCGTTATTACCACACTTGACAGTCTCTAGCAATTTATTAGCCCTATTTAAGTACTTTATTTCTCTTGTAAATAGCGATATTGTATCGCAACTGAACACCTTTTGCCAATTCCATGTTTTTAAGCCCGCAATTGCTTAAAAACTGTGGATAAACCCGTGTAAAAAACACGCGCTTAATTGGCTATTTAAACAGCTAAAAAGCTATCTTCGCCAACCTTGTTTTTTAAAAGGTAAAATATACTCATAGCAAAGAATTTAAGTTATAATCTGCAATGGAAGACATCACGCCACAATTGCCTGAACAAACCAATGATAATGACCGCATAATTTCGGTGAATATTGAAGAACAAATGAAGACTGCCTATATCGACTACTCTATGTCGGTCATTGTAGGGAGAGCCTTGCCAGATGTAAGAGATGGCTTTAAACCAGTGCATCGTCGTGTGTTGTACGGTATGAACGAGTTGGGTAATGCTAGCAATAAGCCTTATAAAAAATCTGCCCGTATTGTCGGCGAGGTGATGGGTAAATTTCACCCACATGGTGATGCATCAATATATGATACGCTCGTTCGTATGGCTCAGGATTGGACGATGCGCTACAAAATGGTAGACAGCCAAGGTAATTTTGGTAACCAAGATGGCGATCCGCCCGCAGCTATGCGTTATACTGAGGTGCGTTTAGAGAAGTTTGCGGAAGCCATGTTAGAAGATTTGGAAAAAGAAACTGTAGACTTTCAATTAAATTTCGACGATAGCCTCGAAGAGCCTACCGTTTTGCCTACTAAAATTCCCCAATTATTGGTCAATGGGTCTAGTGGTATTGCTGTAGGTATGGCCACTAATATGATGCCGCATAACTTAAGTGAGGTTGTAGACGGTTGTGTTGCTTATATTGATAATCAAGATATTACTGGTGAAGAATTAATTAATTATGTTAAAGCGCCTGATTTTCCTACCGCAGGTATAATTTACGGTATGGAAGGGGTAAAAGATGCTTTGTTAACTGGTCGAGGTAGGGTAGTATTGCGTGGTAAATGTTATGTAGATACAAAAGCTAGTGGTAGAGAGCAAATCATCATAACCGAAGTGCCTTATCAAGTAGGATTGGATGCCTTAACTAATAAAATTGGTCAACTTGTAAATGATAAAACAATTGAAGGTATTGCACACGTAAACAACGAAAGTAACCAACGTGAAGGTAACCGGATTGTAATTGATTTAAAGCGTGATGCAGTTGCGCAAGTTATTATTAATCAACTGTATAAGTTTACTGAATTTCAGACAAGTTATGGTATTAACAACGTCGCTATCAGTAAAGGTCGTCCTAAAATAATGAGTTTAAGAGACTTGATAGTCGAATTTATTGAGTTTAGGATGGAAGTTGTTATTCGTAGAACAAAATACGAATTGCGCAAAGCTGAAGAAAGAGCGCATATTTTGGAAGGCTATTTAAAAGCCTTAGATCATTTAGATGAAGTGATTAAATTAATACGTAGTAGTAGAACACCTGACGATGCAAAAGAGGCTTTAATATCTAAGAGTAAGGAAGAAAAATGGTATATCAGCCAAGACCTATTTGGTGAAGTAACGGAAGAACTGTATACACAAGAACAAGGTTTATCAGAAATACAAGCAAAAGCCATTTTAGAATTGCGCTTGCAACGTTTAACAGGCATGGAAAGAGATAAGATTATTGAAGAATTCAATGGTCTTATTCAAACCATAACACGCCTTAAAGCTTTATTGGCTAGCGAACCACTACGTTACGAATTGATAAAAACAGAATTGCTTGACATCAAAGCTAGATTTGGTGACGAACGTAAAACTGAAATCCAATACTTAGCGAATGAAATGCGCATGGAGGATTTCATTAAAGATGAAGATGTTGTAATCACTATTTCACATTTAGGTTATATCAAAAGAACCACTGCCACTGATTATCGTCAGCAAAAAAGAGGCGGACGTGGTGCTATTGGTAGCAAAACACGCGAAGAAGATTATGTAGAACATTTGTTTGTTGCCTCTACGCACCACACGATGTTATTTTTTACCGAAAAAGGTCGTTGCTTTTGGATGAAAGTTTACGAAATTACTGAAGGTGAAAAATCTGGAAAGGGTAGGGCGATTCAGAACTTGATTCAAATTCCACAAGACGATAAAGTGAGAGCTATTATTGATGTGAAACGCTTAGACGATAAAGAATTTGTTGATTCTCATTATATTGTATTATGTACTAAAAAAGGTATTATCAAGAAAACGTCATTGGCAGATTTTAGTCGCCCACGTGCAAATGGAGTTAATGCAATTACCATCAACGAAGGCGATGAATTGTTGGAAGCAAAAATGACCGATGGTAATAGCGAAATTATGATGGCTGTGAAGAGTGGTAGAGCCATTCGTTTCCCCGAAGCCAAAGTTCGCCCAACAGGTCGTGGTGCTATAGGTGTAGGCGGTATTGAAGTAGATGATACCAAAGATGAAGTAGTTGGTATGATTTGTGTTAATGCAGCTGACACATCTAGAAATGTGTTGGTAATTAGTGAAAATGGCTATGGTAAACGTACTGCTGTAGAAGATTACCGCATAACCAACCGTGGCGGTAAAGGTGTAAAAACCATTAACGTTACCGAAAAAACTGGTAGTCTTGTAGGTATTATGGATGTAAGTGATTCAGAAGATTTGATAATTACTTGTAAATCTGGTATTACTTTACGTACCTCTTTGGCAGCTATCAAAGAGTCTGGTAGAGCAACACAAGGAGTAAAAATTATTCGTGTAGATGCTAAAGATTCTATTGCAGCTATTTCTAGTATCGAATCTGACGAAGAAGAAGTGGTAATTGATGAGTCTTTGGTGGTTACAGATGGTGAGGCCTTGCCAATAGATACCAATGACGTTACCGCCGGAGCAACTGAAGAATCAACCACTTCTGAAGAAGACACTACTGAAGCAACAGATCCAGAAAATACAGAAAAAACCCCTGATAATCAATAAATATAACGTACATGAAAAAAATCGTTGTTCTATCGCTGCTTGCCTTAACGTTTCAAATAACGAAGGCACAGGATTTTAAGAAATTAGAAATTATTACTGCACTACCTGGCAAATTAGAAGATGCGAAAACAGAGTTGGATAAAATAATGGCTGATCCAAAAGCCCAAGTTAAGCCTGATGGCTATCTCTGGAAAGCCAAAATATATAGCAGCATGAATGCTGATGCCAAATTGCAAGCTAAGTATCCTGATGCCTTTAAAATAGCTGATGAAGCATTTACAAAATATGTAGAGTTAGATCCGTCTCTAAAATTATTAAAGGAGAAAAATCAAGCCGAAGCAGCTACAAATTTGTACTCTAGTGCTTATAAAGATGGGGTTAGAACTTTTAATAATAAAGTTTGGGACTCAGCAGCCGTATATTTTAACTATGCTGTAAAATATAGTGATATCTTATTTTCGAATAAATTACTAAAAAGTGATGCGCCATTTGATACCACCGCAATTTTGTATGCCGGTTATTCAGCACAAAATGCTCAAAAAGTAGATGATGCTGTAAAATTTTATACACGCTTAATTAATGCAAATGTTAAAGATGCTGGTTTTACAGAGTTGTATAAATATGTATTATTACAATATATTAAGAAAAATAACAAGGCAGAGTTTGATAAATATTTAGCGATATCAAAAAAAGCTTTTCCAAAAGAAGAATGGGACGATTATGAAGCAGAATTTATAAATAAAAATTTCTCTTTAGCTGATAAAGTAGCTGCTTACGAAAAAGAAGTAGCTGCTGGTACATTAACTGCTGCTAAATATTCACAATATGCGGATGTATTTGTGAATATTCCTAAAGAAGATAAAGATAAAATGGATAGTTTAACGCTTATTGGCTATCAATTTAAAGCCCTGGATGCGTATAAAAAAGCTTGCGAATTAGACCCTAATGATGGTATTGCACATTTTAATGCTGGTATTATTTATTACAATTTGTATGGTGTATACGAAGACAGAGTTGCTGAAAATAAACGTGCATTGAGAGATTTCGTGGCTGCACATGTGGTAGAAAAAGACCCCAAGAAAAAGCCTGCTGCCGAGACTAAATACAAAGAACAAGTAGACGCATTGAAAAAGCTAAATACTGATTTGGAAAAGCCAATGACCGAAATGGCAGACGGTGGTATCTCTTACATTGAGAAGTCTTATACCATTTTAAAAGACAAGCCAAACTTAGCTAATGGCAAGGATTTAACGGAAAAGGAGAAAGTTGAAAGAGTTTGTTTAAGAAAATCTGTGGACATTTTAGCAAATATGTACGCCGTAAAGCGCGATAAAGCCGCTGGAAAAGATCCAAAAGCTTACGACGCTTATGACGCTAAATATAAGCTATACGACAGCTTACATAAATAATTGTTGATGATAACATTAAAAAGCGCCACTTAATAGTGGCGCTTTTTAATGTTATTTTTTTCGTTGAAGAAATAATTTATTGGCATTAATTTCAATACTAGTTAGTAGCTTTAATAAAACAAACATTTAATCATTAAAATTTAAGTTCCATGTTAGTACAATCTTTACTTGGCGAATTTTTATACGAAGCCGAAGGCACTAGAAAATTATTGAATGCGATACCCGATAGCGCATTAGATTATAAACCTGCAGAAGCCAATTGGACAACTGCACAGTTAGCATCTCATATTGCAGAAGTGTATAATTGGTATCAACCTACATTGCATCAAGATGTATTTGACATGGCTACTTACAAATACGATAAAGGCGATATTACAAAAGCAGCTAACATAGTAGCTAAATTTGAAGAAAATGTACTTTTGGCAAAAGCAGCCCTAGAAACTGCTAAAGATGAAATGATGTTTGCAGAATGGAAAATGGTAATGGGTACCGCTGATCCTATTTTTCCGCCAATGCCTCGTATCCAAGTTGTTCGTGGTTTTTTATTTAATCACTTGTACCACCATCGTGGGGAATTAGTTGTGTATTTGCGTAGCACTGGCAATAAAATACCGGCTTTATACGGTCCAACGGCTGATGATAAGTTTTAGATTCCACAATTATGGAAAAAATAAAGGGTAATGCAATGATGCTTACCTTTTTTTATGTCTTTACGTTTGTCAAACTACTATTTTTGCATACATTTTTAAAATAACTGTCTGCAAAGGCAATTTGATAAAACATCAAACCTAGGTTCGCTACATGAACAATACTTACACTTCGTTGGTTGATCAAACTTTCCACTTTCCTCAAGAAGGCTTTAAACGCAACCAAGATGGCAATTTAACTTTTAACGATATTGATGTAAAAGCTTTGATTGATAAATATGGTACCCCTTTGAAGTTAACCTATTTGCCAAAAATTGGTATGCAGATTAATAAAGCGAAAATGATGTTTGAAAAAGCATTCAAAAAGCATAATTATGAAGGTACATACAATTATTGCTATTGTACAAAAAGCTCACATTTCTCTTTTATTGTAGAAGAAACATTAAAGCATAATATTCATTTAGAAACGTCTTACGCTTACGATATTGAAATTATTAATCAGCTTTTTTTAAAGAAGAAAATTAATAAAGAAACATTTATTATTTGTAATGGGTATAAACAAAAAACATACACTTCCCGTATTGCTAGATTAATTAATACGGGATTTAAAAATGTGATTCCTGTATTGGATAATAAAGAAGAATTACAAGCTTATAGGCGCAGTGTAAAAGAGCCTTTCAAGCTTGGTATTCGTGTAGCAGCAGAAGAAGAGCCAAGCTTTCCGTTTTATACCTCACGACTAGGTATTAAAGCAAAAGATATTTTAGAATTTTATGTAGATGAAATTGAAGGTTTTGAAGATAAGTTTCAGTTGAAAATGCTACATATTTTCTTAAATAAAGGTATTAAAGATGATATTTATTACTGGAGTGAATTGAATAAAGTCATCAACTTGTATTGCCAGCTAAAAAAGATTTGTCCTGAACTAGATTCTATCAATATTGGCGGTGGTTTTCCTATTAAACACTCACTTGGTTTTGAGTACGATTACCAATTTATGATTAACGAAATTGTTGGTAATATTAAGCGTGCTTGTAAAAAAGCCAAAGTGCCAATGCCAAATATTTTTACTGAGTTTGGAAGTTTTACTGTTGGCGAAAGCATGGCACATGTGTATAGCATTATTGGCCAAAAAGTGCAAAACGATAGAGAGTGTTGGTATATGATCGATTCTTCTTTTATAACTACATTACCAGATACCTGGGGTATTGGTGAGAAGTTTTTAATGCTGCCAATTAATAAGTGGGATAATGAATACCAGCGTGTAGTACTCGGCGGTATTACCTGCGATAGTCACGACTATTACGATAGTGAAGAGCATATTAATGAAGTATTCTTGCCAAAACTTACTAATAACTACAAAGGGGAGGAAGAAAGTAATAAAGAACCTTTATATGTGGGCTTCTTCCATACCGGTGCGTATCAAGATCAAATAAGCGGCTATGGCGGAATTAAACATTGTTTAATTCCTTCCCCAAAACACGTAATTATTGAGTATGACAGAAATGGCAAACTGATTGATTGGGTGTATGCCAAAGAACAAAGCGCTCAAAGTATGTTAAAAATACTTGGTTATTTATAGTACTTTTACAAAATATCGTCTATTAATTTGAAAAAACTGGTTACTATATTTTTTTTAGCAATATATTTGTTGGCAACAACAGATTCTTACCAGCTTTTGAAATTACCTATGGTATTTCAGCACTTTTCTGAGCATAGAGCAGAAAATAAAAACTTAGGTTTCTTTGATTTTTTAGATATGCATTATTTACATGGTAGTCCTCAAGATGCTGACTTTGATAGGGATATGCAGTTGCCATTTAAAAAAGCTTGTACAGACTGCGCTTCATTTAGTGTAACCGCGGCATTTGTGCCTTTAGTAGCTACATTTTCGATTGAAAAGCCTATACGCATTACAGAACAAAATAATTATATCATACAGGAGCCATTGCTCTTTTCTTCGTATCTAGCCACGATTTGGCAGCCGCCTAAACTTGCTTAGTGTCATATTATGCTGTCTTTGATAAATATGACAGCCCTTCTTTATTATTGACGCACTGTCAATAGTACACCTCATTTTATTTGCTGATGGACATAATGCTTTTGCTTATGGTGTTGTTGCTGTATCTAACAGTGGCAATATCATGTTAGGACTTGTATTATTTACCAGATGCCTCACTTTTATAATATATTTATTTATGCTTAATGCAATCATTAGGTTTGCCATTAACAATAAACTGATTGTTGGGCTTTTTGTATTAGCCCTTATAGGCTATGGCAGCTATCAAGTTACAAAATTACCGATAGATGCTGTGCCAGATATCACCAATAATCAGGTGCAAGTAATTACGGTGGCACCTTCATTTGGCGCTACAGATATAGAGCGTTTAGTTACGTTTCCAATTGAACAAGCTAATAATAATATTTCTGGTTTAAAAGAAATAAGAAGTTTCTCAAGGTTTGGATTATCGCTGGTTACAATTGTTTTTGACGATGCGACAGATGTATATTGGGCTCGTCAGCAAGTAGCGGAACGTCTTCAAAAAGTTCAATCGCAAATACCGCTAGGGATTGGAACGCCAGAACTTGGGCCAGTAAGTACTGGCTTGGGTGAGATATACCAATATGTGGTTCGTCCAAGAAATGGTTACGAAAATAAGTACACGCCTACCGACTTGCGTACCATACAAGATTGGTTGGTGCGTCGTCAATTACTAGGCGTAAAAGGCGTTGCTGAAGTCAGCAGTTTCGGTGGTAAGCTTAAGCAATATTCAATTGAAGTTGATCCTAACAAGCTATTATCGTACAACATTACAATTACTGATATTTTTAAAGCTTTAGAAAATAATAACCAAAACACTGGTGGCGCCTATATCGAGAAAGGCTCAACTGTTTTGTATATCAGAACCGAAGGTTTGCTAGGAAATATAGAGGATATTAAAAATATTAATATTAAAAGTGCATCAAGCGGAAATCCTTTATTTATAAGAGATGTGGCAGAAGTGGTAATTGGTAATGCCACTAGGTATGGTGCTATGTGCTACAACGATAAGGGTGAAGTAGCTGGTGCTGTAGTGATGATGCTTAAAGGTGCTAATAGCAGCGATGTAATTCAAAATGTAAAAGCAAGGGTGGTTCAAATACAAAAAACATTACCCGAAGGGGTGGTGATTGAGCCGTTTTTAGATCGTACTAAAATGGTGAATAACGCCATAGGTACAGTTGAAAAGAATTTACTTGAAGGCGCATTGATTGTGGTGTTTATGTTGGTGCTTTTTCTGGGCAATTTTAGAGCTGGATTATTAGTGGCATCTGTTATTCCATTGGCTGTGTTATTTGCCATAATTATGATGAATCTCTTTGGCGTAAGTGGTAATTTAATGAGTCTAGGTGCGCTAGATTTTGGGTTAATTGTAGATGGGGCTGTGATTATAGTAGAAGCAGTGATGCATCAATTATCACATGGTAAAAAGTTTGCTTCAATTGATAAATTGTCACAGATTCAAATGGATACAGAAGTCAATCACTCAGCTAGTAAAATGATGAATAGCGCGGTGTTTGGTCAAATCATTATTCTAGTGGTTTATTTGCCAATATTCACGTTACAGGGTATAGAAGGTAAAATGTTTAAACCCATGGCTCAAACGGTTGCGTTTGCACTACTAGGTGCATTTATTTTATCATTGACTTATATACCAATGATGAGTGCTGTTTTTTTAAGCAAAAAGGTAAAACATAAACCAAATTTTTCTGATAAATTGATGACAAAGGTGGAGCGCAAGTATCAACATGCTTTAGAAAAGGTAGTTGCCTTTCCAAAAACAGTGTTACTATCAGTTATTGGTTTATTTTTTTTAGCTATATTTTTTTTAACTACACTTGGTGGAGAATTTATTCCTGCACTAGAAGAAGGTGACTTTGCAGTAGATACCAGGGTACTTACAGGAAGTAATTTAAACACCACTATTGCTAGTACACAACAAGCGGCGCGTATATTAAAAACACAATTTCCCGAGGTTGAAAAAGTGGTAACGAAAATTGGTAGTGGTGAAGTTCCAACCGACCCCATGCCAATGGATGCAAGCGATATGATGGTGATACTAAAGCCCAAAGCTGACTGGACGTCTGCGAAAACATTTAGTGAACTCAATAAAAAAATGAGTAAAGCTTTGCAAGCGGTACCCGGCGTAACTGCGGGCTTTCAGTTTCCTGTACAAATGCGCTTTAATGAGTTAATGACTGGTGCAAGACAAGACGTGGTATGTAAAATTTTTGGTGAAGATTTAGATACATTAGCTACTTATGCTAGCAAACTAGGCGCATTGGTTAATACGGTAGAAGGTGCTGCCAACTTATACGTAGAAGCTGTTTCAGGCATGCCACAAATTATTATCAATTATAACCGAAATGCCATCGCCCAATATGGATTAGTAATTACAGATATCAACAAAATTGTAAATACTGCATTTGCTGGGCAAAGCACAGGTATGTTGTTTGAAGGTGAAAAACGCTTTGAGGTGGTAGTAAAATTAAAAAGCAACTTAAAAACAGACCTAAAAGATGTTCAAAATTTGTTAATACCTACACCACAAGGCGTTCAAATTCCTTTATATCAACTAGCCAATGTACAAATAAAAGAAGGTCCAAATCAAATACAAAGAGAAGACGCTAAACGTAGAATAGTGGTTGGCTTTAATGTGCGTGGCAGAGATGTACAAACTATTGTCAACGAGTTGCAAGCTAAAGTGGAGAAGCAATTAAAATTGCCCACAGGCTACTATGTTACCTATGGGGGGGCTTTTGAAAACTTGAATGCAGCAAAACAGCGATTACTTATAGCAGTGCCAATATCATTATTATTCATTTTTTTACTATTATACTTCGCCTTCAATTCTATTAAGCAAGGACTGTTAATTTACTCAGCTATACCCTTATCAGCTATTGGTGGAATCTTGTTTTTAGCTATGCGTGGCATGCCTTTTAGCATTAGTGCTGGGGTAGGTTTTATTGCATTATTTGGTGTGGCTGTTTTAAATGGTATAGTCTTAATTGCAGAATTTAATCGCCTGAAAAAAGAAGGTGTTACCGATTTAAAACGTATTGTTTTGATGGGTACAAAAGTGCGATTAAGACCAGTGTTAATGACTGCATTTGTAGCATCTCTAGGCTTTTTTCCAATGGCTGTGAGCAATGGAGCTGGAGCAGAAGTACAAAGACCGTTGGCAACGGTAGTAATTGGTGGATTGTTGATTGCAACCTTCTTAACCTTGTTTGTATTGCCAGTTCTGTATATCACGTTTGAGAAAGGATTAGTAAAATCTAAAAAGAAAGCAATTAAAATCACCTTCCTTTTAGGGCTTTTGGGCTTTGTGTCGTATGCCAATGGTCAAAAAGCTATAACGCTTCAAGGTGCCATTAACATTGCTCTAAAAAATAATCTACAATTAAAAAATGAGTATTTAAAGGCGCAGTATCAACAAATGCTTTCTAAAACAGCTACCTCATTACCACAAACCAATTTTATTGCAGAGGTAGGACAGATTAATAGTATTTATAACGACAATAGGTTTAGTATTGGTCAGTCAATGAATTTTCCCACTGTTTATGTCAAGCAAAAACAGATATTTCAAGTAGAGTGGAAAACTGCCGTATTAAATATTGCTGTTAAAGAAGCTTTACTTAAAAAGCAAGTTGCGCAAGTTTTTTATAATTTGGTGTATTTAGAGCAAAAGAAATCCCTTTTGCAATATACAGATAGCTTATACAGAGCTTTTTATAAAAGGGCAGAACTCCGTTTAGAAAAAGGCGAAGCCAATGTGTTAGAAAAAGCAAGTGCTGAAACACAATTAGGCCAAATTGAAATACAGTTACAACAGTTGCAGCAAGACGCTGATATATTGCAATTACAATTTCAGTTGTTGTTAAATACTACTGTCGCTTTCACACCAGTTGTTACTATTTATCAACTGCCCTATCTTCAATTAAGCGATACTGCGATATTAGAAGCACATCCCGCCATGCAAGTAATTGCACAGCAACAGCAGCTAGCTGCTGCTAACTTAGCTTTAGAAAAAAGCAAACTTTTACCAGATATTTCTTTAGCGTATAACAATACAAGCATCAAAGGCACTGGCGCTGATAATATTTTATATGGCACTTCACAACGCTTTAGTTCGGTGCAGATAGGTGTGGGTATTCCAATTTTTAAGAAGGCACAAAAGGAAAAAATTGCTAGTGTAAAATTTAGCGAACTAGTCGCAAAAGCTAATTTTAAAGTTGCGTTACAAAACTTGCAAAGTGAATGGCAGCAACAACTACAGGTGATTGAGAAGTATAAGAAAACTATTCATTTTTATGAAAATGTAGCGCTTAAAAATGCAGCATTAATTACCACAACAGCTAATCAACAATTGGCAAGTGGTAATATTAATTATCTTGAATGGGTACAATTAATACATCAGGCCATTACTGTAAAAAGTGATTATATAGAAGCTATTAAAAGCTTGAATAATGCAATTATCGAGCATAATTATATTATTAACAGATGACGATTGAACTTTCGTCATTTAAATAAAGATTAACAATAAAAATATTATACATGAAAAATTTAATTTTTTTGTCTATCACAATTATGGCTTTGGCTGCTTGTAGTACTAAAAAAGCGACTAACGAAACGAAAGCTATAGACTCAAGTACCAGTATTATTACCCTTACAGATACACAGTACAAAAATGCAGCCTTGGTACTAGGCAGAATTAGTCAGCAACCAATGGCAATGATTTTACGTGTAAATGGCAAAATAGATGTGCCACCACAAAACATTGTTTCTATAAGTGTACCGCTTGGTGGGTATTTAAAAACTACCAAATTATTACCAGGGCTGCATATAAGTAAAGGCGAAGTGATTGCTGTAATGGAAGATCAACAATATATTCAGTTGCAGCAAGATTATTTAACAGCTAAAGCGAAAATCAGCTATTTAGAGAATGAATACCAGCGTCAAAAAGCGTTAAACGGAAGTAAAGCTAGTAGCGATAAAGTATATCAATTGGCTGAAAGTGATTATAAAACACAAAAGGTTTTGGTAAATGCTTTGGCAGAAAAATTGCAATTAGTAGGCATTGATATATTAAAAATAAATGAAAATACTATTAGTAGAAGCATCAATATTTATTCGCCTATTAATGGTTATGTTTCGAAAGTAAATGTCAATATTGGTAAATATGTATCGCCTACCGACGTATTGTTTGAATTAATTAACCCTACCGATATCCATTTGGCGCTAAAAGTGTACGAGAAAGATGTAGATAAGTTATTCATTGGCCAAAAATTAATCGCTTATACCAATAATCAGCCCGAAAAAAAACACGCATGTGAGGTATTGTTAATTGGTAAGGATTTGTCGGCAGAAAGAAATACAGATGTCCATTGTCATTTTGAAGATTACGACAAATTGTTAATTCCTGGCACTTATATGAATGCAGAAATTAAAGTTACCAACGCAAACGTTTATGCTTTACCAGAAGATGCGATTGTTAGGTTTGAAAACAAGCAATATACTTTTGCACAAGTTGATGATAAGCGATTTCAAATGTTTGAAATACAAACGGTGAAAGCCAACGAGGGTATGGTAGAAGTTAAAAATGGCGAATTATTGACTAATAAAAACATTGTGCTAAAAGGGGCTTATACATTATTGATGGGTTTAAAAAACAAGTCAGATGACTAGGAGTAATGTGTAAATTTTACACGTTTAACAAAGTATTAGGCTTTCAATTTTATGCTGCTTCAAATATTGATATACATTTGCACATCAAAAACGAGCAAGTAAATTTCTTCAAGCGTTTGATTGATACCTGAAGTACTTCTACAACGATTTTATTTTATTAGCTGCCATCTGATTTGTTGCTCGTTAAAATTGTAATTAAAGAACAATAAAGGAAAAATTATGAAACAGCAAGTAAATGCATCTGTTATACAGATGGAGAACAGACAGTTAGAAGCATTGTTAAACGAAACAAGAGAAACCGTTGCAAAAAATATTAAAGCCAATACTTTCAATGCAACAGATTTGTGGAACATTCAACGTAAAATGAAGCCAGCTTTAAGAACAAAGCTGACTGATAGATGGAAAATGTAATTCAATAAAAAACATACTTCTTAAGCCTCAAAACATTTGTTTTGGGGTTTTTCTTTTGAGTATCATTTGATTAAATAATTTCCCAATAAAAAAGCCTCACAACTGTGAAGCTTTTTGAGTGACCGCGTTAGGATTCAAACCTAAAACCTTCTGATCCGTAGTCAGATGCTCTATTCAGTTGAGCTACGCAGCCATTTTCTTTCGGGTTGCAAATATAAGTGCATTTTTCAAATAAACAAATGTTCTCTAACTTTTTATAACCCGTAAATATCCGCGGCAGCTTTTTCTAGTATCTTTTTGGGTAATAACCACGCTAAAAACAAGTTCAGTTTATTTACAAAGCCAGTCACTACTTCACTTTTCTTGGCAAACATGGCATTGACGGCTTGTTCTGCTACCTCTTTAGGTTGCATATTGAATTTTGCTGCTAGCTTTTTTGCTTTTTCAGTGGTTACATCCGCCCTATTTGGGAAGTCTGTATCTGTGGCGCCTGGACAAACAACTGTTACTGATACATTGGTATTACGTAATTCGTATTTTAAGCCTCTGCTAAAGCTTAAAACAAAAGATTTGGTAGCAGCATAAACACTTAAACCAGGCACCGCTTGATAAGCAGCAGAACTAGCAATATTTAGAATGTAACTTGCAGGTTGTTTCTGTAAAATAGGTAATAATAGATGGGTTAGATGAACAGGTACAGTCATATTCACTTGCATCATATCGCTATGCTGCTGAAAGGTATATTTTGTAAATGCACCACTTAGACCGTAGCCAGCATTATTTACTAATATGTTTATTGGTAAATTATTCTCAGAAATCCAATTACTAATGTTGTGCGAAGCTGTAGTTAACGATAAATCGATAGCTAAATATTTTGCGTCAATCTTGTAATTGTCTCTTAACTGTTGCGCTAATTCTTTTAATAAATCCACACTTCTTGCCACTAAAAGCACATTAATATGTCTTTTGGCTAACTGTTCTGCAATAGCTCTACCAATACCTTTGCTCGCACCAGTAATTAGGGCATAATTCATAAAAGAATTTGATATTATTTGTAATTTATTTCTTTTTAACCGCAGCTTTCTTTTTAGGGGCGGCCTTTTTTGCAGGTGCTGCTTTCTTAGCAAATGCACCAGGCACTTGCGCTTCAATCATTGCTTTTACACTTTCTAGTGGCAATGTTGCAGCTTCTTCAGCCGTATATTTTTTACCTGTAAGCTTCAACATTTTTTTACCAAAACGTACAAATGGCCCCCATCTTCCATTTTCAATCGTAATTTTTTCAGTAGGCCATTGTTGTATGTAACGATTGGCTTCTTTCTCTAATTTTTTCTCAATTAATGTATTGATATCTGCTTGGGTTAAATGGTCATAATCAAAGCCTTTTGGTATGTTGATGAACAAATCATCCCACTTTATAAATGGGCCAAAACGGCCTTTACCTTTGGTTACAGGCTTCTTATCGAAGTAGCCTATTGCTGCGTCTGCCTGATTTTTTTGTTCAATTAATTCAACGGCTCTTGCTACATCAATTTCTAAGGGTTCATCGGTTTTAGCTAATGAAATAAATTGGTCTTTGTATTTTACATAAGGTCCAAATCTGCCAATATTTACAATTAATTCTTCGCCATTATATTCTCCCAAACTACGTGGTAGTTGAAATAATTCCATCGCTTGATCCATGGTAATGGTTTCAATACTTTGGTTAGCTTTTAGCTTGGCAAAGCGCGGCTTTTCATTTTCGTCAGATGTATCGCCAATTTGTACCATAGGGCCATATTTACCCATTCTAGCGATTACTTTTTTGCCAGTTTCGGCTACAAAACCCAATTCACGTTCACCTTTGGCTCTTTCTGCTGTTTCAAGTGTATTTTCTATATTGGTGTGAAAGGGCTTATAAAAACCATCAATCATATTGCTCCAAATAATTTTGCCTTCGGCTATTTGGTCAAATTCTTCTTCAATTTTAGCAGTAAAGCTAAAATCCATTACTTTTTTAAAATGTTGATTCAAAAAATCAGTAACTACCAAACCCAAATCTGTTGGAAATAACTTCGCTTTTTCGGCACCAGTATTTTCCATTAACATCGATTTTTCAATCTCGTTGTTGGCTGTTAGGCGCAAAATATTTACCTGTCTTTTTACACCATCTTTATCACGTTTTTCAACATAATTTCTTTTAATAATGGTTGTAATAGTAGGCGCATAAGTAGAAGGACGACCAATACCTAATTCTTCCATTTTTTTCACCAAAGAAGCCTCGGTATATCTTGCTGCTGCTCTAGTAAATTTCTCAGTCGCAGTCATCTCTTTAAAGTCTAATACCTGCCCAATACTTAAAGGCGGCAACATTCCTTCAGTATCTTCTTCGTCTTCATCATCACGGCCTTCCAAATATACTTTTAAGAAACCGTCAAACTTCATTACTTCACCAGTCGCAGCAAGTTGTTCTTTATTGGTAGAAATATTGATTTTGGCAGTTGTTTTTTCAAATTCTGCATCACTCATTTGCGAAGCGATGGTACGTTTCCAAATTAACTCGTACAAACGTCTACCATCTTCATCTGCAACTGTGTGGTGGCTCATGTAAGTAGGGCGAATGGCTTCGTGGGCTTCTTGAGCGCTTTCGTTTTTATTTTTAAACTTACGTGGCTGATGGTATTTATTGCCAAATGCTGTGTTAATTTCTTTACTAATATCTGCTAATGCAGTGTCGCTTAAATTAAAGCTATCGGTACGCATATAAGTGATATGACCATGCTCGTACAATTTTTGTGCAATCAACATGGTCTTACTCACGCCATAACCTAACTTTCTAGAAGCTTCTTGCTGTAGGGTAGAAGTGGTGAAAGGCGCTGCTGGTGTGCGTTTGGCTGGTTTTACTTCAATAGAAGCAACCGTGTAGTTGGCATTAATACAAGTGTTTAAAAATTGTTGTGCATTTTGTAAGGTTGCTACTTTTGATGGGCCTTCTGCTTTAAAGGTTACAGGCTTGTTGTTAATGTCTTTTGCCGCAAAAAATGCCTCTACTTTATAGCTACTTTCTGGTACAAAATGGTTAATTTCTCTTTCTCTATCTACAATTAATCTTACTGCTACGCTTTGTACACGGCCAGCGCTTAAACTTGGTTGCACTTTTTTCCATAACACAGGACTCAATTCAAACCCAACCAATCTATCTAATACACGACGCGCTTGCTGTGCATTTACCAAATCCATATTTATTTTTCGTGGATTGGCAACCGCTTTTTTGATGGCTGGCGCAGTAATTTCATGAAATACAATGCGTTTTGTTTCTTTTGGATCTAGGCCTAAAACTTCCGCTAAATGCCAGCTAATGCTTTCACCTTCGCGGTCCTCATCGGATGCCAACCAAACTTCTTTCGATTTTTTTGCAAGGCTTTTTAATTCGCTTACTACCTTTAATTTGTCTTCTGGTACTTTGTAACGAGGTAGATAATGATTGTTTAAATCAATGCCCATATCATCTTTTTCAAGGTCGCGAATGTGGCCGTAGCAGCTACGTACATCAAAGTCGTTACCTAAGATTTTTTCTATGGTTTTAGCCTTTGCAGGCGACTCTACAATTAATAAATTCTTGCTCATAATGTCTGAACCTTGATTGATATGACTTGCTTAATTGACGGCAAAAGCTGCAAATGGTTGTATAGGTTGCAATGTGCAAAGCAACTGCAGTTCAATAGGCATTCAACTGCTCATTACAAACCATTTTTTTCAACTTGCCTCCCTAATAACACGCAAATCTATACTCAGGTTGATGCAATATTAGTTTAATAGTCGAAAACACAAAAAATGTTAAGAAAATGTATAGGTTTTTGAATTTTATTTTTTGGCACGCATTTGGGATTATGAAAAGTAACTAAAACGTTATACCATGAAAAAGATGATGACAATTGCCGCAATTATAACTGTTATATTCACTTCATTACATGTAAATGCTCAACGCGGATATGAGCGTGATAGAAGAGGCGATGACAGACGTGATTTTAGAGAATATAGAGATAATAGATTTGACGATAGAAGAGAAAGACGTGACTTTTATAATGATAGCAGATATGTATACAGAGCGCCAGAGCGCAGAAGTTATTACTATTACCCTCAGGCAAATGTGTATTTTAACCCAATTGCACACAACTACTGTTATGCTAGAAATGGTGCTTGGATAACTGTTAATACCTTGCCTAGAGATATTTATTTAGATCAAAATTATCAAGAAGTGTATTGTAACGATAACGAAGACATCTGGGCTTATAATCGTGCACACATTGATTGTTACAGACCTGCACCAAGACCTATATATGTGGCGCAACCAATAAGACCAAGAGTAGCAGTAGGCATTAATTTCGGAGTAAGATTTTAAACTATTATTCCTCTACATATAACAAAATGGCGGCTATAAAAGCCGCCATTTCTCATTTTTTTAAGAAGTTGATAATGGTTTTCACCGTTTTTCCTTCTCTGTAAATTTTGCTATGGCCTAAGCCGGTGGTGATGTAAAATTCAATATGTGGCAAATTGAGCGCTTGTACAGGTTTTACATCTTCAAAAGTACAAATGGCATCTTCTGTATCATGTAACCAAAGGGTTGGTATATGAAATTTTTGCACAGCTGTACTTGTGGCAAAATAACTAATCGGCTGTTTCGAAAAATCAACAATATAATCTGTTAATGCTTGTTTCATATCATTACCCAATCCTAAAAATTTAATAAATCCCTTAATTGCCGTGGTCGTTTCTACGGCAGGAGCAATCAAAACAAGCTTTTCTAGACTTGGTAAATGTTCTGCGGCTAGTGAAGCAGCCAAGCCACCAATGCTATGAGCCATAATGCCATATAATGGTCCAAAAATTTTGTTAAATTCAAGCATCGATTGGCTATAAAATAAAGCGTTGATAGTTTTTCCATCACTAATGCCGTGGCCAGGTGCATCGTAGGCAAATACCTCAAAGCCAGCTTTTAACATGGGATGAATGTATTTCTCAAAGCGATAACTAAAACTATCGAAACCATGATTAATTAATATTTTTTTACCATTTGGCTCTTTGGGTTGCCAATGCCAACCACGCAGGGTTAAACCTTCAAATTGAAAACTTATTTTTTCAGCCTCTAGAAAAGAAGTTGGTTCTGGCCTTACGGGTTTGCCACTATAAGGTGTACAGAAAATTTTAAACGCATATTCAGCCGCTTTTCTTGGCGAGATAAGCGCTAAAGTTGTAATCTTTGTTTTGTAGTAGTTGATGGCTATTGATTGAGCTAACTTCATTTACCAGCTTTAAGTTGTTACACTTTGTTGTTTTAAATTCAAATATATGAACGTTGTGATGATTGGTACGGGTAATGTGGCAACAGTTTTATGCAAATTAATGTACCACAAAGGACACCACATTAAACAAATTGTGGGAAGAGATGCAGAAAAAGTACAACAACTTGCATCCCTTATGCAAGCTGAAAGCTGCACCAATGTTGTTGAAATTTGCCCTGATGCTAACATTTATATCATTGCAGTAGCGGATGATGCAGTGACAGATGTTGTAAATACGTTATATCTGCAAGATAAATTAGTGGTGCATACAGCTGGTTCGCTAAATAAACATGTTTTGCAACAAGCAAGTAGCAACTATGGTGTACTATGGCCGTTGCAAACATTACGAAAAGAAACCAACCATTTGCCCGAAATCCCATTTATTATTGATGGTAACAGCGATTTGGTGATTAATAGATTGCAAGCATTTGCAGAAACTTTATCTAACAAATGCTTTGTAGCCAATGATGAAGCAAGAATTCAGTTACACTTAGGCGCGGTGGTGGTATCTAATTTTACCAACCATCTATTTGCACTAGTAGCTGAATTTTACCAAAAAGAACAGCTAGATTTTAAACTGTTATTGCCTTTAATGAATGAAACTGTATCGCGATTGGCAAATCATGCACCAAAAGATGTACAAACAGGTCCTGCCGCAAGAGGTGATTTTGAAACGGTACAGAAACATATAGCATTACTGCACGATTATCCCCAATTGCAAGCGTTTTACGAAGCATTTTCTAACAGTATAGTCCACAAATAAAAAGCCCCAAAAGGAGAACCAATCGGGGATTATTTATAAGCAAGCAACCAAAAAAACAATGCATATTAAAAGTCCATCCTCGTTTCGATAGACTAAGTTTTCATATTTAAGCAGCCTTAGAGGTCTAACAAAACAAACTTGCGTTTGTGAGAATTGGGTATTCTATGCAAACGCTTGCACAAAGTAGATATCTTTTTTGAATTGTGAAAAGAAATTTAATTTTTAAGCTAAAATTAAGGTTGGGCAGATTAAAATTTCTCATTCCGACTTTTATAGGCTTTTATTATACACTTGTTTCAGATACTTTTGCATGCCAAAACAAAAATGATGTACACGATTAATATTCAATTTGAAGAGAAAGGTAAACAGCCACAAACCCTGACCAATATTGGGTTTGGTGAAAGTTTATTAGAAGTGTTATTAGACAATAAAATTGAACTTCACCATAATTGTGGCGGTGTTTGTGCGTGCAGCACTTGCCACCTCTATGTAGAAAAAGGTGAGGAATTTATAGAAGAATTATCTGATAGAGAAGAAGATTTTATTGATAGAGCCATTAACCCACGTTTAACGAGTCGCCTTGGCTGTCAATGTGTGTTGCACCAAAGCGCTGGTGGTGAAATTAATATTACCTTACCAGACCAAACCCAATTTTTAGGCGAGTAAATAGTTTTACTTATTATATACTTTAAACTAAAAACTAATATATGAGTCACTTTGAACCACCAATACATTGGAATGATCATGAAGATATAGCGATGAAACTATATGAAAAATTTGGTGATGATTTCGGAGAAAGTAAAATATATCGTATCCGTTTTACGGACTTGCTAGAATGGATTTTACAAATACCAAACTTTGAAGGCACAAGAGAACAAAGTACTGAAGGGCATTTAGAAATGATTCAAAGCAAATGGGTGTACGAGTGGCGCGACAACCAGAAATAAGCAATGATAACATGAACTTATCACGCTAGTGGATAAGTATAACTGCGCAAATTGTATATTGCTACAAATAAATTTTCGTGACTAAAATTAATGCCTTTCTTAAGTTAATTCGTTGGGGCAATGTACTCATCATTGCATTAACACAGTGCTTGTTTTTTTATTGTATTAAGTTGCCATTATACCGATCAAATGATGTTGCGAAAGCAGAGCAACAGTTCTTATTTTTGTTAGCTGCTTATGCTTGTATTTCTGCTGCAGGCTACATCATTAACGATTATTTTGACCTTAATATCGACCAAATCAACAAGCCAAAAAGGGTTATTATTAATCGCTTTATTTCAAGGCGTTGGGCTTTATTTTTACATGTTGGATTAAGTATTGTGGGCATTGGATTATGTACTAAAGTAAATATAGAAAATTGCTTATTAGCATTTGCATCTGTGGTTGTTTTGTTTGCCTATTCTGCTACATTTAAAAAGAAGTTTTTAATTGGCAACGTACTGGTAGCCATTTATTTAGCTTGGATTGTGGCCATTACAGCTTACTTCGATTTTAGGGGTATGTTATTGCATAAAATTATTAGTGGTAACAACTTTGATATTCTATTTAATAGTGCACTAATTTTTGTTGCTTTCTCATTCATTATCAATTTGATACGAGAGATTATCAAGGATATGGAAGATGTAGAAGGTGATAGAAAATATGGTTGCAAAACAATGCCTATCAGTTGGGGCATCAATCCATCAAAAGTGTTTGTGGCAGTATGGTTAACGGTGCTTATTGCCCTATTAATTACTGTGCTAATATATGCTGTACGATTGCACTGGTGGTGGCCAATTGTCTATGGGCTTCTATTGGTATTATTGCCTATTACCTGGATTTTTAAGCAGTTATTTTCAGCACAAACACCTGAGGATTTTCACAAACTCAGCTCTGCTATAAAATGGGTAATGCTTACAGGCGTTTTATCAATGGGGCTTTTTAAATTATACCTGTAATACGCACTTTATGTCATCAATTATACTTGCATCACAATCGCCTCGTAGAAAACAATTACTAGAATGGGCTGAAATAGACTTTGAAGTAATTGTAAAAGCTACAGACGAAGTTTACCCGCCAAATTTATCAGTGGAGGATGTACCAGTGTATATTGCAAGAGAAAAAGCATTGGCCGTACAAACTTTTGCGCAAACGGTTTATCATGCAGAACATCGAAAAGAAATCATTATTGCCGCTGATACAGTGGTGGTTTTGGACGATAGAATTATTGGCAAGCCAGCCGATAGGCAAGAAGCCATTGCAACGCTTACAAGCTTATCAGGGAAAGCGCATCGTGTTATTACAGGCGTGGTTATCTTAGAAGGTAAAAAAGAAATTGCCTTTGCTGATATTACAAAGGTTTGGTTTCACGAGCTAACGCAAGCTCAAATTGAGTTTTATATTGATAAATACCAACCTTACGATAAAGCTGGTGCCTATGGTATTCAAGATTGGATTGGTGTGGTTGGCATAAAAGCTATTGAAGGCGATTTTTATAACGTAATGGGCTTGCCTATAAGTAGGGTAGTGCAACAATTACAGTTATTAAAAAATTAATATAGTAGTTTATATTTTCATTAGTTTAGCTGCTTATTTGTTAGCTCAACTATTGGTATATGAACGAAAAATTATTACAATTCATCTGGCAATTTCAATATTATAACCGTCAAGAATTAACTACAACTATTGGTGAAAGCCTTTCAATTGTTGCCCCTGGCAAGCATAATCTTAACCAAGGGCCCGATTTTTTAGATGCCTGTATTCAAATAAATAACTTACGTTTTGCTGGCAATATTGAATTGCATGTTAAAGCATCTGATTGGTATAAACATCACCATCAAATAGACGTTACATATAATAATGTGATACTACATGTAGTTTGGGAAAATGATGCTGCTATTACCACTGAAAACGGCACATCGTTACCAACGTTGGTATTGCACGATAGAGTACCCAAAGTGTTGCTAGAACGATATACACAACTGATGCAAGCTGCTAATATTCCTTGTCATGGCAATGTTGCTCCTAGGTTAAGTGAGCTTGGTTGGCATGCTTGGAAAGAACGTTTGGTAGCCGAACGGCTAGAACGAAAATCCAAAAAGATTTTGGCATATTTAGAAGCTACCAAGCAACATTGGGAAGAAGTATTCTGGATAATGCTTGCGGGCAATTTTGGTATTAAGGTAAATACAGAATTGTTTGAAGCGATGGCGCAGACTATTTCTGTAAATATTTTGGCAAAGCATAAGCACCAAATACACCAAATAGAAGCGCTATTACTAGGGCAAGCTAATTTATTAAATGGCTCTTATTCAGACCATTATGCTATTTTGTTACAAAAAGAGTATCGCTTTCTTCAGAAAAAATACCAGCTTCAACCCGTATCTATTCAGCCTAATTTTTTACGAATGCGGCCAGCTAATTTTCCAACAATTCGATTGGCGCAATTAGCGATGTTGATAGTGCATTCTGTGCATTTGTTTTCAAAGATTAAAGAGCAAAATGATGTAGCATCAGTAAAGCAACTGTTTAATGTAACTGCCAACGATTATTGGCACACGCATTATCAATTTGATACCGAAAGTGATTATTTAGAGAAAAAACTTGGCGCTACTGCCATCGATAATGTGTTGATTAACACGGTTATTCCTGTGCTATTTGCTTACGGGATGCACATGCAAGACGAAGCTATCAAAGAAAAAGCCATCAAGTGGTTGATGGCTGTAAAAAAAGAAAATAATACGATTATAAAGCAATGGCAACAAATACATGTTGCGATTGCTTCTGCCTTTGATAGCCAAGCATTGATAGAATTAACAAATAATTATTGCACTCAAAAACGCTGTTTAGAATGCGCTGTAGGCAATAGTATTTTTAAAAATGTAGAATGACCACTAAACGGTTTGGTGGTTAATTTGTTAAATAGCTACAATTTAACAATTAAGCACGTAAACCATTAAATGCTACCACTCAAAAGTGATGTCTAGTTCCATATCTGGGTGTAAACTTCTTTCTACTGGGCAAGTACGTGCTACACGTTCTAGTATTTCTTTGGTTTTATCATCTAAATTTAAAGATTTAGACATGGTTACATGTGCTTTTATGCCCCCAATTCTACGTGGGTCAGCCTTCATAATTTTCGTGATGTCTACCTTTGAGTCGGTAAGGTCAATATCCATGGAATTAGCTTTAATACCCATAGTAGTAAGCATGCAACTACCCAAAGCAGTAGCTACCATATCTGTAGGGCTAAAACGTTCGCCTTTACCCATATTATCGGTCGGGGCATCGTTTTCTATCACTGAAGTACTCTGTAAGTGTGTCATCTCTGTTCTTAACGCACCTTTATAAATTACGGTTGATGTCATTTGACTAGATTTTATATAAATTTACAAACACAAATATATGCACGTGAAGAAGATAATTGTAATGACCATGATCTGTTTGCCGTTTTTAGTAGCAGCACAGCAAAATAAGGCACAGGAAAGACAGCAAAAAGCCGCCGAAAAAAAAGCAAAAATTGAACAATTAATCAAACAAGAAGAGGAAGGCGCATTGGTATTTCAAAAGCAAAGCACTTTTGGTTTAAACTTTAATAGCGATGGGTTTGGATTTACTTACGAGCATGGTAAGTACAAAACTATCAAAAAAACCAACCTTTGGTGGCTTTCTTTAGGTGAGCGTAAAGACCCTAAACAGTATAAGCAAACTAACACATTTACAGGCGGTGGTGGAGCGGTTGTTTTCTTCGGTAACTCTTATGTATATGGCAAGCAAAATAACTTTTACTACCTACGTTTAGGTTTTGGTCAGCAAAAATTGCTTGGCGCAAAAGGCAGCAAAAACGGTGTGGCAGTGTCTGCTATTTATGGTGGTGGCTTAAGTCTTGGAATGTTAAAGCCCTATTATGTACAAGTTCCAGACAATTCAGCGCAAGGAACTGGTACAAAAGATATCAAATACACCGATTCTACAGCATCGACTTTCTTAGATCCTACAGCCATTATAGGCGGTAGCGGTTTTGGAAAAGGTTTGGGCGAGATAAAATTTGTACCTGGCGCCACCACAAGGGTAGCACTTCGTTTTGATTATGGCAGATTTCGAGAAACTATTAGTGCACTTGAAGTAGGTATAAATGCTGAATTCTATAGTCAGGCAATGCCTATTTTAGTAGGTGTCAATGACCAAAAGAAGTTTTTCTTCAATGGCTATATTGCCTTACAATTTGGTAGAAGAAAATAGTTTTTAATTACTATATTAAGGAAATCATACTTACTAATCAGTAATAGGTTAATTTCCTATCAGTTTACATATGTTTTAGCATCATCAGCCAAGCATTATTGTATCAAGTCATCGCTTAAATAGGCTGAGACATTTTCATTATGGCAATTCAAAAAATAACGATTCAAGCATACTTACAAGAACCACATAATTACTTATTGCTAGATGTAAGAAGTCCGGGTGAATATGCACACGCACATATACCCAATGCCATCAGTTTGCCATTATTTAATAACGAAGAACGAAGTGTTGTGGGTACCGCCTACAAACAAGAAAGCCGTGAAAATGCTATAAAAATTGGTCTGAAATATTTTGGACCAAAAATGGCAGAAATGGTAGAGGCAGTTGAAAAAATTTTAGCTAAACATAACCGGAAACCGAACAGCCCTAGTGCTACAAGTACAAAAATAGTGGTGCATTGCTGGCGAGGCGGTATGCGTAGTGCAGGCGTTGCTTGGCTTTTAGATTTATATGGCTTTGATGTATACACCATAATTGGCGGTTATAAATCTTACCGACATTGGGTAATGCAACAGTTTGATAAAGACTACCACTTTAAAGTCGTTGGAGGCTTTACTGGTAGTGGTAAAACAGAAATATTACAAATATTAAAGCAGGCGAATGAAGTGGTTATTGATTTGGAAGCATTAGCACAGCACAAAGGCTCCACGTTTGGTAATCTAGAGGCCATTCAGCAACCCTCACAAGAAATGTTTGAGAACATGCTAGCAATGGCATTGTATGCCGCTAATGACCGCATTATTTGGCTAGAAGATGAAAGTCAACGTATAGGAAATGTGACCTTACCCAACATACTATATCTTAAAAAGCAATCTTCGATGGTGTATTATATTGATATCCCTTTTGAAGAAAGATTACAGCATTTAGTAGCTAGCTATGGCAGATTCAAAAAAGACCAAATTGTAGCAGCCATTATGCGTATAAAAAAACGTTTGGGGGGCTTAGAAACGAAAACGGCTATAAATTTTCTTCTAGAAGATGATATACAACATTGCTTTGCAATTTTATTACGCTACTACGATAAATACTATTTAAAAGGGTTAGAACAAAATAACCGACAAATTAAAAAAATAACCTGTAATACGGTAAATGCAGTTTGCAATACAAACAACCTGCTTGCTATTGTAAAAGAAGAAAAGGCATTATAACACCATCTCATTTCTGGTACTTGGTTAACCTCAATTATTTATTTTAGAATTTAAGAAACACAACAATCAATGGCAGCAAATTCAAGTATACCCAATCTTAGTGAAATTAAGTTAACACAGTATTCGCATGGTGCTGGTTGTGGCTGTAAAATTTCGCCTAAGATGCTCGATCAAATATTGGCCACCAATTTAGCCACACCAGATAATGATAAATTGATAGTTGGAAACCATAGTAAAGATGATGCTGCTGTGTATGATATGGGTAATGGTACGGCGCTAATTGCCACTACTGATTTTTTTATGCCCATCGTTGACGATCCTTATAATTTTGGTAGAATAGCCAGCGCTAATGCCATTAGTGATGTTTATGCAATGGGCGGAAAGCCCATATTGGCAATTGCGATATTGGGTTGGCCTATTAATATTTTGCCGCCAGAAGTAGCACAACTAGTAATTGAGGGCAGCCGTAGTATTTGTAAAGAAGCGGGTATTTCACTGGCTGGCGGTCATAGTATTGATTCCCCAGAACCCATTTTTGGCTTAGCGGTTAATGGCATTGTGCCTATTGCAAACATTAAGCAAAATAATACAGCACAGCAAGGCGATATACTTTTTCTTACTAAGAAAATAGGGGTTGGTATTTTAACCACTGCAGAAAAAAATGGCTTACTAGCAGAAAAGGATACAGCATTGGCCGCTTTACAAATGATGCAATTAAACAAAGTGGGTGAAGCATTAGGTATGATGAAAGAAGTCCATGCAATGACAGATGTAACTGGTTTTGGTTTACTAGGACACTTGACAGAAATGGCAGAAGGAAGTGATGTAAGCGCAGCCGTGCATTTTGATAAAGTACCATTAATAACCCACGATTTGCCAGCCTACATTGATAAAAAATGCGTTCCTGGTGGTACCAATAGAAATTGGGATAGTTATGGCAGCAAAATAGCATTTGCTACTGGTATCAATCAGGTTTATACAAAAGCCATATTAGCCGATCCGCAAACGAGTGGTGGCTTGCTCATTGCAGTTGCACCAGAAGCCGCTGAACAAGTACAAGCATTATTACTATCGCACAATTTATATGCTGAGCCAATAGGTGTGATTACTGAAAAAAATGAATATGTGGTAACTGTGGTGTAGTGGTAATAGAGGTAGGGAAGGATTTTTAAAAGATATTTTGCTCATGCAAAAGCCTAAAAGCCAAGAATATTGCGAGTCTGTAAGACTATTTAAATATGACTGCAAAATGGCGTATGAAATAAGCTTAATTACTATAAGATATTGTAAGAAGCGTACCAGTTTGGTGCGCTTTTTTGTTTTTGGGTAAATGGAAGATAAACTAGAGTCACCAAAAAGCAAGTATGAATTCGCTATAGCGAACTGTAGTCACCAAAAAGCAAACTAGAGTTATAAAAAAGCGAGCATGAGTACACTACAGCGAACTGGAGTCACCAAAAAGTGAACAGGGGTTACCAAAAACAGAACTCAAGTCACAAAATTTGGAACTCGAGTTCGTTCCAGCGAACTGTAGTCACCAAAAAGCAGATTAGAGTTCTAAATATGGAACAATAAGAATGAAAATGATACTTGCAAGCGCAAATCTAGTGGATGCAAGAAGCGTTAGCTGGTTCCAAGAGCAAAAAAGGTGATTGCATGAGGTGTTTGGGTGCATACAAAAAGCTTGAGTTGCTTGTAAGAAGGAAAATAGTTGGTAAAAGAAGCTGTAAGTGCTTTTAATATGTATTTTGGTTGATGGAAGAACTTAAAGTACAAGTTTTCTCTGTAATGTACCACGCCATGTAAAATGGGCTTTTGTATGGCATCTTCATCCACAACAGCAACTTTTAATGTATTGCCTTGTGCATCAAAAATTCAAGACAAAAGCCATAATTTCCTTTTAAGTCTTTTATTACTTCCACAATTGTAGCTACATCACCTTTAATAAAACCTAACTCAGGTAGATCTTTTGCTAATTGTATTTCGGTATATATTTCAAAATTATTTACGGTACATCATTTATACAGGATATAAATTTCCAAAACGAAAAGTATTATCTGGCAATTCTTCTAACTAAATTGTAATAACTAATTTGCTTCTCAAAGCATCAACAACAGAAGAATATAAATTATCAAAATCACTTATTCTTGATAAAATAAGATCATTTTCTGTCGCTAGTTATTTAATATCAGCTATCAGAATTTCAAAATTTCCTTTGTTATAGCCTAGGCTTTCAAGGAAAATTGATTTGCCATTTTTTAATATCCTAACCAAAAAGATAGTCGGTAATTTTTTCTTCTGAAATAGTTATTTGTTCAAGAGATAACCACATTAAGTATATTTTGTTGAATAACGATATTGAATATAAAAAAGCCCCTGCATCTCTGCAAGGGCTTCATCATTCGTATCATTTAAATCACTACAATCAGCGGTCTATTTTACTTCTTCAAACTGTGCATCTTCTACTGTATCGCTTGCAGTTTGTGTACTAGCACCTTGGCCAGCAGGCTCTTGTGCAGAAGCACCACCTTGAGCTTGCGCTTTGTAGATGTCTTCGCTTGCGGCTGTCCATGCAGTGTTCATTTCAGCCATCGCAGTATCAATTGCAGCAATATCTTGATTTTTGTGTGCCTCTTTCAATTTCGTTAATGCCGCTTCAATAGGTACTTTTTTATCAGCAGGTATTTTGTCGCCAAACTCTTTAAATTGTTTTTCAGTTTGGAAAATTAGGCTATCAGCTTGGTTGATTTTCTCAACTCTTTCACGGGCTGCTTTGTCAGCAGCTTCATTCGCTTTTGCTTCCGCTTTCATTTTTTCAACTTCTTCTTTGCTCAAGCCACTACCAGCTTCAATACGTATGTTTTGCTCTTTACCAGTGCCTTTATCTTTTGCACTTACATGCAACATACCATTCGCATCAATATCAAATGTTACTTCAATTTGCGGTACACCTCTTGGTGCTGGTGGTATTCCATCTAAGTTAAACATACCAAGGCTCTTGTTTTGGCTAGCCATTGGGCGTTCACCTTGCAATACATGAATTTGTACACCTGGTTGGTTATCGCTTGCAGTTGAGTAAACTTCAGTTTTCTTAGTAGGGATGGTTGTATTGCTTGCAATCATCGTAGTCATTACACCGCCCATCGTTTCAATACCAAGACTTAAAGGTGTTACGTCTAATAGTAATACATCTTTTACTTCACCAGTTAATACACCACCTTGTATCGCAGCACCTACAGCTACCACTTCGTCAGGGTTTACGCCCTTATTTGGTTTTTTGCCAAAGAATTTCTCTACAATTTCTTGTACTTTAGGGATACGTGTACTACCACCTACTAATATTACTTCGTCAATCTGAGAAATACTATAACCAGCATCTTTCAACGCAACTTCACATGGTTTTAAGCAACGCGCAAATAAATCATCAGCTAAAGCTTCAAATTTAGCTCTGCTTAATTTTTTTACTAAGTGTTTAGGTACACCATCAATAGCTGTGATGTATGGTAAGTTAATTTCAGTTTCGTTACCGCTACTTAATTCAACTTTAGCCTTTTCAGCAGCTTCTTTCAAGCGTTGTAATGCCATAGGATCTTTGCGTAAGTCAATCGCTTCGTCAGCTTTAAACTCATCTGCCAACCAATCCATGATTACTTTATCAAAGTCATCACCACCTAAGTGTGTATCACCATTGGTGCTTTTTACTTCAAAAACGCCATCACCAAGTTCCAATACAGAAATATCGAATGTACCACCACCAAGGTCAAACACAGCAATTTTTTGGTCTACGCTCTTCTTATCTAAGCCATAAGCCAAAGCAGCCGCTGTAGGTTCGTTTACAATACGTTTTACATTTAAACCAGCTATTTCGCCAGCTTCTTTTGTCGCCTGACGTTGTGCATCGTTAAAGTAAGCAGGTACAGTAATTACCGCATCAGTTACTTCAGTACCTAAATAATCTTCAGCAGTTTTTTTCATTTTTTGCAACACCATCGCAGAAATTTCTTGCGGTGTGTACAATCTGCCATCAATATCTACACGAACGGTATTATTGTCACCTTTTACTACTTTATAACCCCAATGGCTTATTTCTTCTGTCACCTCATCAAATCTTCTACCCATGAAACGCTTTACAGACGCAATGGTGTTTTGAGGGTTTGTAATAGCTTGACGTTTAGCAGCATCACCCACTTTACGCTCGCCATTTTTCAAAAAGCCAACAATTGAAGGTGTGGTTCTACGTCCTTCCTCATTAGCTATTACAACCGGTTCGTTACCTTCCATTACAGAAACGCAACTGTTCGTTGTTCCTAAGTCTATACCAATAATTTTGCCCATAATATGTATTTTTACGAAATTCGATAAGTCAATCATTATGCCACGGCATTTGTAAGTGAAAAATTGGCAGACTGAGCAGGTGATAGTTTTTATGGAACGAACTTTTGTCCTTCAATCGGCAGTAGTTGCGTCGCACACTGCAACTATTGTCACTTTTTTCAACTTTGTCCAAGGCGAATAGTTGTCTGAACTAGGATTTTGTACGATTTAAAGGATTTTGTGATGAAAAATTTGCAAAGGCATATAATTTTGTATACTAAACAATAGTAGAAGTTGTATTAAAGTTTCTGACTATTGACTATTGACTATTGACTATTGACTATTGACTATTGACTATTGACTATTGACTATTGACTATTGACTATTGACTATTGACTATTGACTATTGACTATTGACTATTATGACCTACTTTGAATTGTTCGATATACCAGTAAGCTTGCAAGTAGATGCTGCCGTTGTAAAAGCCAAGTTTTACGAACTCAGCAGAAAATACCACCCTGACTTTTTTTCGCAAGCCACAGAGGCAGAACAGGAAGAAGCTTTGGAGAAATCATCGCTCTTGAACAAAGCGTTTAAAGTATTTACCAATAAAGACGAAACGCTGAAATATGTGTTGCAGCTAAAAGGTTTAATAGAAGATGAAGAAAAGTACCAGCTATCCCCCGATTTTTTAATGGAAATGATGGAGCTAAATGAAGCTTTGATGGATGCAAAAATGGAAAGTGATGAAGCAGCCATAGCCAATCTCAAATCTCAAATCTCAAATTTGGAAATTCAATTGTATGACAGTATTAGAAGCATTATTGAAAATTATAAAGACGGTGTTTCTACCCAAGAAGCGCTGTTGCAAGTAAAAGATTATTATTTCAAGAAAAAATATTTATCACGGATTTTGGCAAGTTTGCAATGATGCCCCTATATTTGCAGCCCAATTCACAATGAGTAGTTGCCCAGATGGCGGAATTGGTAGACGCAGCAGACTCAAAATCTGCCGTTCGCAAGGATGTGCAGGTTCGATTCCTGTTCTGGGCACTTTTTAAAAACGCTGAAAATCAATGCTACATTGAGTTTCAGCGTTTTTTATTTATCCTACACTTACAGTTTTACTGACAGCTTTGTAATTTCTTCTTTTTATAAAAAAGCCTACTTGAAATCAGCGTTTCAAGTAGGCTTTCTAATTTTCGTATTTCTCTCATTAACGATTATAACAGACAATACAAGTCAATTCAAGTAAACAAATAAGTAAATTAATTAGTCAATAAACCGTACTATTTATATGAGTAATAAGCTAAAATGTATCTATTGCGGTACTGAATATCCGTACCGAAAAAATAAGGTGTATTGTTCTCCAAGCTGTAAAACAATGGCTTATAGAGACAGACAAGCTGGCAAAACTATTTTGGGTGAAATGCCAAGTGAAAACTATGATGTTGAGCGCAAAGCCTTTTATATGTCCGATTATGAAGGGTGGCAGTATAAAGATGATTTTTCTTTTCAGATATTTTGTTTCTTAATAAAGGGATTGCCCGAAAATACAAATGAAACCTTTTTGAGAAATTATGCAGCCACAATAGTAAATGATAATAGATTTTATGAGCAAGTTGAAGAAAGTAACCACCCAATAGGTAAGGAGTTTAAGAAATTTCAAGAACTATTTTTTCAAAATAAATATCAAATTAAAAACGAAAGGTTGTCTGAAAAAATGCAGCCTATAAATCAAAATTAAAAAAATATACTATGGCAAAGAAAATCTTTAAGCTAATCAATGCAGCAACAAAAATTACAGAACTAAGAGACTTTCAAAAATTCAAATTTGAAAATCTGAAAGAAGGTAGTGAGCAATGGAAAATAGAATATCAATTGTTTTTAGAGTATGACCTACTCGTAAATGTAATTAATGACCACAACGATGGGAGCAAAACTTTGTAATTTTAAAAGCGGTGAAGTTATCCTTCACCGCTTTTTTCTTTAAATAAATCATTGTGCATCCGCTGAACTTCATGTTCCATAATATCAAAAATTTGCTCTTTTAATTTTGATATTCTTTCAGTTCCATTATAAAGAAGACCACCATCAATTTCATATAAAATAGACATTGCTTCTGTGCAAGAACCTAAGTAATCATCAACCATTTCTTGTTCGCTTTCTAATGAATTATTCTCTAATTCATCATCATTCTTTTTTTCGTTTTCCATTTTTAAATTTTTAAAAAGTTCTTGTAGTAAGTTACTCATCTTACTACGTTACTACAATTGTAGTAAGATGCTAATTTTTATCTTACTACGCTAAAAATCAAACCAATAAAGGGTTTTGTTGATTTTGTAGTAAGTTGTAGTAAGTTGTTTTTTCTATCTTACTACACTAAAAGCCAATGCAGTAAAGGCTTTGACGGTTTTGTAGTAAGATAAAAGTGAATTATACCTTTTTTATATAGTAACCTTTAACGGGAAACATTTTTTCTAGCCTTTTTGTACCTCTCACAAACCCTAATTTTTTAAGTACACTACCTATTTTTTTAAGACTTAGTTTGTTTGTATTTGCTCCTTTATGAATAACCATATATTGCAAAATGTCGTTTGCAGTCATAAAATTGCTTTCCTCTTGTTTACTATCAATAGCAAAATATGTTGTAATCATTTCCTCCTCAATACTGCGTTCTTCGTAATCCCTATTTATTTCTTCGTTTTCCCTTTTCTCATCTAAGGTTAATTGATACTTAAAGCCATTATCAAACAGGTATTTCGCTTCACACCAAACCTTATTTATATCAATATAATTGGGGCTGCCCTTTAACCAGTAGCCCTGTTCAAAACTATCAATCTCAAAACATAGCCATCTTGCGCTCCCTGTATCATCATTTAAAAACTCATCATTATTGGTACTACCTAAAAAATTAACTCGTCTAGGGTGAAACTGGCGGCGGCGGCCATAAGGTAAACGCTCGTTTATACTGGCCATACTTATTTTCGCTTTTAGTTGGTTTACATCGTATTTGCTCAAACTGGCTAATTCATCAAGGTTTATAATAAAACTTGTTGCCAATGCAATAACTCCGTCTTTATCCATTGCTATATTTTCAACAAAATATTCGTTCAAAGCTGGGGGGCAAAGCCATCTACAAAAAGAACTTTTACCAATGGTTTGTTCTCGGTTTATAATAACAAAAACATGCTTGTTGAAGTTGTTATTTGTCATTTCTGTAACGGTGCTACATGCAACACAACGGACTAACATTTTCTTGAAATGCTTATTAAAACGCTCTTGGTTTTTGGCTTTAATTTTCTTACATAATTCGTCAATGTATGAAGGTTCGGTTTGTGGGTTGTATGTTAGAGAATTGAAATAATCAGTAATGGGATTGAAGAATTTTACAAAATCGCTGTCAAGCAATGATGCAGTTTTTGAAGGCGAATATTTAAAGTAGTTATGCTCTAATAAACGGCTAATTACATTCTCATTTGCTTCCATCCATAAATTATCATTGCCCTTTGCTTTGTACTCTGTTTTCTCATTTACGATGTTTTTTCTAAACTCAAACCGTTCGTTTAAAAAGTTTTCAACCTGTACAATTAAAGGGAGGTTTTTATTAGTAGGGTTGGGGTTAATTTGCTCAGTTTCTTTCTTCGCTTCAACTGTAATTTTCGAGCTGTTATTTGAAATGACAATTCCAAAATCTTTTGCTATACCAAAAAGGCTTTCCCATTTTCTGCTACCATTAGGATTTTTACAACAAGCTGTGTATTGTTCATCCGTTTTTTGTTGGTTGTAGTTTGATGCAATAGCACTAATTCTTTTAAAATAAGAACGTCCATTTTCACCCAAACCATTCGCAATTGCAAAGGCAATGTCTCGCCATTCACTATATCCCTTTCTATTTGTAATATCAATATTTCGGGCTTCTAATTCCTTGCATAAAGCCTCAATATCCTGTTGCTTTTTGTCTGTGGCAAATGGTATCTGTTTTCCTGAACTGGTATCTTCTGAAATTATAAAAACAGTGCTTTCTTGGTTGTAATAAAGTTTGCTATCAGCACTAATAAAAAATGCCCTGCAAACGTCTTTACAAGCTGTATCAATTACAAGGTTATACTTGTATTTAAAATAACTTTCTAGGGCTAAAAATGAAGGCTTATGCTTTGTGGCATCTATTTTAATGATTGCTTTTAGTCCTAAACCTCTAGGAGATAGAAATAGACTTAAAATAAACGCATCTTGCCTTAATAGTTCCCTTACGTGGTTGATATTAAAATTGGTTTGGTCTTTTGCATCAATATCAATTTGCATTAAACCGGAATGTTGTTGTAGGCTTTTTGCATCACGTTTACCCGGTGCAAATATGCCTGAAAGAGTAGCATAGGGCAAAGCTGCTTTTATTGCGTCCTGTTGCTCACCAGTTGCCTTTCTTAAAGCAATTATTTGCTTAGAATATTTACCCTGTTTTATCCAGTCAAGAAAAGTAGAAAGTTCGATTGTAGAATTTTGGTGTTCTCTACTTTTTAAAGGCGATGTGTAGAAAGAAAAATTATACATTTGTGTCCTGTAGGTTTAAGTGATTTTATAGGCTGCTTGGTAGGCAGCCTTTTTTATTGAATAAAAAAGGTGCAACCGTAGTTGCACCTCCTATTCAAGATTAATAGGAATTAGCTATTAAAATTCTCGGTTAAATTCAAACTTTTTAAAGTCTTCTTTTTACCAGAACTATCTAGTTCAGCTAATTCAACTCTTATGTTCTCATCCTTTTTGATACTGCGTTTACGCAAAATATCATATTGCTTTTCTGCATCGGATTTTGAAGCAAAAGTTTCTTGATACCCTTTTGTTTTAACAACGAATTGGGCTGTTTCGCTGCCTTGTGTTTCATTTGCCATGATAATGGTTTTAATGATTAAATAATAATTATTAAAGAGTAGCTACTCACAATTTAATGGGCAAAACTTGCCTTGTCTTCAGTGCTTCTAACACTTCAGTTTTGCTGTAAAAAATTTTGTTATCAATACGGGTAAAAGGGATTTTACCGTCATTGCGCCACTTTTGTAGTGTAGTGGTGCTAATGCTAAAAAGCTGCATTACTTCTTCACTTGAAAGAAGTTTATCCTGTTGAATTTCTCTTTCAGAAAGTACCTTTCTGACTGTTTGCTCAATTTGAGAAATGAAATCAACTAAAGGGACAGAAATAATAATATTGCCTTGCATAACATTGAAATTGTTAGTGCAAATTGCAATTGGAATAAATCCTATAAAACTAAATTGGGGGACAAGAAAATTAGTTGTCGGGGGATAGCTTATTTTTTTCTTTCTTCAATGCAAGTAATATTTTTTCTACTTTTTGGATAGTAGTATCATAAATTAGAACGTCAAAATCATATCCTTTTCTTTCGGCTATATCTTTTCGGGTTTGTTCAGCTTCAAATTTTTTACCAGTTAAAAAGTGAACCGCAAAACCAATTGCGGTATCATTTTTTTCAAATAATACATTTTCAGATGCTTTAAGAAAGAGTTGTAAAATTTGCTTTTGTTTAATTTCTTCTTTGGTATGAGAAATGCTTTTAGTTATATCTGTTTTTCTTTTAGCTATGTTGATTTTGTTTTCTTTCCAATACCTTTTTCCCGTTTTATTTTCCATTATTTCAATCTCGCTTTTGACAAACATTTCAAAATCGAATAATAATGAAGATGTGTATTCAAAACTCATATATTCCTGAAATTCATTTTTAAAAGGCTGTTCAATTTGATATTTACAGAAAAATTTTAGATAGTCATTTTCAGAAATTGCTCCTTTTATTTTTTCAAGTAAGTCATATAAATTGTCTAGTTTAAGATTAATTTCTTCAAAACTGTCTAGCCATTTTGAGAAATTATCACCTTGAAATAATAAGTCGATTGGGTTGTAAATATTATTCTCATAATTCAAAAGTTGTATTCTAAAACTTTCAATATCAGTTTGTTGTGTCATAATTATCTTTTTTGTGTTCTACTTAATTTCATTATTTCAACTTTATTAAAGTCATCATCGTTCTGTATATACTTTTTAAGTGTTTGAAAACTGGCATGTCCTACAACACGCCTAACAACTTCTTGTGGTACGCCTATTTGAATGCAATTAGTTATAAAACTGTGCCTTGCAACGTGCCAAGTCATCATTTCCCAAGCCTCAAATATTTCTTCTTTAGTTTGCCTACTTTGCTTTTGTGTGTAGTTAAAAGGTCTTACTAGGTTAGCTTTTTTACCTATTTCTTTCAAATAGTCATTACCCTTTTGGTTTGATATTGTAGGCAATGGTTGGTTGTCGTTCCAGTATTTATTAAACAGTTCTAGGAGTTCAGGAATAACAGGGATTTTAACAGGTTCGTTTGTCTTTAATGCTACTTTGTTTATAAAGCCATTTTGTAAGTGGATAGGCTTTAACGTTACTAGATCACTATAACGCAACCCACAATAGCAACCCATTAAAAATAAGTCTCTCACCCTGTCTAATCGTGGCTCCAGTTCGACTTTTGAAAGTGCAATAATTTCATCGTGTTTTAAAAAGAAATGGTCTTTACCGTCTTCATTTGGGATTTTCCATTTTAGGTATTGTGAAGTAGTATGAAATGATTTTTCTTTTGCCCAATTGAGAAATGTTTTAAGGTTCTTAATGTAGAAACCAAAAGAGTTATCATACATGCCTAAAAAGTCTCTAAAACGCTTGTAAAAATCTGCATCAAAATCAGTAAAAGAAATTGGGGCTGAAAGTGTATCTGAATAGGTTTTCAAATACTTAAAAGTTGTATTGTAGCCCTTTACGGTTCTAGCTGCTTTGTCTGAACCATGACTTTCAATAAATTTTTGAAATAATGATAGCGGTTTAAAATCTTGTATTTCAATAGAGTTTGACCAGGCTAACTGTGAAACAATACTTTCTTTGTTTACCTGGTGTCCTAAACGTTCAAACTTTAAAACTATTCCTTCAATTTCATTTTGCTGTTCTTCAAAGATTGCGTTAAACTCATTGTAGTTGGCTCGTGTTCGTTTTACTTTTTGATTTTCCTTATCCCAATGCTTTTTTTCTATTGCTTGACCTGTACTAATCCTAAAACGGTTACCTTTATAGTGAACAGAATGATAAACCGTAACAGGTTTATCGACCGTTAATTTATCCAAATTCAAGTTCAATTTTACTCCCATGATTAAAAACAACTTACAATTTAACTGACAGTTTTAAAGTTGTATCAAATTTATTGGAATTTTATTGAATTGTATGAAATATTTATCTACATTGCATTACAGACGAAAAGTAACACAATTGAAAACAAAAGAAATCAACATAATTTATTCCTGTTCTGGGCACGATAGAAAAGTATAATCCCCTGTAAATTAAGTGTTTATAGGGGATTTTTGTTTATAGGGGGCAAAGTGAGAAGGATTCGCAAATAATCATGAAAATAGTTTTTATCGAATGGTGTATATCGATTTCGATTTTAACTCAATCGAACATAATCCTTTTTACTGCTAGATCAAAAGTGTTTCTATCCTTTTTTAAAGGTTTACTTGTTGCAGGATGTCTTACACAAGCCTGGTTTTAATAAATTAAAGTTTTATCCAGGGGTAATATGGATTTTTTACTGAGTACGTAATTTTAATAATTAGCGTTGGAAAAGCCTCTTAAAATAATTATCAATAAGTGCATTTATGCTATAAAATATTTATACTATATCAGGAAAGATTATTTTCAAATGATTGTTCGAATTTATATATTAAATTTAATGTTATTATCTGATTTTGAAAAATGATTGTTTTGTAAAGAAAACTATAGACAAGTACAAAGCCATATTTCGATTCCTTTCTGTTGTAAGCCCTAATTATATACCTTTAGTTACTTACATATGCAACATTGGCATTGTTGTTAGTATTGTTTAACGTTCAAACTTGTTTACAATGCTTATGATTTCTAACAAACTCTCTCTAAAATACTAGTCAGATATTTGTTGTTTTCACGTACTTTTAGACTCAATTTTAAGTATTTCTGTAAGAGTGAATAACCAATGCACGCTGCCTGCGCAAAGTTTTTTTGTTACAGGCTATTTTTCGAATTAATAATATCTTCAAAATGAAAATTTTAAAAACATTTGTGTTCTTATTTGCTGTTTTAACGGTAACAAATTCATTTAGCCAGCAATCGCTTTTTAGCCCTCTACAATTTACTAATGGAAAAGGTGATACCTTAAATTATAGATTCCTATTTCCTGATTTTAACCCTTCGAGAAAATATCCACTCGTAATTTTTTTACATGGTTCTGGTGAAAAAGGGAATGATAATGTGTCGCAATTAAAATGGGGTGTTTTAAACTTTGCAACAGATTATAATTTAAAAATTTATAAACCTTTTGTCATTGCACCTCAATGCCCCATAAACCAAACTTGGTCTAACTTTAAAAGAGATTTGGATTTCGCCTATAACGATACTGCAACAAAAGTGTGTGATTTAATATTTGCGCTTATCGACTCAACCATAAAGAAATTTCCAATCGACACAGATCGTATTTATATCACTGGATTATCGATGGGTGGCATAGGAACATTTGATTTCATAATTAGGCGCCCTAATCTTTTTGCTGCTGCTGCACCCGTTTGTGGAGCTGGTGACATTTCAAAAGTTAATGTAATCAAACATATACCAATGTGGCTTTTTCATGGTGCTGAAGATCCTACTGTAGACGCTAAATATTCTTTAGCAATGGTTAATGCCTTGACAAAAGCAGGTGCGCATCCCGGTTATACACAATATCCTACGGTTGGACATTTTTCATGGATCGCTGCTTATAGTGATCCAATGTTTATGGATTGGCTGTTTAGTCAAAACAAAGCGAATAATAAAAAATAGCTATTTTATTGAATGGTTAAAAAAAAGCATTATGATACTGTTTTTAGTTTTCCTATATCGTTGCCATTTTTTGGTTTCTTTAATCAAACGTTTCATTAAAATAAAACTATTTAGTATTAAGGTAATATAAGTATATGATTAAATAATCTTGTATTTTAGGATGATTTATTTCAGATGTTTGTAAGACTATTTATATAAAAATTCTCCAAATTGCAATAATGTAAATCTTCAATAACTTAAAATACCTCTATATTGTATAAATATTTCTAGATTGGAAAATATTTAGTTTCTGTATCATGTTATTCTTAGTACGACTAGAATAATCTACTATTTCTTAGTTGTTTGGTTTAAAATTCAATAATAAAACCCAACGTTGGTGTTACACTTGGATCGTCATTTTTTAATAAAGTTGGAATGGCATTGCTACCGTCTGCTTTAATTGCCAAACCGTCAGTCGTTAAAAAAGCAGTGTTGGTAGCATTGCGTTTAAATGTATAGCTTGGCGATGCTACAGATTTTGCAACATACCAGTTGGTAACATCTAGGTATAGATCCAAAGTAAGTTTTTTGAAGTTCCATTTTTTATCAATTCTTACATCGCTGCTATTAAAACCATTTAGGCGTTGGGTATTTAGTTTGTTATAGTCTAAAACACCTCGCCCTAAAGATTGATAATTTAAACGAGATGCAGTTTCATCAAATGGGGTATAAGGTGCCGAACCTTGATAACGAAACTTTAAACCCAACTCCCAGTTTTTAGGAAATTTATAACCCCATGTAACACTTAGCAAATGCTTGTTATCCCAACTGCTTGCTACATATTCATTATTTAAGCCGCTATACTCGCTGCGATAAAAGGTATAGGACAAAATCCCAAAAAAACGTTTCGTAAGCTTTTTTTGTAGAAAAAATTCTAACCCATAAGCTTTGCCCTTACCATTTGTAATAACTGCTTCATTGCCTAAAACTGTAAAATCATTACCAAGATTGGATAAAGCAATGCCATTGCGTAAAGACACTGGTACGTGTGCATACTGTTTGTAAAAACCTTCCATTGTAAAACGTAATGCGTCATTTGGTACATACTCAAGTCCAGCAATATAGTGGTCGCTATGTAAATATTTTGCAGATTGATTAACCAACATATTATTATTATCTGCAAAGCCTAAAACTGTATAAGTGGGAATTTTGAAATATCTACCAATAGATGCATTTAAAGCCCATTTATTTGTTAATGTATAACTAAAAGCAACTCTTGGGGATATTGTATTCAGGGGATTATTTCCGTCGGAAGTAATAGTGTTCATGTCACTGCGAATGCCAGCACTAATACCTAAACGATTATTTAAAAAACGTTTACTGACTTGTGCAAATGCACCAAACTTCCAAAAATTATTTAATGGGCTTTTAAAATTTATGATAGTAGCTGGCTGAACAATATTACCCGCACTATCATTCAATTGTTTTCGAATAACACTATATGTATTATTTGTATATTCAACAAGCTGTGTCGATGCACCATAATTAAATTTCCAACCGTTTTTGTTTTGCGTAATATCAACTCTTAATTTATTTTCTGTTTCTCTTGAAGCATAATTTAATGTTAGGTCAGTAGCTAGTTGTTTGTCGTTATCCTCATACTGTTTAATATTATTATCAAAACTATTGCGACTTAAAGCAACTGTTGCAAAGCCATTTTTAATAAGCCTTTTCAAAGTAATCCCACCTGTGTAGTTCCATTGGTTGATAATGGGGTTAGAATTCAGAATATATAACTTTTCAGGAGTTGCGTTTTTAATTGTGGCAAACTTAAATTCATCGATACCCGACAAACCAATAAATGATAGTGTTGTTTTATCATTTAGCTTGCTCGTTATTTTTGTTTGAAAGTCCCAATAATTGGGTCTAATTGGCAAGTCTAAAGCTGAAAAAAGTAATTGTAAATAGGAACGCCTTGCAGAAAAAAGAAACGTTGTTTTTTTATTATTTGTCAATGGCCCTTCAAATGTTGTCGCCAACTCGGTAGCACTAAGCCTTACGTTTCCTTGTAATTTGTTTGGGTTACCGTTTTTTTGCTTGAATTGAAAAACAGAGCTCATGGCATTGTCATATTTCGCATCAAATGCCGATGTGCTTAGCTTTACATCTTCAATAAATGAAACGTTTAACATGCCTTGTGGGCCGCCAGAACTACCTTGAGTTTGGAAATGGTTTAAAACTGGAATTTCTATACCATCTAAATAAAACACATTTTCATTGGGGGCACCGCCACGAATAATAATATCGTTTCTAAAAGAACCACCACCTTGTCCACCACCTACGCCTGGTAATGTTTGAATAACTTTACTAATATCAAAGTTACCGCCCGGATTTGCTTTTATTTCTTCAGTAGTGAGCCGTTGAACACTTAAAGGATTTTCTAAAGTGGCTGCTTTTACAGATTTTTTATTAGCTTTTACCACAATTTCTTTTAAGTTATCAACCGTAGGCTCTAGTTCTATGGTGATATTATTTTCGTTACCTACATTAATATCAACATTAAAAAGGGTTTGTGGCTTATAGCCAACCAACAACACTTGAATGTTATAAGTTTTAACTTTTATATCTTTTATACGGAAAACGCCTGTTGTGTCGGTTATAGCTGCGTTGGAACTGCCCAATAATACGACACTTGCATTACCAAGTGGCTTTTGTGTTTGTTTATCAATAACACTACCAGAAATACTACCTAATTGCTGTGCTTGAATAAATGATATACTACTAAAGTAAGTACAAAAAAGAAGTATAAGATTTAAAAAATTACGACTATTCATTGGTTTATTATTTGATTAAGTTAAAAAGATATTTAAAATATTGTTATTCGTTGAAATATTGGTTTATCTCAAACATTGTTATTGATTCACTGACAAGCGAACGCTCATTTTTTAAACTAATAGGTATTGTTTCTGAGTACTATTACCTATTCGTATGCCCATGTGGTAACATATTCCCTTGTTACTTTGAGATTAATTGATACAATTACATTTTTATTTTGCAAAAATAGTACGTAAACATTTAAATAGCAAAATAATTTGTGTGTTTTCGTATTTTATTTTTATTTTCGTTAGTCACCGTTATATTTAAATGAAAACAAAAAGTATTTTAATAACCATTATTGAGCAATTGGCTGTTTTTGAAGAACAAAATCTAGCAAAGCAATCATTAGAATATGCTGATTTTTTAGCTTTCCTAAATGTTAACCAACAAAATCCGTCAATAGAAAAAAGAGAAATTGGGGGGAAAGAAGCACAATGGATAGAAGAAACTTACAAGGGATCAGATAATGATATTTCAATATTGATTGTATTTATTTTTCGTTATGCGAAGAATTATATCAAAAAAGCACTTAAAGACAGTATTATCCAAACTGCAGATGAATTTTCATATTTAATAACGCTGATGACCTATGAAAGTCTTACAAAAACTGAACTCATCGGGAAACTTGTAATGGAAAAAACATCCGGTACAGAAATTATCAAACGGTTATTAAAACAGGGATTATTAACCGAATTTGAAGATTCACAAGATAAAAGAAGCGTTAGGGTAGCTATATCGCCAAAAGGCAGAATGGAACTTGTAAAAATTTTACCTGAAATGGATAAAGTAACCAAATTAGTAGCAGGCAATTTAAACATTAAAGAAAAAAATACCTTAGCGTACTTACTTAAAAAGCTTGATCATTTCCATAATCAAATCTATCACGAAAAGAAAGATTATTCTATCAATGATTTACTAAATGACATCCATTAGAAGTAGTAATGTCTACTAATTTTTACGCTTTATAATTTTATCTTGTACATAATAATTAAAGGAATTTAGTAGGTTAGTTGCATAATTCTGACCTCTGTAGCTTAGAAAAAAAGGTTTTCAATAACATTCACACATGACCAACTTCAATATTGTAAATGCAGTCAAACAAATTACTGACTTAAACGAAAGTGAGTTGAATACTATTTTTTCTAGGTTTCAGCATATGGATATCAAAAAGCGAAGTATTGTTTTAAAGGCAGATAGTACTGCTAAAGAAGTCTACATTATTTTAGAAGGATGTATGCGCCTTTATTATGAGAAGGACGGAGTTGACATTTCAGCTTATTTCTTTACCGAAAATATGTTTGCTGGTGCTTACGATAGCTTTATTACCCAAAAGCCGAGTAGGCATTTTATTGAGGCAGTAGAGGATTGTCGGGTATTAGTAATTTCCCATAAAGCATTTCAAGAATTATATATAGCATTTCCCAAAATGAATGAATTTGTGAGAAAAGTAATCGAAGAGCGTTTTGTTTCTCTGCACGCATTATTTACATCTTACATATTGGATAGTCCTGAAGAGCGTTATCTGCATTTATTAAAAGAAAGACCAGACCTATTAAATAGAATACCACAGCACCAAATTGCTACATTTTTAGGCATCACCCCAGTTTCTCTGAGTCGTATCCGTAACAGAGTCGCTAAAAAATAATACCTCTTTCATTTCTTATCTTTTGTTATCGTTTCTTGGAAAACACTGCTGCTAGTTTTGTTCTATAAAATTAAACAATATGGAACGCAGAAAATTTCTAAATGATTCAGCAAAATATGCTGCACTTACAATGGCTGGGGCAAGCATTATCAGCAACAAAGCCTTTGCCTCTCATGTATTAAATGATACAGCAATTGATTTTAAAAACACTAGTGCTACAGACGTAGCTGCTACTTACCAAAACGTTTCCACAGTTGTGAAACTGCGGGGAAAAGATGTGAAAATACATGGTTTATGTACGGGAACGGTGGCAGTAAAAAGAAATTTCAGAACGAAGAAAGGAAATGGCAGCATGGCTAAAATAAACATCCTTTTGGATCACCATTACACAGATTATATGCCAATTTGGGTTTGGATTATTGAACATCCAGATGGTATTATTGCTATTGATACGGGAGAAATAGCAGATTCAAAAAATGTAGAAACTTTTTTGGCTAAAGAAAGTGCCTACAGTAAATATGTGCTAAAACGAACTTCTAAAAAGAATATTGAAAAAGAAGATGAATTGAATTATCAATTAGAAAAGATCAAACTCAAACCAGATGATATTGGTCTTGTGGTACTTACACATCTACATTTAGACCATACTGATGGGTTAAAATTTTTTCCAAAACAAGAAATAATAGTGGGAAATATGGAATTTAAAAAGCCATACAGCAATGCACCGTCTACTTATCCCAACTGGTTTAAACCCAATCTTGTCAACTATACGAAGGGAAATATAGAAATATTTGATCAAGCTTATCCTATCAATACCGCGGGTGATTTATTTTATGTTCCCACTCCAGGTCATACCCACGGACACAGTTCTGTTATCTTCAAAACAGATGAATATAATATAATTTTTGCTGGTGATACTTCATATAATCAGGGTCAGGTGTTGCGTGGGGAGCTGGCGGGTGTTAACGCAGATTTTGGAAAATCTAAAGAAACATATACAAAACTAATTGCGTTTGCCAATCAAAAGAAAACAATTTATTTACCTTCTCACGATGAAAATTCTGGTAATCGTTTATTGAATAGAAGTTTTATGGTAAATATTTAAACTGTGTTTTTAATTGCTATAATACTTTTAGTGTTAGTAAATAACTAATATATAAAAGTATTATCGGACTTGCTTTAAAATGCTATTTCGATTTAATACTTACTTGAATTTTAGCACAAATATGAGCAGCTAATAACTGAAAACAGGTATTAGCTGCTTCGTTTTTTACAAATAATTTTATAATAATTTATCACTTGTAGTACAATGGCGAGTCATTCATTATGAAAGTTTATAAAATAAAAAACATGTTTGAATAACTTAGGGTTCATGAACATGAAGTATAACAATTCATGAATCAAATAAGGTTAATAATAAGCGCTCATGTATTACTATTGAGGTCTAAAAAAGTTGATGAGAACAAACAAATAGAAGTAGATAAAGCTGATTTTGAATATTATTTGACATTTTCTAAAATGCAAGGCTATATCATTAACTTTTATAAGTTATAATTATAATAAGTAGTAGTTTGTGTAAATTTTTGTTAATAAATATTATCATTTTGTAAAGATTTCCACTAAAGTGCTACAAGTTTATTTATATAGTAGTGTAATTTTGGGCAATTTCCAATAATAACCCTTATGGAAAACATATTAAACCCTAAAGAAGAAGCGATATTACAGCTCATGTTACAAGGAAAACAAAATAAGGAAATCGCTACGCAGCTATATATCTCATTAGATACCGTGAAAAAGCACAATACCAATATATTTAAAAAGCTAGGCGTGCGTAATAGGAATAAAGCTATTATCAGGATGTTAAAAAATAAATACTTATCCATTTAAGAAACTAAGCTTACGAAATCCTAAAAATCCAAACTCATGAAAAAATCTACATCGATTTTACAGTGTTTTTTCATGCCATTTAAGGCGTCAAATCGACTGAAGCACTACAACTTACAAATCTGCTTTATTTCGATGCTAGTATAAGTGCAGCACCTGCACCATATACTTATGGAATAAGTGCCGCATCAAGAACCGTCACACTAGTAGTTACCAATCCTAACAGCGGTTTAACTGATACCTATACAGTGCCATTAAGCAATGTATATATCTTACCAGTAAATGTCACTTACAGTGTACCAACCACAGGCTTAACGGTAAATTACAGTGCTACCGCAACGGATAACTCAGGTGGCACCTTAAGCTACAGTTGGAACTTTAATGATGGTACAGGCAATACATCTAGTACAGCGAGTGGTGCATATACGTTTGCAGCAGCAGGTACGTACAATGCCTCATTAACTGTAACAAGCAGCAAAGGTGGTTCAGCAACTATATCACCAATAGTTATTACGGTTACAAATCCAGCACCTGTGGCGAAGATTACAGCCGTAGATTATTCTACACCCGGAAATTCTGCTTGGAGTATTTACGACGCTTCAACTATTAGTTCTGGAAGAATTGTAAATGAAGTTTTTGAATATACCTTTACAGATCTAACTACTGGTATTTCACAACCAACTTTATCTTACAAAATACAGGAGGGTTTGCTTTCAGTTTACCAGCTCAATTTAGTATAACAATAAAGCTAACTGTTACTTCCGATAAGGGCTTGCAAAGCACTGTTATTGCAATTATTGACCCTTACGATAATATTTATTCTGGGTTTAATAAAGGTACTCCAAATAGTGGAGGTATCCCTATTAATATCCCACTATCTAGGCCATATATCGGCAAAGCTATAATTTACCCTAACCCTGCCACAAGTAACGTCACAGTTCAATACAAAACACCAATTGCAGGCGCTGTGGTAATAAAAGTATATGATATTATGGGTAAACAAGTGTTACAGCAAGGTGCAGCAACACTTGGTGCAAATCAAGTAAATACATCTACCATCAATATTAGTAACCTACCAAAAGGTACTTACACGGTAGAGGTAAATATGAATGGCGCCAAACTATTTAGCTCGCAATTAATCAAAGCACAATAGTTATTTGCTATTTACCAATATCACATTTAAAACAAGGGCTCGTAGGAAATACCTGCAAGCCCTTTGTTTTTTACTATATGTTCTTTGAACAAATTTGATTGTAAGTTTTTTTGAAATGATTAATCCAGTATTATTTTATTGGTAATCATTTATCGCTTTTATTGATTAGCTAATGATGGGATAGGCATTTGTTAAAATTATTTGTTTAACCAAACCAATATTTATGTATTAAGTGGCATCGGTTTTTAATGAGGTAACAAGCCATATACCCGAGCTATAGCCGAGGTATACCCGAAGTATGGATAGTGTATGGGGAGTGTATGAAAAAGGTTTCGCAGAAATTTGCTAAAAACCCAAGAAATATGCGTTTTGTGTTGGTGCTAGTGACCCTCAAATGGTAACGAATTAGCGCAACAATTAAAAAGGAGTATAGTAGCTTTCTTTTAGGTAAAGCCACCATATTACTAAACGATTCTAATGCGTTTTTTCAAAGTGCATTAAAGCAAAAAGCGATTCGTAACGGAATCGCTTTTTTTATGACCATTAAATAACTTGCATTAATTAATTAACTGGGCAACATAAAATAAAATTCGCTGCCTTTGCCAAGGCTACTTTTAACACCAATGATACCGCCTTGGGCTTCTATAAACTCTTTACTAATGGCTAGGCCTAAGCCTGTACCAGTAGAAATACTATTTGGGGTTTTAAAATATCGGTCGAAAATTTTGTCTAAATATTTTGGCGCTATGCCTACGCCTTTGTCTACCACACTAATTTTTAAATTATTTGATTCATGTTCAACACGAATAGTGACACTGCTTTGTTCATATGAATATTTGATGGCATTGGTGAGCAAATTAATTAATACCCAAGCTGTTTTGTCTTTATCTGCTTTTACTAAAACATTAGTAGTAGCAACTTCTTGTAGAATGGTAATTTTTTTTTGTTCAGCAGACATTTTTACCGCATTAGTGGCATAATCTACAATCTCTAAAATGCTGCAAGGCTGCAGGCTTAACTGAATATTACCGGTTTCTACCTGCGATAAATTCAGTAATTCGCCAGTGATTTTCAAAAGTCTATTGCTATCATCTTTAATACTGTCGATTAGTTGCTTTTGATCATCGTTGATATTACCTATTTGTTTGTTTTCTAGTAAATCAAGGCTCATTTTTATAGAGGCAATGGGTGTTTTTAACTCGTGTGAAACGGTAGCAATAAAATTGGTTTTGGCCTCGTTCAATTCATGAAATGGTGTGATGTTTCTTAATACAATCACATTACCTATTACTTGCGCATCGTTACTTACTGTTAGAACATCTTTGTTAAAATAGCTTTCTTTATTGTCGGCGTAAATTTTCAGCTCTGTGTGGTTATCATTTTGTAGTAAGCGGCGCATTAAATCATTAGTAAGGGCGATGTCTGCTGCATATTTTCCTATAATATCTTGTTCTTTTAAGCCGAGCATTTTTTCAGCAACCGCATTAATAAATAGGATATGCTTTCGTTCATCTAAACCAATAATTCCATCTTTCATTTGATTGATAATGGTTTCAATCCTGCTTTTTTCAAACTTAATTTTTGCCAAATTACTATGTTCGTATTCGTCTAGCTTTTCAGCCATAATATTAAAAGCATTGGCCAAATCGCCAAACTCGTCATCTTGCTTTAAATGTATTCGATTGCTATAGTTCTTGTTGGCAATGGCTGTGATTCCTTCCGCTAAGGCTTTAATAGGCGTGGCAATGATATCTGGGAAATTCACTGTCAACGTTAATGCGATGATGGTTAAAATGGTAAACACCACGGTAAGCCAAAATATGGCACTACTTGCGGTACTTTGTGCAATATCATTTTTACGCATAATGGCATTTTGGTTCATGTTATTAATGCGTTGAATGGCTTGCCTTATTTCTCTGTAATTGCTGCTGTCATTAGGTTGTAGCTTTAATTCTTCAAAGTTTTTACGTAGCAGTTTTGTGGCTTCATCTTCACCGTATTCTGTGATGTTGTTCTCTTGTTTAGCTAAGTTATTTTCAAATTCAGTATAAGCAGTTTTGTTGTCAGGCAGTTCTTCTAGCGCCTTCAACATATTATTATTGTATACTAAAGTTTCGTAATTATTAGTTAATATTTTATTGGTATTGGTGCTAAGTTTGTAAATAGAAGTAATGCCAAGAATACCGAATACCAATATCACAATGAAGAGAAAACCTATCCCTACGGTCAATTTTGTTTTTAATTTCATGAGCTTTTTATTATCACTTTTTCTTAGATCACATATCCTTAAGATAAAATTACGATGTCAATATCTGATGCAGATAGTTTATTTAACAACTGATTAAAAACGGCCGTATTTAAAATAATTTTAAACAAATTCAAGTGCGGCTTGCCAATACAAATGGTTGTAATTTCTTTTTGCGTGGTGGCTTCAAAAATACCTTTTGCAATATTATTGTTCTTAATTCTAATAATGTCTGCACCCAATTCTGCAGCTAATTTAAAGTTATTAATTAAGTGCCTTTGCGCAGCTAAACCAATATTGTCGCCGTCTTCTTTAGGTGTTTGAACATATAGTAAATACCATTTGCTATTGTAGTAAGAAGCCAGCCTAGCCGTTTTTCTAATCACTTTTTTGGCAATCTCGTGGTTGCTACTAATACACGCTAAAAAGCGTTCAGTTTTTAGCTGTACGTTGCGTGGTAGTTCGGTTTCTATCTTGCGTTCTACTTGGCTAGCAACCTCTTTTAATGCTAGTTCACGCAATTGCAATATGCGATCTGCCTGAAAGAAGTTACGCAGTGCAATCTCAATTTTATCTGCCGCATAAATTTTACCTTCTTTCAATCTAGTAATCAATTCATCGGCCGTTAAATCGATATTTACCACTTCATCTGCTTGCTGCAAAACACTGTCGGGTATGCGTTCAGCCACATCCACATTGGTAATGGCTTTTACTTCGCCGTGCAAGCTTTCTATATGCTGAATATTCACAGCGCTAATCACGTTTATGCCCGCATCTAAAATGTCCATCACATCTTGCCAGCGCTTATTATTTTTACTGCCTTCAATATTGGTATGGGCTAGTTCGTCTACTATTACAATCTCTGGATGCAGATTAATAACCGCCTGAACATCCAATTCCTCTAGGGCTTTGCCTTTATAAAAGAGTTCTCGTCTTGGAATAATTGGCAAGCCTTCTAGCAAAGCATGCGTTTCTGTTCTATTATGCGTTTCTATATAGCCAATTTTTACATCTACACCATTACGCATAAGGGTTTGCGCCTCTTGCAACATGCGATAGGTTTTACCCACACCCGCACTCATACCTATGTAAATTTTAAACTTGCCACGTCTGCTTTTTCGTATCAAATTTAAAAAGTGTTCAGCGTTTTTTTCTTGCTCAGGCATTGACTATTATTTAATGGCGAATAACTTTTCTTAACAATTTTGTGTGTTGAAAAGGTGTGATAATCAAGGGATATTTTTCAACTACTAAATTGCTTTTATCTAACTCAAAATTGATGTGTTCTTTAACGCTTAAGTGTTTTAAGTTGTAATAGCTTTTCATTATGAAATTTCTCCAAAAGGGCATATCATTATCAAACGATAAAAAGCTATCCATTGTAATAAAACGGAAATCGCCCATTTTGGTGTTTTGATAACCCATTTCACATCTTTCAGAAACATCTACTTCGTTATTGGCAATCATTTCATTTACAACTTCTCTAAAATAAAAATCAATTCTTGGTTCTATTCTAAAACCTAGATTAAACTCAATGAAATATACATCATTCTTTGCAACTGTATCTATACTATAATTCATTGCATAAGGTTCGTCTAAAACATTCACGTGAATAAACCAATATATGTCTGCACGTTTTGGTGTTCCATTATGCAAAATAGAATTAAGAATGGTTTGCTCGATTTTTCTTTGAGAAGCAGAAGATGTAAGGTACACTAGGTTTGTAGTGAATTTTGGAATGGATTCGTCCATACTCAACTTCTTTAAAGTAGGTAAATAATTTTCGAGAAAAACTAGTGGCGTTAATATTGCTTTTATTTTGCGCCCTTTCCACCAAATAAACATTACCATGAACAAACACAACCCAATTAAAAGTGTAATCCAGCCACCATCTTTTATTTTTTGAAGATTAGCAATTAAAAAGCCTGTTTCAATGGTGAGGAATAAGCCTGTAATGGCAACTACTAAAAAAAAGTTTACTCTCTTTGCGTGCAAGTAAAAGTTAATTAATACAGTACTCATTAACATTGTAAGGGTTACACTCAAGCCAAAAGCTGCTTCCATTTTTGTACTTTCTTGAAAGTATAAAACCATACTCACACAACCAATCATCAAAAACCAATTAACAGCAGGAATATATAATTGACCTTTTATTTTTCCTGGAAATAAAACCAAATGTTTTGGCCAAATATCAAGTCTAATGGCTTCGTTAATTAATGTAAAGCAACCACTAATTAAGGCTTGAGATGCAATGATGGTAGCTATTGTAGCAATAATAACAGCAGGCAAATAAATACTTGGAGGAATAGTGTGATAGAATGGGCTAATGTTGCCGATAGTTTCTCCAACGTGGTTCAGTAGCCAGGCTGTTTGCCCAGAATAACTAAGTATTAAAGTTATTTTAATAAAACTCCAACTAATGCGAATATTGTTTCTTCCACAATGCCCCATATCGCTATACAAAGCTTCGGCACCAGTAGTACATAAAAAAATACTGCCAAGTAACCAAAAACCACCATTATGATTTGTGAGCATTTTATAAGCATAATAAGGATTAATCGCTTTTAATGTAGATAAATTATGACTGAGTGCCATTGCGCCTAACACACCAATAAACCCAAACCAGATAACCATGGCGGGACCAAATACTTTACCAATTTTTTCCGTACCAAACTGCTGGAAAATAAAAAGCCCAATCAGTATTGCCACAATGATTGGAACTGCATTTAATGTAGGCATTACTTCTTTTAATCCTTCAATGGCAGATGCAACAGAAATAGGTGGTGTAATAATACCATCTGCAATTAAAAAAGCACCCCCAGCCATTGCTGGAAAAATTAGCCATTTACCTGAAGTTCTTCTTATTAAAGTATACAAAGAAAAAATGCCGCCTTCACCATTATTATCTGCTCTGAGGGTAATGATGACATACTTTAAAGTTGTTTGAAAAAATAGCGTCCAAAATATGCAGCTCAAACTGCCTAAGGCAACATTTTCTGTAATTACTCTATTATGGAAAACTGCATTTAAAGTGTAAAGCGGTGATGTACCAATATCGCCAAATACAATGCCTACAGCTATTAATGCACCTGCAAATGAAATGCGTTTATTGTAATTAATATGATGGTTTGTTGATTCCATTTTATTGTAAAAATTTCTTGCGAAATTAAAGATAGCCTCTTGTTGAAAGGTAGCTTATGAAGTATTTTTACGAATAAGATTTATAAACTGTTCAACTTTTTTTCTTGTTCTGGCATGGTGTTTTTATTTTTATATTACTGGCTTTTGTAGTACTATTTAGTATCGTTGCCTCACACTACCGATAGGTATCGATATGTACGCTTTTTTATCCATCTGCAAATGGACGTTATATTTTATAAGTAACTTTTATTTTAATTTGTCTAGCTCAATATTTAAAGCTAGCACATTAATTTTCTCTGTACCAAATAAGCCAGCTAAAGGTTTTTCAATACTTTTTTCTACCAATGCCTTGATTTTTTCAGGTGCTACTTTACGCTCTTTTGCAATTCTATCTACTTGCACTAAAGCCCCTTTAACGCTGATATCTGGATCTAAGCCACTACCACTAGCAGTTACTAAATCTGAAGGAATCTCTGATTTAGCAACCGTAGGATTATGCACTAAAAATGTGTCAATTCTGCTTCTAACATCCTTCAAATAATCAGGATTGCTTGGGCCTTTGTTACTCCCAGAACTTCCTGCGGCATTATAGCCCGCGGCAGACGGACGACTGTAAAAATATTTGTCCTGTGTAAAGCTTTGCCCTTCTAACGCATAGCCTTTTATTTTACCATTTACCATTACTGTTTCACCTTCACCTTTATTGGGGGCTATTTGAGCAATGCCAAGAATTACCAAAGAATACAATCCGCAAAATACCACAATGCATATTGCTGTTAATTTAATTGCGGGAAGAATATGTTGTTTCATGTTATGTATGATTTTAATGATTAAAAGATTGAATAATTTGGTCATGATGAAGAGATTAGTGACAAGAATGATTAAGAAAGAAGCATTATGCTTGTCATTACAATCATTTAAGTCCTGATCTAGAACCAAATACTAACAACCATGTCTAGTAGTTTAATACCAATAAAAGGAACAATTACACCGCCTAAACCATAGATTAATAAGTTTCTCCTTAGTAAAGCACTTGCGCCAATTGGTTTATAAGCGACACCTTTTAAAGCTAATGGAATTAATGCTGGAATAATGATGGCATTAAAAATAATGGCTGATAAAATGGCACTTTCTGGGCTGTGTAAGCGCATCACATTTAAGGCTTGCAAACTTGGTATAGAAGCAATAAACAAAGCTGGTACAATGGCAAAATACTTTGCTACATCATTGGCAATAGAGAAGGTAGTTAATGTACCTCTCGTCATTAATAATTGCTTACCAATTTCTACTATTTCAATCAATTTGGTAGGGTCGTTATCAAGGTCTACCATATTGCCAGCTTCTTTGGCTGCTGCTGTACCGCTATTCATGGCTACACCTACATTGGCTTGCGCAAGGGCAGGTGCATCGTTGGTACCATCGCCCATCATGGCTACTAATTTACCAGCTTGCTGCTCAGCTTTAATGTAATTCATTTTATCCTCTGGTTTGGCTTCGGCAATAAAATCATCCACACCAGCTTTTTCAGCTATAAACTTGGCTGTTAAAGGATTGTCACCTGTCACCATTACCGTTTTTACACCCATTTTGCGTAAGCGGGTAAAACGTTCTTGAATACCTGGTTTTATAATATCTTGTAGTTCTATTACACCAACTATTTGCTCATTTTGACTCACTACCAATGGTGTACCACCGTTTGAGGCGATTGCTTTTACTCGTTCGGCTGTTTCGTTAGGCATACTATTGCCTGCTTTTTCAGCAATCTTTTTTATTGAATCAAAAGCACCTTTTCTTACACGTAAACCGCTTGGTAAATCAACACCACTGCATCTAGTTTCAGCCGTAAACTCAATAAACCTTGCACCTTCAATATTGAATGCATTGTTATTTAAATTCGCTAATTCAATAATCGATTTGCCTTCAGGTGTTTCATCGGCTAAAGACGACAATACACAAGCTTCAATAAATATGAGCTTCTCTACGCCATTAGCAGGGTAGAAGTTGGTGGCTTTTCTATTACCAATAGTAATGGTACCAGTTTTGTCTAATAATAAAACATCTAAATCGCCAGCCGTTTCTACTGCTTTACCACTTTTGGTAATCACATTGGCCCGCAACGCTCTATCCATACCTGCGATACCAATAGCACTCAACAAACCACCAATGGTAGTAGGTATTAAGCATACAAATAAAGAGATAAAAGCGGCAATAGTGATGGGCGTTTTGGCATAATCACCAAACGGCTGGAGTGTAACACATACAATAATAAATACGAGTGTAAAGCCTGCCAACAAGATGGTTAACGCAATTTCATTGGGTGTTTTTTGGCGGGAAGCACCTTCTACCAAGGCAATCATTTTATCTAAAAAGCTTTCACCAGGCTCTGTAGTTACACGTACTTTAATTCTGTCGCTTAATACTTTAGTACCGCCAGTAACAGAGCTTTTATCGCCACCACTTTCTCTTATTACTGGTGCCGATTCGCCTGTGATAGCACTCTCATCTATCGTGGCTATACCTTCTACAATTTCACCATCCATTGGTATGGTGTCGCCTGCTTCGCAAAGAAAAATATCGCCTTTTTTAAGTTGTGACGATGGTACAATGTGGTGACTACCAGCATGATTGGTATCCACTAATTTGGCGGGTGTTTCTTCTCTCGTTTTTCTAAGGCTATCGGCTTGCGCTTTACCTCTTGCTTCGGCAATTGCTTCAGCAAAATTGGCAAATAATAAGGTTAAAAATAATACGCCAAACACAATAAGGTTGTAAGCTAAGCTACCTTGTGTTTTGTCGCCTGCAATTATCCAAATGCAGACACCTAGCATAATGGCTGTCCCTATTTCCACTGTAAACATAACAGGGTTTTTGAACATTATTTTTGGGTTTAACTTAATAAAAGATTGCGCTAAAGCTTCTTTTACCAATGCTGGTTCAAACAATTTATTTGATGTTGTTGACATAATTATGAGTTGATTGTCTGAACTGAGATTTTGTTGGATGTATGTGATTTACAGGATTTGTAAACCAATCTTTTACCTTTAAAATCCCAGTTAAGTCTATTTTTTTGAATCTATAAAATCTTGGCAAATCCTGGTTCAGACAGATTTAGGCTTTCATTCCAAAATATTCTGCGATAGGCCCAAGGCATAAAGCGGGGAAAAAGGACAATGCAGCAATAATGAATATGACCGCAAAAATCATAATTCCAAATGTGCCAGTATCGGTTTTTAAAGTGCCCGCACTTTCTGGTATATACTTTTTATTGGCCAAAATACCTGCAATAGCTACCGGACCTATAATTGGTAAAAAACGACCCAACAGCATCACGATGCCACAGGCGATATTCCAAAAAAGCGTATTATCACCAACAGATGAGTTATTACCGTATCCTAAACCTTCAAAACCGCTACCATTATTGGCGGATGATGAGGTAAACTCGTACAACATTTCGCTAAAACCATGATTACCAGGATTATTTAACCATGCTGCATATTCAGTAGGATTATGCGTATAAAGATGCGCAGCAATAGCAGTACCTACCAATATTAAAAATGGGTGCAACAAGGCAATGATGGCGGCTATTTTCATCTCTTTGGCGTCTATTTTTTTACCCAAAAACTCAGGTGTTCTGCCTACCATTAAGCCTGAAATAAATACGGCGATTATAATAAATATGTAAAAGTTTAAAAAGCCAACACCAACGCCACCATAGAAAGAATTAATCATCATGCCAAGCATGCAAAACATACCTGTGAGTGGAGTAAAACTATCGTGCATGGCATTAACTGAACCATTAGAAGTTACTGTGGTAGTTATACCCCAATAAGCCGATGCTGCAGACCCAAAACGTACTTCTTTGCCTTCCATACTCCCAAGTGGTTGTGCAATACCCATTTTGCCAATGGCATGATTGCCTTGCATTTCTACATATATGGATGGTACTAAAAAGAGTAAGAAGCCAATGGTCATAATGCCGAAAATCATCCAAGCGAAACGACGTTTTTTGAGCATATAACCCATTGCAAATACCATGGCGATAGGTATTATCACGATCATCACATTTTCAACAATATTGGTAAAATAGTTAGGATTTTCTAATGGATGAGCGGAGTTGGTTCCAAAAAAGCCCCCACCGTTAGTGCCAAGCTGCTTGATAGCAACCATGGCGGCGGCGGGGCCCCTACTAACATTTACTGTATCGCCCTGAATGGATATATATTGGTCTTTACCCTTAAAGGTCATAGGTGTGCCGTTAAACAACAGTATCACGGCTACGATCATGGACAAAGGCAATAGAATTCTCGTTAATGATTTGATGAATAGGTTATAGAAATTGCCAAGTTTATCTGTTGTTTTCTCTTTCATGGCAATAAATACCATGGCACAAATAGCCATACCTGTAGCCGCAGAAATAAATTGAAACAACATCAATATCAACTGACCCAAGTAAGACACGCCACTTTCGCCGCTATAGTGTTGTAAATTAGTATTAGATATAAAACTGATAGAGGTATTAAATGCTAAGTCTGCGGGCATAGATGGATTGCCATCTGGATTTAAAGGCAACCAACCCATATTCATTAATACCAACATGGATAGTAAAAACCAAACAAAGTTGATGGTTAACAACGCTACAAGATGTTGTTTCCAATTCATGTCCTTATCTGGGTTGATACCACTTATTTTAAAGAATAGTGTATCTAAAGGTTTAAAAATGGCATCCGCCCTAGTGGCATCGCCGCTGTACACTTTGCCAATGTATCTACCCAAAGGGATTGCTAAGGCAACTGATACTATAAACATGGCGATAACGCCAAGAATTTCTGTGTTCATGATAATCTATGGTTTGGAAGTTGAAGTTTTTTTAGGTAGGGCTGCTAGAATTTCTCAGGTTTTACTAGCACATAGCATACAAAAAAGAAAACAAGAATAGCAATGATAAAAACGGCTAACATGATGTGTTGATTTAAATGTTTTCAAAAAAGTCAATTGATTTGTAAAAGAGGGCAAAGCCAAGTAAGCCTGCTACGATTAAAATGATGGTCAGCATAATAGATTAGTTTGTAATTCTGTAAATAATACCCGCTAGTGCTATGAGTGAATACCCAATAATTAGTAGCTTAAATGGCTGTATTTTTTTCGTTGAATAGGTTGGGTTGTTTTGCATGATTGTATTTTTAATTACCCATACGCCAATGCAATGCCAATAGCTAGGAAAAGAAGATGGTGAAAGGCGAAGTGCCTATAGATATTGGGTTTCAGAGAAATGAAGCGATACGCCATTTCTTTCTTAAGCCTAAAAAAAGTATTCCAAATTGATTAATAGATTTTCATTTTGAAAGGGTGTTAGCTATTGGCTATAAAAACAAAAAGACCATCCTTTTAGGATGGTCTTTTACCAATTTTAATAATTATTTACTTAATGCGTGACCCTTTTTAACGATACTTGCTGTGGGGTAGCAATTACCAAAGGTGTTTTTTCTATATCTGTATCGCTACCGTCTAAACCAAAAGCTTTCTTATCTGATAAGCCTAAGCCATTGATGGCAAAATAGGAATTAAGAATAAAGCCTTCGTTCAAAGAAAATTCATTTTCTACCGATAAGAAACGCTGAATAATTACATAACGAATATCGCCTGTAATATTGTGTTTGTTTAAGGCTATCGCAGGCTTGTTCGGGTCTAAATGTAGTTCGTGGTGCTCAAGCATTTCTTCCAAAACAATCTTGAAAAACAAGTTAATTCTTGGCTGAATTCTAAAGCCTAGCTTAAAGTCTACACGAATTATTTTATCGTGTTCTATTTCATCTACCGTGTATTCCATGGTATATGGCTCATCGGTTCTATCAATATGCAATAGCCAATATACGTCCGCACGTTTTGGTCGCTTACTAAGTAGCGATTCTAATATACGTTTTTCAATGGCTTTTTTATTGTTGGCCTTGGTAAGGTATACCAAATGCGTTGCATATTTAGGCTCGTCTTTATTTACACTAAGATCAATTAATGCTGGTATATAAGGCTGTAAATTTTCGAATTGTAAAAAACGATTGGTAATTTTTCTAGCTCTGTACCAGATATACATAATAAATACCAATGTTATCTCAAATATTAAGAACATCCAGCGTTGTTTAATTTTAGCCACGTTGGTAACAAAGAAAGAGAGTTCTACCGTTAAGAATACAGCTAGAATAATGAACAATAAGGCAGCACTCCATTTTTTTACAAACTTCATGTAGTAAAACATTAAGCAGGTAGTCATAAGCATGGCCACTACAATAGAAAAGCCGTAAGCGGCTTCCATTTTGCTAGAGTCTTTAAAGTACAGCATCATACCTACACAGCCTGCCCACAATATCCAGTTAATACTTGGGATATAAATTTGCCCGCGAATATTGGTAGGATATTTTATCGTGATGCGCGGCCAAAAATTCATACTTACAGCCTCACTGATGAGTGTAAACGAGCCACTAATTAAAGCCTGACTCGCAATAATGGTAGCCATTGTAGCGATTACGATACCTGGCAATAAAAACCAGTGTGGCATAATTTCGTAAAACGGATTTAAACCATCTAAATGGGTTTTACCACTGTTTAACAACCAGGCAGCCTGACCAAAATAGTTGGCTATCAACGCTATTTTTACAAAAATCCAGCTTACTTGAATATTCTTTTTACCACAATGTCCTAGATCTGAGTATAAAGCTTCGGCACCAGTAGTACATAAAAATACAGCGCCTAACAACCAGAAACCATTTGGATAATGGGTTAATAAATGAATGGCATAATAGGGATTAAAAGCTGCTAGGATAGGCGTATAGTGCGAAATTTGTATAATGCCCCAAAACATAATCATGCTAAACCATATAAACATGATAGGCCCAAAAGCACTACCTACCACCTTGGTTCCAAATTGTTGGAAAAAGAATAGCAAAGAGATAATACCGATAACAATGCCAATGGTTAAGGCATTACCAGGCACAATTATATCTTCTAAGCCATGAACGCCATTTAAGCCCTCAATAGCCGAAGCCACAGAAATAGGCGGTGTAATAATACCATCGGCTAATAAGGTGCCCGCACCAACAATAGCTGGAAAATACAGCCAGTGCCTATAACGCCACACCAAAGCATATAAAGAAAAAATACCGCCCTCGCCCTTATTATCTGCCTGCAAGGTCAGCAAAATGTATTTGAAAGTGGTTTGTAAAGTAAGCGTCCAAAAAACGCAGGATATACCGCCATAAACTAGCTCATCCGAAATAGGCCTTTCGCCCATGATGGCTTTAAAAACATAAAGTGGTGAAGTACCAATGTCGCCAAAGATAATTCCGAGAGTAACCAACAGACCAGCCGCTGTTACCTTCTTAAGGTTAGAGTGCATATTAGTAGGGGTTTGCTAAAATCGTTTCATTTAGCAGGCAATCGATAATTAATGGCTAATAACATGCCATCAAAAGTAAAAGTAATTAGTAACAGGTAAAAGCCCAAGAAATATGCTTAAATAAGCTTTAATTTTTTTTTGCTAATATGTTGTTCTAAAAAATACCCTTCCATTTTGAAAAGGCTTTTTCATTTTGGTAGGGTAGTGGTTGTATTTCGTTGTTGCTTACCCATATTTTCCTTGTAGGGCATTCGCAACTAGCTAAACCACTTAATAGCTATACACAGTTCGTGTTGGCTGTAGTGCATTTCATTTGTCTTCTATTTTATGTTAGTAAGGTCACAATAATTGTTATTACCGTAATCATAATTCCAAAAACACTAAGCCTTCTACGAAATTTTATGAAGTTTTCTTTTGTTTCAGAAATCTTAAAAACCCTAAACCAATACCAACTTAAATTATTTGATTTTAATTTTTCGTAATTTCTATTTGTCCACTTACTATTAAAATTCAATCAGAATAAAAATATCACGACAGTACAAAAAAGTAATTCAAGAAGCTTTTCAGTCATATTATTAGTTTAATTAGCATTCAACAATTATAAACGCAAAACTCTCTATTTATTTTGCTGATTTTGACTTGTCACTTGTTTGTGGAAATATTTTGAAAACAATTGGTTGTAATGATTCCCAGTTTCTTAATAAGTCCTAAGTCTTGCTATCTTTAGTAAGGCGATAGTTAAAATATAAAATTTAATTTTTCTTTGTCAACTAGAAATATCGATTTGCACAGTTTGTTTCAATTTATTAGTTGACTTGAACTGGCGGTTGCTTTACCGCTAATGGGCAGGGCTTTATGCAGGTTGGGAAACAATGTTCAGCGAAGCTAATTAGTATTCCATCTGCCCACAACCGCTGCTGATTGAAAATATAAGATTGATTTTAAGAACTCAAGTTGATACTTATTCCTCCAGTCAAAACCACAGCTTGGATTTGCAATTAGTTGATGTTTGCTAGTCAAGCCCAACTCGCAGCAATACCCAATGTTGGTAGCCGTTTTTATCGTCAATAAAAATATTTTTCTAAGCACCATTTGATGTATCGCTCTTTAATATTGTTCATGTCAAGTATTTTGAAAGTTTCAGAATCATTAGGCAAAAAAACTTGAGCAGATGTATTCGCTTCAAGATTTGATATAGTTTTTGAGTTACTGAAGTCTTTGTGATCGTAACGAGAAATGGGCTGTCCAAGCGGAACCCAAAACTGACATTGATAAATTGTTGTATCATTGTTATTAACTACTTGAATTCTAAGTCTGTGCCAGTTATCTGTAACAACCATTAAATTTTCAATGTCTGGTTTTGTTAAGATGAGAAAAGAGTCAAGTTTATAGAAATTTTGGATTTTTTCAGTTATCGCTTTTCTGTTTTCTTTAAAGTCTTTGTCAAAGAAAAGTTCCTTGTCTATTGATTTAGCTACGATAATAATTTCTCTTTTTGTCGGTTTTATTAAACGTGGCTTAACAAAATTTTCAGTATAATTTTCCTTTTGGGTGTTCAATTGAGCAAGCCAGTTTTGAAAATATTGTTTGTTTACTGCACCATATTTGTTTATGGGCAGTTCACTTGTGTCTTTTGTGAAAGTTTTACCGTCTTTGCCTGCTGAATAAGCAACTTTAAAATATCGTGTCAAACTAAAATTGCTGTCACTCGTTGCTATAAATTCAATTTGTTCACTATTGCCATAAACTCCTGGATTGTTCCAAGAACTGTGTCCCTTGCTATAACTGAAAATTATTTTTGTCTGCCCAAAAGCAAAATGTCCAAGTAGAAGTAAGATTGGTAATAAAAGTCGTGTCACAGTTTTCTATGAATTTGAATTGGATTGTGATGTCTGTTTAAAATGGCTACCAACGGGAGTTTGTGAAAAAACTACCATTGCTTTTCAAATATACCCAAAGTGTGGATATTGAAAAAAGGA